>JBIKTR010000012.1:0-48837 GCA_044348005.1 Vampirovibrionales bacterium | reverse complement strand
GTTCTATTTGCATTTGAAAGAATGTGAATGGCGATTTAATTTGAGATCTCAAAATATCTATGCTATTCTGTTAAAGGAATTGAGGAAAAATCCTCTCTAAAGTTTACCAGACCCTACCCTTTTATAATTGAGAAGATTAAAGCAGCTATGACCATAAGCAGGCAGAGTGTGAATATCCACCCATTAAAGGTATGGAATACTTGAACAAGTATAAAGATAACCATAGCTATAGAGATAAGAGCCATTCCACAAATTAGATACAAAATATGCTTATGTGTTAAATACAGCCCCATATATTTGTTTAGATAATCTTGCATATTGACTTTATAATTTATTCTTGTTTCCTCGGAAAGTTGTGGATCAAGATGTTTAAACATACGTTCTTGATTAGACTTATCATAGAAACTATGGGTATAGGCAATACGCTTATCTAAAAAATCTAAATTAGGCAAAGTCAAAATGCCTGTACAAGAAAAAACTAAAGAGACCATACCTAAGAGTAGCAAAATAAGATTTCGACCGTCAGGAAAAGTTGTGATCAATTTATCGGAGATGAAAAGTGTCCCATACAATAAGGCAAAATAACCTGTAGATACCTTGAAGAACCATTCTACATACATTTTTTGTGCATTATAAAGTCGTTCAAGACTATCTCCGTAAAACTTAACTTCATCTTCTGAACCAATAAACATGATAAGTTCCTTTTACCCACATAAGCGGATCGCCTTGCGTAACGCCGAAACCAAAACATCCACATCGGCAAACGTGTTGTAAAAACTAAAACTCGCCCGAGCCGTCGCCGTCACGTTAAAATGCTTCAACAACGGTTGCACACAATGATGCCCCGTGCGAATCGCAACGCCTTCCAAATCCAAGAGCGTCCCCAAATCTAGCGGATGCACATCCCCCACCAAAAAGGAAATCACCGCCGCCTTGTGAGGGGCTTTGCCGTAAATCCGTAAACCTTCGATGCCTTCGAGGGCTTTGGTCGCATACGCCAAAAGCGCCTGCTCATAACGCCCAATACGGTTTAGTCCGATCGCTTGCACATAAGACAAGGATGTGCCTAGCCCAATCACTTGAGCGATCGCAGGGGTGCCTGCTTCAAAGCGCCGATGCCCGTCCAAAAACGTGGTTTTTTCGTGGGTCACCACATCAATCATATCGCCCCCGCTTTGATACGGACGCATGGTATTTAGAAGTTCAGGCTTGGCCCATAAGACGCCCACGCCTGTGGGGGCATAGACCTTATGCCCACTAAAAACGAAAAAATCGCAATCCAACTCTTGCACATCCACGCTCATGTGAGGGGTGGATTGAGCGCCATCAATCAGCACTTTGGCTCCCACGGCGTGGGCTTGGCGGATCATTTCTTTGACAGGATTCACCGTGCCTAAGGCGTTAGACACATGAATGAGGCTCACGAACTTGGTTTTTTCAGACAGCAAAGACGCATAGGCATCTAAATCCAGCACGCCTTCATCGTTCATGGGAATAATTTTAAGCACCGTGCCAAGGTCTTTAGAAAGTTCCTGCCAAGGCACTAAATTGGCGTGATGCTCCATTTCGCTAATGAGTATTTCATCGCCCGCCTTGAGGTGTTCACGTCCATAAGAAAAGGCCACTAAATTGATGCCTTCGGTGCAACCGCGCACAAACACGACGCCTTCTACATTGGGGGCATTGAGGAAATTGGCCACTTGTTCACGCACGGCTTCAAATGCGCTGGTGGCTTGAGCCGCCAAGTGATAGACGCCTCGACGCACGGTGCCGTTTTCTTCGGCGTAAAAACGACTGATGCGATCAATCATGGCTTGAGGCTTCTGCGTGGTAGCGCCGTTGTCGAGATATACCAAGGGTTTGCTGTTGACGCGCGTCTTCAAAATAGGGAAGTCACTTCGCAAAGCGAGGACTTCGTCAGGGGTGAGGCTTTCGCCGTGAAACGATTTAACCGCAATTAGTGGGGGAGGGTTTAAGCAAGCCGTCATCATCAATACTTCCTTTAAATGGTTGCGGCCACTAAGGCACAATGCACACGCTTCATAAAGTAACGTTTGACATGAGCATCTAAATGCGTGTCGCTTAACATGCTGTCGCAAAAACCTTGGGTGAGAAGGGCTTTGGCACGCTCTTTGGGGATGCCTCGGCTTTGCAAGTAAAAGAGCTGGGCATCATCGAGTTGCCCCACTGTTGCCCCATGCGAACATTTCACATCATCCGCATCAATCTGCAACCACGGACGAGCAAAGGCTTTCGCCTTGGCGGACAACAACAAGTTACGAGACAATTGTTTCGCATCGGTTTGTTGGGCGTCTTTCAAGACGAAAATCGTGCCGTCAAACTCATGGAAGGCCGAACCCCCAACGGCAGCTTTAAACTGTTGACTAGACGTGCAATTTGGCACGGCATGGGTCAAACGAACGTGCATATGCGTTTTGTTCTGGCCTGAAAGAATCGACAAACCATTGAGCGTGGCATCGGCCCGTTCGCCAGCGAGGGTGACATCCATGCGGTGGCGGAAATGCTCGGCATCTAAGGCGGTGCTAAACAGCTTGAGTTGAGCGTCTTCCGCCAAAGTGGCTTGGGTATTGAAGAAATTGTAGCCTGCATAAGCGATATTACTCAACACCGTCAAATGAAGACGGCTCCCTTTGGCTTGAGTCACGTGGATTAAGCCTTGCAAATAGGTGCTTCCCACGCTGTGCTTGTCGCCTTTAATACGGATGAGGACAGTTGCTTCGGCGTTTTCATCGAGCTCAATATAAAACGCTGGAAAGCTATTGGATGCCTTATTGTGATGAATCACCACTTCAAGCGGTTGATTCATGGCTTGATCCTTAGGCACATGAAGGCTATACGGTTCAGGCGCTAAGGCGACATTCAGCAAGCTTAAGGCGTCATCGGCATCATGCACGTCGTGCGTTAAGCGAGCCAAGCGTTCAGGGTTGGCAATAACGGCATCTGCCAAGGGTTGCACCATCCCGCAAGTGTCGTGATTATATAGTTTGCCGTTAAACATGGAAAGTCGACACGCTTTGGGGTAGATCCATTCCACAAAGGCTTCGTCGACGTCTTTGGGGCGAGGCAGGCTAAAGCTTCGACGGCTTAAACCTTGCACATCCACATATTTCCACGCTTCTTGACGACGTGGCTTGGGTAAGCCAAGGGCTTCAAAGCGTGCTTTGGCGGCATGACGCAAGGACATGAGGCTATCGGTCGCTAAGTCTTGAAAGGCGTCTTGAATGCCTGTTTCAAAGGGGCTTAGCTCAAGATTAGGGGGGTTTAACGTACACATGGCGGACATTCTAATGCCTCCTTTTCTAAACAGCCAAGCCGGCTTCTTCTAACAACCAGTCATAACCACGCTTTTCCAGTTCAAGGGCAAGGGATTTGTCGCCTGTCTTGAGGAGGCGTCCATGAGCCAAGACATGCACGACATCTGGTACGATGTAGTCCAACAAGCGTTGATAGTGCGTGACGACGATCATGGCGTTTTGCGGATTCATCAACTGATTGACGCCACCAGCCACGATACGCAAGGCATCAATATCCAAACCCGAATCGGTTTCATCCAACACCGCTAAACGAGGCTCTAGGACGGCCATTTGCAGGATCTCATTGCGTTTCTTTTCGCCTCCGCTAAAGCCTTCATTCACCGCACGATCGAGGTATTCTTCCGCCATTTCCACAATGGGTAACTTGGCTTTCAGCACGTCTTTAAAGGCGACGGCATCGAGTTCTTCACGCCCTTGGGCTTTTTCTTTGGCGTTGTACGCCAAACGCAGGAAGTCAGCGTTGTTGACCCCCGGTATTTCTACAGGGTATTGAAAGGCTAAAAAGACGCCTGCTCTGGCGCGTTCGTCGGCTTCAAGTTCAAGCAGGTTCTGCCCTAAGAACAAGACTTCGCCTGAAATGACTTCAAAATTGGGATGCCCTGAGAGGATCTTGCTCAAGGTGCTTTTGCCCGAGCCGTTGGGTCCCATAATGGCGTGGGTTTCGCCCGCGTTAATGGTGAGGCTAATGCCGTTGAGGATCGTGGGGCCGTCGACGACTTTGGCGTGTAGATCGGTGATTTGAAGAATGGGGGTGGACATGGGGTTTTCCTTTTATAAAAATAATACGAAGAGATTTTTTAGCCGACACTATTTTCCAGCTTAAGGGACAGTAATTTCGTGGCTTCGGCGGCAAATTCGGCGGGCAATTCATTAAAGACATCTTGGCAAAAGCCGTTGACAATGGCGGTGACCGCCTCTTCCATGGGGATGCCTCGGCTTTGAAAGTAAAACAACTGGTCTTCACTAATGCGAGAGGTCGACGCTTCATGTTCCAACTGCACGGTGGGATTTTCCACTTGGATATAGGGGTAGGTATTCGCTGAACAGGTCGAGCCGATCAACATGCTGTCGCACTGCGTGAAATTACGTGCGTTTTCGGCTTTGGGCTTAATCACCACAGAACCCCGGTAGCCATTCTTCGAAACGCCTGCACTAATGCCTTTAGAAACAATACGGCTTTTCGTATTCTTGCCGATGTGAATCATCTTGGTGCCCGTGTCGGCTTGTTGAAAGTGGTTGGTAAGTGCCACGCTATAAAATTCGCCCACCGAATCATCCCCTTTTAGCACGCAACTGGGGTACTTCCATGTAATGGCGGAACCTGTTTCCACTTGCGTCCAAAACACACGGCTACGGTCGCCTTTACAATGGGCGCGCTTGGTTACGAAATTGTAAATCCCGCCTGCCCCTGTCTTGGGATCGCCTGCAAACCAGTTCTGCACGGTGGAATACTTGATTTCCGCATCATCTAGGGCCACCAGCTCAACGACTGCGGCGTGCAACTGCTTGGTGCTAAACGCAGGAGCCGTACAGCCTTCTAAGTAGCTGACTTTGGCGTTTTTGTCCGCAATAATCAAGGTGCGTTCAAATTGCCCCGACTCTTCCGTGTTGATGCGAAAATAAGTCGATAGATCCATGGGGCAAGTGACGCCTTCAGGAATGTAGACAAAGGAACCATCCGTAAACACGGCAGCGTTCAAAGCGGCAAAGTAATTGTCGGTGACTGGCACGACAGACCCAAGATACTGCTTGACGAGATCCGCATGTTCTTCTAACGCTTCAGAAATGGAACAGAAAATCACGCCGTGCTTGGCGAGATCTTTCTTAAACGTCGTGGCAATAGACACACTGTCAAAGACGGCATCCACGGCAACATTGGCGAGTTTTTTTTGCTCATTCAAAGGAATGCCCAGCTTTTCAAAGGTCGCCAACAATTCAGGATCCACCTCATCCAAACTTTGCTTTTTCGGCAAGTTCTTCGGTGCGGAATAATAGGTGATGGCTTGGTAATCAATGGGATCGTAATCGACATCCGCCCAAGTGGGCTCTTCCATTTTTAACCATTGCTTGTAAGCCTCTAGGCGGAATTGAAGCATCCAATCGGGTTCATTTTTTTTGGCTGAAATGGCACGGATGACGTCTTCATTGAGGCCTTTGGCAAAAGTTTCCATTGGCATATTGGTGGTAAAGCCGTATTTATACTCTTCGTTAATGACGTCTAGGGTGCTGGTCATGGGGAATCCTTTTTATTCGTGAATGATGTTAATGCCAGTGGGTGTCTTGATGTTCACAGCTTTGACACGCCCCCGCATCGGGGTTATGGGTATCGCATGGGGTGCACTGGGTTTCTAGTATAGCGAGCCGTTTGGCCAAATCGGCTTGTAACGCCGTAAGGCTTGTGAGCTTTTCGCTCAAGCACTGGTGCTGACGCTCTAAAAGCTGACGACTTCGCTCAATGCGTTGAGCCTTTAAGGGCAAGGTATTGTTTTGCTCTGCCACGCCGAGCATCTCCAAAATATCGTCGAGCGAGTAATTTAAGTCCTGCAACGTGACGATAGCCCTAATGCGCTTGGCGGAAGACGCTTCATAGAGGCGGTAGCCTCCTTCACTGCGTTGGGTGGCACAAATTAACTGTAATTCTTCGTAATAGCGTAAAGCACGCACCGTAACCCCACACGCCTTGGCAAGCGTACCAATCGTCATCAGCGACTTGGGGGATTGAACAGACCGTTGTTGTGAAGATAGGGCAGACATTCAGAGTTACCACACGGACATTGAACACAGGTTTGAGACCCACGTTTTTCAGACACTCCTAGTCTAACAAAACCCTAACGTCCACGTCAATGTTTTTCTTGATGTAACGAAAGACTTACGCCAACAAGCCACTAGGGGAGAGTTCAGGTCCTGTCGGTATTGATGAACCTACTGCCCCGCTTTGTTGTGACGAAACTGGGGTGCCTAGTCCTACGCCTTGCTGTGACGAAAATCGGGGGTCTAGTCCTGCTGGTGTGAAAGGAGAGGACCCACCAACGCCACTACGACCTCCCGCAAGCAAGGATGCGAGTCGAGTTGGATCCAAGTCACCCGCTGTAGTAGCCGCCCCAGAAGGCAGGCCCGCAACGGAACCTGCTTTTAGAGTTGCTAATTCTTCGCTTTGTTTTTCATACTTAGCAGCGAGTTCGGCATAACTAGAGGTTTCGGAATCAGCGGGTTTTGTCGTCGCCGTATTCGTCGATGGGTTTTTGGCACGGTCAGGCCGGCCCGTCCAGCCAAGAAGGGATGTAGTACTAATCATGGGGGGGGATGCTCCAAGGTTGGATTTAAGGGATGACTACTTTAATAAAACAACCACAGGGGTCGATCTTGCCCTATTGTAACCTTCTGTTACATGGGCGTTCGTTTCCTGTAAAAGAGCCCCCGCACCCAATCCCCTTGGCTTCGCTTAAGCGTTGACGTTCCGCTTTTCAGTCTTTTCGCGCCACCAACAGAGCAATGAAGACGCAATCGCAATCGAAGAATACGCCCCAATGATAATGCCTAAGCCCATGCAAAGCACCAAGTTTTGAGTGCTTTGCCCCCCAAAGAAATACAGGGTGGCTAAAGGCAGTAAAGCAGTGAGCGACGTGTTAATTGAACGCGCCAAGGTTTGATTGATCGAGACATTCACCACTTCAGAAAAGGGTTTTTTTTGTGAAAACATTAGACGATTATTTTCCCGCAATCGGTCAAACACCACAATGGTGTCATGCACACTAAAGCCAATCACCGTTAAAATCCCTGTAATAAAGAGGCTATCCACCGCCACATTGGCCAAATATCCCAGCCCTGCAAAAATGCCCAACACAATTACGGTGTCATGCACTAAGGCCACCAAGGCACAAATGGCATAATCCAACTGAAAGCGATAGGTGAGGTAACCGGTAATCAGTAAATACGCCAATCCCAGCGCCAACAACGCATTGCTCAGCAATTCACTGGCCAAAGTAGGGCCAACGGTATTGCGCTGTAACAGTTGAACGTTCCCAAGGTTATTTTTTAGGGTGGCATCCAGCGTTTTAATTTGCGCGGCATTTAACATGGGGGTGCGAATAGAAAGCACGGTGCCAGACACTTGCTGATTCACTTTAATGGGGGTATTGATTTGCACGACGGCATCTTCAATTTCATAGGCGTCTAGGGCGTGTGCCAAAAGGGGCAAGTCTTCTTGGTGAACGGTTTTGGGGGTGTGAATTTCGCTTAGGGTGCCTCCCACAAAATCAATGCCTAGTTTCAGCGGGGCATGGGTGGGGCTTTGGGCAATGTTCAGCCCCATAAAGATCAAACCTGGTACCATCATCGCCACCGCAATCCATAAATAAACGGCACGATATTTGACAATATCCACCCAGTATTTGAGCTTAGGTTCCACAGTAGTTTCTTGAGCGGTTGCGGTAACTTCTGTATTGGTGATGAGCGTCATGCGTAATTATCCTTTTGAAAATGTCATGCGTGAACGGGTTTCAGCCCCTAACGCCAATTCTAAAATCGTGCGAGTCACGGTTAAGGCCGTAAACATGCTCATGGCAACGCCTAAGGCCAACGTCACCGCAAAGCCTTTGACGGATCCTGTCCCCAAGCTCCACAGCACGGCACAGGTAATGAGCGTGGTAAAATTAGAGTCTAAAATAGACGGCAACGCTCGATCAAACCCTAAAGACAACGCCTTTTTAAACGCCTTGCCTTGCGCCAGTTCTTCTTTGGTGCGTTCAAAAATCAGGATGTTCGCATCCACCGCCATGCCGATCGACAAAATAAAGCCCGCAATCCCAGCCAGCGTAAAGGTGACGCCGACGAGCATCAACGCCACGTAACTGAATAAGGTGTAAATCACCAATCCCAAGTTGGCGACGAGTCCTAGCTTACGGTAATAGCCAATCATAAAAACGAGTACGGCAAGCAAACCAGCGATACCCGCATTCAAACTTTGAGACAAGGAGTTTTCACCCAACAAGGCTCCTACCGTGCTTTCTTCGACGACTTCCACATTCACCGGTAAGGCGCCTGCGTTGAGCGTGTCGACAATGGTTTTGGCTTCGTCTTTGGTGAAATTTCCTGTAATTTGACCCGACCCACTTAAAATGGCGTCCTGCACGGCAGGAGACGAGACCAACGTTCCGTCAAAAAAAACGGCAAGGGGTTCTTTTTGCGTGGCCATATCAGCGGTGAGTGTCGCAAACTTTTTCGCTCCAGCATCCGTGAGTTCAAAGCCAATCATCCAACCCCCTAGGGGGTCTTGATCTAAACGGGCTTGCTTTAAATCACGCCCTGTCACATCGGTACTGGCCCAAACGCCGTTTTTCTTGCGCTTAAACTCCAGCAAACCGACTTTGCCGAGTTGCTTTTTCGCTTCTTCAGGATCTTTAATCCCCGGTATTTCCACCAACAAGCGAGAATCCCCCGATTTCTGCACAATCGCTTCAGAAACGCCAAACTTGTTGACCCGCTGTTCAATCACCAACTGCAGGCTGTCCATCACTTGGGGCGTGAGGCGCTTGACCTGTTCATTGGCAAGGGCTTGAAGGGTGAGGCGTGTTCCTCCTTTTAAGTCAAGTCCTAGGCTTGGAGGGTGTTTGGCCGCGTAAAAGCCTGCGCCCGCCATTAAAATAAGCAAGACGAAAAATTTGAGTTGAGGGGTTTTAGAAGACGACATAGAGGATTCTCTTTGATTTTAAGGGAGGGATAGCTTCTATTATACACGAAAACCCTGTGTTTTTGTGCTATATTAAAATGACATGATGGAGTTAGAAAGAAATGCCTATGCCGAGTCGTCTTAACCTTTATCTCGATGCAGAATGCTTTATTCGCCCCTTTGGCGGCATTGCCAAAGCCACTTGGGCCTTGTATGAAGCGTTTTGCCGAAAATACGACGATGAGTTCAACGTCGTTGCGATTCGGCGAAATCAAACACTACAAAACCCCTTGCCTGAAGGCATGCACGATTTACCTTTAGGGGATTTTCCTATTCGTGGCCCATGGCGTTCGCTGGTGTTACCCCCCCTTTCATGGATGCCCCACGTTGACGCCCTGCATTTCCCCAATAACGGACGCATCCCGTTCGGTGTTTCAAAGGGGCTTTCCTCGCATAAGGCCTTTATGACCTTGCATGATGTGTTACCCTTGGAAGTGGACGGCTACTTGGAAGGGGGGCGGCGTGAACGCTACTTAAAAAGTACTCAAGCAGACATAGACGCCTGTGCCTTTGTCATGACGGTGTCTGAATATGCAAAGGCCCAAATTTTACGACATTTTACCCCGCGTAATGATATTGTTGTGGTGCCCAATGCGTCCACCTTGCCCAAAACACACGGTCGCGTGCCTTTAGCCCTTTCAGAAACACAGCCGTATTTTTTATACACAGGGCGTTACGAAGCCCGAAAAGGAATCGACACGGCCATTGAAGCGATGGTGGCCTTGCATGAGCGCAACGCCTTAAGCAGTCAACTGTGGCTCACTGGTAGAATCAAGTACTTTAGCAAAGACTTTGAAGCACTCGTTAAACAGGCCATAGATTTAGGCATTGTCAAAGAACTGGGGTACGTCAGTGATGAGGCGCTCGCCACGCTGATGCACGAAAGTCGAGGGCTGTTGTACCTGTCTCGTTCAGAAGGCTTTGGTCTCCCCCCCCTTGAAGCCATGACCCAAGGGTGTCCCGTGATTACTACAGCATTAACAGCGATTCCTGAAGTCTGTGGCCAAGCCGTACTCTATGTGGACCCTGACGATTTGGAACAAGTTCAGCAGGCCATTTTACAATTAGAAGAAAATGCCCCGTTGCGAATGGAATTGATTCAAAAAGGCTTAAAGCAGGTGCAACAGTTTTCATGGGACGCCTCTGCCGATCGTTTGGCGCTTGCCTTGCGTGAACACTTCGTTCATTAGAAAATTGGTCAAAGGAATTCTTGAAGCAAGAAAGAAACGTTGGTATGCCTTTACTTGAAGCCCCCCGCCCCCCTGTTGAAGAACGCTCTCTGAGCCAAGAAGGTTCTATTTTGAAGAATACAGCCTTTATGAGCTTGTGGTGGTCTCAAGTGTTGTCTCAACTGGCGGATCGCATTATTTTTGTGGTGTTTGTGGCGTATATCACCCATCTTTATGGGGGCGATGAACGCTTTACCAGCTATTTGTACGTGGCCTTTACCATTCCAGCGATTTTATTAACAGCGGTGGCAGGCGTGTTTGTGGATCGCTGGCCTAGACGCCTGACGCTTGTGGTCATCAACGTCATGCGAGGGCTTTTGGTGTTTGCCTTGCCTCAAATGGCCAAAGCAGGCTTGGTGTATTTGTATGTGTTGGCGTTCTTATTGTCTTCAATCACGCAGTTTTTCGTCCCGGCTGAATCGGCGACGATTCCCACCATTGTGCCTAAATCACAATTACTTTCGGCCAATTCTTTGTTTACCACCACTATGATGGCGAGTGTGATTGTGGGCTTTGCCCTTGGAGACCCCCTCATTGAATGGTTCGGCCTTGAACAGGTGCATTGGGCCTTGAGCCTGCTGTTTATGGGGGCGGGACTTTGCTTGTTTGGACTTCGCATCGACACAAACGTCGCCTTGCCTGAACGTGTCGATCCGACTAAGCCTCGCACGATGCGAGAAAGCGTGGATCGCTTTAAATCTGAACTGAAAGAAGGCTTTGCCTATATTCGTGAACATTCTGCGGTATGGCATGCCATGGCAAAATTGGCTTTATTGTTTTCAGCCGTTGTCGCCATGTGTATTTTGTCCATCACGTTTTCGAAAAACTTTTTGTATGTGGACGCTTCTGTGGCGTCACGGAAGTTTGCGTATATTGTGGCAAGTTCAGGCATTGGTATGGCATTCGGTGCGATGCTGGTGAGTACCGCCTTAAAACGCGTGCCTGCCCCTCTCACCGTTTATAGTGGGATGCTCCTACTCACGTTCGGTTTAGTGGGGATGGCCTTTGTGCCTCAATGCTTTACGGATTTAGCCTCGTCTTTTGCCACCTTGACGATGCCCAATGGCTTGGCGCCACTGGCCTTGACGGATCGTATGGCGTGGACGTACTTCGCGAGTATTGTCATGGGTGTGGGGGCTGCGCTGGTGGCCATTCCTTTACAAGCGTTTTTGCATGACTGTATTCCTGAAGCGATTCGGGGAAAAGTCTTGGGGGTGCAGTTTACGTTGCTGTCGACCAGTTCCACCTTGCCTGCGTTAATTGCAGGTTTGAGTGCTCATTTCATGGGCGTGCAAGCCATGATGTTGTGCTTGGCGTTGCCGTTTGCCTTGTGGGGAGGCTACGGTCTTTATCTGGTCATCGTCAAAAAAATGCGTTCGTTTTAATACCCTAAAAGACATCTCTTAAAGATAGGGTGGAAACAAAAACACAACTTTTTCCGCAAGCTCTAAAGATAAAAAAGAAGAGCGAAAAGAAGACGATGCTTCCGTTCGCTCAAAAATGAACATAGCTACTTTAATAAAGGTTTAAGGTGTCAACATTGTGCGATACTGTAACATTTGGTTACATATAGTATTTCTCTGTATCCTCACTATATTTAAGTAAAGGCAAGTCAAGCTGTTCTGTTAAGAATGGTAACAGTTTCTTTAGTTTTTAGATCGCCTTGACGATAGATGAAACAATTACCCTTTGTGTGAAAAGGATGTTTATCATGCGAGTCTTTAAAACACAACGAATCGGTTTTACGTTGAGTGAATTCGTCGTGTCTTTGACTATTTTAGGGATCATTGCTGCTTTAACGATACCCAGTTTCATCACCAATGTGCAAGAAAGAGAACGACTCGCTACTTTTCGAGAAAGTTTTTTATTGGTAGAAAGCGTACTTAAAAGATATTGTGCTAGTCCCGATTATGGCACGACTGTATTTTTTAGATACTTTGTCGCCAATGTAAGGCAAGTGCAAAATATTGTTACTGGAACGGATACGACGGATACGACGGTCACTTTTCTTAACGGAAGCAGGGTGACGATTGATCCCAATACAGACCAAATCCTTGTTCAGTGGGACGCCAATGATGAGGCGGATACCGTCACTTTAGATTTTAATCCTGTGAAAGACCAAGACCTACTGGTGAATGGACGAAATCTTAAAGCTTGCGAAGTAGCTCCCTTGCTCGCCCAGCGTGGGTTGTATGCGGCCGCCGTGGGACTTAGGGCAGATGCAGCGCCTGCTACCGAATATGTTGGGGACACCAGTCAATTGATTAATCCTGCTGATGTCGTGGTGACCAATACGAATGCAGGGGGTGCCACTGTGGATTCAGGGCATCAATATGGGGCCAGAGACAACGGATTCACCTAATACCGTTTTACCTACAAACGTTTCTTTTTACAATCCTACGCGTGTGCTTTCCATTTGTTTGGTTTATACTAAACGTAAACAACCTCCAGCGTGGTAGGATAAGGAAATTGTAGGCAATGAAAACGTCCATAAGCGACTCAAACGATTTTTCTTCAGAATTGAATGAAAAATGTGGCGTCTTTGGCATGATTGGTTCGCAAACCATTTCCTTGGGGCAATATGCGTATTTCGCCTTGTTTGCCTTGCAACACCGTGGGCAGGAAAGTTGCGGGATGGCCGTGTTTAATAACGACCAAATGACTTTGCATAAAGATATTGGACTGGTGAGTCAAGTCTTCAAAGACGACTTACTGCAAAAGCTTGAAGGACAGGTTGTGATTGGGCATACCCGTTATTCTACGGCGGGGGATTCGTCGCTTGAAAATGCTCAGCCTGTGATTTCACGATCTCGGCTTGGGAGCTTGGCGCTGGCTCATAACGGTAATTTAATTGATTTAGACGACTTACGACAGCGCTTTCATTTAGAAAATGGTGACGGGTTTGGGGCCAATAGTGACAGTCATGTTATGGTGCGATGTTTGGGCCAAGCGTTGGCTGAAACACAAGGGGATTTAGCGGAAGCCGCTGCGTTGGTTTTTAGCCACTGCCAAGGGGCGTTTAGCGTGGTCATGGCGATGGGTGATTGCTTAATTGCCGCACGAGACAAACATGGGATCCGTCCCTTATGCCTAGGGAAAATGCCCAGTGGGCAAGTGGTGGTGGCTTCTGAAACCTGTGCCTTTGACATTATTGGGGCAGAATATGTGCGTGATGTTGAACCGGGGGAAATTTTGATCATCGATTTAAAAGGACACATTCAACAACGATGGATTGAAGGAGCGTGTGCCAAAGTAAACGAACATTTTTGTGCCTTTGAATACATTTATTTCGCACGGCCTGACAGCATTTTACAAGGGCAAAGCGTTTATGAAGTGCGCTTGAAGTTGGGGGCATTGTTGGCGAAAAGTCACCCTGTACAGGCGGATTTTGTGATTCCCGTCCCTGATTCAGGCATCCCTGCGGCCGTGGGCTATTCAAGAGCCAGTGGCATTCCTTATATGGATGGGTTGATTAAAAATCGTTATGTGGGAAGAACCTTTATCAATCCCACCCAAGCCCTAAGAGAACAAGGCATTCGCCTCAAACTTAATCCTTTAAAATCCTTGCTTAATGGTAAAAATGTCGTCGTTATTGACGATTCCATCGTACGTGGCAACACCAGTCAACGTATTGTAACCATGTTGAAAGACGCTGGGGTGAATCAAATTCACTTCCGCGTGAGTTCGCCTCCCGTAAAGCACCCCTGTTATTACGGCATTGATATGTCCAATGAATCTGAACTCATTGCCAATCAAATGGATGCTTCCGCCCTAAACGCTTGGCTCGGCAGCGACACGTTGGGTTATTTGTCCACAACAGACTTGCTAGAAGCCGTCTCCGCATCAGGACACCTACAGCCTTGTATGGCGTGCTTTAACAATGTGTATTACGCGGGGAAACCCTCTGATGCTTCCGCATTCACAGGTTGTTTTGGTTGATGGAAGGGGGATCAAGGTGCTTATTCCTTAGGAATGAACGTTGAAATCGCTTGGGCTAAGGGGAAGTCTTTTTTTTTTGAAGAGTTGAAGGAGACCCCTGAGCATCTACGGCATGGACTTGTAACATAGAAGGGTTCAGCGTCTGAAAGGTAAAGACGAGTTCATCCACCACGCTAGCATCCAACAACGTAGACGTATCCCCAAGTTTGTGATACTCCGCCTTGGTTTGAATTTCACCATTGGCAATTTTACGCAAAATACGGCGCATGATTTTACCTGAACGCGTTTTGGGTAATTGCGGAGTAATTTGGACTTGATCTATATAAGCAATCGCTCCAATCAATTGACGCAATAAGGTGTTCAGTTCCGTTTTAAATACCCTGTGCGTAATCGGTTCTTCAGGCTTTAAAATAACAAACGCGTAAATCCCTTGGCCTTTGAGTTCATTTTCAATCGCCACAACTGCCGATTCAATCACCGCGGGGTGCTCATTTAAGGCGGATTCTATTTCCGCGGTGCCTAAGCGATGCCCTGAAACGTTAATCACATCATCCATACGCCCTTCAATCCAAAAATCACCGTCTTCGTCTTGATGAGCCAAATCTCCTGTGAAGTAGTGATTCGCGAAGGTGGAAAAATACGTGGCTTCAAAACGGGCGTGGTCTCCCCAAATGGTGCGTGCTTGCCCTGGCCAAGAATGCTTGATACATAATGCGCCAGAAAAAGACTGGCCTACTTTATGGGCAATGGGTTCCCCTTGAGTATTAAACAAAACAGGAACAATTCCAAAATAGGGTTGCAGGGCAGCGCCTGGCTTAAGGTTATTTACTCCCACCAAAGGCGTTAGAAGATGACCCCCTGTTTCGGTTTGCCAGTAGGTGTCCACTATCGCACATTGACCGTTACCCACGGTGTGAAAATACCATTCCCACGCTTCAGCGTTAATCGGTTCGCCCACAGAACCTAAAATACGTAAACTACTCAACTCTCGCGCTTCGACAGGGGCATTGCCAAACTTCATTAAAGTACGCAACGCGGTAGGAGCTGTATAAAAAAGATTGACTTGGTGCTTTTCAATGACTTGCCAAAAACGATCGATATCCGGGAAAGTGGGGACGCCTTCAAACAAAAGCGTGGTGGCGCCTGCAGCAAGGGGCCCATACACCATATAACTATGGCCTGTTACCCAGCCAACATCCGCGGTACACCAAAAAACTTCCCCAGCCTTATAATCAAAGACATTTTCAAACGTTTGTTGAGCATACAATAAGTAACCTGCGGAACTATGCTGCAACCCCTTTGGCTTGCCCGTAGAACCAGAGGTATATAATACAAATAACGGGTGCTCCGAATCTACTGAAACGGGGGGGCAGTCGGCATCGACAACATCTGAAAGTTCATGCCACCAAATATCTCGAGGGGCTTGCCACGCCAGTGGAGGCAACGCACTGTGTTGAAACACCAAAACGTGGTGAATATCTAGCCCTTGACACGCTGTATCCACATTGGCCTTTAGGGGAATGGCTTTGCCACCGCGGCGCCCTTCATTGGCGGTAATGACAATTTTACTTCCACAATCTTCAATACGTTCACGTAAGGCCTTGGGTGAAAATCCACCAAACACCACGGAATGAGGCACCCCTAAACGACTACAGGCCAGCATGGCCACAACGGCTTCAGGAATCATGGGCATGTAAATCGTAATGGGTTCTTTGGCATTAGCCCCTAACGCTTTTAGCATATTGGCACAACGTTGCACGTCTTGATGCAATTCTTGATAGGTGAGTGTTCGTGTGCTTTGACTAGGGTGATCAGGCTCCCAAATCAGGGCAAGTGCTTCAGGAGTCGCTAGCGAGTGGCGATCCACACAGTTTTCACAAACATTTAACTGCCCGCCTTTAAACCATTCAATTTTAACATCGTTCGGTGTAAAGCGACTGGTATTGACTTGTTCAAATGGTTTATGCCAGATGAGACGCTGCGCTTGGTTTGACCAATAGGCGTCGGGATTTTCAAGAGACGCGTGGTACTGCTGTGAGTAATTTTCGGGTTGAATACGAGCCTCTTTGAATCGTGCCAACACAGGGTACAGGGAGGGTGTGGAGGCATCGTGTTTGGCAGTGGTCATTGTAGAAGGCTCCCGAGATGATAAAGAGTATTTTATAAAGTATAACATATTTGAGATGGAGTGAAATTGTGCTATTGCTACAGGGACTCAAAAAATCCGTGAATCACTTGAAAAGCGGGGTCCAAAAGGTCTTGTCCAAAAAAGAGTAGTACAATCGCCGCAACAATGAGACCGGGCCCAAACGGCACTTTGGTGAAGCCACCCACTTGCTTTTTTTCTTTCAAAAAGCTAAATAATAAAATGCTGGTTCCTATCATCACCGCAAGTGAAATGACCATATGCTTTTTGGGGGAAAGTTCTAAGTAACTTAGGCCGTACAAACCTGTTGTTGCAAGCAATGCCGTGCCAAGCTTCCAGACCAAGCCCCATGCTTTTTCTTTGGCCCATTGAAGAAACATAATGGGTAGGCTAATTACCCCAGTCAAAATACCTCCAAGTACTAATGACGCTAAAGCCCCTTCCCAGCCCAAGAAGGAGGCAATCGCCATCAAAATAAGGGTGTCCCCATGACCAAAGCCATCTTGTCCAACCAAAAGGCGACTCAGGTAAATCAATCCTTCAAAGACGCCAAAAATTCCTGCCACACCCAAAAGAGCCGACCAAAAAGAAGGCCCAAAATAAGTCGCCGTTTCCATCGTCCAGCTGGGGATCCACGCTAAAGCCGTCAAATCGTTGCCCACCCCTAGGGCATGCACCAACAAACCCACAGGAATAATCCATAAGGCGTGCCAAGTGAAAATGACGTGTTCCTTAAAATCGGTGATGCTTAACAACACCATGGTTGCTAAAAAAGCCACCACAGGCAAGACGATCCAATCAATGCCAAAATGCCAGCCTGTCGCTAAAAACAATAAAGCCGTCACCACTTCCACAAGAGGGTATTGCCAGTGAATCGATGCTTTACAACTACGGCATTTACCGCCTAAAATCAACCAGCTCAGGATGGGAATGTTGTCAAACCATTTCAGGGCATACCCGCATTTAGGGCAGTGAGACGGCGTTTGAACGAATTCTTCATCCGCCAATTGACGAAGGGCCACAACATTAAGAAAGCTTCCCACAGAAGCTCCTGTGATGAAAGTGACGACAAACCAATACCATTGAAACACTACAGGTAATTCAGCAAGTGCCGTGGCAAGGGGGAAAAAGGACATTGAGAAGACCTCGTAAGGATAAAGCGTATATTACTCCCCCTAGTATACGACCTTCATTCATTTAGAGGGGCGCTTTCAAGAAAAACCCTCTAGCTGTAGTAGTCCATTCAACGCAAAAAGCGTCCGAATGGCTTCGGACGCTTTTTATAATGTGGAGTAACGTTTACTTAATACCTAACGCTTCTAAAAGTGTCTTTATGAGTGCTTTTTGAGTGGGGTCTGTAATTTTTTCTAAAATAGCGGCCAAGGTACCCGCTGGGGCTGTCGTAGCTGGTGGAGCGGGTGGAACAAGAGACCCCCAGAAGTCTCCGCCTGCGATGTTAGTGCCAGCGGTTACTTCAGAAGCGTTTTCATTGAAAGAAGCATCGCCAGTATCTAACCCTACATCTTCACCCACCTGGTTTAAAGCGAGGTAAGATTTCGCAATGCCTTTAGGGTCTGCCTTGGCATCGGTTAAGAGTTTTTTAAACCCTGCGGTGGCTTCAGCTTTGGTTAAATTGAATTTACTCGTATCAACACCTGCTTCTTCTGTGGTGTCGAATCTCAATAAAGCTTGAGCATGTTCACGAGCAGACATCAAGCCGTCAGCTCCAGCAATACTGTTCCAAATGGCTAAACCGTCTTTGGTCTTAAAATCAATGTTTAATCCTGAAATACCCGTTAAGCCACCTTTAATCATGACTTGTTCACGCGTTAAGCCTTTGGCATCAACCGTGCCAAATTTTATTTTGTCCGCGGTACTTAAGCCGTCTGTCTTCACAAAATTTTTGGCAAACGTTTTTAATCCTGCTAAATCTAATGTTCCAGGTCCTACTGGAGTACTAATATTACCGATAGTCATATTCTATGCCTCTCTTTTTCTCTTGGGTTCTGTATCTCTCGAAATTAAATAAATGAATCTGTCTAAAAATTCACATTTGTCCTATGTGCTAAAACGTTTGAAGATGTCATAGAATTAAATCTTTGAGGTTCTTCTATTTACAACCTAATAAAGGATTCTTAAAGCCACCAATTGCCATTCTGTTACATTCTGTTACATTGTGGGTTTAATCACTCTATAACCCACCGTCATTGCCAGCGTAGCGAGGCAATCTGTAGAGACTCCGCAAGTGGTGGGCAGATTGCTTCACATGCGTTCGCAATGACGAAAATAGCGACGTAAAATCCCATAAAAAAAACGCCGATGGAGGCATCGGCGAGTATACGTTCATTCGTTGTACTTTTCTAAAAAAGCCAACTCATCAAAACGTAGGACGTTGTGAGGGACATCAAACAAACAATCAAGAGAACAACCAAAATCAAAAAACCTTGTTTAGAAGAGAGAGAGAGACGTTACATAATTTTTGGGCTTTCATTTGAATTTGTTTTTCATGGCGTTTTGCCATCACGTGGTGAATGACAAAAATTCAAGCGGGTAAAACAGCACCCTCGTATACCCCCCCCTAGCCAATGCTGGTGAAGGGTCACTTGAAACGCGTTCATTCCTGCGAATATCAGTTAAGCAACCCGTGCCACATGGAATGGATGTGAGGGTAGCGAAGGCCACGGTTTAGCGTGTGTGAGCGTTCTTGGCACGTCGACAAATAAGCCTTTTCATTTAAGTGTGCCGCCACTTAAGCGATGTAAAACCGCTTGAAAAGGTGGTTTTTCCTATTCGGGTTGAGCGAAAGAATGTGGGTGACATCCTTGCCACTGGTCATACGAAATTAAGTTGGGTCATTTTATAAGAAAAGGGTCGTTCATGAACGCTTGTCGTGTTCCTTCTCGTCCTAATTCTTATTGGCGGTTCGGTGCGTGTTGTTCTGCACCTTACAATAGCATTAAGGAAAAAAGCCCCCTATTTTGTGCTAGACTTGTTACAATTGCAACGCTTGAGTAAAAATGATGATTTTCGAAGATTTATTAGTTCAAAAAAAATCTTTCATGTATACTAAAATTACACGAAGAAGATCTTGATCAAAGACTCTCAAAAATTCTTTTGACGATTCTTTAAAAGATTGCATGAAATAAGTTTTGTTATTAGGTTGACATTCAGCTTGTAGGACCCTCAAAATATGGACACTACCTTACTTTCAGTCGGAAGCTTTCAGCCCATTCCTTTTCCTGCCCCAGTTCCTTTTTTGCAAGTGTTACTGGTGCTAGGCTTTTTGTTGCACGCCCTGCCCATGAATGTGGCACTCACAGGTGGTTTGGTTTCAGCTATTTTACTTTTAATGGGCGGTAAAGACGAAAATGCCCATACCACTCGAGCAGGACGCCAACTCGCGGCCAGCTTGCCTATCTTCACCACCGCCGCTATTACTCAGGGGATCGTGCCATTATTATTCTTGCAAGTGCTTTACGGTCCTTTAATTTATGCCTCTTCTATTGTGATTGCGCTGCCTTGGATTGCTGTTTTATTCTTGTTGACGATCGGCTATTACGGACTGTATGTCTACAATTACGGCAAGAAGCGAATGGATGTGATGAAGGCTCCTTGGGTGTTGATTGCCAGTAGTGTCCTCTTTTTAATCATTGCCTTTATTTTTTCCAATAACATGACGTTGATGCTAACGCCTGAAAAGTTTCTGCCCTTGTATCAAGCCAGCCCCGCAGGAGCAAGCCTTAATTTGACCGAGCCCACTTTGGTGCCTCGTTACCTTCATTTTGTGGGGGCCGCCCTTGCCGTCTGTGCTTTAACACTCGGATGCTTTGGCCTTTACTGGAAAAAGCGTGATGAATCCTTTGGGACTTGGTTGATTAAGCTTGGGGCAAGTGGCTACATTAGTACGACCCTTATTCAAACCTTAATCGGGTTTTGGTTTTTCTGGTCGACTCCTCAAGGTTTTCAAAGCGCCAAAGCCACCACTCACTTGTTAAATACTTCCTTGGGGCTAGAGGTCATTTCCTTGATCGCCATGGGGCTTGCCGTTAAAAAAGGATGCGAAAAGTCCTACACAGTCGGCTTGACTTCAGGCGTGTTGGTGGTGACGTTAATGGTTGTTTTGCGCCATTTATTGCGCCTTTTCCATACAGATCAATACATGCAACCCCTGTTTGACGCACAACCTGTGGTGATTCAATGGCCTATTTTAATGGTGTTTGGTGTATTCTTGGTCTTGATGATTGGTTACTTCGTGTGGCTTGCGAAAACTGTTTTCAATGCCTACAATAAGACTGTTTAATGTAATGTAAGGAGCGTTCACGATGACAACGGAACACGATGCATCCCAAACAAATGAAGCACAAAACAATTCACACGGTGGCTATGAACTCGATTCTCCTGAAGTGAGTTTCAGTAGGCGCGCCTTCTTTGGAGGAATTATTGCCTTGGGTGGGGGCTTGTGGGCTTTACTTGTAGGAGCAACACCTATTCTAAGCTTCCTGTGGCCGAAGAAAAGCGAAGTCGTTACCGTCACGGAAATGACCTTTGAAAAAAATCTCAAGGACTTTCCCGTGGGCGAATCTAAAAACTTCATGTTTGGTTCCATCCCCGCCTTGTTAATTCATGACACCAACGGTAAGCTTTCCGTTTTTAACGCCAAGTGTTCCCACTTGGGTTGTACCGTGGGCTACCAAAAAGATAAAGATGTCATTTACTGTGCTTGCCACGGCGGAACGTACGATCCGAATACGGGTAAAAACATTGCGGGGCCTCCTCCGGCTCCACTGAAGCCCTTGGTGGCCGAAGTCGCCGCAGACGGCACCATTACCATTAAAATCGCCTAGTTTCAATTATTTATGATAAGGAGTCCACGTCATCGTGTCTATTCCGACCTTAAAAAATCTCAACCTTGTGCAAACCGTCGTGGATTGGCTGGACGAACGGGTTCCGCTCAAAGCAGCCGTTGAGTTTGCAGGACATAAAGAAGTCCCTGTCCACAAGCATTCGATTTGGTATTACATGGGCGGAATTGCCGCCCTTTTCATGGGTATTCAGTTCGCCACAGGCTTCTTGCTCATGTTTCATTATGTTCCCACGTTTGAAGGGGCCTATGCGTCTGTTCAAGCCATTAACATGCAAGTGCCTTTTGGATGGTTGATTCGTTCAATGCACAGCTGGGGAGCCAATCTCTTTATTTTAGTGCTGTTTATTCACATGTTTAGTACCTATTTTATGAAGGCCTACCGTGCGCCTCGTGAGTTTACTTGGCTTTCTGGCTTAGGGCTTGTGGGCATTGCGATGGTCTTTGGTTTTACAGGCTATATGTTACCCATGGATGAAATTGCCTATTTCGCCACCAAAGTGGGGGTAGATGTCGCTGGAGAATCGCCTATTATTGGTCCGTATTTAGCGGAATTTGTCCGTGGGGGTTCAGAAATTGGCCAAGTCACCATGAACCGCTTTTTTAGTTTACATGTCATTGCTTTGCCTCTTGCCATGATGGGCTTATTTGGTTTACACGCCACCTTGATTCAATTACAAGGCATCAGCGAGCCTGAATCGATTCAAAAATTGCCGAAAGCAGAACGCAAATACGAAAAGTTCTTCCCTGATTTTATTAAGAAAGATGTCTTCGTATGGTTTGCCGTTCTGGTTGGCTTTATGTTAGTGGTAACCATGAAACCTTGGGGCTTAGGGCCACAGGTTGATCCTGCAGCGATGGCACCAATTGGCATTAAGCCTGAATGGTATTTCTTGTCTCAATTCCAAGCCTTGAAACTCTTTCCTGCCAAAATCCTATTTTTTGACGGGGTTCATGTGGCTATGGTATTTATAGGAACCGTCTTTGGTTCCTTGGCAGTTGTGCCGATACTTGATAGCACAGGTAAGTTTCCGTTTATTTCTAAGTTTGCAACCGTGTATGGTGTCATCTTTTTTATTGGATGGCTCATCTTAACGATATGGGGGTCCTTATAATATGTTTCCAGTATGGGAAGTTCCTAACATCGGTAGTGGTTGGGTCATTGGCTTGATTGCCGTGCTCCACGTCTTTATTTCACACTTTGCCATTGGTGGGGGTGCGTTTTTGGCATTCACGGAACAGTTGGCCTATAAGAAGCAAGATGATCGTATTTACGATTATCTAAAAAAGCATTCCAAGTTCTTTCTCCTTCTAACCACTGTACTAGGGGCGATGTCGGGTGTCGGGATTTGGTGGGCCATTGGTTTAGCAAGCCCTAACGGGACTCAAACCCTCTTGCAGAACTTTTCCTTGTTTTGGGCCGTAGAATATATCTTCTTTGCCTTAGAACTCGGAACGTTCTTGGCCTACTATTACACGTGGGACAAGTTAGATCGTAAAACTCACCTAAAATTGGCGTGGATTTACATCGGTATTTCTTACTTTACTTTGTTTGCCATTAACGGTATTTTGACCTTCATGCTGAATTCAGGCGGTTGGGATTTCACCAAAGGTAACATAGGCGATGCCTTCTTTAACTCATCTTTCTGGCCTGCTTTAGGCTTGCGGATGTTCATTATGATGGCGTTGGCGGGTATTTATGCCTTCTTTACCCTCAGTCGTGAAAAAACGATGGATGTCGACGTTAAAGCCTACCTTCTCAAGTATTCGGCCAAATGGCTTTTGCCCGCCGTGATACTCGGCCCTTTGTTTGTGATTGCTTACCTCTTCACCTTGCCTGAACCGACGCAACAAGTCATTATTAACGGTCTAAGTACGATTGGTGTCGGTAACTTTTCCATTATGGCAAAAGCCATTTTTATGACGATGGTGTTTGCCGTTGGCTTGTTTGGTATGGTTCTGGCAGGGCCTTACTTAAATCCTCGTGCGTTTAACACGACCTTTGCCGTCATGTTATTGGCCGCGGGCTTTGGCTTCATGTTTACGGAAGAATGGTCTCGTGAAATGATGCGTAAACCTTATGTCGTCTACAACTACATGTATTCTAACGGTTTGCGTAAGTTTGAAGTGGACAAAGTCAATCAAGAAGGCTTTTTAAATCATCACAAGTTTGCGGGGGCCGAATTGAGCACCCTCAAGGCCAACGATGAATTAGGCAAAGGCAAATTGATGTTCCGTTACCAGTGTACGTCTTGTCACACAGCGACGGGAAATGGATATCGTAGCATGAAAGTCATGCTGGCGAGTCGTGACAAGGATGCCATTAAAAACCTGCTCACCTTGATGAAAGACAACCACATCGTTGATGAAAAAGGCGTTGCCAAAACGATGTATCATGGTTATATGCCCCCTGTGGTGGGTCATCAAGATGAGATCGATGCTCTAGCGACCTATTTGGCCACGCTGAATGGTACTCCTGCTTCAAGTACCACTGCGAAGGTAGAGTCTAGTTCAATCTAGTTCTATCGAACACTATACATACGAAAAGGACACTATCTCCAAACAAGAAAGTGTCCTTTTCGGTCTATGGCCTTTTTATTCAATGCGCTATTTCATCGTTTAAGCGTTTTAGATCGCATGCCAATGGAGTTGCTTTAAAACGGCTTCCACCAAGCTGTGCGTCTGCCCTTGATGAGCCGCCAGCATTACATACCCTGCTTTTACCAAACGCTCACGTTCACTCGTATTGGTCATCAATTCAACCAAGGCATGCTTTAAAGCCCGTAGATCTGGCACTTGAATACCAGCTTCATATTGTTCAACCGTGTACACGATTTCCTTAAAGTTCCCCATGTACGGGCCGTATAACACGGGCGTCCCCACCATAATAGGTTCTAAAATGTTATGCCCCCCCAAGTGAGGCAAAAAACTCCCCGCCACAATCGCCATGTCCGAAAACGCGAGAATATCTTTCAATTCGCCAATGCTGTCGACCAATACCGCTTTTTCCGTATTGAAGGACGTTTCATTTAAAGAAGACCGCAAGCGAAAGCGAAAGGTCTCTTCCCGTAACAAACGACTCACTTGGGGGATTCGATCGGGGTGACGAGGCACCAAGACCACCCGTAGTTCAGGAAAGTCACGAGACAGTTCATACAACACATTCAACAACAGGGCTTCTTCCCCTTCATGTGTAGAAGCCACCGTAATAATGATGCTGTCTTTCGGGAAGTTAAAGAGCGTTTTGAGATGCTGGATTTTATCCTGCCGTTCATGCCAAGGGGGTAAATCAAATTTCAAGTTCCCCAAAACAGACACCTTATTCACCGCATGGGGTAAAAGCAACGACTTAAAACGCTGAGCATCCAACTTGGTTTGCATGTAGGCGTGATCCAACAAACTTAAAATCGGCCGTAAAAACAGTTTGATGCGTTGATAGCCAAGAAAGGAATTGTCCGACAACCTGCCGTTGATTAAATATAAGGCTGTTGAACTACGATGCCCCACATACCAAATAAAATACGGCCATAATTCGGTTTCCATAATCATCACCAAATCAGGTCGAATGGCTTTGACCAGTGGATCAACGGAAAAGAAAACATCAAAGGGGAAATACAGTACCACGCAGTGGGTGCCTAAGTCCGTTTGAGCGAGCGTTTGCCCTGTTTTTGTGGTGGTACTAATGACGACCGTCATGTTTTGTTCTAAAAGCAGGTGGATCAACGGCTTGACGGCAAGCAATTCACCGACTGAAACGGCATGGATCCATAAGACCGGCTGGTTTCGATTGAGTCGATTAAGCTTTTCTTCTAAGGCGGGGGAAATAAAACCAGACTTTTGCCAAAATCCCGCTCGTAATTTAGGTACAAACACCAACGCCAACACCCAAAAAGGAACGGTGATAAACACAGCTGTCAAAAGCAAGATCTGATACAGCAGTACACGACGAAAGGCTTCTTTACTTTTTGAAAGCACCACACGTATTCCCTTCTAAAAAAGGGATTCACCCTTTTTTGGGTGAATCCCTTGGTCACGACGCATAATTAGCCAATGAGATCGTCATCGGCCATGTTGGTGGCCAAATCATCAAACTCTTCATCATTTTCAATACCCATGCCCATGGAAGAAGCAAAGCTATCATCCAGCAAGAAGTCGCTGAAGCTTTCCACATCGGGCGAGCCAAACATGCTTTCGATTTCTTCCAAAATCGCGGAAGGTTTACGTGCATTAGACTTCATGCTGGCGGAATCGTCTTGCTCGAGTTCACGACGCTGATCCTTAAAGCTTGGGAAACCTGTTCCGGCTGGAATGAGGCGTCCGATGATGACGTTTTCCTTCAAGCCACGCAGGAGATCGATCCGTCCTTCCACAGCGGCTTCGGTCAACACGCGAGTGGTTTCTTGGAAAGAGGCCGCTGAAATAAAGCTTTCTGTATTTAAGCTGGCTTTGGTAATCCCCAACAAGACGGGCGAATAAGCCGCAGGACGGTGTCCCGCTTCTTCGGCTTGACGGTTGGCTTCATTGAGTACTTTCATATCCACCAGTTCACCCCCCAACAAGAAGGTATCCCCACTTTCATCAATGCGCACCTTACGCGTCATTTGTCGCACAATAATTTCCAAATGCTTGTCGGCAATTTCAACACCTTGCGAACGATAGACCCGTTGCACTTCTTCAACCAAGAATTGACTAACCGCTTCAACCCCTGAAATTTCTAAAAGTTCATGCGGGTTGATGGAGCCATCGGTGATTTGCTCCCCTGCTTTAATGCGTTGCCCGTCTTCGACTAGAAGATTGGCCCCTAAGGGGATGGCTACTTCCACCCGACCCGCTTCATCATCCACAAGGTAAACATGCGGGACTTCTTCGTCCCACGTAATTTCAATTTTAGCATTAAAGGGGGCCAACACCGCAATTTCTTTGGGCTTACGACCTTCCAAAAGTTCTTCAACTTTAGGGAGACCTTGAACAATATCCCCCGTTTTTTGGCGTTCAAAGATCAACGTGGCAATCAAGTCGCCTTGCTGAGACAAGCCGTAGTTTTCAGCTTGTAACTGCGTGCCTGCACTAATTAAGTAGGGGCGCCCGATATGGAGCGTGAGGGTTTTGCCGTCAACCGCTTCTACTTGAGCAGAATCGATGGAAAGCGTGCCTTTATTGTCTAAAGCTTGACCCACACGAATGAAATCACCTGGTTTTACAATAATTTCCCCGTTTAAGGATTGTTCCTTCAAGTGCTTTTGAGACACCAACAACAAGCGACGCACTTCACGAGCATCCGCATCTTTAGGCAGTAAAATGGTTCCGTTGGTTGTCGCCAAGACTTGGGACTTCACCACGGCACCATTTTTCTCAATAATCTCGCCATGTTCAACCAACAGCATGGTTTTGGTGGCATTGGCGCGCACGGTTTCAGAACTGTTGTTGTGACGAATGGTAATATGTTCCAACACCACCACTTTCAACTCTTGCTCGTCTTCCGTTAAGGCTTGTAGTTCAGTTACCCCTTTTAAGCGAGACATATAGCCTCCCATTTGAAGTACCAAACTGGTCCGCAATAAAGAGGTCCCTTCAACCGAACGGAGCTTAGATCCATCGGTGGCTTGTAATTGAGTGACAGGAATGACTCGAATATGCTCTTCTTCAGTCGACATGAACTCAATGTTCACGTCACGAGGCGCAACATCATATTCATACACAGGACGAATCAAGACTTCCGCATATTCCAAAGAAGACGTGTCATCAGTATCTGGATTAAAGCTCTCTTCCGCATCATCAATTTGATACGTAATCGTCACCAAGCTACGAACGGTTGCCGCAATGCCGGGTGCCACTTCATCACCCGCTTCCACAATGGTACCATCATCGACTTGCAAGTCTTTGACTTCATCCACGCGATACAATTCACCAGGGCGTACAATCACTTCGTGAATAATATCATTTTCTTCCACAAAGCTCACCACCCCATCAATACGGGCATAAATCCCATTGACGAGTTCTGTACCCGCTTTAACAAACATGCCGGAATCTAAACCAGGGGCTTTTAGTGAAATGTCTTTAGACACCTGATGAATTTCTTCAGGAATAAAGAGGACTTTCCCCGCTTTGGTGACGATTTGCTGTTCATCGACTTCCACCCCTTCATAGCGAATTTCACCACTGGTGGGGACTGAAATACGATCATCCACCAACTCAGCAATAATACTACCATTTTCAACGGTGGTGCCTTGAGGCGCTTTAATAATGTAGGTTTCTTCAACGTCATCCGTGTCATTGACGACTTGCCAGAGCATTTCTTTTTTCGTTTGCACGAAACTCGCATTGGCGGGACTCACTGAGGCAATGACCACGGTTAATTCTTTGCCATTTTCAATGACTTTTACGTGTTCGTTGTTCAGATTGGCTTCAACGGTGACCAAATCTTCTGGTAGGCGGACTTCTCCCCCATATTCACTTTGCAACATGGTTTCAGCCAATACATCATCCGCAAAAACGCTTTGGGCGTCTTGGACTTTGAGATCAGAACCCGCAGGCAAGTTGTACACATCCCCACCCAAGACCCAAATCGTACCGCTACGGTTGGCGGTGCGTGAAATGTTTCCTTGACGATCACGCTTTTCATCGGCGTCAAAGTCTTCATAACGCACTTTGCCACTCAAATCGGCGGTGATGTCTTTGGTGGCTTTTTCGGTCAAGCGGTTCATGTTGCCACGCGCAGAGCTTGGATCAAACTCAAAAATAGCCTGCCCAGCTTCTACCACAGTGCCTTTTTTATGCACAAATAAGGTCGCCCCAAATGGCACGGCATACACGTCTTCTTTGCCTTTGGCATTTTCAATCACCAGTTGACCGTCGCGCGTGGCAATATCCACCACATCCCCGTGACGGGTCCGAAAATCACGGACAGGCACTTCCACTTTGACTTTACCACTGGCTTTGGCTTTCACGATTTCGCGAGAAACACCCCCACTAAATACCCCTCCTGTGTGGAAGGTACGCATCGTGAGCTGGGTACCGGGTTCCCCGATCGATTGTGCGGCCATAATGCCGATCGATTCCCCTTGATCCACCAACTTATTGGTGGTCAGGGACCAGCCGTAGCATTTTTGACAAATCCCAAAATTGGTTTCACACGTTAAGCCTGAACGCACCAAAACGGCTTCAATTCCCGCTTCATTGATGGCTTGCGCAATGGCTTCCGTCATGACTTGCCCTGCTTGAACCAAGACTTCCCCTGTTTGAGGATGCACCACATCTACTGCTGAAGCTCTTGAAACGATCCGATCTTCAAGCGTCACAACGACAGAGCTTCCGTCGCTAATGGAACGCATCCACACGCCTTTTTGTGTGCCACAATCTTCTTCGGTGATGATGACATCTTGCGCGACATCCACCAAACGACGTGTCAAGTACCCCGAATCGGCCGTTTTTAGGGCGGTATCAACCAACCCTTTTCTCGCCCCGTAACTTGAAATAATGTATTCGGTGACGCTTAAGCCTTCGCGGAAATTGGTTTTAATGGGGACATCAATAATTTGGCCTTGAGAATCGGCCATCAATCCACGCATCCCCACCAACTGACGCACTTGAGACAGGTTGCCACGCGCTCCAGAAAAGGCCATCATATAAATAGAGTTCAATTTGTCAAAGTTGTCCACAACGGCTTTGGTTAAGCTTTCGTTTGTTTCCGCCCATGTGTCGATAACTTTGGTGTAACGTTCAACTTCGGTGATTTCGCCTCGCAAGTAGCGTTGACGTGATTGACTGATTTCATCTTCCGCTTTTTGCATCAGCTCTTTTTTGACGGCAGGGACATCTAAATCCTCAATCGAAATGGTGACTCCGGCTAAAGTTGCGTAGCGAAAGCCTAGATTTTTAAGCAAATTGGCGAGGTTACCAGCTTTGGCTCCGCCATGTTCATTATAGACCCCTAAAATGAGCTTGCCCAGCTCTTTTTTATTCATGATTTTGTTATAGAACTCGAGTTTTTTCTTGCTTTGCAGGGTTGTCATATCGCAAAACCTCTTTCATTGAATTAAAATGGTATTAAGAAGGGGACACTTAAGCCTCTTTAGGGGAGGCTTAAGCATGAAAAATTAGACTTGAGCAAGGGCTTGACGCACGGTTTTATTGAAGATAATGCGCCCAACCGTGGTGTCAATCATCGAACCGTCTGAATCTCTCACCGAAATGCGGGCATGAATGTGAAGGACGCCTGCTTCAAAGGCCGCTAAGGCATCATCAAAACTAAAGAACCGCATGCCTTCACCCTTATTGTGGTTGGGGTTGTCTAAGGTCAAGTAGTAAAGCCCCAATACCATGTCTTGCGTTGGCGTAATCGCGGGTTTACCCGTAGCAGGAAGAAGGACGTTATTGGTGGCCAACATCAACATCCGTGCTTCAGATTGCGCTTCAAGCGATAAGGGAATGTGAACGGCCATTTGGTCTCCGTCAAAGTCGGCGTTAAACGCCATACACACCAACGGATGCAACTGAATCGCTCGACCGTCCACCAACACGGGTTCAAAAGCTTGAATCCCTAAGCGGTGCAGTGTAGGGGCACGGTTTAAGAGCACAGGATGCCCCTTAATCAACTCTTCCAAAACATCCCACACAATGGTCTCACCACGCTCAATTTTCTTCTTGGCGGATTTAATGTTTTGGCATTCCCCACGTTCAATCAATTTATTGATGACAAAGGGCTTGAACAGCTCAATGGCCATTTCTTTGGGCAAACCACACTGATGCAAGTTCAACTTAGGCCCGACCACAATCACCGAACGACCAGAGTAGTCAACACGCTTACCGAGTAGATTTTGACGGAAACGACCTTGCTTACCTTCAATGATGTTTGACAACGATTTTAGGGGACGGTTATTAGGCCCCACCACCGTTCTACCCCGTCGGCCGTTGTCAATCAAGGCATCAACGGATTCTTGAAGCATGCGTTTTTCGTTGCGAATGATGATTTCAGGCGCACCCATTTCAATCAAACGAGCCAAACGGTTGTTACGGTTAATGACGCGACGGTACAAATCATTCAAGTCGGATGTCGCAAAGCGACCACCGTCTAACTGCACCATGGGGCGCAAATCAGGGGGCGTAACAGGCAAAACATCCATCACCATCCAGCTCGGATCCGTTTTACTTCCCATGAGCAATTCAGCCAAACGCAAGCGCTTCATCAGCTTGGTTTTCTTTTGACTCGCGCTGGCCCCTAGGGTATCCACCTGCCCGCGTAAGTCGTTCACCAGTTCAACCAAGTCAATGTTTTGCAACATGGTTTTAATCGCTTCTGCTCCGATGCCGACTTCAAATTGCGCTTCTTCATTTTCATCCAATAAACGGTCATACTCTTCTTCGCTTAATAATTGACCATAAGTTAATTCGGTGTTTCCAGGATCTAACACCACGTAAGCGTTAAAGTAAATGATTTGTTCTAAATCTTTTAAGGGAGTATCAAGCAACAGCCCCATGTAGCTTGGAATGCCTTTTAAGAACCAAATATGGCTGACAGGGGCGGCCAATTGCACGTGACCCATCCGCACACGACGCACACGCGCTTCGGTGACTTCCACACCACAACGTTCACAAATAATGCCACGATGCCTGACGCGTTTGTACTTACCGCAGTAGCATTCCCAGTCTTTGGTTGGCCCAAAAATGCGTTCGCAAAACAGGCCACCCATTTCAGGCTTTAAGGTACGGTAGTTGATGGTTTCAGGCTTTAAGACTTCCCCATGAGACAAGTCTAAAATACGGGTCGGCGATGCGATGCCGATGCGAATATAATCAAAGTGATCGATATTTGTGCTAACCAAGGGGGCGTTCCTCCGATTGTTTGTGGTGAAATGGCCTTAAAACACATTTTCCACCAACCATTAAGACGATATATTTAAGCAAGATTCAAGACTGCGTCTCCCCCTTAAGTGGCCTTAAGGGGATGGACAGACTATTCACCGAAAAAGTTCAATAACTCCGTGTCATTGGGGATGATGACCCGCTGTTTCAAGGCTTTTTTGGCCGCAGATTCATCCGACATGAGGTCGACTTCTATTTCTTTGTCGTTTTCATCTTTTTTGACGACGGAAAGATCTAGGCCGATACTTTGAAGTTCACGCACCAACACCTTAAAGGATTCAGGAATGCCAGGACGCGTGAGATTTTCGCCCTTGACGATGGCTTCGTATGCACGGCTACGGCCTGTGACATCATCCGATTTAATCGTCAACATTTCTTGTAAGGTATAGGCCGCGCCATAGGCTTCAAGCGCCCACACTTCCATTTCCCCAAAACGCTGACCGCCAAATTGAGCTTTACCGCCCAAGGGCTGTTGCGTCACAAGGCTGTAAGGCCCAGTGGAACGTGCGTGGATTTTATCATCCACCAAGTGAACCAACTTCATCAGGAACATGTAGCCTAGGGCCACAGGATTGTGGAAGGGCTCGCCGGTTCGGCCGTCGAGTAAGGTGGCTTTGCCTGTGGGGAAAATCCACGACTTTCCAGACGCTTCAATCGCTTCTTGGAGTTCTTGACGCACGGCTTTTAAAGACGCTTCTTCGCCGTACATCTCGTCAAAGGGAGGGACTTCATACAACTTGCCATTCAGGAAGGCCGCCAATCCCAACATGGTTTCATAAGTTTGCCCCACGTTCATACGAGAGGGCACCCCAAGTGGGTTTAACACCACATCTACAGGGGTTCCATCAGGCAAGAAGGGCATGTCTTCAATCGGCAAGATACGAGAAACGATCCCTTTATTACCGTGACGACCAGCCATCTTGTCTCCCACGCTGACTTTACGACGCTGAGCCAAGTACACACGAACAACCGTGTTGGCCCCAGGAGGAAGGTCATCTCCCTTCTCACGCTCAAAGACTTTAACATCCACCACGCGCCCGCCTTCTCCGTGAGGCACACGCAGGGAGTTGTCTTTCACATCACGTGCTTTTTCCGCAAAAATAGCGCGTAAGAGCTTTTCTTCAGGCGGGTGTTCGGCTTCGCCTTTGGGGGTGATTTTACCCACCAAAATATCATCCGCATACACCCGTGCCCCAACGCGAATAATGCCTTGCTCATCGAGATTTTTGAGGGCATCTTCACCCACATTCGGCAGTTCACGCGTGATTTCTTCAGGCCCTAGCTTGGTGGCACGGGCATCGATCTCAAACTTTTCAATGTGAATGGATGAAAACACATCATCTTGCACCAAACGCTCAGAAATGAGGACGGCATCTTCAAAGTTGTAGCCTTCCCATGGCATAAAGGCCACTAAGACGTTTTTACCTAGGGCAAGCTCTCCATCTTTGGTAGAAGCACCATCGGCAATCACATCACCCATTTCAAGCACATCGCCTTCGCGAACAATTGGGGTTTGGTTTAAGCAGGTGTCTTGGTTTGAACGGACGTACTTCATCAGTTTATGACGAATGACCTTGTGGGTTTCAACATCGCGCACATCCACAAACACACCAGTTACTTTTTCCACCGTACCAGCAACTGTACTTTTAATACACATGCCCGAATCTAACGCAACACGCTTTTCAAGACCTGTGCCTACCGCAGGACGCTGCGTATGCACCAAAGGAACCGCCTGACGTTGCATGTTGGCGCCCATTAAGGCGCGGTTTGCATCATCATGTTCCAAAAAGGGAATGAGTGAGGTTCCTACCGAAACAATTTGGATCGGGGAACTGCCCACATAATCAACGGTATCCGCTGTGGTGGTGGTGAAATCGTTACGGTAGCGAACAGGCACAGCATTGCCGATAATTTGACCTGTTTCCACATCACGACGCAAATCCCCAGGGGCGATGCGGTAACGATCTTCCTCATCGGCAGACAAGTAATCAATGTCGCTGGTGACGATACCATTTTTGACTACAAAATACGGCGTTTCAAGAAATCCATAATCGTTGACGCGCGCGAAGGTACAGAGGCTACCTATCAAACCAGCGTTAGGGCCTTCAGGCGTTTCCACAGGGCAAATACGCCCGTAGTGAGATGGGTGAATGTCTCGAACCGCAAAACCAGCTCGCTCGCGGGTTAAACCTCCAGGTCCAAGGGCGGAAAGTCTGCGCTTGTGGGTCAATTCAGCCAAGGGGTTGGTTTGATCCATAAACTGAGACAACTGCGACGAACCAAAAAACTCACGAATCGCGGCCAAAAGAGGCTTGGGATTCAAAAGATTGTTAGGCGTGAGGGTTTCGGTATCTTGAAGTGTCATCCGTTCTTTGACAATGCGCTCTAGGCGTGAAAGACCCACTCTAAACTGGTTTTGAAGCAGTTCACCCACCGCACGAATGCGACGGTTGCCCAAGTGATCAATATCATCCACCGCGCCTTCATCGTAGTGAAGACTAATGAGGTAGTCCACTGCGGTGATGATATCCCCGATAGTCAAGGTACGCACGTTGTCAGGTACGCTTAAGCCGAGTTTCTTGTTCATTTTATAGCGCCCGACTTTGCCCAAGTCATAACGCTTGTCGTCAAAGAATCGTGATTCAAGCAATTGGCGCCCACCACTGACACTGGGAGGGTCCCCTGGGCGAAGCTTTTTGTACACTTCAATCAAGGCTTCTTCCATGGTTTCGGTGTGGTCTTTGTCTAAGGTGCGACGCAGAAATTCAAAGTGACGCAAGCGCCCTTCCATGTCTTGCTCGCTTAAGCCTAGGGCACGCAACAAAACGGTGGCAGGGATTTTACGGTTCTTGTCAATTTTAACGTAAATCACGTCATTGACATCGGTTTCAAACTTCAACCATGCCCCACGGTTAGGGATCAGCGTCGCATTAAAGGTACGCTTGCCATTGAGGGCCGTTTCTTTTTTGAAGTAAATACCAGGAGAGCGCACCAATTGGGACACAATCACACGTTCTGCCCCGTTGATAATAAACGTCCCGCGATCGGTCATCATCGGCACTTCACCGATGTAGGCTTCTTGCTCTTTGATTTCACCCGTGTCTCGGTTAATGAGGCGCATTTTAATACGCAACTGCTTGGCATAAGTCGCTTCATTATGACGCGCGTCTTCAACCGAATACTTGGGCTTGTCAAAATGATATTCTGGCAAGAAATACAATTCCAAGCGACCCGTATAATCTTTTACAGGGGAAAAAGAAAGCAATTCTTCTTTTAAGCCTTTTTCAAGAAACCATTGAAATGACTTTTTTTGAATCTCCGCAAGATCAGGCATATGATCCAGGGGGAGGTCACCAATTCCAGGAAGCGTTGAACGCTGAACCTTTGTAGCCGTCATGTCAAACCCTCTTTCGCTATGGCACAAGGTTTTGGCAATCAAACCTCGTGCTTCTACTTCATACATGGGGGAGCTTTTTAAAAAATACACGAATTGAGGAGACGCATGTTCACCCCAATACTTTTTATATTATATCAGCAAAAAGCGATTCGAATTCATTTAAAAGCGAAGCTCCTGAAACGCTCAGCAAAGGCGTTACATTATATAAATGCAAATAAAATGCAGAGAAGGGCAGGCTCCTCATAGAGAAAACCTGCCCCAAGAGACCTACTTCAGCTCGACTTTCGCGCCAAGCTCTTCGAGTTTCTTTTTCAACTCTTCCGCTTCTTCTTTTTTCAAGCCTTCTTTAACGGTTTTAGGCGTACTGTCTACCAAGTCCTTGGCTTCTTTTAAGCCCAAGCCTGTAATGGCACGCACTTCTTTAAGCACTTGGATTTTAGTGGCACCAGGATCAACCAAGACCAAGGTGAAATCGGTTTGCTCTTCAACCGCTTCAGCCGCCGCCGCAGGAGCCGCTGCTACAGCCACAGCAGCAGGAGCCGCCGCAGAAATACCGAACTCGTCTTCAAACGCCTTTACCAACTGAGCGGTTTGTAAAAAGCTCAACTCTTTAATTTGCTCAAAAACTTGAGACGTTTTGGAATCTAATTCAACAGCCATCATCATAATGAAAGAACCTCTTTCGACTTATATAACATAGAATCTAACAATTAAAATAGGCACTTGCCTAAGTTTGGGAATCACAACCCACAACACAAAGAAACTTAGACTTCTTCATCCTGTTTGATTGTAGAAAGTTGATCAAGCAAACGAACCAATCCACTTTGGTTGTGACTCAAAGCATTGGCCAGTCCCACAAGGGGGCTTGCAATACACATAAGCAACTTGCCACGAAGTTCTTCTTTCGAAGGCATCGTCGCCAGTTGATTCACGCCCGAAGCATTCATGACATTTCCTTCCAAGAAGGCGGCCCGAAGCTCGTTTTCTTTTTTATTCTTTTTAAGGAATTCTTTAATGGCTTTGACGGCGGACACTTCATCCCCATAACCCAAAACCAAGCCCGTAGGCCCTTTGAGATAAGGGGCAAGCTGCTCAATTTCAGTACCTAAGGCAGCCCGCTTGACCAGCGTATTTTTGGCCACTTTGACTTTAACATTTGCCGCACTTAAAGCACGACGAAGATTCGTCATTTCGGCCACAGAAAGCCCACGGTAATCAACCAATAAAATAATGTTCGCTGAAACAATATCTTCGTTAAGTTGACTGACAAAACCCTTTTTCTGAGATAGCGTCGGCATAATAATTGCCCTTCATGTCGCTTAAACTACTACAAATTTAAAGACGTCCCCATAATTAAGCGCTGGAAAACGCCATGACCCTTTGAAGACGTCAAACAAGTAAAAAACCAGCAAACATAAGAGGCTAGTCAATTATTCACTTGATTAGACTTTAATTATATGCCAAACATACAGAAAGCAACACTTTTTTTTAGTGTGATAGTTTTGTGACAGATTTGTTACAGTTTTTCTTTCAGGTCATGCCTTCTAGAGCCAGTTAAATCAATCCTTTACGCGTGTTTCGGCGGTTCTTTTAAGGTTTGGCGTAACGCATAGCATTCTAAAATATGTTCAATGTCTAGGACGCTATTGAATAACGTCCGGTTCGTGAGCGTAAAGCGCTGGGCATAATTGGCTTGGGCTTCACGCGCTTCTAGTGGGGCATTTAAATGCCCGTGCAACGTTTCTTCTACGGTGTCTAACGTTTGTTCAATATATTGTAAGGCGTTTCCGTAATAGCCTTGAAGCCATTGTTTCGGTTCGGTGATGAGGTTCGCCCCATTGGCGGTGGCGTTGTCAATGCGGTCATGTCCACTTTCAGGATACATCGGAAAAATGTGCCAAACGGCTTGAGTATCCCCGTAGAGCCCAACAGAAGTGCCTGATTTGGGAGGAGGGAGCACCGTCCATTTTTCAGACAAAAAGGACGCCTTTTCCCACCCATTTCCACACAGCGTTAGCGGGATGTTTTTGGCTTGTCTTAGAAAGTTTTCGCGCCAGTACATTTCCGCACTATGATTGATCCACGCCATGAGTCGAGGGTACTGATACGGGTGAACGTCCTGCGGATTGACCCCAAGGCGCTCTAAGCCATCGAGCAAGAACGTGTCTGCTGGATGTTCAGGCGAGGCAATTAGGTAGTCAATGGTGGCTTTGCACAGGGCTTCAAAGGCGGGAAATTCAGGAAATTTGAGGGCATCTAATTTTTCTTGAAATGGCGTGAAGCTACAAGGAACCAAGAGGGGAATGCGACGTTCTTTAAAGGGTTTTTGTGTTTGAAACGATGGGAACCCCGCAGAAGGGATCACCGTATTAAAGGCCTTTAACGGTTGCTTGATCACACGATGTTGGCTATTGCGAAAGCCTTCAATGGCAAAATGAGCATTGATTTTTTCAGGATAGTCGACCTCTACAATGCGGGGGAGTTGAATCAAGGGATGATCGGCAAACCAGGACAGGCTCGGCACCTTGAGGTGTTGCCCCAAGGTTTTTCGGTTGCTTAATTCAAGGGCTTCATGAATGGCATTAAAGCTAAAGAGCATGGTGGGTTTGAATTCTTTAAGAATGCCTTCAAGGGCTTGATGGACTTGTGGATTTTCGAGCAAATGGAGTTGTGCTGTAGAATGGCCCCGCAAACGAAAAGCGGTATTGAGAGTTTCGGTAAAGTGATTTAACGCCCCATATTGTGACCCCCCTTCCACCAACAGCACGCGTTCTTCTTGGTGACGCTTAGGGGCGTGAGAAAAAATGTACTTTGCCAGCGCTTCAATGGAGTCAGGGACGTCTGGCAGGAGGGGGATCCCGCGAGGACGAGCGGTTTCGGTACGGGGAGGGATGGGGGTATGAGTCGACATAGCAGGGGCTTCCTACGTTTTGGGGATGCTTCTTATTATAGTCCTGCTTGAGTGTTTTGTTTCGTGTGGTTTTAAAAATACGTTTCTTGCATGAGGTGTACACTTGAGGCGAGATCTTGACAAAGACGCTTACATTTGCCACAATACAGAAAGGGGAGGGGTCTCCAAGCGTAAAAGCTTGAGAACTCCGTTCAGCTATCTTCCTAGAGTTTCGTCACTAGAAGGAGGATAATTAGCAACCCTTTTAAGGTTTTCATTAGACTAGCATAAAGCCTTAAGTGATTCCAACCACGCCCTGCGTGAGGAAAACACCAGCGCGCGTGTGAAGAGAGGGCGCCACTACACCGCTTCTAAACGACGCAACACTTCGCTGTACACGCTGTTGAGATCGCCACAATCCAAGCGAAACACGTCTTTATCCAAAATCGCGCCTGTTTCAGTGTCTCGTAAGCGGAAGTTGTCGGGGCTGAGCTCATCGCCTATACAGAGCATCCCTTGCGCATCAAGCCCCACTTCTAGTTTGAAATCCGCACAGGTAATGCCCCGTTGTGAAAATAAATCCACCAACGCGGTGTTGACGGCCAAAGCCAAGGTTTTTAAATCCTCAACGCGGTAGGGAGCAGGCACGTAATCCAGCACCACAAGCGCATCATCTGGCAAAGGTGGGTCGCCCAACGCGTCGTCTTTCAGGCAAAACTCCACCAGTGGCACCTTAAACACGCGCCCTGCTTCTACAAAGGGAAAGCGCTTGCAAAAACCGCCATAGGCCACATTTCGCACAATAATTTCCACTGGAATCATAAGAAGCGGGGCATAAATTAATGTTTCTGGGCAAGGGGTACTGCTTAAAAAACACGTGCGAAGGCCTTGTGCGTGCAAGTAACGAAACAAGCACGCCGAAATGCGAGCGTTGAGCTCTCCTTTGCCTTCAACAAAGGCTTTTTTGACGCCGTTAAAGGCCGTGGCGTCCGATTTGAAGCGAACCAGTAGGGTGCCATCTGCTTGGGGGGTGAGTATTTTCGTCTTGCCTTCTTGGGGGTGAATCATCGTCATGGCGAAACTTCTTTAGGTTATACAATTCAATAATAGTGTAGCATAAAGCAATAGTGTAGCATAAAGCGCCCATTTTTGTGACACCCATTACACGATTAGGGGTTCGTCTGCTTAATGTAACTTGTCCCGCACCCTTCAGTTTTTAAACAAAGTGGCCGAAACAGTTATGGTCGTTTCTTTGTGTGCGGACTGGGTCAATAGAAGTCACGCCTCGCGTAAAAGGGTCACTGAAGATGCTTCAACATATTTACAAAACCTCAAAAAGGCTTGTGCTGGCAGGGTATTCCTTAGTCGAAGTGAGTTTTGTGTTAATGATGGTCGGTGTGGTGGTGCTGCCTTTTTTGTTGGAGGCTAATGAGAAAAATACGTTGTATGAAGATCAAGTGACTTCTTTAGAAAATGCCAGTTTAAACAGCACCGAATTGATTGAACTCTTAACGAAAAATCTCAGCAGAAAAAGCACTTTGGTGGAAGAAATCACCAACCAGATGGTCGAATTGGCAAGTAAGGGCGCTAAAATTGTGGACAAAAATATGAGCGCTCGCGATGAGTTGTTCAGCGAACCTTACCTAGACAACACCGCCACTTTTTTTGAAGATACAGACCCCAGTGCGAACGTAAATTATAGATACATACTCCCCTCGGCACCCGAACGCGTGATAAAAACCAGTCAAAAAACCTTCTTTTTAAGCACCTCCGACAGTAAATACGTGCCGTTGTTTACATACCAGTGGGAGTTTCGAGATCAATCATCCAATACCGATGATGACAAGCAAAATACCAGTACAGGGACTTACCTCGTTCGGGGGGAATTAAAGGTTTTTGAAATAGCCACTCCCACGGCTCAGGACAATACGGATACAGTGAGCCAAACAACAGCCCCCACAGAGACCTTTTCTGGAACCTTTAACGTGCGCAATAACCCCTTGGTAGAAGAAACTAAGGGCAAAACCCCCCGCGTGTTGCTTAATTTTACCTTTGACATGAGCCGAGGGGCCTGCTATTCTCCCGCCACGTCTCCGTATTCTCGACGCATTATGCATGACTACCCGACCTTGGATCTAATGACTTATGATTCAGGCAAGGGCTTGTTGTGTGCCCCGTACTTTCAACCGTCTGAAAATAACACGGGTTATTGGACTGATACCCCATGGGAGGATGGGGCCGTGCTTTCGGGGGGAACTTTAAGACCCGATTGGTATGACATCTATTACAATGGCGCTAATCGCCTATTTTGGACAAATGGGCTACCTTCATTAAAGGAAACATCGCAGTCACTACCAGGCACGGCCATGGGGGTTGCGACTTCGAGAGAGGCAAGCGGTTTCGAAGCGGCGGAACAAGGACTCTATTCGTCCATGCCTTCTTCAGGGGACTACACCATTCGCTACCCTAAACTCAACAATAACCTCCAGCGAAACTTTCCCGATGGCGATTTTGATGCTGTGGCGTTGAATTATATTCGTTGTAAGAACTACAACACTTCGGGTAAAGATGTTGGGGCTGGACTCCCAACCAGCGTCAACCTATGGGGGTATAAGTTGTTTGCTGGTCCAAATGGCACGAATCCGTCTAGGCAATATCCTCAAAAGGACTGTCACCTATTCAACACATTATGGAATACCCCTGCAAATATCACGGATCGATGGTATAATGTTTCAACTGGTGCCCCTGCCTTGACAAGTTTAATTCATGGAAGACAAGAGGCATTCTCCCGTTTTTGGGTGAGGCAAGACGCGGGAAATTTCGGACGAGAACCGAATGAAAATACTGATTATCCTTTAACTACAGGTTCTGCTACGCAAACCTTTGTGACGGTGGAAGCCGCGCGCATGGCCATTAGTTCTAATCTAGGCCCTATTGGTGGGGGATCGGGTACGTATTGTATAGCCAATTGTACATCTGTTATTGGCAGAACTCTAAGACCCATGAAAACTGTGTGGAGTGGCGATGACAACGCCGATGAAGAACAACGTTGGATTTCAGGGGTGGAGTTTCAACGTTCTGCCGCGTCAATCACCCTGTTTAAACTCTTGCAACACCCCACGCTGAGTCAAGCCTATGACGTCTCGCTCTTGCTGAATGACCCGAGCGAAGGTACAGATGAATATAATCCCACGACCTATACACCCTACCCCACGGATCCCATTGTTAAGGGGACTTTAAGCGACCCCACTCAATCGAACTTTAAAGACGTGATGAAGCACTTGTATGGTATGAACCGTTTGCTGGATTATGGAAGTAACCCTGGAAATGAGGACTACCGTCACTTGGCCAATAAAGGAACGTTCGACGTCAAGGAAGCGATCACGAAGTTTCGGGATATGGCGGCTGACACAGGCACACGTTATGATCACTTTGTCAACGTCATCTACTTCCCCAGTGATATGTCGGGCGATGCCTCAGTCACACTAAAGAGTACATCAAAAATTCCAACAGTGTCAAATGTGGGTAAGCTAAGCAATGAAGATGATTTGAAGAAGCATCTAGGCATTGACCCCCCAACCCTCCCAGGTGACCCACAGATGATTCCTGCTGACATTATGGACGTAGTTGCTCCCACTAATGACGACTTAAAGGGTAAAATTACCTACGTGCTCGTCGTGCATAAGGATACCTATGACCTATTCAAAACCCGAGTGAAATGGCTGGCAAAGGAAATGGGAAAAAAGGATGTGAAGGTCATCTACAAAGAAGTTAAGGGAATTTACGATCAACCCCCTGCACGTGATGACTATGAAACCTTTGTCAACGACACACTCCTAGAAAAGCTCAAAAACATCCAAGGAACCGTGACCCCAGGTTCAGTATTCAACAAGATGGGTAAAGAGCAATACTCCTACTAAAGTTCGCTTAACACCGCTTGGGCTTGATTGATGAAGGCGTTCAGTACCGCGGGGTACAGGGCATGCTCTTCGGCTTGCACCCGCAAGGCCAAGCGCTCTACGGTATCTTCCGCCAACACTGGCACAGTGCGCTGCCCCAACACCGGCCCAGAATCAATGTCATCGCTCACCACGTGAACCGTACAGCCCGTATAATGTTCGCCATTGGCCAGCACACTGGCGTGTACTTTGGCGCCGTACATACTTTTGCCCCCATACGCCGGCAGTAAGCTGGGGTGAATGTTGGTAATACGGCCTTCATACGCCGTGGTGAGCACGGGGGTTAAAATTTTTAAATAGCCCGCCAGTGCAATGTAGTCAATGTGTAGGGCATGCAGTTCAGTGAGTAAGACTTGGTCATAATCTTCAGGGCTATTGAAAGTTTTGGGATCTAGCGTAAAGGTGGGGATTAAATGACGTCTCGCATACGCCAACCCTGGAGCATCCGCCTTGTTAGACACCACCAGCGCCAGTTCCACATTGGTGAGTGTACCGTCTAAAATCGCATGATGAATGGCTTGCATGTTGCTGCCTGTGCCAGAAATAAACACCGCCAGCTTATTTAGGGGAGAGGGTAGTAAACAAGCAAAACTCATGGAAGCATCCTTTTGGTTGAGGGGTTGTAAGAGGGAAACATCGCAGGGGAGCGAAGCGTCTCCAAGTGGGTGCATTTAACACGTTTTCAGGCTTAAGTCGAAGCGTTGAGCTGGGGCTTTAATAGGGACTCTTCCGCCAGAAGCTCGTCTTGTTCTAAAAGCGCCCCAAACGCCTGATGCCACTTCTTGGCCAAGTGCTTGATTTGATTGGCAGGCAAAGGCTTTAGCAACGCCAGCGCTAGGCGTAAATGGGGCAAGGCATCATACCAACGATTCATGCGTCGTTCACAAGCAGGCAATTGCTTAAAGGCGTCTTGCGCTTGCGTGAGAGAAATATCCAACTGCTTGCAGACGTCTCTTAACAACCGAGCGCTCAACACCTGTTGCATGCCTTTGGGGCATAGGTAAAGTAAATGCAAGGCCATTTTAAGGTTGCTGTAACGGTCATACCATCGCGTGCTGCGAATGGGGCTAAATTCGCTATTTTTGAGCGGGGTTTGAATCGGCGAATTTGTCAAAATCGGTTGAGGGCGAGATGTCATGGGCCATCATGTCCTTTTTTTCAATTTGAAGCATATTTTACACTATAAATGTAGTTTAAGTATAGCTTATTTTTTGCTTGTGGTAAAGTAAAAAAAAGAAATGTAACGCCATAGAAAGAATGCCATGAACGCGTCTCAACTGATTGTTGCTTTAGATGTTCGAGGAAAGCGACACGCCTTAAATTTGGTGGAACGCCTTAAACCAGTGGGGCTTAAACACGTTAAAGTGGGCATGTCCCTTTTTTATGAAGAAGGCATTGGGTTGATTGAAACCCTCAAGGCGCAGGGACTCGAGGTGTTTGTGGATTTAAAGCTCCACGACATTCCCCACACCGTGGCGCGCACCGTGGATGTGCTCATTCAAGGGGGGGCCACGTTTTTAAATGTGCATTGCTTGGGTGGGCTTGAAATGATGCAACGCGCCAGCGAACAAGCCCAAAAAAGTCGCGATGCCCTTGGTATACCTGCTGTTCACGTTATCGGCGTCACCATTCTAACGAGCCATCAATCCCAGGCCTTTGGCGTGGATCTTCAAACGCAAGCGCCCATTAAACAGTGGGTGCTTCACTTGGCCAAACAAGCCAAACAGGCGGGGCTCTGTGGCGTGGTGTGCTCCCCTGAAGAAGCGTCTTTGCTCAAAGACGCCTTAGGCGAAGACTTTCTAAAAGTCACGCCTGGTATTCGTCCACACGGCTACGGCAAGGTCGACGATCAAGCCCGTATTCTCACCCCCCAAGCCGCCCTAACCCAAGGGGCGACTCACTTGGTGGTGGGTCGCCCTATTTACGAGTCGCCAGAACCCGAGGTGGTTTTTCAGTCCATCTTAGCGTCTATGAAAGACGCCTCTTCACGTCTTGGAACAAATCAACACAGTAAGTGATGCGGATTCGTCTTGGGATTCAGTGCTTGAAGGTTTTCAAGGGTGACATAAAGCACGTTTAACGCCTGTTGATGCTTGTTGATTAACGTGGCAAGCACCCCTTCTTGTTCATGCCAGTAGCCAATCATTTGACGCAACTGTTCTTGATTCGGCAAGGCTTGCGTGGTGTAATAGGCTGGAAAGTACTGCCTAACATCACTAGAATCGGGCAAGGCTTGTACGGCAAATTCTTGGGTATACACGGTGTGAGCGTCTTGCAAGGTTGCTTCCATGTAGCCTAGCCAGGCTTGCCAGGTGTGCTGAGCTTCGGGTGTTTGGCCCGCTTCTAAAGTGGCGTAAAGGATGCTTAAGTGTTCTAAGGCCTTTTGTTGAACAGGCACACTGGCTTTTAAAGCTTCAAGTGTACCGTTCAACTCAAGCCGTTTGGCTTGAGCATCTTCTCGCACGCGTTCGTGCAACGGGTGCTTGGCCGTGTTTGTGGTGATGAAGTCCATTTCATTCAAGGATTGAATGCGAACGGCTTCATGTAAAGACGTGCTGGTGAGTTTAAATGGCTTGACGGAAGAGATCGTCAACGCATCGGGAGCATTTTGAATCATGGTGAGGTTACCTTTTTATTGGCATCTTGTGAAGAGGTAGTCGATTGTAAAGAGATGCGTACACTGTGACTATCGTCTCAACACAAGCACTCCTTGAAAGCGTGAAACATTTCGTAACATTTCAACAATCCTGCTCTCAAGATGTTCGGGCAAGGTAGGCCATTTCTTGAAAGTCAAACGGGGAGAATTAGCCTTCTATAGTTCTTAGGTTCTTTGGTAATCGTCTTGCAGGCGAATAATATCATCTTCCCCAAAGTATTCGCCCAGCTGAACTTCAATAAACTCAACAGGCACTTCAAAAGGGTTGCTTATTCGATGCACCTGCCCACAGGGAATATGAATATAAGCGCCTTGACTCACCGTACGTTCTTCTTGCCCGACGGTCACCACCCCTTGCCCTTGCGTGACCAACCAATGTTCTTCGCGCTTATGATGCTTTTGCAAACTCAAGCGTTGCTTGGGTTCCACCACAATGCGTTTAAGTTTATAGTGGGGTTCATCCTGCAACACATAAAAGGCGCCCCATGGTCTTTGTTCTTCGTACAAATGGGGCAATGAAGTAGACAATATAGACAGCGCCTCTTAGCTCTATGAACGTTTAAATGGACGTCTCATCAATACGGTGCAAGCTTCATTAAGACACCGCTTACATGGCTTCATTGTAGTAAAAAGAAATCAAAAGTCAAAACCTTATTTCAAAACACGCTGTTTGAAACCCATCTGTGTTTGTGAGACACTAAACAAGTATGTATCCCCCCTCAAACAATGGAGTTTGCGCTCATGCCTAAAGTGTTGGTGACGGATCAAATTAACGAAAAAGCGGTGGAAATCCTGCAAAGTGCTTGTGAAGTGAGCTTTATTCCTAAACTGAGTCCGAAAGAACTGCTGGAACATATTCACGCCTATGACGGCATTATGATTCGAAGTGCTTCAACCCTAAGCCCCGAAGTCATGGCCAACGCCCCCCACCTACAAATTATTGGCAGAGCGGGTGTTGGCGTGGACAATGTGGATCTCGCTGAAGCCAACCGCCGAGGCATCGTGGTCGTCAATTCCCCTGAAGGCAACACGGTGGCCGCGGCAGAACACACCACAGGCCTGATGTTTGCTCTAGCCCGCCATATTTCTCAAGGCGATGCAAGCCTCAAAGCAGGGCGTTGGGAACGTAAGGCATTGACAGGCGTTGAACTTTTCAATAAAACACTTGGACTAATTGGGTTTGGAAAAATTGGTTCGCGAGTCGCCAAAGTCGCCAAAGCAGTGGGCATGAAGGTCATTGTCTACGATCCTTATATTTCTAAAGAAGTGCCTGAAGCCATGGGGGCCAAACATACCACGGATTTAAATGATATTTGGTTACACGCGGATTTTATTACCGTCCATGTGCCTAAAACCAAGGATACTCTGAACCTACTGAATGCGCGTACCTTTAAGCAGTGTAAGGAAGGCGTTCGAATTATTAACTGCGCACGAGGGGGCATCATCAACGAAGCCGATTTGGCTGAAGCGTTGCGAAGCGGTCAAGTCGCAGGCGCTGGGCTGGATGTTTACCACGAAGAGCCTCTGAACCCCAGTAGCCCTTTGCTTGCTGAAGACCTTAAAAGTCGCGTGGTTTTAACGCCTCACTTGGGGGCTTCCACCGAAGAAGCGCAAATCAACGTGGCCCTAGATGTCGCTGAGCAATTACGGGATTTTTTCACCACAGGGGCCTTGAGTTCTGTGGTGAACTCGCCCTTGTTGCGTTCTGAAGTCATGGATCCCATTCGCCCCTTCTTGCCCTTGGGTGAAGCCATGGGTCGGATCGCCCGCCAGCTTTGCAAAGGGGGCATTAAGCAAATTGAACTCATCGCCAAAGGAACTTTAGCCGAAGAAAATATCGCTCCGTTAAACCTAGCGGTTTTAAAAGGGGTATTTAGTGTTAATCGTGAAGGCGTCAACTACATTAACGCCAGTTCAATTGCCAAAGAACTGGGCATTGTGGTGCAAGAAAGTAAATCCACCGCCAAAGGAAGCTTGCCCAATCTACTTAAACTTATCGTCACCATCGATTCAGGCAAGACGCTGACCCTTTCAGGCACCTTGATGGCCACCGATGTGTTGCGCATTGTGGATATTGAAGGCTTTAAAACGTCTTTAAAGCCAACCCCCTATATGCTCATGGTGCCTCATCAAGACAAACCCGGCATGATTGCCAAAATCGGGACGATTTTAGGCGATGCCAACATCAACATTTCTGCCTTGCAAGTGGGGAAAAGTGAAAAAAGTGATTCGGGCGATAAAAGCATTATGCTCTTTAACTTAGACAGCCCCGTTGAAGCCGACGTCATTCAAGCGCTCACGCAAGTCGATGGATGCTATGAAGCGACCGCCTTAAGTCTTTAAGCCTGTATTCATCTTGAAAAAAGATTTTTTAAGGGGTCGTAATAAAAAATTAAGAAGTCTTAAGACTTTCTTATAATCCCGCTGAAGGGGTTGCACTAAAGGCAAAAGGTGTGTTTTAGTGAACGGGTACCTTTTAAAGCCCACCCAAGCTACGTAAGGTTTCAGTGTCGCTAAATGGTGCAACGTTAATGTTAGATAGATAAAAAGGATTGATCCTGATGTTGAAAAAACTTGTTCCCTTCTTAATGATTCTTGCTGTAGCAAGCACTGGCCTCGTGGCTTTGGCTAGCGATGCTTCCACACATGCAACAAAATCTTGTGGCATGTCTGCTGCTGCGGCTCCTGTGAAATTGGATATTGTGGGTACTGCTGTTCAAAACCCCAATTTTTCAACCTTGGTTGCGGCGTTAAAAGCAGCAGGTTTGGTTGAAACCTTAAAAGGCAGTGGCCCTTTTACCGTGTTTGCACCGACCAATGAAGCATTTGCTAAATTGCCCGCTGGAACCGTTGAACACTTACTGAAGCCTGAAAATAAAGCTCAACTTCAAGAAGTGTTGACTTACCATGTGTTGGCCGGAAACGTTCGTGCTAAAGACATTCAACAGGGTGAAACGGATGTTAAAACCCTTCAAGGCCAAACCCTTGAAGTGGAAAAAAACGTCTTCGGTAACGTCACGATTAACGATGCCAAAGTCATCATTCCTGATGTTGTCACCTCCAACGGAACGATTCACGCCATTGACACCGTGTTAATTCCATAGGCTGAGTTGTCCTTCGTGGATTCACAACAATCGCCTTCTTATTTAAGGAGGCGATTGTTTGCTATAGAAAGCTCTGCAAAAGTGGCTTTACTCCCTCTCCCTTAGGTGTATGGTTTCGTATGATTGCGAAGATGTTCGAGGTATACTATTAGGACTTCACTATCTTGCCGAAAGAGGATACCATACACATTAAACCCCACGCATAAAATGGGCTTCAGCTGTTTTTAGGCTAGGGAATGCTACTTTCAACCCCTACAATGAGGTGATTCATGGGCATGATGCTCCCTCCCAACCTCCCTGCTTGGGTCGCCACCGTGGCCAGCTTTCAAGACGTAGGCTTTTTCAGCAAAGCCCTTCTCGATGCCGCGGCCTTTGACGTCCCCTATGCCTTAAATGCCAAAAATGATCAAGAACGCCGTGAACGAATCGTGCAAGGCAGTTTGATTATGGCCTTTGCCTATGGCTTTTCGCCGATCCATTCCACACTAATTGCGCGCCTGTGTCGTCAAAGCATTCAAGGCGTCCAGCGCGAAGAACGTCAAGCCCTGTTTCGGCTCCCCTACCACGAATTAGAAACCCCCGAAGTCTTCGCCAAAGCTTTGAAGAACGCTCTGCCACACCTGCACTTGGAAGAACAGGCGCGCACGCTTTTACGAAGCCAAGTCTTTCAAGCCAAAACAACGCATTTAATTTTAGATTTGGCCATGGAAGGGTTATTGTTGACGAGCGTGCCCTTTATCGCCAAACTGTCCACCAAGTTCTTGACAGGAGACAGCCACTTTATAGGCGAACGCAATTTGGCAAAACAAGAAGATTTAAACGCCCTGTACCAAAAAGAAAAGGCGGAACACCCCAAGCAAAACGAAACGCTCCACACCCTAGCTACCCTTGCACTAGGGGCGGGGATTCCTGCGGGCGTGGGGCTGGGGATTCGGCAGGCGCTTGCCCACCCAACAGGCGTAAAGAGCACGTTTGCCCCCCTAATGAAGTGGCTTAAAAAGGTGGCGCCTCATTTTGAATACCAGTACCTTGATCTGAAAAACCCCCGCTGGTTACAACAGGCTTTAAAAGAAGTGCCTCTTTTACCTGTGGCGGCCTTAGTGCCTGTGTTTTTGGCTTTTGACTTAGGCTCGCTGATGTCGAGTCGAAGTAAGCGTGAATTCAAAGAAACGGCCGTACAAAAACCGTTCTTATTTAGTTGTTTCTTTTTTGTGGCGCCCGCTATTTTTAGGCTCTTCAATCATGGGGCCACTTCCATTCAGCAACGTTTACAGCAACTGGTTCAAAAAGGGGCGACACAAGCGGAACTAAACCGCGTGGGGCGTTATTCGGCCATGAGCTTTATAGGGGCTTACCTGATGAATATATTGGTGACCATCGGGGTGGTGAATTGGACGAATCACATGACACGAAAAGGGATTCAAGACGAAGTCAACGCCCTGCATGCGACGCCACATAGCCCCCCGCTTCGCCCCACGCAGGGGTAGGCCAAACAGCCTCGCCACGCCAGCACGGCGGCAGTATGACTATTTAGCGCCTATTTAAACCTACGGCCAATTCAGGGAGTGAAATTTGTTCAAATATAGTGTGTAAAAAATTTGCGTAGGGTCTGGTAAACTTTAGAGAGGATTTTTCCTCAATTCCTTTAACAGAATAGCATAGATATTTTGAGATCTCAAATTAAATCGCCATTCACATTCTTTCAAATGCAAATAGAACGTTTGGTCACTTA
>JBIKTR010000004.1:0-151527 GCA_044348005.1 Vampirovibrionales bacterium | reverse complement strand
TTTTATGCCATATGGCGTGATGCTAAGAACGAAAGCCCTGAAGCCCTTTTACGTTGTGAAATGTGGATGTATCGGATAGCAATGGGTAAAGGCTGAAAATCTGAATTGGGGTTATAGCTTTCCACTGTCAATTTGCAAGCGTCCCTCACGTTTTACCCAAAAGTTCCCAAACACGGATGCGTGCATATTGCCAACATGCGGTTTACACTATATTTTCAAATTGTTTGTACCCCGCCCCTCCCCCCTTTGGTGAAAATTAGAAAAGGGGCTAGGTGCGTCTATTTTCTAAACCGTATTTCAAATCGCCCCCTTGCGATTGCGAAACCTGCGAACGTTACAAAACTTTACAATTCTAAATTTGACGCAAGACTGCTTTACATTGATTCAAAAGCTCCCGCACTTCTTGACGTTCGGCAATCGCTTCTTTCGTATGCAAGCCCGCTTTAAGATTCGCCTGTCGTTGAGCCTGCTTGCCTTCCGACGTTTTCGCCCCTGTCGACTTCCCCCCATGAAAACGACACCGACCGTTCTTCATCGCTGGTTGCGAGCATGGCAAGCCTGAACGCTTACTGGTGGCTCCGCAAGGCTTGAAAAAGTGAAGTTTTGGGACATGGGGTAGCACTTCCATTTTTTACGTCCCTTGCGTCACGACCGCTTGCCCGCCGTCGTTCACATTCACTTGTTGCAAGAATGTATTGCCTGATTTACCTCGTAGTTTGGCGAGTGCTTCGGCTTGTTTGGAAAAAGCACCGCTTAATTTTGAGATGCAATTGGTAAAGACTTTAAAACCGCTATGGTAGGTTTGATCTTTCAAACGTCCACTCATCATAAAGGTTTGTTCTTGAAGCATGAGCATATTTAAGGCAAGCAAGGCTTCGGTGCTTGATTGTGCCTGTATATCGTGGAGGTATTGCACCAGCATGTTAGGGTCGAGTTCGATTGAGGCATTTTTTGACGCACTAGGAAACGTGTTCATATACTGATGAAGCCAGTGCATGGCAAGGGTAGGGCTTGTGGTGCCAAACAGGGTCGCCAACATCGGGATGCCGTCATCGTTGGCAAGCTTCCACTGGTTTTCGTCGGTGCGTTCAAATATGGGATACGTTGCCAGTGCGTTCTTCATGCCATGCCCTCCGTGTTGGTTAGAGGTATTATAGCATGTTGTGGGGCGGATTAAAAGACACTGAATACGCTTGGTTTGCAAGAAAGTGTTAAGAATGGATAGACGGGAGAAAAAGGGGGTACCCCTTCTAGTTTATGCTTGGCTTAAAAAAATCGGCACCAAAAAAAAAGTAGGTTGACGCCTTTTATAGAATTTGATAGGATTCTGAAGTTGTCCATCTTTTCAAAATCTATCATTCGGGAACTAAAAAATGGGAAGCGATGCTCATAATTTACAAAGAAAGTTTACGAGACTCCTTGAGCTTGAATGCCATGATTTCCCTAATTTTCCTGATGAACGTAAAACAGAAGCGATGTGTTTAAAGCAGGTTGAAAAAAATGGGGTCAATTTGCTTTATGTCCCCGACCGCTTAAAAACTTATGAAATGTGTAAAATCGCAGTAACCGACGATTTTTGTGCGTTTCAATGTGTGCCTGTTAAATTATTAACCCCTGAATTATTTTACATTGCTCAAAAACAAGCAAGTGAAAGAAATCAATTAAAGTTTTTTAAATCACTCGATATTTATAAAACCGCCTTGAATGCTCTCTCACTAGATCCTTCTAAAGGTCTTCATGTAGAAAAAAAGCTTGTAAGCCCTAAGCCTAAAAGTGCTAAAACTTCTAACATTTCTAGTGGGGGAAAAATAAATTGGCTTGAAAGAATAGATAAAGACTGGCGAGAGATTTATCACGTTCCTAAAAATAAAAGAACATTAGAAATGTATAATCTTGCTTATCGTAAAGATAAAAAAGCACTGAATGATATGCCTAAAAATATAAGAATACAAGTTCAAATAAACAATATCAATGTAGAAAATTTGATTACTAAAGTTCGGAATAAATGTCGAATTCGGGAACAAATGGAATCAGAGGTTGTTCCATCTACAGATGAACATAAAGGCTCCTTTAGTACTAACAGACTGAACAATAAAAATAGAGGGAAAGTGAGAGTTGGTCTTAAAAAATAAAGTCTACGATGTCAACTCTTTTTCATCAATAAAAACCTTTAAGCCTTACTAATAGTCCTTAAACAAACGCCGTGCCAAGCTAGTGAGGGCAATGGTCGACTTGTCTTCTAAGAGCCATAGCTGGTGCTTCAGGTGCAACGCTACCGCTTCCACACGAGCCACCTGCCAGTTTAAGCCTATTGCCACCGTGTACATCGACACAAAGCCCTTCGGCATCAAATAGCGAATCAAGGTGTGAACATCCGCTGGTGAAACAGGTGTTTTTTTTTCAAAAGGGCTATAAGTAAACCAACAAAACCATCAAAAGCCCCCTTTTGTTGGTTTTGTTGGTACTCTTTTAAGGCATTGTTAAAATTATTCGGCTAATAAATCAGGGTGAATATGAATACATTCCTTTGGTCGACCTGTTGTGATTATTTGTTCTCTTTGAAGAATGTTGTGAGACTCCAAAATATCGACAGCTTGCTTGACTTCTTCAGGCATTTTTAAGCCCGCCCATCCATTTTGATAAACATCTCGAAGTGTGAAGGGGATCTTCACTTGCTCTTTTTGAATACGTTTCAAGAGACTTTCCGCTGAATCGTAGGATTGGGTTTCGCCTAAGTTATATATCCGTCTTGCGTGGGATCTCAAGTAAGTATCCCATTTCAAGGCTTTTTCTAAGGCATTACGGGTTACGGCTCCTTGTCCTCTATCTGCCAAATGAATAATTAAGGCAAGTGTCGGGATCAAACTACGATATTTAGCAAAATGGGAGACAAGGGCAGGGTGTTCATCACTACGTCGAATATCATGCTCTAGTTGTTCCCTCCATGTGTTAAAAGTCTCTTGTGCATCGTCACTAAAGCGTAAAGCAGGAAACTTTGATCCATTCTGAAATATGGCATGGCATGATTCAGGGGTTAAATTATATAGATGACTAATGCTATCAAACGCTTCTTTTCGTAGGACTTGATCAGGAACTTCATCCACATTTTTCCAGTGGGGTGAAATATCAGGGTAAACGGCGAGTTGAAAGCGTTGTAAAAGTCCATCATTTCCACTGCCATTGCTTAAGGCGTGCCGAACATAGTCACTTAGGGGGCTAGGTTGTATGCCTCCCAATACGGACACACATGCTGATTCAATATCAATGGTTCCTCTGCCAATGCGGTCATAAGTAAAACTTTTATCTCCATTCCATGCTTCCAAATAGAAGGCTCGTTCAGTTTCATGCCCCATTTTTTCCATGTTTTTAAAGAAGGCGGTTAATTCATCTCTAAATACCATAACGCCATTTTTATTTTCGAAAAGTAATTCGCCTAACTTTTCAACCGTTGAATCATTCACAATCAACCGCTTGCGATGTGGCATGCCTTCTTCCATTTCTTGCAAGCTTGCTACGGTTGCTTTAAGGGGGTCTTGTTTGTTCTTTAGTGATTTCTTAACTTGTTCTTTTATTTGCTTCTTTTGCTCTTCCTGAATCATTTGTTTTGCTTCCCATTCCTTCAAAGCTTGTTTGTATTGCATGGCTCCTTCTTTTTCGAGTAGATCTAAGGCTCGCATCGGTTCACGAAGAGCAGGCGTTTTCATTACACTAGGCAAGCCAACAATCATTCCCCATAGATTAGGGATTACAAGCCAGTCATCTTTTCGCTTAGGCATAATCCCAATTTTTCTTCCCAATACAGTGGCAAGTACAACCATTGAACCCACAGCAATATAATCAACAGGGCATTGAAGACGGTTGCTACAATCAAGTATCCATAAACGAAGGGTATTGGGTAAGCATTCCAAAGGGAAAGGCTCCACTTCTTCCATTTTTTTACGAAGCGGGAGAATCTCTTCCCACTCAAGAGGTTCTTTCTCTTGGCTTTGAAACGACCTTAAGCCTTGTTCTTGTAATGAGGATTCACCTCCTCGATACCCTCCACTGAAAGATGCCAAGACGTTGTTGATTGTTCGGTCTCGATAGTCTTTTCGTTCTTGCCATTTCGCACGTTGCCCCAATGCGGATTGATTGAACAAGTTTTCCATTTCAGACGCATTGCCATTCGTCCACCATGACAAATGGCTTAATAACGCCATATCGGCTCGGCTGTCATCGTTTCCATATTTTGAGGTGTTGCCATGCCACAAGACTTGAATCTCTGAACCGTTTTCGCTATTGAACATCTTTTCTAATAAGCTGTCATTGCGAAGCCCAATGAAGCAAGGTTCTTTTTCTTGTGTGTCAAATAAAGTAGGATTTTTTACTGATGATTTTGGTAAAAAATCACGATACAAACGTTCCAATGCCTCTTCCCCATCGGCTAAAACAAGCGGGGATGCCCCGTAACGATTGGCGGTGAAGGCAATAAAGCGATCGGTTTCATAGATTTCTATATGATGCCCTGAAGGCAAGTTCCAGCGGTTTCTTCTTTCACCGATAGATGCATTTAAAAACAAGTGTAAGCCCTTTCCTGATTGGCTCACTTCTATAAAGGTTTGAGGCATGATTTCTAAAATCGGCATAACCCATTCAAGTGGTTTTTGATTTTCATCAAGTGCATTGTCTAAATCAATGACCACAATGCCTGCTTTTAGACTAAAGCCCAAGCCATGCAAGTTTTTTGAATTAGGGTTTTCAAGGCGTTTTGGACTTTTCCTTTCAGCTCTGTATATTCATTTTCGTCAATAATGCGTTCTTGACTGCTAACATCAGGGAAAGTATTTTTGTTGTGAGATACATCTAATGTGTTTCGCTTTTCGGCAATGTTATTTAAAATAGTTCCAGAGGCTCCTTTGTATTTTCTTAAAGAATCTTGAATACTCTTGTTAGTGTCTCCTCCTTTCTTTTCATCTACTGGTATCTTTAATAGTGCTAACAAAACACACAATTCACTGTTGAGAAACGAAACAGCTTGAGAATAATTACGCTGTTGTTCAGCATTTCGTCTTTGAAGCGTAAAGACTGAAAGATAACTTAGCTCTTCATCCCTAATGCCATCTGTATTGATGAAATCGTAGCTGTAGGACGATTGAGATTTTGTCATGTTCTTGTAAAGTCGCGTTTTTTTTAAACGACCTTCTAAAAAGCCTTCTTCAGAAAACTCTGCGGTAAAATCAAAAAGGGTAAGTGCAAAAGCAGTTTCATCTTGAAATTCTTCTATTTGGAAGTATTCTTGCATATATTCAGGAAACCCTGAAAGACATTCTCCAAAGAAAGTAAATAATTTGGGCTTGTCGTGTAAATGTGGTTTTCTGTTTTTGTACACATTGACAAGCATTTCTAAAATACTGTCTGATATACCTTTCTTTTGATAGTCGCTTTTTAAATCGACTCTAAACTGTTTGTGGTAAATGTTTTTCAAGTTATCGTTTGTACCAGCGTTCGTAGGTTCAGGAGAACCTTTTATAAGGTCTTGTTTAAGGTATGAATGGCAAGCATTCTCAAATTGATCTTTCCACGTTTTAAAATCTCTTACAGATATGTACTTTTCATCTTCAACAATATCATTTATCTGCGATAAGTTTTTGAGAGTACAAATATACTCTTTTCGTTCAGATTCTTTTGTTAAATCATAATAAACGGTTTTGCTGTTCATCTTTAGTTGGTAATTAGAATAAAGAATATTTTTGCATTTAGATAATGTATCGTAGGCAATTTGCTCAGCACCTAGGGTGTCTTCTTCTTGGTAATCTATAAAAATATGAAGGTCGTCACAATACCTTAAAACGTAGTAATTGTTTTGAAACTTACCCGAAAGGTACTCATCCAGTAGATTATCTAATCTATGTAGATAAAAACATGATAAGCGACTAGCAACAATATCGTTACAGGTTTGTGGCAAACCTTGTTTTGCATGAGTCACTAAGTTTAAGAACTCACTAAATCCGAATTGTTTGTGTGTATGCTCTTGATCCAAAAAACCGCACAGTTCAGTCAGGGATATTTGATCGTAAAAATTTTCCAAATCTAATTTAATCACACACCTTGCATATCCTTGCTTGACTTCAGGGAGGCTCTTATTGATTTCTACTTCGCTCGCTTGAGTGGCTTCTACAAGCTTTATGCAAGAATCGAAAAAACTTCTGTAGTGATTTTTGTAATAAACAGATTCTGGTTTTAAATTCAATTTCCCTTTTTCATCAAATGTGAGGTTGCCCCCATATAGTGAAGTGAAATGAATAGTCTGTAAAGGCAATGGTAGGGATCGACACAAATGCAACCCCACAACATAATAAAAGAGACGAAGATGCAGACTTAGGAAAGAACTATTACGATACTTACCAAAACTCTTTTTCCCAGGATACAGAGTGCTATATGCTTTTTTTTCATTGCTTAAAATATACCCTGTTTTTATAAAAGACTGAAAGTAGTTTTCCTCTTTCAAACTCTCTTTTACTGTTTCCCATTCGGATTCAATAATATAAAGGGAAGGGGTGTTGAAATGGCGATTAGGGTGTTTCTCATCATTTTTTCTAGTGAATTGATAATCCATTAAACTAATTGCATTAAGCCAATCCTGATATTCTAACCATTGAAACATCATCAAACCTCCCATGATTTATTTGATAAATATACTATAAAAACCTTAAATGCGGGCATTGTGGAGGATCTGTCACAGGCGACATCAAGAAAAAGAAGTATGTGTACTATCGGTGCGGGCATCACAAGCAAAAATGCCCTGACAAGTACATCCGTGAAGAAGCCCTCGCCGAACAGTTTGAACGCCATGTGGCATGCCTTCGCATGACCCCTGAACAAAGTGCATGGATCCGCCAAGCTTTGAAGGAAGTCAATCAAACCAAAGAGATTGAAATCAACGAACGGCGGGTGGCTATTCAACGAGAGTTGAAACGTTTAGAACACAAGCTCAATCAAGCCTATGAAGACAAGTTAGATGGTATGATCAGCGATGCTTTTTACCTGATGAAGTCTTCGCAATACAACGTCGAAATAGCGGAGCTAAACGGCACATGGGAAAAACTTTCTCTTGTGAATGAAGAACAGATTCGTTTGGGCTTGATGATTGTGGATTTTGCGTCGAACACGGTACACGCCTTTAAACACATGACAATGTTCGAAAAGGCTGATTTACTGCGGATACTCGTTTCGAACTTTTCCTTAGAGGGCGGAGAAGTGCAAGTTCACTGGAAAAAACCCTTCGATGTGTTGGCTCAAAAAGACAAAAACAAAGAAAAATACTCCCAAGGGGATTCGAACCCCTGCCGCATCCGTGAAAGGGATGTGTCCTAGGCCTCTAGACGATGGGAGCATTTAATTGTCTTTCGTCAAAACACGCGCGGGCTTCAACGTTTACATCATCATATAAACAAAACACGCCGTCAACCCCCCCGCCCCGGCTTTTATAAATGCCCTGCACGCACAAAAAATTGCGCTGGCGGTTTTATGCTCCTGTGTGTTATTATCTTTTCCTAAGCAAAAAGGTTTACCTTCCTCCATGAGTCCTCTTTCACTTTCTGATCAACCCCTTGCTTCTGTGGGAAACCCTTCTTCTCAAGTTTTACAATCTCACTCCACAGCCACACCACAACGCACAGGCTTTGATGCCGTGCGTAATTCAGCCTATTTAATGGCAGACAGTTACACCCCTTTTAATGATTCCTTGAACCAACAGACCTTTGCAAGGCCCCAAAAAGAGCCTAAAAGAATTAACTGGTGGCAACGCTTACTCATTGGAGCGGCGGGCTTAACCGCTGGCATCATTGGGGTGCAATGCCTTTCAACTCAACTTGTTAAAAGTCAGATTGTGCAAAATGCTTTGTTACATCCTAGCAGATGGGTGAGCTGGCCCGCTCATATTGTTAGGGTCTTCGCAGAAATATCGGTATTAGAATTGATTAGTACGGGCGTTGAATTTCTTTTGACTCTTTTAATGCTTTAATAAGCGCTTACGTCGTAAAGCGGATGAACTTACGCTTGCCGGCTTGTAGCACCACCGATTCCCCCGCGCTGAGTACAAGCGTGGCGTCTGGGTCACTAATTTTTTCAACCCCGTTGATTTTCACGCCTCCGCCTTGCACCAAGCGCTTGGCGTCGCTTTTGGAAGTCGCCAGTTCAAACTGAGCCAGCAAATCAATAATGGCGTAGGTTTGCCCAGCTACAAGCGTGGCTTCAGGCATTTCAGTCGGCAATTCTTTATTGCGAAAACGATTGACAAACGCCACTTCTGACGCTTCAGCCTGCTGGGCATCATAAAATTGCGCGACGATGTATTTGGCCATCCCTGCCTTGATGTCTCGCGGGTTGACGCCGTGCTTGGCAGGTTCTGCTAGAATCGTGGCGTGTTGTTGCAGTTGTTCAGGCGGTAAAATGCTTAACAAGGTTTCATAACGCAGAATCATGTCATCGGGAATGGACATGAGTTTACCAAACATCTCTTCAGGGGCATCGGTGAAATTGATGCAATGTTCGGGGTAGGATTTCGACATTTTTATTTTGCCGTCCGTCCCTTCTAAAAGAGGCAAGAGCAGGACCATTTGCGGATTGAGCTTGCGGACGTCTTGCCCATGAAGCTTGGCGTAGGCCAACTGCATTTCACGCCCTAGTAGGTTGTTGAAGCGTTGATCCGTCCCACCCAGTTCGAGATCTGCTTTCACCATGACCGAATCATAGGCTTGCATCAGGGGGTATAAAAATTCATGAAGGGCAATGGACGTATTTTCCGTATAACGTTTATGAAAATCTTCACGGGTTAGAATTTGGGCCACCGTGACTTGCGCCATCAGTTGCAGGAGTTCAGACAAGCCCATGGCGTTAAAAAAGGTACTGTTTCGCACGATTTCAACCGTTTCAAGCTTAATGACTTTGCCCGCTTGTTCTAGGTAAGTTTGGGCGTTGACTTGCACTTCTTCTTCAGTTAAGGGCGGGCGCGTTTTGTTTCGACCAGACGGATCCCCCACCATGGCAGTGGCATCGCCAATAATCAGCACCGCCTGATGTCCTAAATCTTGAAACATGCGCAGTTTTTTTAGCACCACGGCATGTCCTAAGTGTAAGTCCGGCCGTGTGGGATCCAGCCCCAGCTTGATGCGCAGTGGCACGCCCGTTTCAATGGCAGTTTGTAAGCGTAGGGCCAATTGTTCTACATGAGTAGGAAGGAGTTCGGCTCCTTGAACCAGAAATTTGGCTTGAGCCAAAAATTCAGGATGTAACGTAGGTTGAATCGTGGATTCAGTCATGGTGGGGCGCCCTTTTGCGTGGAATAAGACTATTTCTTTCATTATAATCGAAATAATGCGCCTAGCACAATAAAAGCTTTAGGGTGTTTTATGGAAGTACAGTTTCTTTAACGCGATGGAATAGTTTGATGATCACTTCTCTGTCCTCTTCTTTACTGGCCCAGCACATACAACAACAATTCAGGGCCAAAAACGTGAAGGCTTCCCAGCCTGCTTCGGCTAGCCCCACCCCTGCCGAAAATACGACGGTGGCGAAACCGATTCAGGTGGAAATTGTACCGTCAAAAACAACCGCCAAGGCCAATTGGATTTCCTTATTAACTTTAGGGGCGTGTTTTGGCCTAATTACGGCAAACCTATGGGTGCCTTCCGCCATTGATAAATTCAATGAATTATTCAACAAGAATAAATTTATGTTGAGTGGTTTTATTAAACTGATTGAAAAAACAGGGGTGACTTTTAACGATGTGATTGGGGCGGAAGAATCCAAGAAAGACTTAATGGATATTCTGGATTTTATTAAGAATCCTGAAAAATACAGAGCCTTGGGGGCGAAAGTGCCTTCAGGGGTTTTATTGCAAGGCCCCCCTGGGACGGGGAAAACGCTATTGGCCAAAGCCGTGGCAGGTGAAGCAGGCGTTCCATTTTTAAGTGCCAGTGGGTCTGATTTCATCGAAATGTTTGTCGGTGTCGGTGCCGAGCGAGTACGTAATCTATTTAGCCAAGCTCGTAAAGTTTCAAAAAAAGACAACACCCCTGTGATAATTTTTATTGATGAAATCGATAGTTTAATTCAAAATCGAGCCAAACTCGCTTCGAATGCAGGAGATTCTGAACATCTTCGAACTATAACGGCGCTGTTGAATGAAATGGATGGCATGATTCAATCGGAGCATCCCATTATTGTGATGGGGGCAACCAATGCGCCTTTAGAAAGTCTGGATCCTGCGATGCTTCGACCTGGGCGACTGGGGCGCCATGTGCAAGTGGCGTTGCCTGATTTAAAGGGGCGTCAAGGCTTATTTGACTACTATGGCAAGAAATATAAGTTAAGTTCAGAAGCCATTGCGCATTTAAATACCTTGGCCCAAAATAGTTTTGGATTTTCTGGGGCGGATATTGAAAACATTTTAAATGAAGGCGCCATGTTGACGGCCAGAAATAATCTACCTAGCATTACCCCCGCTATGCTTGAAGAAGCGGTGGAGCGTGTGATACAAGGCCATACAAAAGATTTAAAATTAACGGATGAAGTTAAAAAACAAATTGCTGTTCATGAAATTGGGCATGCCATTGTGGGGCATTTCTTAGAAAGTAAAAACAAAGTTCGTAAAATAACCCTAACACCCCGCGGTAATTCCTTAGGTGCTACATTGATCCAACCCAAGGAAGGAAATGATAATTCACAGTTTCAAACAAAAGAAGAGTATGTAAATAAAATTGCAACGTTTTTAGGGGGGCGTATTGCGGAAGAAATAATATACAACCGTAAAGGTGTTTCGAACGGTGCTTCTGGTGATTTAGAAGTAATAGAAGGAATAGCAAGAACGATGGTAGAGAGGTTTGGATGGAATGGTATTACCCCTCGAAGCTTTAAGGATCCCAAACAACTCAGCCCAGAAACAAGGCGCCGTCTTGAAAGAGCCATTGAGGGGATCATTAAAGAAGCTCAAGATCGCGCTAAATACCTTCTTGAAAGCCAAAAGCGCTTACTGAATGAGGCTACTAAAGTCCTTCTTGAAAAAGAAACCCTCAGCGGAGATGAGTTTGAAGCCTTGGTAAAAAAATATAAAACTAGTAACCCAATCAGATTTAAGTATCGCATTGCCTCAGCTTTTAATTCAGACTACCAGAGAATATAAAAATATTCAAGAGAGTTCTTGCGTAAAATTGATTTTGCGTCATAATAAATAGTATCGTGGGCAAGTGGCGGAATGGTAGACGCGCTAGTCTTAGGAACTAGTGTAGCAATGCGTGGAGGTTCGAGTCCTCTCTTGCCCACCATAAACAAACGCCTCCTATTTAGGAGGCGTTTTATTGTGTGTCGTTACTCTGTTTATCGTATGGCACGCAGTTCTTCTAAACGTTCTTCCACACTTTGCGCATGCCCCCCACAGGGTTGCAAATGCAAGTAGCGCCGATACCCCAAGATCGCATGGGCAGGTTGGCCGGCCATGTCTTGCGCGATGGCTAAGCCTAAAATCGCGCGTGAAAAGTTGGGCATGATGTGTAAGACGTGTTTAAAGCCCGCAATGGCTTGTTCGTATTCGTTTAAGTTCATGTAACAGCCCGCACGGTTGTTTAGTGCTGGCAAATGCTGGGCTTCTTCGGCAATCAGCGAATCATACACGGCAATGGCTTCTTCAAATCGTTCTTCGTGTTCAAGGGCAACGGCGTAAGAAAAATAGTCCCCTTCACTGGCTGAAAAAAGGTTCGTATAACGTTCGAAGTAGTGGGTGGCTTTGTCCCATAATCGTAACGTGCTACTTAACTGGGCCAAGGGTTTTAACACCTGTGTGTTAAAGGGATCCAATCGCAAGACTTCTTGAAAGGCGTCAAAGGCAAGCTCACTGACTTCTAAGGCGTGATAGGCGTGAGCTAGGGCTTGCCAAGCAGGCGTCAATGTCGGATTCAACGTCAAGGCTTCATTGAAGTAAGCAATCGCCTCATTCCATTTCAAGCATTGCATGAAGCCCTTGCCTGTTTGCAAGGCATGAACAGATGCTTCTAAGGCATGAGGACTCGGCCTTAGAGCATTTGAATGAAGGGATGCTTTTTGAGGAAGGATGCGTGCAGGGTGTTTACGATGAGTAATGCGTTGTTTAAGTCCACGTCGCAAAGGGACTACAGTAATGTCATGCCGAGCATCGTCTTTGGTGAAGCGAGGTTCTTTGAGAAGCGTTTGTTTATGAGGGGGTTGTGTCATGGGGTGGATTCTCTCTGTCGTTGGAAGGGGGGCTTCATTCGTTTTTTTATTTAAAGGGCCGGTTCATCACGTGCAAGGGGGTAGATGTAAAAAATGTAAAAAGGATCTTCTGAAACAGAGGAGCATGTGCAACGCGTCCCTATGTTAAAGGTAGGTGTGGTATTTCTCTCTCTCAATGCTAAAAAAAAGAAGAAGGGGGAGGGGGGTACTTTATTATTCAATCATGTGCGGGGGGGATTGTGGGAGCGCTAGGTCTAAATTTCCCTTAGGTTCTGTAGGTGGTGTCGACCTTCAGCCTATAAAGGGTACTTTCTGTGTCAAAACAAGCCGTTGTCCGCTTTGCGAGTGATGGCAAGCAATCAGCGTTATGTACGTCTGTGTACACGCCTCAAAAGCCGTTTGTTTTTCCTTGAAATTCCTCCTTTCTTGACTAAAGGTCGACATCACCTAGACGTTTGGCGGGTTGAAGCGGTGTGGGTCTCTCTTTTGGTGCTTTGAATTGGGTGCTTTATATGCTTAGTATGAAAGAGTTGCCAAGTGTTTTAGAGCATCCAAAGGTTAGCTTTTTGAGAAATAAATACACCCTTTTGCGAGGTTTTAGCACCCCTTAAAAGGGATAATCCTAAACTCGGAGGGAGTTAGAGGACGGCAAACAAACCCCCGCAGGATTTTTTGCTTCTGCGGGGGTTCATGAAAATGAGGCTTTATTTCACTTGATTAGATCGGGAACATACGACCCGAGCCATACATGGGCGGACGATTGGGCATCATCATACCCGGCATAGCGCCTCTATAGGGCATGGGTGGGAATGTGTTGCGGTTGTATTGATTCATGGTTTGAGTGTTAAACGCCATTTGGCCAGAATTGTTCAATTGGTTGAAGTTCATGGGCATGTTAAACCGTTGGTTATTGTTGGTGGTGTAGGTTTGATTGTTATAAACCTGATTGTTAAAGGTGTTATGGGTCGTGTTGTAAGTGTTATTATAGTAATTATTGGTTTGGTAAATAGGCGGTTGAGGCGTGGGTTGCACAGGCGGGGGCGGGGGCGGGCATGGCGCAGAATAAGGCATAGGGTAAGGTGGGGGGCAAGCGCCATATCCACCCGAATTGGCAGTGGCGTAGGGGTCTTGTCCATAAGGCTGAGGGTAGGCAGGGTAAGGCATAGGAGGGCAGGCGCTAGGTTGAGGTTGTGGGTAATACGGCAGTTGTTGTGGGTATCCACCCTGCGGAGACGGAGGGTAACAAGGGGATTGAATAGGTTGTAGGTATATAATTTGGGGAGGAGGGGAGGAGATGTTCTGTGCGGATTGAGCGTAATACACAGGTTCGGGTTGTTGGGATGCTTGGGGTTGAACGTAAGGGGTAGAGTTGGAAGAAAGGAGCTTGTAAGGTTCTGAAACCGTTTGTTCTTGGAGCGAGGGGATTAACTTGGATAAAGCAAGGAGATCACTTAAGGTGGCTTCATTCAGTTCTGGAACAGTGCCGACATCGGCTTTGGCAATAAACGCCTTACCCGCGGCAAGTTTTGAAAGATCCTTCCAGCTAATGGACGCACTGTCTCCATCCACGGCGGAAAGGGCTTTGGCAAAGGAAAAGTCTTTGGCGATTTTGGCAAAGAATTGTGCCAAAGGTACTTCTTTATTATTTAAGGCTTCAAGGGCAATTCTAGCGGCATGGTCAGGTCCAACAATGCCTTCAGTACCGACGTAACGTCGAATCGTTTCAGGACTCACGGGATTTGGAGGGGTTACAGGGGTGGTGGTTTCTACTGTCATAATGGGTATTTCTCTATTTTCTATCAGGGGTGAACAATAAGGGTAACAATCAAGTCTGCGTTTGCTTGGGGGTGAAGCGCTTGAAAGGCTAAACGAATGCGTTGCACACCAAGGGGGAAACATCAACACATGGGTGTGCATGAAGTTCTCTGTAAGGGGTTCATAGGTGTGTGTGGTGTGTGTGAAGGAAGGAAGGAAGGAAGGAAGGAAATCTGCTTTTCGTACTGTAATAAAGGAAAGATTCTTTTAAGAATTGCCTAATATAACGTTTTGTAACAAAACACGCCATAAGCCCCCACGAAAAAGGATGGTGTTTCGGCCAGAAAGAAAATGAAGATGAGGGAAACACCCGCGACAAACGGAGCGAGAAAGCCCACAATAGTATGGTTTAGCGACTGGTCAAACCGCTTTAAAACACTATAATGAAAAAGGCTGGCTTTTTTCAACAAACCTTCACACACTCAGCAAAACACCTAAAAACAGAGCAAAAAACGGGTAAAGTGTGTGTCAAAAAAGGGGGTTCTGTGTGTCGGGAATTAGGCCATTTTTACATCGATGCTTTAATGAAAATAAAACACGTTTACCATTAAAATATGTTCTAAGGCCGCATTGGTTGAATTAAAGTAAGCCGCCGCGTAGCCCAGTTCGGCCATGACATGAGGCGTGATATGACGCCCCAGCCCCGCAAAACTAAGCGCTTGGCCAAAGCCACGTTTATTATTCGTATTAATCGTATTGGCATTAAACATGACTTCATTTTGCAGAACCCAGTAGAACTTCGGGTGTTCTTTAAAATTACGCTGGTACCGAACCAAAGCTCGTGCAAAAACCAAGGGGGTGGATTCTTCGGGAATGAAGCGTTCTTCTAGGCGTCCACGTAACATAAGTTCACCCCCCTTAATGTTTTCAACATGAATAATTTGTTGAAAACTGCGTTGTTCATTGGTGAATTGAGGGTTGTAATTGGGCGTCCATCCATACGCGGCCCACAGGCTTGTTTTAGGGTTCAGCGCGTAGCCAAGCCCCGTCCACAATAAGTGACGTTCTAGGGGGCGTTGGGATTTACGTGCTTGAAGTCGTAATTGCCCTTCTAAATACAGTTTTAGCTTGGGGGTTTGCTTGATGGGAGTCAACACCACAATCGCGCTACTGTATTGCCCTGAAAAGGTTTCTTGCCCTTCAACAGAACGCAGGGGCATCCCCCCGCAGAAGACAACCATGCACAAACATAAAACACGTCGCTTTAAACACCTGATGCCTAGCAAGAAAAGACTCCTTTACATTATTAAGTAGTATCTCATAAAACAGAGGGGCTTTTACATTATTAAGTAGTATATCATAGAAAAGAAGGGCGTTGTAACGATCGGTTCCAAAAAAACGCAGACCTGTTTTTATGCTATTACGCAGGTTTTTTAACCCTGCGAAATATAAACCTCTCTTACTTATTCTGGCGAAAAGGACTACACCGTTATGAAACTATGCCTGACTTCTGTTGCTTTACGCGTTATGCAAGTGCTACAACTCTTTCCCCTGTGGCGGATGCTCGCCCTCATTCTCGCCTTTGTCTTTTCACAAAGCATGGCAACCGCTCAAAACGTGGTGATTTACGGCAACGGTAACGTGGTTCAACAAAACTATACACAAGCCCCTGCGGTGATTCAAGAATGTACACGCAATGTCTACGGACGCTGCATTGGCCAACCCTACAGTGTAGGGTACCCCAACTACGCCGTGCAAAGCCAAGTGCCTCGCCCCAACCCGAATCTTTCCCAGCAAGAACAGCACGCCCAATGGTTTAGACAACAACGCAATTATGAACGCGTCAACCAAATTTACCGTCAAGACTATGACGGCTTGGGCAACCCGATTTTAAATCAATCGTATGGCGTTCGCCCTTACCCGAGCTTTCCTGATTATGCGTATCGCCAAAAGGTCGAAGAATTTCAATCCGCAGGCAAGTCTGTGGTGAGCGTTTACGGCGATGTTGCCATGATGCCCGCCCCACGCCCGACGGGCTATTATTACATTACCCGCCAACAAGCGGATCGCTATGATTACTTGTACAAGCTAGGCTTGACGCCTCGTAAACGCCCTGAAAACGCTGTGGTGCGATAGGGGCTTGGTTTTTCAAGTTTTTGAAGGGATGCCACTGGGCATCCCTTTTTTGTGGGGCTGGTGTATAATGGAAAAATCCGCCGATGAAAGGTTTTTTGCATGACGCTATACATCTCCGAAGAAAAACGACAACGCATCGCTAAGCTAGAAGACTTTGTGGCATGGGCAGGCACATATACTAAAGGCTGTGAAGATGGCGATGCCCAAACATTTCTTAATCGATTTTTTCAATGCTTTGACTACGAAGGAGTTAAAGAAGCAGGCGGAGAATTTGAAGTAAAGGTTAAATATGCGTCTCTATTGGGCAATACAGGCTCTGTCGACTGCGTGTTTGAAGATGTTGTGCTGATTGAAATGAAAAGCATCGGCGAGAAACTAGATAAACACTATCGGCAATTGAAAGATTATTGGGTGGAAGTAACCCCAAAAACCAAATATGCCATTTTGTGCAACTTTAAAGAGTTTTGGATTTACGATTTCAACGTTCAAATGGGTGAACCAGTCCAAAAAATAGATTTAAAAGACTTTCCCAAGAATTACGCCAAGCTCGCTTTTATGGTGAAGGGGCATACCAAAGACATTGATTGGCAAAACAATGCTGAAAAAATTACCAAAAATACAGTGGCTGATTTAAAGCGTTTTTATGATGATATTCTAGCTTACAACAAGGTACAGCCCGAAGCGGAAAAGTTAAGCGTGGATGATATTCAGCATTTTGTGTTGCAGTGTATGTTGTGTATGTTTGCCGAAGACATTGACTTGGGTATGCCTCCCAAGTTTTTTACCGATTTGGTGCAAGGATGCTTAGAAGACCATGAACGAAGCTACGACGATTTAGGTGCTTTGTTTACCCACATGAACGACCCGAATCCCCTTCATTTAGGACGATTTAAAGAGGTAGAATATTTTAACGGAGGCTTATTCGCTAAACGCATACCTATTCTGCTAAAGCCTGTGCAAGTAGATTACCTGCACAAGCTTGCTCGGCAAGATTGGAAACCTATTGAACCTGCTATTTTTGGCACAATTTTTGAACAAATGATTTCTATCACAGACGAGAAGGGTAAGAAACACCGTGCCGACGGTGTACATTACACCAGTGAACTGGATATTGAAAAAATTATACGCCCCACCATTACACAATACTGGCAAGAAAAAATACAGGAAGCCCAAAAGACCCCCGAAGCCTTTACGACACTCCTAGACGAAATACGCCAGTACCGAGTGCTTGACCCTGCCTGCGGAAGCGGTAATTTTTTATATAAAGCCCTGATTGAACTGAAAGAATTAGAAGCGATTTTAATTGAAGATTACAAAACCCTATGCGAACGTTGCCAAAATACCCCCGATCCTAACTACACACACAGTAAAGTAGGTAGCCACCAGTTTTACGGTATAGATAAAAACCACTTTGCCGTAGAACTTGCCAAGTTAACCTTAGAAATCGGACGAAAAAAAGCCGTTGACCGTTTAGGTTTAGACGAAGAGGTACTACCTCTCAATAACCTGCAAGACAACCTAATTTGTGCCGATGCCTTGTTTAGCGAATGGCCCGAAGCCGACGCCATTATCGGCAACCCGCCGTTTATTGGCGGTAAAAAAATACGGAGCGAACTCGGCGACACCTATGCGGAAAACTTGCGTATGAAGTACCCCGAAGTCAAAGGGCCTGTGGATTTTTGCACCTATTGGTTTAGAAAAGCTCAAGATCACACCGCCACACGTTGCGGATTGGTGGCATCCAACAGTATTGCTCAAGGGGTTAGCCGTAAAGCGAGTTTGGATTATGTAGTGGAAAAAGGCGGAACGATCCATAATGCGGTGAGTTCTCAAATATGGAGTGGTGAAGCGAAAGTACACGTTAGTTTAGTCAATTGGCAAAAAGCAGGCACGCCCAAACACTTTATATTAGATGAAGCCATCGTGAGTTCAATCAATACGTCTTTAAAAAATGAGCTGAATATTACCCAAGCCAAACGATTGTCTAGCAATTTTAACAAATCTTTTCAAGGTATTCTGCTTGGAGGCAAAAATTTTATCATTTCTAAAACTAAAGCTCAAGACTGGATTCAAAAAAATACTTCAAACACGAAAGTATTGAGAGAAATGTTAGACGGTTATGCTATTGTAAATCGACAAGAGTCGTTACAGTATGTTATTGATTTTAATGACTTAAGTATTGAGCAAGCTAGTTTATATACATTACCATTCGAACATGTAAAAACTTATGTTAGAAAAGAAAGAGAAGGTAACAGAGAGAAAAATCAACGCGATTTTTGGTGGGCTTTTACAAGAAGTAGACCTAAAATGCGTGTGGCTCTAAAAAGTTTAAAAGGTTATTTTGCTTTACCCCAAGTTGCGAAATATACGAATTTTCAATATATTGACAAGTCCATTTTACCTTGTGAGGCAATTATGGTCGTCGCTAGCGATGACTTTTATGTGCTGGGGATTCTCAATAGTCGCCTACACCTCGATTGGGTGAAAGCTCAAGCATCCACCTTAAAAGCAGACACTCGCTACACCAACACCACTTGTTTTGAAACCTTCCCCTTTTTGTGGGACGCCCCCGAAGCCGTGAAAAACAAAATCCGCCCCCTCGCCCAAGCCTTGGATGAGTTCCGTTTAAACTATATGCTCGAACACAAAATCGGTATTACGACCTTGTACAACCAGTTTTTCCACGAAGAAACGTCTCAACTCTTTAAACTTCACGCCAAGCTAGACAAAGCCGTCTGCGAATCCGTTTACGGCTGGGATTATGACGTGTCTAAAAATTACAACGAAGCCCTGTTTCACCTGAATCAGCAAATGGCATCCGCCGAATAAAAACAAACGCCCCCTCTTTTAACGTGTGGAGCATTGCCTTATTGTTTTGTCTGTGTTCAAATAGGGTTTATGTAAAATTAGGCACCTGTTTCTCTAATTCTGAAACGCTCGCCTGATTCGTCTGATTTAACACGTTGAGGAGATTTGCCCGTGCAAAAACGTCGAGTACTGGTCGCCACAGGCGGTGGAGACTGCCCCGGATTAAACGCCGTTATTCGAGCCATTGTCAAACGTTTTGACCATGAAGAAGAATGGGAAGTGCTCGGTAGTATGGAAGCCTTTAACGGCGTATTAAAAGACCCGATGGAAGTCATGCTCCTTGACGATTCAGCCGTCAGCGGGATTCATATTCGGGGCGGTACGATTCTAAAAACCACCAACAAAGGCGGTCCCCTTGCGTGGCCTGTGATCAACGCTGACGGCAGTTGGCATACTGAAGATCGTGTCGAAGACATGAAAGAACGTTTAGACAAACTCGGCGTAGAGGCCGTGATTTCCATTGGTGGCGAAGGATCTATGGATATTGCCTATAAGCTCCAACAGCGAGGCATCAATATGGTGGGCGTCCCCAAAACCATTGACAACGATCTTTCCGCAACGGACGTAACCTTTGGCTTTCAAACCGCGGTGGAAATCGCCACAGAAGCCGTGGATCGCTTGGTAACAACGGCGTCTTCTCATAACCGTTTAATGATCTTGGAAGTCATGGGGCGCCATGCGGGGTGGATCGCCCTTTCAGCCGCCATTGCGGGCGGAGCGGATGTCGCGTTGATTCCTGAAATCCCGTATAGTATAGAAGGTGTTGCGGCTAAAATAAAGTCTCAAATGGAACAAGAAGGCTTTGCCATTGTGGTTATTGCCGAAGGGGCGAAAGCCAAAGACGGCGATGTCGTCAGTAAAGCTTCTACTGAAGTGGGCTATGCCAACGTGCTTTACGGGGGCGTGGGGCATCAGTTGAATGAAGAGCTGAAAAAGCGTTTGGATGTGGATAGTCGCGTCATGATTTTGGGACACCTGCAACGAGGCGGAACCCCGTGTGCGTATGACCGTATTTTGTCCACTCAGTTTGGTGTTAAAGCCGCTGAAATGGTGCTTTCAGGCGACTTTGGGAAAATGGCGTCTTACCACAATAACACGGTCATTGCCGTTCCCTTAGAACAAGCCATTAGTGAATATAACTTCGTCAAGCAAGACAGCGACCTCGTGCATGCCGCTCGTGGATCCAACATCTGCTTGGGTGACAAACATTTTAGATAAAGCCCATGACTCTACTTTTATGACGCATCACGACTTAAACGATCTAAAAAACACGTTTTTCTCGATCAAGGCGTATCAACGCTTATGGCCTTATGTGGCACCTTCTTTGCCCTTATTCTTACTGGCCATGCTGTGTGCAACCATGGTGGGTTTGTTGGATGCCATGATGCCTTTAGCCATTAAACTTTTTATGGATGCTATTTTTGAACATAAAAATCTACTCGAAATTTTACACTCTTTACCAGCGTGGGTGTCGCCCTTTTTAAGCGTTCTAAAGCCCTATGAATCGAGTTTGGCAGAAATAAACCTTATTGAAAAAGCCTTTTATATTCCTGTAGGTATTGTGCTTTTTACGATTGTTCAGGGGGTGTTTAACTATACGTCTAATGTGGCCAATTCTATTGTGCGGGTGGATATAAACCAGCGACTCAAGCAAGATTTGTTTGCAAAACTACTTAACTATGAAGCCACTTGGTACGACGGCTCTTCAAGCGGAGAAGTGATTTCACACTTTTGTGGAGATTCCGATACCGCCACAGCTGGTTTGACCGATATTTTAAAAACCTCCACGATTCGCTTTTTTAGTGTGGCAGGGTTGGCCTTAACGTTACTGGGGTTGTCTCCGCATCTGGCGTTTATTGCTTTGGGCGTTTTAGGAACGATTGTCATTCCCATTAGCTTTTCTCGCAAATACCTAAAACGCGTCAGTGAACAAAGCCTTAATGCCAACACGTATTTAACCATTCCTTACATTGAAGCCTTGCAAGGAAACCGAGTCATTAAGCTCTTTCAGCTTCAGTTGCATCAACTAGACATGCTCAAAGCCTCTTTGAAAGTGGTGCGAAAGTTCAGCATCCGTATGGCTCAAATTTCGGGGATTTTAACGCCTTTGATGCACAGTATTGCAGGCTTAGGCATTGGGCTTGTGTTGTATTATGGTTCCATTCTCATTCAAGACGGCACCCTTTCAGCGGGTGGATTTGCGGCATTTATTACATCGCTTATTTTGCTTTACACACCTATTAAAAGCTTAGGTAACTCTTCCACACAATTTTATTTGGCGTTTATTGCCTTAGAACGCGTGTTTGCTCGAATAGACAGGCCCATTGAAGCAACCCCTGTGGGTCAGGTTCACACCACTCACTTACAAAAGGCGATTGAAATTAAAGATCTTTCTTTTCGGTACCGCCCCCATTTGCCTTGGGTTTTAAAGCATCTTAACCTGACCATTCAAAAAGGCCAAAGTGTCGCTTTTGTGGGAGGATCAGGCAGTGGAAAATCGACGCTGGCTCACTTACTGCTTCGCTTGTACGACCCAAGCGAAGGGGCTATATTCATTGATGGAACCCCCATCCATGACATTGAAGAAACGGCGTTCAGGCATCTAGTTAGTGCCGTGTTTCAAGACAATTTCATTTTTCACGGCACGTTGCGAGACAATTTACTGCTGATTAAACCTTCCGCAACAGAAGACGAATTGAAGCAAGCCTTGGCCAATGCTTATTTGTTAGACATGGTTGAAAACCAGTTGCCCAATGGTTTAGACACCGTTTTAGGAGAGCGGGGGGTTTTACTTTCAGGCGGGCAGCGCCAACGTCTCGCTATTGCGCGTGCCTTACTTCGCAATGCCCCTATTTTGGTTTTAGATGAAGCCACTTCAGCGCTAGACAACGAAAGCGAACGCATGGTCCAGCAAGCCATTGACGTTTTAATGCGTGAAAGAACGGTGATTGTGATTGCCCATCGACTCAGTACGATTCAACATTGTGATCTCATTGCGGTGATGAATCACGGGGAGATTGTGGAAACAGGGACTCATCAAAGCTTGTTAGCGCAAAATGGGGCGTATGCCAAACTTCATCGTTCTGGGGACGATTTGATGGTGTCGTTGTAAGTTCAGTTTAACCTTCCACCCCAGACTTTGAAAGAACCCTTTGCTTGTGTTTTAATAATAACGTGCATTCTTAAAAAGCTTAAAAAAAGGATATTCACCATGACCACTGAACAAACGCCTACCCTAAAACTGGTTTTACCCAAAGGCCGTATTCAAGAAAAAGTACTGGCCTTGCTGGGTAACATTGGGGTGAAGTTCAAGTCCACCAGCCGGAGCTACCGCCCACAATGTAGTGATGCCTACATAGAAGCGAAAATCATGAAAGCCCAAAATATTCCTGCTTTAGTGGAACTGGGGCGTCATGATTGTGGCTTTACAGGGGGAGATTGGATTTATGAACATCAAGCCGATGTCGTCACTGTGCTTGATTTGGGATACGACCCCGTTCAAATTGTCGCGGCTATTCCTGAAGACTTACTCAATAGCGAAGAAAATCCTTTTGAAAATAAGAGCCGTCAAATCGTGGTGGCCAGCGAATATAAGCGATGCACTGAAGACTTCATCAAAAAGCACGCCCTAAACGCGGTTTACTTACAAAGTTATGGCGCAACAGAAGCGTTTCCGCCTGAAGATGCCGATATTATTGTAGACAATACCGCCACAGGCACCACGCTTCGTATGAACCGTTTGGCGATTGTGGATGTTATTACCACGTCGACGACTCGCTTTATAGCGAGCAAACAAGCCATGAACGATCCGGCCAAGCGTCAAAAAATCGAAGAAATGAAAATGCTGATGGAAGCGACCTTACGGGCCACACAACGCGTGTTACTAGAAATGAACGTGAGTACGACGGCTTTTGACGGCGTGATTGCCTTACTGGCGGGCCATTCCATGAACTCCCCCACGGTGAGTGATTTGTACAATCATGAAGGCTTTGCGGTTAAAGTGGCTGTGCCTGCCATGCAAGTCCATGTGTTGATCCCTGAACTCGTAAAAGCGGGTGCCACCGATATTTTAGAATATAAGTTAGAAAAAATGGTGCCGTAGTAGGTGAACTTCGATTAGCCCAATAGATTCACCCCCTTTGCTTGTGAACTTTTGTAAACTGTGGGATAATGGAGTGGTTTAATCAATGCGGAGCTTCCCCCATGCTAGACGATATTTTACAACTAGATTTCTACGCCCCAAGTCAAATAGAGCCCAAATGGCAACACCACTGGGCCACCCAAAAACAACACGACACCAACATTCACGACTCCAGCAAGCCCAAATACTATGTGCTTTCCATGTTTCCCTATCCTTCGGGCAAGCTCCACATGGGGCATGTGCGTAATTACGCCATTACGGATGTCATTGCTCGCTATAAGAAGATGCAAGGCTATAATGTGCTTCACCCCATGGGGTGGGACAGCTTCGGCCTGCCTGCTGAAAATGCCGCCATTCAACACGGGGTGCCTCCCAAAGGCTGGACCTTTGACAACATTGCGAATATGCAGAAGGAACTAAACTCGCTGGGCTTGATGTACGACTGGAACCGCGAAATCTATACGTGCCGTGAAGATTATTATAAGTGGACGCAATGGATTTTCTTGTTTTTGTACAAACAAGGCTTGGCCTATAAAAAAGAAGCCCCTGTCAACTGGGACCCTATTGATCAAACGGTGTTGGCCAATGAACAAGTCATTGACGGAAAAAGCTGGCGAAGTGGGGCGGTGGTTGAAAAACGCAACATGAGCCAATGGTTCTTTAAAATCACCGCCTATGCGGATGAGTTACTTGATGGGATTGCTCAACTTGAGGGCTGGCCTGATCGGGTGAAATCCATGCAAGCCAACTGGATTGATCGTTCTATTGGTGCCAACATTACCTTTAAAATTTCAGGCACCGAAGAAGCCTTTACCATTTTCACCACTCGACCAGACACCATTTACGGGGTAACGTTTTGTACGCTTGCGCCTGAACACCCCTTGCTTGAACGAATCGTGACGCCTGAACAACGTGACGCGGTTCGTGCGTATCAGGCTTCGGTTAAAAATTTGTCAGACATTGAACGCAGTTCGCTGACTCGAGAAAAAACGGGCGTTTTTACAGGCGCGTTTGCCGTAAATCCGTACACACAGCAAAACATCCCGATTTGGGTGAGCGATTATGTACTGATGGAATACGGCACAGGCGCCGTGATGGCGGTACCTGCCCATGATGATCGAGATTTTGCGTTTGCCACAAAATTTGACTTAGGAATGGTTGAAGTGGTTCGTGCGAAGGGCAAGGAGTCGAGTGAACTTTTGCACGCGTTTACGGAAGAAGGGGTACTCATCAATTCGGACACCTTCAATGGACTTGCTTCACATGAAGCGAAACACGCCATTGTTGAAAAAGGGGTGCGAGAAGGGGTTGCGTCTAAAAAGGTGCAGTATCGTTTGCGGGATTGGTTGGTGTCTCGTCAACGTTATTGGGGGGCGCCTATTCCCATGATTCATTGCAAAGAATGTGGAGTGGTGCCTGTGCCTGAAGCGGATCTACCTGTCGTGTTACCCGAAGATGTGGCCTTTAGCGGAGCAGGAGGCTCGCCTTTGGCGAAGCATGACGCGTGGCTCAATGTGCCTTGCCCCACCTGTGGCAAGCCTGCCAAGCGTGAAACGGACACCATGGACACCTTCGTTTGTTCCAGTTGGTACTATTTGCGTTATGTGGATCCGCACAATGAGCGTGCGATTTTTGATTCGGATTTGGTGAATCAGTGGTTGCCTGTGGATCAATACGTGGGTGGCGTTGAACATGCCATTTTACACCTGTTGTATTCAAGATTTTTTACCAAAGCCTTGCATCGTGGGGGATTGATTAATTTTGATGAGCCGTTTAAAAACCTGTTGACCCAAGGCATGGTACTTAAAGACGGTTCGAAAATGTCTAAATCTAAGGGTAACATTGTTTCGCCTGTTGAAATTATTAAAGACTATGGCGCCGATGCCGCCCGATTCTTTATTTTGAGTGATTCTCCTCCTGCGGCCGATTTTGATTGGAAAGATTCGGCGGTAGAAGGCTGTTACAAGTTTTTGCGTCGTGTGTGGCAAAGCATTGTCACGCATCAGCACGCCGTTGATTTTAGCCTAGAAGTCCCTGCGTACAGTAGTTTAGAAGGGCCCGCACGCCACTTGTTTCAAGAAAGCAATAAGGCGATTGTAGGCGTTACCCAAGACTTAGATGAAGGGTTTCAATTCAACACGATTATGGCCAAATTACGAGCCTTTGCCCATGTTTTTGCTAAATACACGCCTCAATCACCCAAAGATGCCGTTTTTACCCATGCGGTGGAAACATTTTTAAAGCTCTCTGCCCCGATTACGCCCCATTTTAGTGAAGAATTATGGCACAAGCTTGGCGGTGAAGGCAGTATTCATCATCAATCATGGTGTGTGGCCCTTCAAGAAGCACTGGTGGCGGATGAAGTCACGGTGGTCTTTCAAGTCAATGGTAAATTGCGAGACAAAGTTTCTGTGGCGTTAGACACGCATAAAGACACCCTTGAAACATTGGCCAAAGCTTCCCCAGCGGTGCAAAAGTTTCTTGAAGGCATGACGATCGTCAAAGTCATTGTGGTTCCTAATAAGTTGGTGAATATCGTCGTCAAACCCCAAAGCGAATAAGCATGTAAGTGACTTAAAAGGACGCCCCCTGATGCAAGGTCTTGAAGTGAATCCTGAAGATAGGCAAGAGCAAAGCCAGCTCTTTCAAGTGGAAGAGAGTCCGCTTCAGGCCTTTTGCGTGCCAGAATCCTTGTCCATTGTGGGCATTTCGACTTCTGGGCAAGCCGCGGCACGCTTAGCAGTAGCACTTGGGTGTTCTTCGATTCTTTTAAGCGATTCTAATCCTCAAGCCCGCTTGCAGGATGCCACCTTGGCTCAGTTGTCTGATCAAGTGCATCTTGAAATCGGCTCAAACGATTCGTTACTGCATCATGCCGAAGTGGTGGTGCTTTCCCCCGGCATTCCCCCTCATTCAGATTTAGTCAAGTCCTTAAAAGCAAAAGGCTTTACCCTTCTTTCTGAACCGGACTGGGCTTGTCTCAATCAACCCAAACACGTGCGCGGGTGGATTAGTGTAACGGGCACCAACGGCAAAAGTACCATTACAAGCTTAATTTCGCACCTTTTAAAGGGCTTAAATCCACAGGTGAATTCGGTTGCTTGTGGTAACATCGGCCATGCGATTTCAGATGTGGTGATTGAATCGTTGCAGAGTCAAACCCCTGTGCAAATTGTCGCGGAATTAAGTTCTTATCAATTGTATTATTCGACCCACGTGACGCAGAAAATTGGTGTGTTTAGTAACTTGACGCCTGACCATTTAAGCTGGCACGGCAGTTGGCAAGCCTATGTCGAAGCAAAAGCTCGCTTGTTTATTGGCGATTACGCCTGTGAATACGCCGTTTTAAATTTGGATGACCCCATTGCCATGCAATGGCAAAATCAACGTAACCCTTTAAAGACCATAGGCATTCATACGCGTCCCCATGCTTTAGAAGTTTTAGACGTTCCTCAATTATTTGTGAATAAACACGACGTCATTGAACTCTACATTCCTAAAGCCTTTCAAGATGCTTTGGCCCCTTTGCGTGACTTTAATTCACTTGAGCTTCGGCGACAGGCTTACCCTGAAACGGGGGGGCATCATACCCAAAATATGCTACTGGCTCTAGGCGCCATTTTGTGGGATGCCTTCATTGAAAAAAGCCCACTCACCCCCGCCCGTGCCCATTCGCTTTCGCACGCCTTGGGTGCTTTTCAAGGGTTGGCTCATCGCTTTCAGCGTTTGGCGGTGCCTGCCCCTTATGTGGTGATTAACGATTCTAAGGCCACGAATCCCGAAGCGAGTATGTCTGCCTTGGGGTGCATCCCACTTCAGACGCCGGCCATCCTACTGGTGGGTGGACTTTCAAAGCACACCCCCTTACAAGATTGGGCCAAATTATGCCAAGAACGCACCGCGTGCGTGTTCTGTTTTGGTCAAGATGCCCCTGAGTTTTTCGACGCCCTTAAACACGCGGGCTACAACAAGCCTTTTTCTGTGGTAAAAAGCTTGGAAGACGCCACAATAAAAGCCTTGACGCTTCAACAATTGCATCCGACTTACCCTGTTTTACTGGCGCCCGCCTGTGCCAGCCAAGACGCCTTTAAGGATTTTGAAGAACGAGGCCGTTTTTTTGAATCCGTTGTGGCAGACTTTTTTAAGGAACTTGCGTGATGAATAGCCCACTAATCAGAACACACACACGTACTCATAAAGGACTTCTTCCCTTTTTGAAGGATGCTTGGCAGGGCTTTTACGAACCCTTTCAAACAGATCCCCAACTTTTTTGGGTGACAGTGGCCTTATGCGTCTTTGGATTGCTGGTTTTATTTAGTGCTTCAGCCCATTATGGAGCAGAACTAAACGATTCTAAGCTGTATTTTGTGTTGAGACAGGCCCTTTTTATGGTGGTTGGTTTTTTGTTAATGTGGATTTTAGCGGGATTTAAAGAAGCACGACTCAAGCAAAGGGTCTGGGTGTTTGCTTGGGTCACTTTAGGGCTACTTCTTTTAACGCAATGGGTGGGAGACACAGCCAATGGCTCGGAACGATGGCTCAGCATTGGTCCTATTCGCTTTCAAACCTCTGAACTCGCCAAACCAGCGGTCGCCTTATTGCTGGCGTGGGCATTCAGCGATCAATCGCATCGACGCTTAGAACGCGTGGTAACGGCAAGCGTGATGTGTTTGGCCATTATAGGGTTAATTTTTAAGCAACCCAACTTAAGTATAACACTCCTGTTAAGTTCAGCTTTTTTAGGCGTGACTTTTATGGCAGGTGCACCGACTTGGTTCTATGTGGGGGGGCTTCCCTTGGGCTTTTGGCTGCTTTTTGAAAAAATTAAGCACACCCCTTATCAATGGCGACGCATTGAAGGCTGGCTCAATCCGTGGAACGATCCGCAGGATGTGGGCTATAACATTATTCAGAGCTTTTACGCCATTTCCAGTGGGGGCTTGCTTGGAACAGGCTACGGCAATTCTGTGCAAAAATTATTTTACTTGCCCTTTCAACATACCGATTTTATTTTTGCCATTATTTGCGATGAACTGGGGTTTTTAGGGGCGATGGTGACGCTTAGTTTTTACGGCTGGTTGGCGCTTCGTGGTTTTAACATTAGCCGCAGTGCAGAAACACCCTTTAAGCAGTTGTTGGCCTTTGCTTTGACGTGGATGCTCGTCGTACAAGCGCTCATCAATATCTGTGTCGCCATAGGTTTATTTCCTGTCACAGGGGTTACGTTGCCTTTAATTAGTTATGGCGGCACGAGTGTGGTGGTGACTTTAGGGATGATTGGCTTATTATTTTCACTTTTATAGTGTTCGAAAGATAAAATGGTCTATGTTCTCTTTGTTGTCGCGAGGAGGGACACCAGCTCTGACGGGGCATCCCGTATCCCTCACCCCAACCCTCTCCCAGAGGGAGAGGGAGTAAAGCCACTTTTTTAGAGGCTTCTATATTAAACCTTAAGCGACAACCATTCTGAATGTATGGCTTGAAGCTCTTCATTTTCAACGCGTTTTTTTTCGTCTGCCACGCGCTTAAAAATGGGGAACAAGGCCTGAAGTTCTTGGGGGGTTAAATCATACCCCAAGGCATGAAGACGCATCCGTAAGGCGGCACGCCCTGAACGTGGCCCCAGGGGTAAATCTGTGGCGGCCACACCCACCATTTCAGGTTCCATAATTTCGTAGGTTTGACTACTTTTGAGAAAGCCATCTTGATGAATGCCACTTTCATGGGCAAAGGCATTGCGTCCAACAATCGCCTTGTTCGGCTGAACCGCAATACTGGTCATTTCACTCACCATGCGACTGGTTTCGTAAAAATACAACGGATTAACCGTCGTATGGATGCCTTGCATCACATCTCGACGCACATGCAAGGCCATCACAACTTCTTCCATCGCCGCATTACCCGCCCGTTCACCAATGCCGTTGATCGTACATTCCACTTGTCTCGCCCCATTCATAACGCCCATTAGGCTATTGGCAACGGCTAAGCCTAAATCATTATGGCAATGCGTGGCAATCACGGCTTGGTTGATGTTAGAAACACGATGACGTATGTTATAAATTAAACGACCAAACTCATTCGGCAAGGTATAGCCCACGGTGTCAGGTATGTTGACTGTTGTAGCGCCTGCTTCAATGACGGCTTCAAGCACGGCATATAAGTATTCAGGATCCGTTCGCCCTGCGTCTTCGGCACTAAACTCAATGTCGTTACACAAACTTTTGGCAAACCTTACGTGTTCAACAGCCATATTCAACACTTCTTCACGGGTTTTGTTGAATTTGGCTTCAATGTGAATGTCAGAGGTCGCAATAAACGTGTGGATGCGAGGTTTTTTGGCGATTTTTACAGCATCCCAGACGGCTTGAATGTCTGATTGTTTACACCGAGCCAAGCCAGCAACGGTTGAATACTCAATGGTGGCCGCAATTTCACGAACAGAATTAAAGTCTTGTTCTGAAGAGGCTGGAAAGCCCGCTTCAATGATGTCCACCCGCAATTTTTCAAGATTTTTGGCAATTTGTAATTTTTCATAAGGGTGTAAAGATGCCCCTGCCGATTGTTCGCCGTCTCTTAAGGTGGTGTCAAATATACGGACGTGATGGTCTAAATCAGGGTAATGAACCACACCAACTTCATTGATTTCTGCGGGATCGTTAAACATTGAACGGTCTTCTCCATACTTTTTTTAGGTTTTACCATCCTAACTGAAAAGCCCCTTTCACGCAAATAGTATTTTATATCGTTTAATGGGTATATAGCCAAGTTTAGAGTTTTTCGTACAGTAGGCTATTCTAGGAGCCTAGACTCGCAGATGTGTGAAGTCTACAAAGACGACCATAAGCACATCGAGAATCGTAGCGACAACGAAGAGACCACAGACCGTTTTATCTATCGGATACTATATATCAGGAGAATCTTCTGCCAATCGAAGCTTGACGTAGGCGTGCCAATCCTTATTTAAGGCGCAAGAACAGTTTTCACCATGTACGTGTTCAGGGCTTTGTGGCGACGTTTCAAACGCTTCTTGAGGCAAAGAAGCACGAAGGCGCTTTAAACGAATGCGTTTATAATCGTTGGGGTCTCGTTCGGCCAAGGCGTGGCACTGGGGGCAGAAGGTGATTAAATGACTTTCACGGGCTAAGCGGTGGATGCTAAACGTATGTAAGCACGCCAAGTTGCTACACACATAGCCGTAAGTAGGCATTAGGCGTCGTCTTCCAACATGTCGGCCTGTAGCACGGTGTCGGCGCTTAAGGCGTACTTGGTGCGTTGACCTAATACGTCATAATAGCGAGACGCACAAAGCCCCGTTCCGGGGCGCTTGGTGGTGAGATGCGCTTCTTCAAGCACGGTGCCTGCGGGGACATCCACATTCAGCACAAGGCTTTTACGCGCCACTTCAGACGTGTTTCTTTCGCAGGCGTGGGCTTCTTTAATTCCGTTTCCTAGCGTGAGTTCGGCGTTGCGAATGGTTTTCACCAAGTGTTTAAACGCTTGAGGTTCAAGGGATGCTTGGTGATCTGGCCCCGTTTTGGCTGAAGCGTCAAGGGTGAGGTGTTTTTCATAAATTCTGGCCCCTAAGCCCACGGCGGTAGCGGGAACTTCGGTCACGGAAAGGGAGTGATCCGAATAGCCAATCACGTGGCCTGAAAAGGCGTCTTGAAGGGTGCGTAAGGCTTTTAGGTTCAATGTTTCAAGATCCGCAGGGTATTGACTGGTGCAATGCATAAAAGCGACGGCATCACTAAAGCGAAACCCGTAAAAGGGGGCCAAGAACTCGTGGGTGCGTTGAACATCCTTCAGGTTTGCCATGCCTGTAGAAAGTAAGAGCGGAACCCCTTTTAGGGCCAGTCGTTTTAATAATGGAAAATTCGTCAATTCCCCACTGCCTAGTTTTACAAAAGGGAGTTGAAAACGTTCGACAAGGGCGTTGGCACTCTCTGCATCAAAGGGCGAACATAAAAAATCAATCCCTTTACTATGGGCGTAGGCTTGCACTTTTTTCAACGCTTCAGCATTCAGCCATAAGCGTTCAAGCATGGCTTGTTGGGATTCATCCCCTTCTGGCGAAGCTTCATTTGCAAGTTGGTAGTCCGCCTTGTGCGCGGAAGCCGTGGCAAGTTCATACGGATTAAACAGTTGGAATTTGACGGCGTTGGCTTGGGCGTAAATGGCGGCATCCACCAAAGCAAGGGCTTTTTCAAGCGAACCGTCGTGATTGACCCCCGCTTCAGCAATGATATAGACTTGGGCTTGAGTAAGTGCGCTAAAGGAAAACATGAAAAAGTCCCTTTAAAAGCCTTCAGGGTGGCCCGTGTTTGACGTCACCGACTGCTTCATTCGCTCGTAAGACGCATACGCTTCAGCAGAATCATTGAGTTCGGCTTGTTCAACGGTTTTAGCCAAGCACACCTTGATGTTTAACTCGTCTAAATCCCGATCGCCCACCATAAATTCGGTGATGGTAGACAGCGTAATGACCCATTCCGCTTCAGGACGACCTTGCTCGTCATAGGCTTGAATGGTAAGGGTGTCTGGGGTGACTTCAAGGAGCTTGCCTTCGTAATAGCGGTTAAAGTAGCCTTGTCTCAAATACACAAAACGATTAAGCAAAGGCAGGAGCTTTTTATACATCGCCATGGTGAAGACTTCCTATCGCATGACTTGAGGAAACATAAACACAGGAATCAGTCTAGCATGCTTTTACCTTTTTTACAACGTCACGTTTTAGGTTTGCCCGAAAAAAGACGTTTTCTTGGCCATTCCCTTATTTTTATCGCTTGTGCTACACTTAAGGTTCGGCACTTAAGGTTCACACTTAAGGTTCACACTTAACGCACACACTAAAGAAGGACACTTTCCCTTGTCGGCATTACTCGATGCGTTGAATCATACCACTCCCGCCTCCCTTTCTATTCATCGGGGCGATTTGCTCAAGGCGCTTCAGCACCACTGGGGCTATGACGATTTTAGAGCCTTACAGCTTGAAAGCATTGAAGCCGTGCTCACGCGGCAAGACAGCGTTACCCTCTTTCCTACAGGGGGCGGAAAATCCCTTTGCTTTCAATTGCCCATTCTCTTTTTTCCAAAACGTACGGCTCTTATTATTAGTCCGTTAATTGCTTTAATGGAAGATCAAGTGCAACAAGCCCAGCAAAAAGGGTTTAGCGTGGGTTGCCTCAATTCGTCGCAATCGCTTGAAGAGCGTCGAGACACTTTTTCGCGATATCAAAACGGTGATCTGCAACTGCTTTATGTGTCTCCTGAAAAAATGGCCAACCCTTCATTTATAATGGCCCTAAAACAGCATGGGCAGTTGGCCTACATCGCGATTGATGAAGCCCACTGCATTAGCCAATGGGGGCATCAGTTTCGCCCTGATTATCAAAAACTAGGGGGCTTGCGTGAAACCTTTCCGCATTTAGCGATTCACGCCTTTACGGCCACCGCCCCTCGTCCCGTGGTGCAAGACATTGAAACCAGCCTTAAACTCAATACCCCCAAACGGTTTCAATCGTCCATGTTTAGAGCCAACCTCGCGTATAAGGTGCTTCAACGTTCTGGGCGTTTGGCAGAATTCTTACAAGATCAGGTCTTGCCCATTCTTCAAGGGCGTAAAGAACAAGCTGGCATTATATACTGCCTAAGCCGTAAAGATGTAGAAGACATGGCCCTGGCTTTGCAAGTCAATGGCTTTAATGCCAAGGCCTACCACGCGGGTTTGCCTGATGCCTTACGCAGTCAAAACCAAGACGCCTTTATGCAAGGTAAAGTAAACATTATGGTGGCCACCACGGCCTTTGGCATGGGGATTGATCGCGCGGATATTCGCTTTGTGATTCATGCCAGCATGCCTCAATCGCTAGAAGGTTATGTGCAAGAAGCCGGCCGAGCAGGACGCGACGGCCTACCAGCCACGTGTTATTTATTCAAACGCTCTAGCGACGAACGCAGTTGGACGAATCTACTCCAAAAAAATGGGGAATCCACCCAGCGCCTATGGAATATGCTGATGTATACCGACAGTGCAACATGTCGACATCAATTGATTTTGGATCACTTTGGGCAGACGCTCAAAAGCAAGCGCTGCACGGGTTGCGACGTCTGCCAAACGCGTCCTGCTGTTTATCATGAATCGGCGTTATTGATGAAGCATGCCTTTTCGGTGATTCATCGATTAAAGGAAAAGGCCTTGCCTGACACGGTGATGGGGGTGTTGTGTGGGGATTTAGCCCCTGTTCCTATGGGCGTGCGTGAATGGGTGCAAGGCTTGCCTAGTTTTGGAAGCTTTAAGCAAGAAGGGGCGTTTCGAATTTCCCTTTATTTAGAACAATTGGAACGCCAAAATTTTATCAGTATTTCCCAGCAACTGACGTCTTCACCCACGCCAAGCCAGCCTTACCAACTCGAAGCCAAGGCCATTCGATGGATCAAATCTGGCGACGATCGACTAGATGAAGCCCCTTTAATTCGGGCCGAAGAGGCCATCACGCTGGTGTCTCTTCAAGAATCGATGGCACAATTGCCGAAGGCTATTTTACCAAACGCCTGCCCAAAGCCCCCTCGCAAACCACGCAAACCCCGACTTCGCCAAGCTAGAAATGCGTCGTTTTAGTGGTTGTGTAGGTGACTGCCGTTATACACGGCTTCAAACACGGCTTGCACTTTAGGAACGGCTTCCTTTAAGGTGTCATTGACGAGGACGACATCGTAATGGGGGGCTTCTTTGAGTTCTTCAACGGCTTTTGTTAATCGTAAAAAACGTTTGGCCTTGTTTTCAGTACTGCGATGATTCAAGCGACTGTAGAGCGTTGTTAGTTGGGCTGAAAGTTCAGGGGTATTAAGGGCTTGAAGTAAACGCTTTAGGGTGGGTTGTTCTGAAAGCATAATACCCACCTGAGCAGAAAGTTCTTGTTTGAGTATCAGATCTTCCTGAGCAGGGGGTAAAATAAATAGACTCAACACATTGTACATAGACTTCAGTTTGTCGATTTCTTTCTTGCCTTCTGTTTCAATTTCTAAAACAGGCAATAAACCCAGTTGAGCAATACGATCTATTTCACTTTTAAGGGTACCGTACAGGTCTCCAGAACCTGAAGCCTTCCATTCAAGAAAGTCGTCCGTTTTTAGCTTTTGATTAAAACGTTCGCTATTTAAAAAATAATAGTCCACCCCTTCTGTTTCACAAGACCTGGCGGGGCGAGTTGTGGCGGAAACAGTCGCTTGAAAGTGTTGCCACGGCACGCCTTTATAGCCCTTGCCGTAATCACTGTGGCCCGTGTAAAGGGCGTTACGCAGCACCCCTTTCCCTACGCCTGAAGGCCCACTGTAAACGAGTAGGGTTGGTTTTTGGGGGTCAAAGTCTTTGGTTAAGTCTTGTAAGGCTTTTTGACTCGGCGTGTCAAGGGTTTCTAAAAAAAACATGATGGGGAAGTCTCCGTTTTTCTATACAGTCATCCTTTTAATCTAGCATAAAAGTCATTTGTGGATGTGACATGGACTAGATTTTTGCCATATTTGTAAAAACTTGTTAAACTACTCAATAGTTCTTATGCAAGTCGGGTTCCTTTTAGGCCACCCACTCAAACGAGGTTTTTATGAGTCTTAACATTGAAGAAATGTTAGTGCAATTGCGTCAACAATCGGCCAAAATTTTACTGGTGGACGATGAACACATCGTAACTTCAAGCATTGAAAGCTACCTAATGCTTGAAACCCCGCATGACATTGTGAGTCATAATAACCCCCTTGACGCCCTTGCTGCGCTTGAAAGTATTCGTCCTGATGTGGTGGTCAGCGATTTTAACATGCCTCCATTAACGGGGATTGAGTTTTTAAAACAAGTGAAGGCCAAATTGCCCAATGTTGAAACGATTTTACTGACGGGTTATGCAGACAAAGAAAATGCCATTGCTGCCATTAACGAAGTGGGTATTTATCGTTACCTTGAAAAACCGTGGGACAACGCCCAACTTCAAGCCACTATTGAACAAGCCCTTGAACGTCAGCGCTTGGTTAGAGGCCTTGAAAACACCCTAAAAAAAGTCAATAAACTCAATTCCACCCTAAAAAATTATAATCTGGTTCTTGAAGAAACCGTGGCCAAACGCACCGAATCGCTTGAAGAAGCCAAAGCAGAGCTTGAAGCCATTTTCAATCATAGTGCCGATGCCATTGTTGTGTTAGACCGCACGGGTTGTGTGGAACTATGCAACCCTGTTTTTAAAAAATGGGTGAAGCAAGCGCAAGATAAAAAAGCACCTGTGTTGAAAGAAACACCCGTCATGCAATGGGTGGCCAATTTACGGATAGAAGAAGCTAGGCACGCGTTTGAAAAGCAAGAACCCTATTACTTAGAAACGCGTATGCAACAGAGTCAACGCCCTATTGAAGCCCTCGGCAGCGAATTGCCTCATGCAGAAGGGCGTAGTTTGTGGGTTTTTCGAGATGTGACGCAACGTCGAAAATTAGATGAATTAAGGCAAGACTTTGTGGCCACCCTGACCCATGATTTACGCACGCCTTTGCAGTCGACTCTTCAATTTTACGACTTTTTTAGACAAGGTAAGTTTGGTCCGCCCACCGCCCAACAGTTGGACATGCTTCACGTGATGAGTGAAAATCACCAGGATTTGTTAAATCTCGTCAACACGTTGTTGGACGTCTACCGTTATGAATCTGGTCGTCAAACGCTTGTGTTACAAGAGTTCAACCTGTTACATGCCATTGAGCAAGTGGTTGAAACGTTGGCTCCCTTGGCCGAAGAGCGTCAGCACGCCTTAACGTTCTTGCCCAGCCCTTTAAGCGAAACTCATTTGCTGTTTGGCGATGTTTTGGAAATTAAGCGCGTTTTAACGAATTTAATCGGCAATGCCCTTAAACATACGCCTGAAGGCACGCAGGTAGACGTCTCTGTCCAACTCAAGCCGAGCACTTCAACCCCTTGGCGAGGCTTTTCAGAAGACGACTTAACCCCGCCTGAAGCATGGTTGGGCTGGTTAAGCATTGACATTAGAGACAACGGCCAAGGGATCCCCCTAGAAGATCAAGCCCATTTGTTTCAACGTTTTTCACAAGGAACCCGACGTAAACGAAATAGTGGAAGTGGTTTGGGCCTTTACTTGGCTCAACAAATTATGCATCAACACGGGGGGGGTATTACACTTGAAAGCCAAGAACAACGTGGTTCAGTGTTTACGTTATGGATGCCTATTTTTGATCGAAATGGCTTTGAGCAGGATGCCCTGCAAACGTCTGATGCAACGCCTCGTTCTACAGTAAACGCAGGCCTTTAGTCCATTTTTTGTTTCTTTGCCCTAAATTACTATAGAAAGCTCTGCGAAAGCCTCATTTCGTGATCCTGACGATGCCCCAAGTGGAGAGAGCGCGTAATCGACGAATACAAGGAACCCACCAAGGCCACGGCTTCATTGAAGCAGAAAATGGATCCTGCCCCTGCCGTAATAGCCCACGCTTTCACCACTTGCGGATTATGCCCATTTAATGGTTATACCCTTATTTTACCAAAAACAACCGACTTTCTCTGTATCCTCGCTATGCTAAATCAATAAAGCTAAAAAGGGAAGGTGTATTCCTTCCCTTAAATTGGTTTAGTCGTCGATTTTTGAACCGATCACGGGCATCATGCCTCGAATAGCTGGGCGGTAAATCAACCCCCCACCTAAACGCCAGCGAGAAAATACCCCGCCCGTGTCTAAGTAGTCCACCACGCCGTAAAGGGAAACGGCTTCATTGAGGTTAAAGGTGAGTTGACTGTTGCCTGAATAAGCCGCACCGGTGGCATTAGCCTGCCCTGGAATCCCAGGGTTTTGAGTCTGTACCCCGATACTTCCACCTAACTTGTATTCAATGAACTTGTTTAAGCAACTGCCTCTAAAATCAAGGCGTAAATCGTTTAAGAAAAAGGTATCTGGCGAAAAGTACCCGCCTAGAATGTATCCCTTAGGTGTTGCTTCAAGCGGGGCTTGCGCTGAAACCAACTGAGGCAAGGTGGTAAACTGGTTATAATAGCCCAGTGTCGCATTTTTGGCATAGCCAAAGAACAGGGATTCATACGCCAAGCGAACGGCATGATTTTTAGCATACTGCCAGTTGTAACCAAGACTGGCATACACTTGGTTTTTCGTGTTACGTTGAACATTTTTACCATTGACTAGCCCAAATTCATAGGCCATGTTTAAGTCCCAATTTTTCCAGGGCACCACGTTTGCTTCCGCAAAAAGAGTGGTTTCACGCACCTGACCGATCAATTCCCCCGCCAAACTACCATTTTTAGGCGTGAACCCTGCGTATGACAAGAAACTGGTTTCAAGCGGTGAACGCCGTGAACCCATTTGGAACTTGACGCGGTCATTCAAACTGTACTTTAAACGCGCTTGATAGTTGACGTTGACGCTACTACTTTGGGTATAATTTTCAAGTGAAGCATCGCCGTCGAAGCTTAATTTGTCCGTAAGGGCAAAGCTCGTGCCTAAACTGTACTGATGCGCCATCGTGCTACGAGGATTCAAGTTGTAGTCCCGAATGGCGGGAATCATGAGGTTTCGAACGGCATAGCCTGCCCGCATGCGCACATTGGGGGTTAGGTTAAAGCTAATTTGGTTTGGTACAATCCAATGGCGTAACTTGTTGGTGGTGTCTTCACCGTCTTGAGAGGTGTACAAAAAGCCTGTACGAAAGGTCGGACGCATGGCTTCTTTAATATCACGATTTAAATCCGTTAGTTTGTCGAGCTGAAAGAGGTCGCCTCTTCCGCCGACATAGTTGCCCACGGCGGGGTCTTCGTCTGAAATAATGGTTTGCCCCATGCCTAGTTCAACGTCTTCCTGAGCGTTTAGTTCCCCTAACACACCATAGGTGGCCAGATCTTGAACATGGGATTGATTCGAAAGCGCCGTATGAAAACCCGAAGCAAAGGCTGATTGATCTGGTTTATTCAAACGAACGCCAGTGACTTCTGCCTGCCCTGGGGCCATATCGCTAAGGACGTTGACTTTGGTATGCAAGCGTTCTAATTGTTGAGAAGACTGTTGTTGCAAACGATGCAAGGTGGCGAATGTTTCATCCATGCCAAGGGGTTGGGGGATTAGAGGGGTGGGATGAGTCGTGCGTTGTGTTTGTGGAAGCACGTCACTTGCGGCGTCTTCCCATACAATAAGGGGGTAGGCTTCGGTGGACTCAAAGTCCACAATTTTATTTCTACCAGGCTGCCGTAGCGTAGATGTATTGGATGATAAATTAGACGCCTCGGATTCTGGCTTTAAAGCATCCATGAACCCTTGGTTGGATTCAGCCCCCTTTGTTTCAAGAAATGCATCGCTTATGGATGACGGGGTCACAGGCTGAATCTGCTTACTTTCTTTCATAATCGCCAAGGCTTTGTCATAACGGCCAATGGCCTTATATGCTTCTGCTAGTGAATGAAGTATTTCTGAATCATGCGGGTAGGTTTGACGCGCTTGGTTGAGAAGTTTAATGGCTTTATAATTTTCACTATTCCACAAATAAGCATTCGCTTTACCTACCAACGCATCTCGGGATTGGGGAGAATGACTCAACACTTTGTCAAACAATTTAATGGCGTGGCTTTGCTTGCCAGAATAACTTAACTGCTTGGCGTACGCAAGCGTTAAACCCAAGTCGGTAGGATTTTGAAGATATAAGCCTTCCACCAGCGCAAGGCCACGCGCCTTCATTTTTTTGTCAGGGCTTTGGCTTAACAAACCTGCAAATTCATTGACAAATTTAGGATCCTTACCGTAAAGGGGCATTAATTCATTGTAAAGGCTATAGGCCTTTTCAACATTAGGGGTGGCAGATTTGTCTTGCCAGTAAGCACGCGCCAAGGCGAGCTTGTGGGCGTGAATCGTGGGGTAGGCTTGGCCCAATAGTTCGTACCACGTGACGTATTCGCGTTTGGCTTGGTGCCACACCAACGTTTGTTCCACTTTTTCAGCATAGGCTTTAGAAACCTTGGGCTGGGTTTGGGCCAGCTTTAAAAATTGTTCTAAGGCTTGGGGGCGCGTGGCTTCATTCCACGAAAGATATTCCGCGTAAACACCCGTGAGTTCAGGATCGTTCGGGAAACTGTGCAAAGCTTTAGAATAAGCTTCTTGCACATTGGCGGCCGGATTTTCGGCCAACGATTTTAAAAAGTCAATGAGTTCCGTTTTGGCTTTGCCGGTGGCATCTCGTTCAGCGGCATAAATAAAGTAGTTCACCGCATTGGCGGATTCATCCGCTTGAGTGGCATACAAGCGTGCCAGTCTTAAAGAAAGGCCCACTTTGTCGTTCGTGGTTTTTAGGGCTTCATGAAAGATCTCTTCAATATGAGAGGGATCCACACCCGTGACGCCTTTGGCCCTTGCTTCAGTCAATACATCGGCGTATTCAATTTTTTCATTCGTGTTTAAACGGCCTTGATGGTGCAATTCCCCAAACAACGTCAAGGCTTTTTCATAATGCCCCAAGTGCTGGTAGGAACGCGCCATGCGAAAGGTGATTTGAACGGCGTCTACTTTAGTGGAATGAAGCAGTTCTTTGTCTATGGAAAGGGCTTCTTCAAAGTCCCCTAGTTCATAAGCCATGCCGGCTAAGGCATTTAAAACGGTGTCATCCAAGCGGCCATTGACTTCAGACGCCGAAAGCATTTGGCGATAGATCGTGCGGGCCTGCGCGGTTTGCCCACTTTTCACCAACGCCGCCACATAAGCCTGACGCAGATTCACACCAGCATTGGCGGAATGCGCCTTAAGGGGGCCTTCATACAATTCGACGGCTTCGTAAGGGCGCCCTGTATAAGTCAGGTATTGCGCATAAGCCGTTAAAAACGGAGCATCCTTGGGGTAGTAGGCTTGAACATGTTCTACATAGGGGGTGGCTTTTTCATAAAGCCCTTGCCATATGTATAGCATGGCCAGTTGTTTTTCAGCACTGTAATCCTGCGGTTTTAGACTTACGTACTGTTGTAGCAAACGGGTGGCTTCGGCGCGCTTGTTTGGATCCCAACTATACAGTTCCGCCAGTTCTTTTAGGGCTGTAGCTTCTGTGGGATCCAGTTCCAAGGCGGTTTCAAAGGCTTGAATCGCTAAAGCCTGATTGGTTTGCCCCCCTTGTTTTTTATAGGCTTTACCTAGCCACGTGTAGGCCAAGGCATTGGTGGGGTTTCGTTTGACGGTGGATCTAAATACCTTTAAAGACTGAGCCACCAACCCTCGATTATAAAGCCTAACCCCCGATTGAGCCGAAGCTGGAAGGCTTGACGCGGCCAAAGCGTGTTCGAATCCCCCCACCAATAATGCGGTAACACCTAACACGGCACCTAGGGTTTGAGCCGTTTTTTTACACAAAAGTGGATTAACAAATGGGCTAAACATTTAGACACCTCAATAATTAGGGAAACCGTTAGGGGTACACACTTTTTATTATAAGGACTTGCTGTAGCGCTTTCGTGTTGGCCCTTGTGTCATCTCCCTTCTTTGGTTGATCGATAAGGATCAAGTTCATTCACACAGGGGATTCTTAGGGGCTGGGACAGCAGTCAAGAAAAAAGACTTGATGCTTTTTTGTATAGGCCGTATACTGTTTAGTATGTTGACTCAACAAGCATTTGAAGTATTTAGAGGGTTCCCTATGAAAATTAAGCTTAAAGATGTCGCTCGCGAACGTAAAGCCTGGAGCCTCTATAAATTGGCCAAAGAAATGGGGTTGCCTCAACAAACCATTTATTCATGGGCCAGCGGTCGTACCCAACCCAACTACGAAAATATGGACAGATTGTGTGATATTTTAGATTGTGCCGTCGGGGATTTATTTGAAGCTGAACCCGTTCAGCAGAAGCTATTTTAGGGGGGGGATAATCCTATGACAGCGACTTTTAGCTTCGCTGAATTGGTGCAAGCCACACAAGCCCGCGTACTTCATGGACCGCCCGATTCTAGTGTATGCTTTTCCATTAGTACGGATTCTCGTCACCTAAAGGCGCACGACCTTTTTTTACCGTTGGTGGGCGAACGTTTTGACGGGCATGATTATTTGGCGTCCGTGGCTGATTCGGGCGTGTTAGTGGCGTTTTGTGAAGAACGGTATTACAACAGCCATTTCAATCAATCTCACGCCTTAAAGAATCTCACACTCCTGTTGGTGAAAGACACCCTAGAGGCCCTTCAAGTACTGGCTCGCTTTCACCGCAGACGCTCTTTGGCCACTGTGATTGGCTTAACAGGCAGTTCAGGCAAAAGCACTTTAAAAGAATATCTCTTTCACGTTTTTAAGCAAAGTCGCCCCACACAAGCCACGCAGGGGAATTGTAATAACGATATTGGGGTGGCTCAAACGCTTTTGGCCCTTGAAAAAGACACCGAAATCGCGATTGTTGAAATGGGCATGCGAGGCCTAGGTCAAATTAGACGCTTGAGCCTGATGGCCGAACCCGATATTGGGCTATTGATTAACATTGGGCCTGCCCACCTTGAATTGCTCGGCACGCTAGAAAATACGGCCATCGCCAAGTGCGAATTGGTTGAAGGCCTAAAAAGTACGTTGGTTTCAAACGGTAACGACCCCTACCTTGAAGCCCGACTGGCTGAACTTTCCTTGGCCCATTTGACCCACTGGCGTTACGATATAAAAGACGCTGAAAACATGGTCGCGTTGCCCGATGGCACCTTTCGCTTTAGCGTTGAAGGGGTGGCGTTTCATTCCCCATTACCGGGGCAACATCAGGTGTCGAACCTTTTGGGGGTGATTAAAATCGCCAAAGTGCTTGGCCTTTCCACCCAAGCCGTCGCGGATGCTTTGGCATCCTTTACCTCTCAAAGCGGACGCTTTGAGCGTCTTGAACTGCCCAACAGCAATACCCTGATTAACGATGCCTATAACGCCAACCCCGCTAGTATGAACGCCAGCTTAAACGCGTTTTTCGCTACTTCACTAGAAGATCACCCCGCGCGAATCCTGATTCTAGGGAGTATGAAAGAATTGGGCCAAGCGTCTTTGACCTATCATGCAGACGTGTATCAAGTCGCTGCTACTGCTGAAGGCGTGCAAGGCGTGGTGCTTGTCGGTGAAGAATGGCAGGGCCTTTCCTTGAACGAAAACACCGTGATTTACCCCACAACAGAAGACTTTTTACACGCCCTTGAGTCCTTTAAAGTCGACTGTATAAATACCTTAGGCCACAAATTAGGTCACAAAGTAGGCCACAAAACGCCCATCGCCTACTTCTTAAAAGGCAGTCGTTTTCATGCCCTTGAACGGGTAATCCCCTTCTTAGAATCATATCCATACACCGCATCCGAATGGGGGCATTTCGCTTTATGAATACTTTTATAGAACTCATTCAACAAGCCCACTTGGTTCCTTTACTTAAATCGCAACTCATTTTTATTTTACCCGCTGTGTTGATTGCCTTTGGCTTAGGTTTGATTGGTTTTCCGTTGTTCATTAACTTCCTTAAATCACTGCGTGTGCAACAATTTATTCGTGAAGAAGGCCCCGATTCGCACCAGTCTAAACAAGGCACCCCAACAGGCGGAGGCATTTTCTTAATTACCTTGTGGGTTCTGGTGTCCTTAATCATGGCGGGGGTCATGCAAGCTGTCAAACAAGCCGAACATATTTTACCGTCGCCCTATTTTTACACCCCACTCGTCATATGCTTGAGCCTTATGGGCCTAGGCATGTGGGACGACCTTGCTAAAGTGCTTAAACAACACAACAAAGGCCTTGGTGCCAGAACCAAACTCGTTGTACAAGCGGGGATTGGCATCATTTTGGGGCTGATTATGGTGTTTGTGGTGGGCGACACCCACGTGCATGTGTTTCATCACGTGCTTCGTTTAGAAGCGTGGCAATATATATTGTACGCCACCTTTGCTGTTACGGCCTTGTCTAACGCCGTCAACTTAACGGATGGCCTTGACAGCTTGGCAGGAAGCACCACTGCGCTTACCTTTTATGCCTTTGCCTTGTTTTTAATCACCCAAGCTCACGCGCAAACCTATTTTCCTTCTTTATTATTGTGTGTGTTAATTCTTCCTTGTTTAATTGCTTTTTTGGTATACAACAAATTTCCCGCCCGCGTGTTTATGGGAGATTCTGGGAGCCTTGCGCTGGGCGGATTGATCGCCACAGTGGGCCTAATGACCCATCAAGATGCGTGGTTACTGCTGAGCGCGGGCATTTTTACGCTTGAAGCACTCAGTGTGCTGATTCAAATTGTGGGCTTTCAACTCTGGAAAAAACGCTTCTTTAAAATGGCCCCCTTTCATCACCATTTTGAACTCTGTGGTTGGCATGAAACTCACGTGGTCAATGCGTTTGTTTTGTTTCATGGCCTATTGTGCATGTTGACCTTGTATTTACAGCGATTTAACGGGGTCTTACACTAATGTGGATTCCGCCATTGTCTCGCATCACGCAAGGGGTGCAGGAATCGTTAATCTGTGAAATGTCTCGTTTGGCGGTGGAAAAACAGGCGCTTAATTTGGCCGAAGGCTTGCCTGATTACGATCCCCCCCCTTGGGTGTTAGCCGCTTATGAAGACGTCTTGGCACAAGGCAAAGATCTTCACCAGCTGCGTAACACCTGGGGCGCCCGTCAAACGCGTGAAGCGGTGGCGTCGTATTACCAGCGTTTTTATGGTCTACATTACGACGCTGAACGTGAAGTCACCATTACCTGTGGCGCCACAGAAGCGTTGTATTTGGCCTTAAAAGCGTTCGTCAACGCGGGCGATGAAGTCCTTGTTTTTGAACCCTTTTATGAACCGTATCATGATTTAGTCAAAAGCTTAGGGGCCATTCCCGTTTTTTACCCCTTAAAAGCGCCTGATTTTCGCATTGAAGCAGAAGTTTTAGACGCCCTTATTACCCCAAACACTAAGGCGATCTTGATCAACAATCCGAACAATCCAACGGGGCGGGTGTTGACGGACGCCGAACTGCACGCCCTGGCCGATGTAGCGATTCAACACAATTTGTGGTGTTTGACGGATGAAGTGTACGATCAGCTCCTTTACGACGGGCGCACCTTTACGCCGTTGGCTCGCATGGCAGGCATGGCGGAACGAACCGTGACGCTTGGTTCGTGTTCAAAACTCATTAGCGCAACAGGTTGGCGAGTCGGTTGGGCGGTGGGCCCTGCTGAATTCACACACGCCTTTAGAAGCTTACATGACTTAAGCACCGCAGGCACCAACACCTTCTTTCAATTGGTGGCTGCTGAAGCCTTGAACGCGTATACCCCCACTTTGCAAGCGGAAGTTCAAGCCACCTATGCCGAAAAACGTCGTGTGGCCTTGCAAGTCGTACAGGCGTTCGGCATTTCTGCTGAACAGGCGCAGGCCTATTTGCCAGAAGGGGCCTATTATATTTGGCTTGATTTGAAAAAAACGCTCGGGGTGGACGATGAATGGCGCTGGGCCAAAGAACTTATTCACACGGCCGGGATTTCCGTTGTGCCGGGGTGTACGTTTGTTCAAGCGCCTCGAAGTGGGTTTGTGCGAATTTGTTTTGCTAAAGAAATTGCCACCTTAGAAGAGGCCATTCGTCGCCTAAGTTAGGTCGTGTTCGCGAGATAAAACGGTCTATGGTCTCTTCGTTGTCGCTGCGATTTTTTTGTTTGGTTATGGTCGTCTGTGTACACGCCCGCACAAAAAAATCTAGGCTCCTAGAATAGCCTCATCGCCTATTTTATCTTTCGAACCCTATAGAAGGCTCAATTTAGTCATTTTTTCACGTCATTTAAAATACCTTCGCTTTTTCTCTATACCCTCGACACTATAAATGTCGACACCACCTAAGTGATGTGTTGAAACAAACATTGCACATTGTAACGATTGGGCATTATTTCTGCCTGTTTTTATTTTATTAAGATAGATTTACAAAGCCAGTTGCTCCACTGTACAGGAGTCTGACGCTTTTTACTTTTATTCTGGTCAAATTGGGTTTGCCGCTGGGTGTTTTAAGAAAACCAGCGGTTTTTCTTTTTTAGAGAGATTCCCAGACTTTTTTGCTATACTTTTGCTATACTGTAAAGTCTCTAGTTCTTCATTAAAAGGAACACCCCCCCGCATGTTGGTGGACTGTATTACCCAAACCATTAAAGATACCCCCTTGGTCTTGCTCAACGCGCTGAGCCAAGGCCTGCACGCTCAAATCGCCGTCAAACAAGAATCCCGACTCCCAGGGGGTAGCATTAAGGATCGTGTCGGCCTGTACTTGATTGAAGAGGCCGAAGCCAAAGGCCTGATTCACCCCAGCCAAAGTGTGTTGGTTGAACCCACCAGTGGCAATAGCGGTATTGCCCTTGCCATGGTAGCCGCGGTCAAAGGGTATCGGCTCATTATTGTGATGCCTGAAAACTGTTCCATGGAACGTCGGGTGATTTTAAAAGCCTATGGTGCGGATGTCCAACTCACCCCTGCTTCTCTCGGCATGAAGGGCGCCTGTGAATATGCCCAAACCCTTGTTGAATCGACTCCCAATGCCTATTTGTTGGATCAATTCGGCAACCCCGCCAATTCAGCAATTCATTATAAAACCACCGCCCCTGAAATTTGGCAAAGCACCCAAGGCAAGGTGGATGTCTTTATTGCGGGGGTGGGCACAGGGGGGACCATTACAGGGGTTGGGCGTTTTTTGAAGGAACAAAACCCTCACATTAAAATCATTGCGGTTGAACCGGCTGAAAGTGCCGTTTTGAGTGGGCAAGTTGCTGGCCCTCATCTGATTCAAGGCATCGGGGCAGGTTTTGTGCCGAGTATTTTAGACCCCCACGTCATTGATGAAATCATCCCCGTTTCTTCTGAAACCGCCATGACGGTGGCGAAAGACTTGGCCTTAAAAGAAGGCATGATGTCGGGCATTTCTTCTGGGGCCAATGTGTGGGCCGCCCTTGAAGTGGCCAAGCGTCCTGAATCAAACGGCCAACTGATTGTCACCATTCAGTGTTCCAATGGGGAACGTTATTTGTCGTCTCCGCTGTTTAAGGATTTGTGGACGGCCTGTGATGCGATGTCTCCCTAGCATTCGCTAGAACCACGACTTTTACTTTATAGTGTTCGAAAGGGCTTGTTCTACCTGCGTTTGTAGGGCTTGAAGTGAACCGTCGTTCCATAACACGCGATCAGAACGCTTGATTTTTTCGTCCAACGCCCACTGATTGCTCAGTCGTGCTTGGATTTGCTCATCCGTCATACCGCGGTTTACTTTTAATCGGCTTACTTGGATTGCAGGGGAACAAGCCACACACCACACTTCATCATAAAACGGCTCTAATCCGCTTTCAAATAATAGGGGCACCAAGGCAAACGCCAAGTCTTTGGCTTGATACTGCGTAAAAAAGCGCTCAATTTCTTGACGCACAATCGGGTGAAGAAGACGTTCTAAAAACAATTTATCTGTGTCGTTTTGAAAAATTCGCTTCGCCAATGCGGGTCGAGATGGTTGACCTGTGCGCTGATCAAAGAGTTCATTGCCCATCTGCTCGCGCAAGGCGTGATGAACGGCCGTATTTTCTGCCAACGCCTGATGCACCACCTCATCGGCATCAATCACGGGGTAGCCTTGGGCTTCCAATAAACGCCCTACGGTACTTTTGCCCGTCCCTATTGCGCCTGTAATGCCGATGCGTTTTACCATAGCTTTATTTGCTCCTTTTATGATATTATACCTTATATATATAGTATGATGAAAGTCTGTTTTAAAACGCATGAATGCCTTACGCCAGTTACACACCTTAAAGCAGTGGATTTTGCCTGAAATTGAAGGCGTCAATGCACAAGGCACCTTGTTTACCTTGATGTCCGTGGTGTTTTGTACCTCACTCATTGTGGCCAACCTCACGGGGGCGGTGTTGATTCCGTTGCATCTGCCGTTGTTGGGCGAACGCCTCATTTCAGCGGGGATTATTACCTTTCCTGTGACGTTTTTGCTCACGGATTTGTTGAACGAATTTTACGGTAACGCAGGCGCCAAACGAGTGACTTGGCTTGGCTTTGCGGTGGCTCTAGGCTTTTACGGGGTGTTTCGTTTTTTAGAAACCTTGCCAATCACCCCCCATTCGCCGATTTCTGCGGTGGCGTTTCATCAAGTGGCCAACAACTTTACGGGTATGATTGTGGCGTCTTTAACGGCGTACTTATTTTCTCAATTTCTGGACATCACCATTTTTTCCTTATTCAAACAATGGACGGGCAATCGATTCATTGGGCTAAGGGCGACGGGTTCAACGCTTATTTCCCAAGGGTTTGACTCCTTTATTGTAACCAGTATTGCCTTTGCGGGTACACTTTCGTGGCAGGAAATTTTCTTAATTGGCCGTTCTAATTATGAAGTCAAGTTAGTCGTGGCGCTGGGTATTACCCCGCTTTTATACGCGTTGCATTATTGGATTCGTTCCCATTTACTGCCTTACGGCAAGCCAAAGGCCACCGCCACATAAAAGGCGTGAGCCTTTGGTCCAAGCGAATCTATTTCATACAAGTGCCATTGCAACGGCTGGCCACATGGGGCTTGGGCTTGACCTTCAAATAACAAACCTTGTGACGCTTGTGTTTGGGGGGGCTGTTCAACAACGTGGCGAATGTTCACGGCCTTAATCAGGCCTTGGTGATTATGTTCCCACGCTTTCCACAAGGCTTCTTTCACGCACCACAAGCCGAGTGAAGGCAGTTTTTCAACACGCTGGGCTTCGGCGAAAGACGGCGTCAACCGTGCGCGAAGGCGAGGGTGAATCCCCCGATGCACCGCTTCAATATCCACACCAACGCATTGTGACGAATCCTGATGAATGGCCATCACGGCGACATTTTCGCTATGAGAAAGGCTCACCTGTCGTGCGGGGTATGAAAGACCAGAAACACTATTTTTTAACTGAACACCTAACAAGGCGTGATGCCGAGCTTGTTCAGAACCAAGACGTTCAAGCGTAATGCGTTGCGCTTCGTTGAGCCGAGCGACTTCAAAGGGGGTCGTGGTTTGGGTAAGCTGGTAGTGTTCGTGTTCTAAAAACGTCGAAAGGGTGGGCATATTATGGGCTACTATTTTGGAGATACGGATTTGTAAAGCGTCGTCCTTTGGGGTTGATGAGTTCATCCGCCAAAGGGTGCTTAGAGCATGCTCTAAATCCCAACTGATGCGTTTCTGCTTGGCTTTTTTTACTTTTAGCGAATGTTTTAGCCGCATAGGGATTACCGTATTGACCATTTCGGTTATATTTTGGGGGAATAATGACCTTAATGGATTTGTGAGGAAAAAGGGATTTAAAAGATTGAATAACAGGCACAAAATCACTATCCCCCGAAACGAGCCAAAACTCATCAAAGAAGTCTTTCATCGCAAATTCTAAAATTTTACAGGCGATACGAACGTCAGTTTCTTTTTCTTCAGCTTTTTCCCATGAAGCGTGGCAGGACTTGCAAGTTTGCTTGCGGTGCTTAAAAACCCCTCGATATACTTCGATGTTTTGAGTTTTTAAAGCCCCAATATAATTATGGTGTCGTTGAATGACATCGTCGGGACGCTTCTCATCAATCGCAGTAAAAAAGTGTATGCTTGTTACTATTTCTTCAGATGAAGCGAAACTTTCCATAAGGCTTCTATAATTCAACCATTTAAGATTTTCACCTGTATGTCTACGGTATTCTTCTAAAGCATGGTACATATTAAAGCCATCAATAAACACATGAACCCGCTTCATCACGATCCCCAAAACATCCAAAAAATAAAAGAGGCCTAGAGTTTCCAACTAGGCCGCCTTACCGACCAGGTAAGGTATGTATACTGATTATGACAAACTAGATACAATTTGTCAATACTTTTTTCAAAAAATACGTTAATGACTGTGCATGTCTGTCGCGATATTCGGTTGCCACGCCAGACGCAAGGCATTGGCAATGGCTAAAATATCAATCGCTTCTTGAGCCAACGCCCCCTGCACAGGCGAGATGTACCCCATCGCCGCGAGTGCCATACCCACCACACTTAACACCATTCCACCCACCGCACTTTGCAACGCAATACTTCGTAGCGACAAACTAATGTGTAAGAGTTCATCCACCTTGTGTAAGGTGTTTTCTAAAATAACCGCCCCCGCCGCTTCACTGGTCACATTGTTTTGTTGACCAAAGGCCAAGCCCACCGTGGCTGTGGCTAAGGCGGGCGCATCATTGATGCCGTCGCCCATAAACAAGGTGGGGGCCAACGCCGTTTCTTTTCGAACAATATCCACCTTTTGTTCGGGAGACTGTTCGGCAAAGGTCTCTTCAATCCCCAAGACATCCGCCAAATACGCCACTTCAGAGGCTCTGTCCCCTGAAAGCAAGATGACCTTGTTCAACTGATGCGCTGGTGCCAAATGCCCGATAAAAGACTTGCCTTCGGAGCGTGCCTCATCCCGCAAACGAAAAACGCCAGCCAGTTGGTTATTACAAAGCAAGATGCACTCCAAACCCACGGTGCTTTGAGGCAATTGTGGGAGCAACTGCGACCAGTTTTGGCCAATTTTTTGGCGACTCGTGATATGCCAGCCCCTGCCGTTAATGACGCCAAATAACCCTTGCCCCGGTTTTTCAGACACTTCGCTGGCTTGAGGCAACACCAAATGCTCTTCGGTGGCGGCTTCAATCAAGGCGTTGGCTAGCGGATGCTTAGAATAACGCTCCAAACTGCCCGCCGCTTGCAGCAGTTCTCGGCGAGTAAAAGGCGTACTGGGGATGATTTCGGTTAAAGTCGGTTTACCATAAGTGAGCGTGCCTGTTTTGTCGAAAATGGCGGTGCGACAGGTCGGTAAACGCTCGAGAATGCCAGGGTCTCGGATGATGATGCCGTGCTTGGCAGCCAGAGAAATCGCACTAATAATGGTAATGGGAATCGCAATGAGCAAGGGGCAGGGCGTGGCAATCATCAAAACGGACAAAAAGCGTGTGGCATCGCCTGTTAAGCCCCATGCGACAAGGGCAATTGCTAACGCAATTGGCGTGAAAATGGCCCCGATTTGATCGCCTAAACGTCGAAGGTTGGGACGTTTGGCTTCGGCGTCTTGCATGACTTGCATAATCGTGGCGTAACGAGAATCGGCCACAGGCCTTTCCGCTTCGATCACCAAAACGGCGTTGCCGTTAATCGCTCCCGACAAAATCGAAGAGCCTGGTGCTTTGGAAACCTGATAGGGTTCGCCTGTGAGGTAGGATTCATCCATGGTGCCGTTGCCTTCACGCACGATGCCGTCGACGGGGGCGGTTTCGTGGGGGAAAATCACTAGTAAATCCCCGACTTTGATGTCGTCGAGGGGGACTTCCACAATCTCGCCCCCTTCTTGACGATGCGCCGTATTGGGCATGCGTTTAGCCAGCGCTTCAAGCACCGAAGACGCTTTTTTAAGGGCGTATTGTTCCAAGCTTTGACCGCCTGCGAGCATCAGCACGATGAGTCCGCCTGCGAGGTATTCGTGCATGACTAGGCTGGTGAGCATGGCGAGAACAGCGAGCAGATCCGCCCCGAAGTCTTTTTGGTAGAGCTTGATGAGGGCTTCTATCGTCAGCGGGACGGCACCGACCCAAAGCAGGGCGATGAGGGGGATTTGGGCGTGGGTTGGGGAGGCGAAGATGAAAACGCCGTGCAGAAGCAAGCCGAATATCGACAGGTAGACGAGGACTTTCGCCCACTGTTTTTCAAAGTGTTGGATGAGTGTTTGCATACCCTTGAGTATAGCACGATTATTGTTCTTGTCCCCCCCTCCTGATTTTAGGAGGGGGGGATAGGAAGCTAGCCTACTACTTTTTCAGGATGACGCCTTTTCAACGCCCTGCCGAATGCCTAAACCCCTCGATTATTGGGACGCTTTAAGGACTCTCTTTTGCCGTAACGTCTTGATTTATGATGCGTTTCAAGTCTTCATAGCAATTCTTTATGTTCCACATGGGTGAGGTTTGATCAATCCCTGTAAATGAAAAATCAAAAAATTTGTCGAGTCGTTTATCTATATTACGCCTATAGCCATCTAGCTCTTGTTGGGTATGTAAATAAATCTGGTAAATGGCTTTATTTAAAGAACCGTTATGTTTACCTTCTGCGTTTTTATATTTCGGACCAATATACTGCCCCTCTGAATCAACGAGTTCTTTTTTTAACGTTTCTCTAAACTTAGCCACGATCTTATGATGTGTAGGCTTCTTTGTTTTTGCTGTAGCGAATAAAAAAGATTCCAAATCTTGATATGTTGAATCCTGAAAAATATAGATTCCAAATTCTAAAGGATATTTTTTGGAGTTTGTCTGTATCGTTAAAGGTCTAAAAGAATTACAGTCTTTTTCTGTAAAATCAGGGATAAGTCCTGTCTCTTGGAATTCTTTTATGGAACTAAAAGCCTTTTGAATATCTTGAAGACGCTTAGAGATAGGTTCATTATCGCCGTCTACAATTAAAACAATCGCTTTAAGACATTCCGCATCAAGAAGTGGCAGTATGTCACTAAGCAATCGTTTTTCCAAAGTGTCTTTTAAATGGTTGAATCCACCTGTATGTTCGTATTGACACAAGTTTTCGTCAAACGGTATATAGTCAGATAAAGCGTGGATTTCAGCGTCTTCTTTATTGAAGTCGAAAATTTTACGGATACATTCTTTATCTGTCTCACCTTCGACAATGATTAAAACGGAAGGATTAGCCATGAGCATTTGCACCTTTCCCTCTTAATTCCATGTGACGCTTTATTGCCCCATTTAAAGATTTTCCTGCAAATCTTTTGTATGTCACCACATCATCTGTACTTTTTTCAAGTTCAAACACACAGACAGGTTCCATAGGCGTTTTGTTTTCACCGACAAGGAGTTTGCCGTCTTGATAGCCTTCAGCTTTTTCTTGTTCCCATTCAGCGGTGATTTTCTGCGTCATGGCGTTCAACGATTCCAGCACCTCGTAGCTGTGGGTGGTGAAGAAGAACTGCGTACCGTCTTCTTTCGCCGCGGTGAGGATCATCCGCCACATGTCTTCTTGGACGCTGTAATGAAACCCGTTTTCAAGTTCGTCAACAAGGAAAATATTTTTAGGTATACCTATTAGACAAGCCAAACCCAACAGCTTAACAAAACCGTCACCCATGACGTCTAAGGGAATCATCTTAGGATAATCACTCAACTCACATAGTAGCTTACTTGCAGGTGCATACACGATATCAATAAGGTTAGGTTGAATTGATTTTTGCAATAAAGTAATAACCTTGTTCTTTTGCTTATTTTCAATATAAGTTTGAAACAGATGTTCTGAAAATTTTGTAACATCAGCTTTGCTTCCAATATAATGAGATTGTTTATTAAAGTTACGATAAACTTCGAGTATATTACTAACTTTTCTTGTTTTTATTTCTTCCAAACTATCTACTAAGATCGTGATTATTGATGGAGTTCTATGAGTGTTACATAATACTCCTTTTTGGGAATAAGACAACTCGATTGATGGTTCTATTTCAATACTAGGGCTTGCACTGCTTGAATCGAATCTCGCACTTATGAAGCTACAGTCTAAATCCGTCTCAATCTGTATTTTTACATTATCCGTAAGAGTCTTATAAAAATTATTAACAGGATTTAATTCGTCAATTAAATGGGTTAATACACCATCGTAAAAATGACCTTTCAAATTTTCCACAACCTCATTATGTCTATTTTGAGAGTTATTAAAATGTATATTCAACGCCTGCAAAACGGAGGTCTTGCCGACGTTGTTGCCCCCCACAAACACATTCACCATGCCCAAGCCCTCAAGTTTCATCTTACGGATGCCCTTGAAGTTTTCCACCTCTAGCGTTGTATAGCTGGTCATTGCCATTATTTCCTTCTTGTTTGTGGCGTCATTCGCCCATGTATGCCCCTTATTCTAGCACAAAGGCTCCGCTCTGGAAAAGAGCTCACACACCCACTTGAAGTAAACGCCTGTTTAAGGGATAATCCTAAGAAAGCTATAGAAAGTGAGTCGTGGATGTCTACATTTGAAATCCTCTTTTTCGGAGACGTGATCGGTAAACCGGGGCGTGAAGGCGTCTACTATTTTTTGGAACATCACCTCAAACGCAAGCCTGATATGCTCATTGCCAATGCCGAAAATATCACCCATGGCGCTGGCACTTCTGAAAAACATTACCAAGACATGATCGGTCACGGTTTTCATGCCCTCACAGGGGGCAATCACACCTTCGATCGCAAAGAATCGTTCGAGTTTATGAACAACGCCGAACGCCTGGTGAGACCCGCCAACATCGCAGGGCGTCATGTGCCGGGGCGAGGCGCCCGTATTGTGGATGTTGAGGGCCAGAAGGTGGGGGTTCTAAACGTGTTGGGGCAGGTCTTTATGGCGAATTACAACTCGCCTTGGGAAGTGTTAGACGCCGAATTGCCCCAGCTCTTAAACGTTACCCCGATTGTGTTTGTGGACATTCACGCCGAAGCCACCGCCGAAAAAGGCGCCTTGGCGCGTTATGCGTCGCAATTGGGAGCGTCCGCCGTAGTCGGCACGCATACCCATGTGCAAACCAACGATGCTCGCATTTTGCATGAGCGCACGGGCTTCATCACCGATGCTGGGATGAACGGCACCTATGAAAGCGTGATTGGCATGGAACCCTTGGCAGCTCAACGACGCATGACTGAACTCGGCTGGGTGAAAATGGAAGTGGCCAAAAGTCCGCAGATTCAGATTAACGCCGTACGCTTTGTGATCGAAGCGGAAAGCGGTCAATGCTTGAGCGTCGAACCTATTTTTGAAATTATCCAACTCCCTGAACACATCAGCTTAGGATAGTCCCGTGAATACTGAAGAGCCTTCGTACCAGTCTAATAATGCCGTTTCGCCCTACACGCAGGAACTGCCGGTTGATGTGCCGATGAAGCAAGAAGTCACGCAAAACCGATGGGGGCTTTTTGTGATGATGGGGGGCATGGGCATTATGATTATGGTGCTGTTTTTAGTGAGTGTGAACTTGGGCTTTGTTATTTCAAATAGCCTTAAAAAGCTCCCGAATTTGAGCCTGTTGGATGAATGGCACCCGTCAGAATCGACGCAGATTTTGGATCGAAACGGAACGCTGATTGCCAACATTAGTGGCGATGAAGACCGTACCGTGAAAAACCTTGCGCATATTTCTCCCTACCTGCCTCGCGCGATTATGGCCATTGAAGACAACCGCTTTTATCATCACCAAGGGGTAGACAGTAAAGGCACCTTGCGCGCCATCATCAGCAATATAAAAGGCGGTGAAGTGCAAGGCGGTTCCACCATAACTCAGCAGTTGATTAAGAATCTCTACTTGTCTTCAGAACGTTCCTTAGGGCGAAAACTGGCTGAAGCCCTGCTCGCCACACGGATTGAAAAATTGTATAGTAAAGACAAAATCTTAGAACTTTATTTAAACGTGGTGTATTGGGGCAATCAAGCCTATGGCGCTGAAAAAGCCGCCAAACGATACTTCAATAAACCGGCGGAAGAATTAAGTTTGGCGCAAGCTGCTTTAATGGCGGGCCTGTTAAAAGCCCCTGAAGGGCTGAACCCTTATGTCTTTCCCCAAGCGGCAAAAGAACGACAGTTACTGGTATTGAATGCCATGGAAGACCACGGCTTTATTACCCCAGAACAGCACGAACAAGCCCTAAGCGAACCCTTGCTTTACGATCGTATTAAAACGCAGTATCGCTACCCGTTTTTTGTGAACCATGTAAGACAAGAAATGATTGACGCCTTTGGTGAAGACGTCGTTCGGCGAGGGGGGTTGATGGTTACAACCACGCTGGATCAACGCGCGCAGTCGGCGGCAGAAGCGTCGATGAAGGTGGCGTTTGAAAAGGCTCCGCCCTCATCAAACCTGAAAGAAGGGGCGATGATTGTTTTAAATGTGGATGAAGACCAGATTCTCGGCATGGTCGGGGGCAAAGACTTTAATCATTCGCAATTTAACAATGCCACCATGGCTCGGCGTTCACCGGGGTCTACGTTTAAGCCGTTTGTGTATTTAACTGGCTTTCGACTCGGTAAAATCTCGCCCGATTCCACGATTTACGACAAACCCATTTCGTTTAATACAGGCTATGGCTATTGGAAGCCCAAGAATTACGACGGCGTTTTTAAAGGCCGTATGAACATTCGCCAAGCCTTGGCGCAAAGCCGAAACACCACAACCGTGCAGGTGGGGCAAATGGTGGGTTTGAAGGCCATTATTGAAACGGCTCGCTTGGCCGGGATTCAATCGGACATTGCGCCTAATTTCGCGAGCTTACTGGGGGCTTCAGGCGTTTCCGTGTTGGAACTGGCCAACGCTTATAGCACCTTTGCGCGTGGGGGAATGTACCGAACGCCTCAAGCCATTTTGCGGATTCAAGACCCCAGCGGTAAAGAGATTTTTCGAAAGGTGCAAGCGCCCAAGCGTCACTTGGACGCGCGTTCTGTGGCGATGATCAATGCGGCGTTAAAGACGGTGGTCGATTCTGGCACGGGCCAAAAAGCGCGACTCCACAATCGGGATGTAGCGGGCAAAACAGGCACGACCGATCAAACCCGAGACATTTGGTTTTCAGGCTATACGCGGGATTTTGTGGCGACGATTTGGCTGGGGCATCCGCAGAATGTGCCGTTAAAGGGGTTGGGCAGTGCGTATTGTGTGGCCGTGTGGAAGCGTTTTGCGGACGACTACTACAGCTTCACGCTCACGCCCCCACGTCCTTTGATGACGAAGTATTAAGGCATCAACCCAAGCGCAGAGCCTGCATACGAATAGGGATTCACCACGCGATCAGGGCGCAAGTGGCGGGCTTCGTTTAAGTACACATGCTTGAGTTGGGCTTGGGTTTTGGTGCTATAAAAGTGAATCATCACACGAACGGCCTTGGGGGGCTGGCCTTCAATCTCGGGTTCTAGGCCGGAAAAAAGGGCAACATCCTGCCACGGCAAGGCGCGACGAGCGACTTTCGCTGGGCTAGCACTATGCAAATCAGGCGTCAAGCTAAATAGTACGCTGACAATATCGCTAGGTTTAATGTGGTTTTGAGACACCATGGCTTCTAGCAGACGGCTCACTTCAATGTCCATGGCTTCAGCGGTGTCTTCGGGTAGGGTGGTGGCTCCTCGTAAGGCGTGAAGTCGTGATTCAGGCAAGTAGGTGGCATCCTTCATCTTTCATAATTTCTTTCATCAGTTTATAATAAATACAGGCAGATGCAACTACGCGTGCAAAGGAAACGTTTATGGCAAGCCCCGTTCGCTTATTGATTGTGGATGATGATCCCGATATTCTTTCGCTCCTGCAAATGGACTTTGAACTCATGGGCTTTGAAGTCCATACCTCCAAAAACGGCATGGATGCCCTCAAGTTCCTGCAAGGCCCTACCCCACTGGATATTGCCTTGGTCGATGTAATGATGCCCAAGTTAGACGGGTACGCCTTGTGCAAGCATGTGCGAGAGCTTACGCATCGGGAAAGCTTGCCGATTATTTTGCTCACCGCCAAAAGCCAGTTGGAAGACAAAGTCAAGGGCTTTCACGCTGGGGCGGACGATTACCTCGTCAAACCCTTTGAACTGCAAGAGCTCATGGTGCGAATGCGCGCCTTATTCCGTCGTTCAGGCAAGCTGGCGGATTTACAAGGCAAAACCCCCGTAAGCCCCACCCAAAGTACTGAAGCCACCGCACAAGAACGCTTGGCCATTGGCGATTTACGGCTATTGCCTAAGTCACTGGAAGTGTTTTGCCATGGGCAGATGATTCGGCTAACGCCGACCGAATTTGAGATTTTGTATTGCTTGGTGCAACATGCCAATGAAGCCGTTTCTTTGTCGACGCTCTTACAAGAAGTCTGGGGCTATGACGCGAGTGATGACGTGCGCACGGTGCGTGTGCATGTCGGGGGCTTGCGTCAAAAAGTGGAGCTAGATGCCAAGCACCCCACCTTGATTCAAACCGTCAATAACGTGGGCTACCGCTTAAACATTGAAGAAAGTCAGGACTAAATGGTACTTGCTTTTTTGAAATCCAAGCCGTGGGGCTTGCGTCGTAAGACGACGGGCTTTCGCTTTTATCAGCAGATTATTATTTTGGTCTTGTTGATTGTCACCATTCCGCTTGGGGGCCTAAGCGTGTGGTTGTACGACATTAACGACGGCGCCTTACGCAAGCAAATCGCCGCCACAGAAGAAGACGTCTTGCGTGCGACGCTTAAAAGTAGTTGGCAGGAAGTGGCCTTTCAAAGGGTACAATCTCAACGTGTGTTGCGTCTTTTTCAAGAACGACGCTTTACCCCGAAACGCTTAAATCAACAGAGCTTGGCTCATTTATTGAGCTTTGAAGACGATCTGCAGTTCGTGGGCGTGTGCAACTCCAAAACACAAGAACTTCTGCAATGGGCCAGCAAAGTACCGCCGAATAGGAATCAACGCAAGGGCTTAAATACCTGGGCGTGTGGAACTTCAACAAAACCGCAAGAAGCGTATCAACTTCTTTCTGCTTGGCAAGGCAATACACTTGAACCCGCGTGGTTGCAAAGCCGTTTGCCTTTCAATCAAGGGTTTGCGTTGGTACAAGTCCGCACGTTTAACAGCCTGCATACGATTTTAGACGATCTCGTGCATCTGCAAAAGGCGGGCGTGTGGATGGCCTTGCCTACCCTTGTAGAACGTCGTTCAGAAAGTCGTTTAGATATTTTACACCTTAAAGAAAATCGATCGGGTGAGCTTGTTTTTGAAACGAAAGCCCCCCCACAAGCCGTTTTAGAAGCGCTCCGCCAAGAACGTCAGCTTGTTTTAAAAGACCCTTTTACCCAAGAATTAAGCTGGAAAGGCGTTCGTCACGAGGGGAAAGATTATATTCTTGCGGAACTCAAGCCACTCAATACGTGGTTGATCGTGTCGCCTGATTGGCATCAGAACCGACACTTTCTCAAGCAAGCGCGCCTCAAGATTTTCGGACTCATTGGCGGTAGTTTACTGATTAGCATCCTCATTGGCTTGGGCTATGTGCTGGGCATTGTGCGGAACTTTCGCCAATTGATTAAGGGCATTAAGGCCATGGGGGAAGGCAATTACGGTCGGCAAATACGCTTGATCATCAATTGGGTGACGCCCTTTGAAATTCGCTATTTAACGTCTGAAGTCAACCGCATGGGCCGTCAGCTTGAAAAGCAAGTCACCACGATTCAAGAAGCCAATACGCAACTGGCCAAGCTCGATGAGTTAAAATCCACGTTAATTGACACCGTCAGCCACGAGCTTCGCACGCCGTTGATGAACATTCAAGGCTACACCAACCGCTTGCTTAAACATCGCAGCACACTAAGCGAAGAACAACAAGTGCAATCGCTTCACACCATTAAGCAACAGTGTAAGCGACTCAATCGCTTGGTGGAAGATTTACTCGTCATTCCCGATTTGGAAAATCATAGCCTGCGTGTGTATTGTGAAACGCAACCCCTTCAAAGCCTCTGGCAACATCTGTTGCCGTTGCTCCCTGAAGCCGTGCAAGACGCCCTAGACGTTCACCCCCCCAACATCGACGCCTTGGCACAATGGACGCTTTTTGTGGATGAAGACCGCTGGCAACAAGTGCTGGTGAACCTACTTGAAAACGCGGCCAAATATCGCCTTGAAGAAAGCGACCCCATTCGCGTGTGCTTTGAACAACGTGCGCAACGGCTCTACATGCATATTTCCAACCCCAGTGAAGAACTCAGCGAAGCCCAACTCAAACAGCTTTTTGAAAAGTTTCACCGTTTAGACGCCGGCCTCACGCGTCGTAGTCGTGGCAGTGGGCTAGGGTTATTTATTGCCAAAGCCTTGACCGAAGCCATGGACGGGACGTTGCTGTTGTCTTATGCTGAAGGGTATTTTACGGCGAGTGTTTCGTTTTTGTTAGAAGAATAGCGCACCCTTTCTTGATTTTTGGATTTCTTTGCTCCGTTTTGAGCTGGTGCTTGGGTTTTCTCGCTCCCTCTCCCTCTGGGTGAGGGCTGGGGTGAGGGGGTTTTCTTGTTCCCTTTTTGAGCTGGTGCTTGGGGGTCTTTGTCCCGCCAAAGACTCCCCAAACCCCCAAAGCGGCTTAAGGGGCGGCGGGGGGAGGGACGTGTTACGTCCTCCCTCCCTCCCTTAAGCGCATTTAGAGGTGTCGGAGAACCTTTGTGCGAGCAAAGGTCTCTGACAGCACCAGCGTTAAACGGAATGAGAAAGCCCCCTCACCCCAAAACGGGGTTTTGTAACAGGGGCATCTTTATTTCTTTAGAAATGTTTTAGCTTTTAGCACTTTTCTGCTATGATAGTTCAGTTAATCACATAAGCCTTGAGATTTCACCATGACCCAAACCCCTACAACCACTCAAAAACCCACCTTTTCCCTGTCGCTCACCACGCAAATTATGATAGGCCTTGCCGTGGGCCTCATGCTCGGGATTTATGCCCCTGAACTAGGCGTAAAACTCAAACCCTTGTCGGATCTCTTCTTACGCATGATTAAAATGCTGATTGCCCCCTTGCTGATTTCTTCGCTTATTGTAGGCATCGCAGGGGCAGGTGACACCAAAAAAGTGGGATCGCTGGGGCTGAAAACCATTTTGTACTTTGAAATTGCCACAACGCTTGCACTCGCCATTGGCTTAGGCGTGGCGAATTGGTTGAAACCGGGGGCGGGCGTGGTGCTTCAGGCGAACGCCAAAAACCTCAGCGATTTGGCAACCATAACGAGTAATACCCACACCGTGGCGAACCACACGTTTATGGACAGCGTCTTGGGGATGGTGCCCACCAGCATTTTTGACGCCATGGCAACGGGCAACGTGCTTCAAATGGTGGTGTTTAGCGTGTTTTTTGCCTTGGCGATTATGGCTGCGGGTGAAAAAGGCAAGCCCATTTTGCGCGGGCTTTCAAGCTTGAGTGAAATTATGTTTAAGTTCGTGGGTTATGTAATGAGTTTTGCGCCGATGGGCGTGCTGGCGGCGATTGCCTATGCGGTTTCTTCCAACGGGTTGGACATTTTGTGGACGTATGGCAAGCTGGCGGGTTCGCTGTACTTGGCGTTGTTTATTTTTGTAGGCATTGTGTTGTTAAGCGCTTGTGCCATTATTAAAGTCCCCTTTACGCGGATGTTTTCCGCCATTAAGGAACCGTTCTTGATTGCGTTTTCCACCGCCAATAGTGAATCGGCGTTGCCCAAAGCCATGAGCGTGATGGAGCGTTTTGGCGTGCCTACGCATATTGTGGCTTTTGTCATGCCAACGGGCTATAGCTTTAATTTAGACGGTTCTACCCTGTATTTGGCGTTGGCGACCTTGTTTGTGGCGCAAATGGCCAACATTCCGCTGGATTTGTGGCAACAGCTGAGCATTATGGCCACGCTGATGTTGACGTCTAAAGGGGTGGCCGCCGTGCCTCGCGCGAGTTTGGTGATTTTAGCGAGCACACTGACCTTGTACAATCTGCCCATTGAAGGGGTGGCCGTTATTTTAGGGATTGATCACTTCTTGGATATGGGACGCACGTCTGTTAATTTGGTCGGAAATTGCGTGGCCACTGCCGTGGTGGCTCGGTGGGAAGGCGTTTTTGACGATGAAAAAATGAACACCTTTGACGCCAACGACACGCACGACCACTTGCCTGAAGATTCGGGCATTTTGGGGGATCCGCACCTTGAAGGCGTACACACGCCGACGCCCCCCTCTTCGATTGATTTAACCGTGTGTCGCTTAAGCTAAAGCCAGCGCCTTTTTTCACGAGGAGACTTTTCTATGATGATGCCCCCGCTTACCACGCTAAAGCTTGACGGCAACGCTTGCGCCCAAAGCGTTTTGGCCACGCTTAAAACGGCGGTTTTGGCCTTAGAAACCGCGGGAAAACGGCTCCCGAAGTTGGTGGTGATTCAAGTGGGGCATGATCCCGCGTCTAGCGTGTATGTCAAAAAAAAGAAGCAAACCGCTGAAGCCCTTGGCATGAAGTCTGAAATTATCGCCCTTGCCGATGATGTGGCTCAAGGCGTTTTGTTGGCCACGATTCAACAACTGAATGACGATGAGGCGGTCGATGGCATTTTGGTGCAGTTGCCGCTGCCCAAGCACTTGGATGAATCCGCCGTGTTGGAGTCGATTTCACCTGGCAAAGATGTCGACGGGTTTCATCCCTTTAATGTGGGGCGTTTGGCCGCGGGATTGACCCCCTATGCCTTGCCTTGCACCCCTGCGGGCATGATGAGCTTACTGGATTTTTATAAGATTGAAATTGCTGGTTTGCATGCGGTGATTGTGGGGCGTTCCAACATTGTGGGCAAACCCATGGCGCAACTGCTTTTACAGGCGCATGCGACGGTGACGATTTGCCATAGTCGCACGAAAAACATCGAGGACTACCTTAAGCAGGCGGATATTGTGGTGCTGGCGGTGGGGATGCCCAAGGCCTTTACGGGCGAGCAACTCAAGCAAGGTGCTGTTGTTTTGGATGTAGGCATTAACCGCTTGCCCAACGGCACGCTGGTGGGCGATGCGGATGCGGCGTCGATGTGGGGGGTGGCATCTGCGGTGACGCCTGTACCCGGAGGCGTTGGCCCGATGACCATTGCGACCTTGTTGCAAAACACCCTTCGGCTCTATGAACAGCATGAGGGGTAGGGCTAAAGGTCGACTGGGGCATTAGTTGTTTTATAACGAGGATGCCATAATCCATACCTTGTTTTTCCAAGTATATATTTTTTTAATTTTGCTTCATTTTGCTGTTCTAGTACAAAAGCTTCCAACGAGTTTCGTAAAGCATAAAAACCTTCTGCTAACTGGGTTATCACTTCGTCAGTTGGACGAGGTCTACTTTGTTTAAAAGACCTAAGTGCTGTTTTTAGCCCAGAAGCTGTACCTAAACGCCTTAGAGAATCAAGATTATTCATAGCTAAAAGACTAGAAAATTCATCTAATGCTAACCAGATCGGATCGCTTAAAGAAGTTGTAATATAGTGAGCCTGCTCAATAGTTTTTATTAACTTTTCTAATTGCTTGTGTTTATCAGCAGGACGACTATTTTTAATCTTCTCGATTAATCCTTGTGAAGCGTTTGAAGACTCTATCATTTTTTCTAATAGTTTCGTTGTAAACCCCTGACGCTGGTTCAAAGCGGAGGTAGAATTATTCACTTTACTTTTGTTATTGGTGGGGGTAAATGGGGCTTGTTGTTGGGTATTCATCGGGCGGGCAGGCAACGAAGAGAGTTGAAGTCGCATAGAAGAGAGCTTTCGTCAGGATGAGGGGGCGTCGTAGAGAAAAGCGATCGTGCTTTAGCTTGAATAGTATCGCAAAGCCTCCCCCCTGTCAACACTTCCCCCTCACCCCAACCCTCTCCCAAAGGGAGCGGGGGCAGGAAGCGAGCCAGCAGTGGTTTCTTTTTCAGGATGGGGGTATAATAGCCACAGCACACAAAAAAGAAAGAAGGCGTTTTTATGTTTGATGAATCTGTGGTAAAGGCGGTATATGTGGCAAGCTATGGCGTGGCGACCTTGTTGCAAAACACCCTTCGGCTCTATGAACAGCATGAGGCGTAGGCGCTAACTTCAGCCCTGTGGATTTTCTAGCTCAGGTAAAGGCTTTGATCAGGCTAGGATCAATAGATTGGGATAACGCCATGGATGTATTTCACGATCATTATCACTAGGAATGCGACTCTTTGTACGTACATGCTTTAAATAACGCTGTATTTCTTCATTGTTAAACGCACCTTCTAAATATGCTTTCAATCGTTCTTTAAATCTATTCAATTCAGATCGCAAGGCTCTATTTGGCAAGTCATTATTATTGGAGTGTGTAATATGTGTCTTAAAAGTAGCTACGTTGATTGTCCGAGATAGACCTAATTCTCTTGCAAAATCCTTAAGGATCTTAACCTTTCCAGCACAGTCTGTAGTCGCCCACTCAGGATGATTTAAACAATTGATGAAACACTCAGCCTTATTAATGAGTGTTTCTAATTGTCTTAATCTTGCAAACTTTTCAAAAGTAGTGGTAACATCTACACTTCTTAATTTGAATCTTATTTGAGTATATTGGTGTTCTAACTCTTGAACCAGAACTTCCGTCAACCCCTGACGTTGGGCCAAAGCGGGCGGGGTATTTTTGACTAGACTATTGTTGTTGTGGGTCAATGGGGCTTGTTGTTGGGGATTCAACGGGCTGGCGGCTAACGCAGAAAGCTGAAGTCGCATAGAAGAGACCTTTCGTCAGGATGAGGGGGCGTCGTAGATAAAAGCGATCGTGCTTTAGCTTGAATAGTAAAGCAAAGAAACACGGCTGTCAACCCCTCGCTCTCCCTCCTCCCTTAGGGAGCACGCCATAGGCGAGGCGTGCGACCTAAGGGAGGGAAACACCAGCTATAACTGAACATCCCAAATCCCTCACCCCACCATGGTCGAAAAAGCAAGCTTTTTCTCTTGGGAAAGAAAACCGTTGGTTTCCTCTCCCAACCTCTCCTTCCTAAAGGTGAAGATTCACTTCGTGAATGAGAAGCTTGTTTTCCTCTCCCTAAGGGAGTGGGAGTAAATCCACTTTCTCTGTATCCTCTAATAAACACTCTCGCTAAAATATCAATTTGTTTTTAAATTTCTGAACACCTAAGCGTAACTATTTTAAAAAGAGACTTTTTTCCTTACAAAAATGCGGTGTTTGATGTATTGAAAAAACACCCTACTGAATGGAAAAGGTGACGTTGACGACACTGGTGACCTTTTTTTGACGCGTGGTGGTGTCGTACTGGCCGTAATCGCTCACATCCGTGCTGTTGGGCGGGGTGATTTGAAACACTCCGCTAGTCGCGCTAAGCAGGCTACCCACTTCATTGCCTGTGACTTTGGCCATGGTTGTGGCGCGATCCTTGGCGTTTTTGGTGGCTTTGGCAATCAGGTTCAGCTTCAGCGAATCGAGCTTGCTAAACAGGTATTGTGGCGCAGTGACATCCACCCCAAGGCCGTTACCCACCAAGCGTTCAAGCGTTTTTGCGGTGGATTGAACGGCGTCGAGCTTGGTGGTGCGCACCACCACTGCCTTGCTCAGGGTGTAACCCGCAAGTTCAGTGGTGTCATAACCATTCAGGTTTTTTTTGTACTGAGTGGTGACATACAGGGTATTTTCGTTAAAATCGCTGGGGGGAATGCCGTTGGTGTTGAGCACGTTTTTCAAGGTGGCTAAATCGTGATTGAGTTTTTTGTAGGCCTGCGCTTTGCTGGAATCAAAGGCACTCACAGTAAGTGTCCATTCCGCAATGTCCGACTGGACAAGGGTTTCGGCATACCCTGTGACGGCGAGCTTAGACTGTTCAAGGGCTTTAAATTTCACCAGCCCACCGGCCAAAATACTGGTGCCGATGATGACAGAAGCCAGCACCGCCGTGAGCAAGGCCGTTTTTCCGTGGGATTCAATCCAGTTAAACATGGGGGCATTTCCTTCCACACACAACGCAACAACTGCCCCTAGTCTACCCTATTTTCACGCACTTGTCGAGGGGGCGGGCTAGCACAGAAAGCAAACAGGAAGCATCGCCCGCAACCGACTAGGCATACCACTGCCCACGGCGCTGGTTGTAGCGACGCAACTTTTCCAACGCCAGTTTTTTTGCTTAAAGCACTTGTAATTTATTTTGTATTACGCTAATATATAATTATAAAATGTGCCAAGAAAGAGATCTCATGCCGTCTCATTATAAACCCATGGATTTGAGTCAATTTGAAAAACTGGTTAAACAAGCCGGCTGGACGATTCTTCCAAGTAAAAGTCACCACTACATCGCCGATGAAAACGGTGTGAACCTTTTGAACTTCGCCATTTTTCACAGTAAAGGCCGTAAACGATACATCAAACCGCATTACGTCAAAACTTTTTTACAGTTACTTAAACAAGAAGGAAAAGCCTAATGGATTTAGACGCCATCAAAAACAGTGTCACCTGCAAGTGGAGCGAAGAAGACCACGCGTTTATCGTCACCTCTCCCCTGTGTATTAACATTGCAGGGGTCGAAGAAAAACGAGAAGACGCTTACGAAATGTTTTACGAGATGCTTGACTCTTCTTACGAAGCTTTTTTGCAGGGCAAGTTTAAGCCCATGAAAAAAGCAGGACGCAAGCCCAAAACAGGGGCTAAAATCCTGACGCTCCGTGTGGATGAGGAGGTCGTTAATTTCATTAAGGCGGAATCCAGCCGTTTGCAGGTGACGCAAGGGCAAGTCGTGTCTCAAGTGTTTAAGCTCTACAGGCTCAAAGAAATTTAACCGACTAGGCATACCACTGCCCACGGCGCTGGTTGTAGCGACGCAACTTTTCCAACGCTTCCCACTTCTGATACCGCTCCTTTCGCAAGTCCCGCGCCCAATCAGACGAATCCATCAGCAGTTTGCCCAATTCCCACACGGCGTAACGCAAGGCATCCGCCACATCTTCAAAGGGATGCTCCTGCGCCAGTTCTTCCGAATCATTCGACACATAGCGATACCCCCCTTGCAAGGCGTCAATGAGCGTGGGGCAATGTTGAGCATCCACCAAAAAGGCGGGGGATTTGACCATGTGCTGGCCTTCACGCATGAAGACGGCTTCTTCACTGGCATTTGTTCCTCCTCCCTTAGGGAGGAGGCTAGGTGGAGGGATGCCTTGTTCCCACAGGAGCTGGTCGTGTCCCTCACCCAGCCCTCTCCCTAAGGGAGAGGGTTCTGTATTTACCCCCTCTCCCTCTGGGAGAGGGTTGGGGTGAGGGTCGCCTTGCTCCCTCTCCCTTTGGGAGAGGGCTGGGGTGAGGGACACTGGCACATCGCGCTCTTCAATCATCAGGTGGCGAAGCTTGTCAATGCTAGCAACCACGCCACATCGCACGCCCACAGGGTGAATACCCATGCGATTGAGCACTTCAATACTGGTGTTTTCAGATTTGTCGTTATGCTGATGCCCCGCAGGGTCACACACATCGCGAAAGCGCGCATTGGGGCCAAACATCGCCACGCAGTCGTCTTTCACCTGCTGGGCAAAGTTTTTGAGCACCACGCGTTGGCCCACCCATTCTTTCAACACCACCACACGGCCCCATTCGTCCCGCTGTAAGGCCAACACCGCAGGCGTATGGTACCCAAAATCCCACGAACGCAAAATCTCCAAATCCGGATTATACGCCACGTGCGCCACATGTTGAGCGGTAAACTCTTCAAACACGCGATCTCGATTGCAGTATTCGTAGCTAATATCCAGCTCTCGCGCGATTTCATGCTTCAACAGGCGCCGTTGCTGTGCGGTGTACCACACCTTGTCCTTAAAAGGGTGAAGGCTCCAATGCACGGTTAGCACGGGGGTAAGGCCTGAAAAGCGTTCTAGGGCAAAGCGGTTTTTTCGACCGTTGGGCGTTGACACCAACAAGCGACACAGCGTGGACTGACCCGCCGCAGCATAGGCGCCATCATCCCACATCCAAAACGCAAATTCGTCCAGCAATACGGCGGAATAACGCCCCCCCCGCGCAAAGTTTTCCGTAGTGGCTTCAGCAATAATGGTATTGCCATTTTGCGGATTCAGCAGACGACCGGCGACATCGTGCTTGCGAAAGTCAAAGCCCGCAGGCAACATATTGGTGGGCTGTTCACGCAGGTTGAAACGGCATTTTTCCATCAGCGTGGAAAGATCGCCGCGCGTGTCTGCATGGCCGTATTTACGACTGCCCACCAAAAATTGCTGGCCTGAATGAAACAACCAGCGGTACTGAAACACCAAACTAATTAACCAAGAAAGGCCCATGTCTCGGCTTTTTTCCACCAGTAAATCTTCCCCCAATTCAATGGCTTCATTCAAGCGCAAGACGACTTCCATTTGAAAGGGGTACAGCACAAAGGGCACGCGCCCAATGCTTCGATTGCCGTTTTGAAAGGGGTTGGGGCGTGGGTCGTACGTCCACGCGAAGTAGCGAAACCACAGCAGGATGTTGTTTCGGCAGTCGTGGTGCATGAGTTCGGCCAGCGCGTCGTCTTGCTTGAGGCGTTCGTAAAGGGCGGTGCGTTTTTCAATGATGGCTTGGCGGCGGGCATCCCAGGCGGGGGGGCTTTGCAGGCGGGCCAAAAACTGGGCTTCAGGGGGCAGCGCTTCGTTAATGGCATCCATTTCTTGCCACACGGCCGTTCGGCAAAAGCTCGCAAGGTGGACGTAGGGGTTTTGATCGGGGGAATAGGGGGCGTTCATGTTCAGGGTCTCTCTTTCTTTTTTGAGGTTCTGTATTTACCCCCTCTCCCTCTGGGAGAGGGTTGGGGTGAGGGGGTTCTGTTCCTCCTCCCTAAGGGAGGAGGCTAGGAGGAGGGACTCTTCCCGACTGGAGCTGGTCGTTTCCCTCACCCTGCCCTCTCCCTAAGGGAGAGGGTTCTTATTCCTCCTCCCTTTGGGAGAAGGTTAGGAGGAGGGACTCTTCCCGACTGGAGCTGGTCGTTTCCCTCACCCTGCCCTCTCCCTAAGGGAGAGGGTTCTTGTTCCTCCTCCCTAAGGGAGGAGGCTAGGAGGAGGGACTCTTCCCCACTGGAGCTGGTCGTTTCCCTCACCCTGCGTAGCCCGCCATCGGCGAGGCGTGCTCCCTAAGGGAGAGGGTTCTTGTTCCTCCTCCCTTAGGGAGAGGGTTCTGTTCCTCCTCCCTTAGGGAGGAGGTTAGGTGGAGGGAGGGTTCTGTATTTACTCCCTCTCCCTCTGGGAGAGGGTTGGGGTGAGGGGGTTCTTGTTCCTCCTCCCTAAGGGAGGAGGCTAGGAGGAGGGAGGGTTCTATAAGGTTACGCTTGCAGTATGACAAAGGTTTCGACATAAAAACAGTGCCTAAACCCCACTATTTTTAGGGTGTTGGGGGGTTTTTGGGAACAACCCCACGTAAACAATTGTAACAAGGGGGTTAATTCTTAAGGAAAGATTGTTTTTATTAAGACACAGAAGAATACCTTCTGTATTTACTCCCCCCCCCCCCCCCTTAACTCTCCTAATGAAAGGAATTTAAATATGGCAGGAACTATAACGGGTCCAAAGACCTTTAACCGCGCTTGTGTAAATAAATCAGGTAATGGTCAGTACAATAAGATTGTAGCCAAAAAAGGTAGTGAGCGCCCAATCGAAATAACAACGACGTTCAGTACTGGAGCACACAGGGTGCATTATTCAAATGGGCTTCCTACTCAGACCATTGGCGATACGAAAGCTACTGCACGATTCTTGAACACGGAAGCCAATAAACTAACAGGTCAAGGTTATAACCTAGTTACTTCTTGCACAAACCAACCATTTGAGCAATTACTTAACTAGCTTCAACGGTGAGTGGTGCTTGCGCCACTCACCTGACCAACCCACACGCCCCCCCTCTCTCTCTTTTTACCCCCCCCTTAACTCTCCTAATGAAAGGAACTATTTTTATGGGATTAATTCAATTATGTGGTGTACAACTAACTAAAACACCAGAAATCCTATTTACTGCAAGAAGACCAATACGAGTTCAGCCATCACCCACTTCAGTCTTAACTCCTGTTAACGATGTATTAGTAAAGGCACGCCTCCAAAATAATAAAATTATCATTAGTAACAATGGTTCAAATGAAACTAAACCATTTGATACAATTCCAGCTGCGAATAATCATGTCCACAAGCTGAAACAGGACTACGGTGGTTGGATTAGAACAGGACCGTGTTTCCCCCAAAAAAACTAAATAACCCCCAAAAAATGCCCTAGTATAGCGTCTTCATTGCGGTAATCACGGGGTGGTACGCCGATTTTGCCAGCGTGCCGTTGGCGTCCACCAGCAACATCGGCGGGGCCACCCACCACTTAAACACACTGGCCTGCATGCGCCTAAAAAACTTACCCACCCACGCCGCCTTCTGCGTGGGTTCAAGTCTACCGTGCGTGCGTTCCCAGCTCCACAGCAGGGTGCTTAGGCGGGCGGCATCTAGGTGGTGGGCTTCAATCCGCCAAATCAACTCGTCAATCACTTCATAGGGCATCAACGCTTCTTCGGCCGTCAACAGTTGGCCTGTTTGCGGATTCACCGCCAAATCCGCCCCCGAAGGACGTTCCACCACGGCTTGCGGTATCACCCCCCCGCGCTGTTGATTGATCCAGCGGGCCAAGGCGCGCACCTTGGTTTTGCACACATCGCCCAACGGCGCCAACGCCCCAGACATATCCCCATTCACGGTGGCGTAACCCATGTAAAACTCGCTTTTGTCACTGGTGGCAATGGGCAGGGCGCGGTAATCATTGCCAATGAGTCTCAACAGCGTCGCACGGCTCATGGCTTGTACGTTGTCTTTCGCAAAACTTTCGCTAGTCGGCTTGCCCCACAACGATTCTAGCGTTTGGCGTTCGGCGTCAATGCCCTCTAAAAACGCCGATTGCATCGCCGAAATAGGGATTTCCACCCAGCCGATGCCAAGATTTTGGGCGAGTTGTAGGGCGTCGTCTTTATTGTCAGCAGGCGTGAGCTCAGAAGGAAAGCTAAAGGCTAGCACGTTTTCAGCCCCCAAGGCATCCGCCACTAACACGGCATTGACGGCGGAATCGAGTCCGCCAGAAAGGCCCAACACCGCGCGCGTGAATCCGCATTTGTCGAAGTAATCGCGAATCCCGCAGGTCAGGGCGGCATACGTGCGCGGCAAATCGCTTGGATCGTAGGGGTCAAACACATCGTTGGGCAGGCTTCGTTGGGAAAGTTCCACATCAGGCACCCAGTCTTCAAGGGTGTGAAAGGCCGTGTTTTGCAGATGATGCAGGCTAAACTGCGTTTCAAACAAGCGCGAACGACTGAGCATTTCGCCGTGCGCCCCCACCAACCGAGAGCCTCCGTCGAAGATGAGTTCATCCACCGCGCCGACTTGGTTGACGTAGAGAATGGGGGTGCGGTACTGCGTGGCAATCGAACGCAAGAGCGACTGCCTGCGGTATTCCTTGCCCGCCCGAGACGGCGACGACGACAGGTTCACCAGCACATCGGGATGCCCTTGCATGAGCGGGGCGACGACGTTTTGCTTGTACCACGGGTGTTGATTCGGTTCGTTCGCCCATAGGTCTTCACACACCGTCACGGCGAACTTGCGTCCGTGAATGGTGATGTTGCCGTAGGCGTCGAGGGGGTCTTTTACTCCCTCTCCCTCTGGGAGAGGGTTGGGGTGAGGGGGTTTTGTTCCTTCTCCCTCTGGGAGAAGGTTAGGATGAGGGTCTTCCCCCCCCTCGAGCTGGTCGAAACCCTCACCCTGCCCTCTCCCAGAGGGAGAGGGTTCTAAGGCCACAGCCCCCTGTCTTACTCCCTCTCCCTCTGGGAGAGGGTTGGGGTGAGGGAGTTCCCATCGCTGGACGCCGGGGGTTTCGCTGGCTTCAAACACCCGAGAATCTTCAAATTCATGGTAATTCGGCAACAGGCTTTTTCGCACCACGCCTTGAATGACGCCCCCGCCTAAAATGGCCACGCTGTTGTAATACGGCTTGCCCCAGGAATGGCCCCAGCCTTCATCCGCGTCGTAACGACGCTCAGCAAAACCCACAAAAACCCGCGTGTGGCCTGATTTTAACGCCAAGGCCTGTAGCGCCGATTCATTGTCTTTCACCAGCTTGGGAAAGCGCAAGAGCATGTCTCGCAAGGGGTAGCCCAAGAGCGTTTGTTCTGGAAGCACAAGGGCATCGGCGCCGAGGGCTTCGGCGAATTGCATGGCCTGTTCCACCAGTTGCGCGTTGCCCGCCAGATCTCCGGGGTGGGGGTTCCATTGTAGGGTGGCAAGCACGCCGTGGCCTTGCCACGCCTGTTTAAGGGTGTTGATCGTGTCTTGATTAAGGGCGTCAAGCGCGGACCAATTTCGGGCTTGGGCGAGTTGCGACCACGTTTGGCATCGTTGTTGAAGGGGGGTAAGAGCTAAGGCATCCATGCCTGTATTGTAGCACAAACCCTAGCTAGTCTATGGGGAGGGAGTGAGGTTTTTGATTACTTCTTCTACTCTTGTTACGAACGTTTCCCACCAATGTCTAATCTCTGCTTGAGAGAACCCTCCTTCATTATCGCTTTGTGACATTAACAAGGGAGTATCTATTTCGTTATTTGCTAAAATCGACGGGTTGATGTTCTCTTCCTGATGAAACGCGTTAATTATATCCCACTGTTCCTGTCGTGGTTTTGTAAGAAAGCCTTCCTCTGTTAAGCAATGTATGTATAATTTACCACGCATCAATAGTTCGTGTAATCTATTGAAAACAGCCTTAGGATCTTGAACAATCATAGATTTAGACAAGTCGTCTTTGGAAAGGTATTGTAGGTCAGCTATTTCACTCAATTGACTATTCAGAAATCGCCATTCCTCAGCACTAAACCCCGAGCGCTGGTGGAGGGATTGATTCGCTATACTTTTGCTATTGGGGGGGTCAGCGCAGGCTGGGGCATCGACAAGGGCATCGTGGGGCGTGGGTAAGAGGGCGAGAGTCGCATGAAAAGCACCTTTCATCGGTTGAAGGAGAGACGTAAATAGAGAAAAGCGGGTGAGCTTTAGTTTGAATCGTAACGCAAAGAAAAACCGCCGTCAACCCCCCTAGCCCTCTCCTGATTTTGGGTTTCTCGTTTGTTTTTATAGCTGGTCGTTGTCAGAGACCTTTGCTCCGCCAAAGGTCTCCAACACCTCTAAAGGCGGTTCAAGGAGGGGGGAAGAGAAGGAAGTTGTTGCGGCTCTCCTTCTCTTCCCCCCTCCTTAAAAATCCACCCCCCATCTCAACCTCTTCGCTTGTTCCACTTGCACCTTTGGGACGTCCGCAAAATCGCTCGGGGATTCGCAGTGCGCTCACCCGCTCGGATTTAGTGCTTGGACGTCGGCTGGTGCAACGAGTCAAAAATCAACACTTCATTTTAAAATTGTGAACAAGTTGGTTTCTGAAAAACTTGCCGACGGCGCACTAAATGCGAGGCTTCCGAGACATTTTGCGGACGGCAGGAACGGAGCGAAAGCGAGAGGGGTGGGATTCTTAAGGGAGGGGGGCGACCAAGACCCTCCCTCCCTTAAGCGCATTTAGAGGTGTCGGAGAACCTTTGTGCGAGCAAAGGTCTCTGACAGCACCAGCTCAAAAAGGGAGCGAGAAACCCAAGCACCAGCGTTAAACGGAGCTAGCCAAAATCAGGAGAGGGAACAGAAGCAAATTGTGATTTAACCGCCCCCATGCATGCAAAACAGGTGGATTGAAACTCAATCCACCTGTTGAAAAACGTCTATGAAATTATTCAAAACGTCTGTCGGGTTTAGCCATGAAACGAGGGTAGAGGACTACCAGCGTCCACCGCCACCACCGCCGCCGCCGTAGCCGCCGCCACCGGAGCGTCCACCGCCACCGCCGCCGCCACGATAGCCACCGCCGCCGCCGCCGCCACGATAGCCACCGCCACCGCCGACTGGACGCGCTTCACGAGGACGTGCTTCGTTGACGCGTAAGACTTTACCGTTCATGTCAAATCCATCTAAACGTTCAATGGCAACTTTCGCTTCTTCGTCGTTGTCCATTTCAACAAACGCGAATCCACGAGAACGGCCCGTTTCACGATCCATCACGATGCGGCAAGACTGCACTTCGCCACAGTCTACAAATAACGCCAACAATTCATCATCGTTCGCAGAAAAAGGCACGTTGCCCACATATAATTTCATAATCAAAAGTTCCTAATCAAAATAAGTTCCGCCAACAGAGTAAAACATTTTTTTGCAACTGGCGAACTATCGCAAAAAAACGGGAAGTTTTTCAAAATCAAAACGTCAACCGAAAATCTGATCACTAACCAACCAAGTACCGAGAGATCTTCAGCAGAAACACTAAAATAGGAACTTTAATCGTTCTTCAAAAAAGGATGTTTTGGAAAAAATCTAAAAACCGGGAGATTCAGGGCATCGTCAAAACAAACACGTCTGATTCATCCATACCATGTAACGACCCACAAAAAATGGTGGAGTCGGAGGGAATCGAACCCTCGTCCAAAACGATTGCCTCCAGGCGTCTACGCGTGTAGGTAACTTTAGAGTGTTTCGTTTCGTGGTAGCTGTGTACCCCAGTTCACCACGAACTTTAACCCGTTTTACGTCCGTGTTCGGACGCATTGACGCATACGCTGTACTGAAGAGCCAATGAGTCTTTCAGCATGGTCATGCGAATTAGCAAGCCCACCTTAGCAGCATGATAGCATGTGTGGGAACAAGCAATGTTTACTACTTAAAAGAATTAAGCAGCGATTTTTGCACGTACTGGACGTGCAAAAGCAACAACATTGTTGCGAGCAGTTTGAGTTTCTGCATTTATTGTTTTGCTCAGGATTAACGAGGATTAAGCGTCCTCGACGCGCAACCCAGTCACAAGAATTCGTCCTGTCAAGTCCAGAACGACCCCATGTCTTTAAAAAACAGCGTCGTGCCAAAGGGGTTTAAACCTCGTAAGCACTTGCCTTTTTTGGTGGGTCATTACATGTATATGAAAATTTCAAAGAACCATCTTCACCATTATGAACGACTTATTTAAATAATGCAAGGGGTAATTTCTTAATTGTTTATGAACTATAAGAGTTGAAGTAAAATTTCCGCAATCGCTTTTGTGGCGTGGGGCTTGGCCAGTTGTTTAAGCGCCTGCTTGATGGCTAAGGCGTCGGCTTGCGTGGGGCAAAGGGCCTTAAGCGCTTCAACGATTGAAACGCGCTTAAGTTCGGCGTCTAACACCACACGAGCAGCCCCTTGGGCTTCGACTGCACGGGCATTGGCGACTTGGTGATTTTGCGCCGCATAGGGGTAAGGCACCAAAATGGCGGGCGTTTCAGACGCAAAGAGTTCTGAAAGCGTCATGGAACCCGCACGGCATAGGGCCACATCAGCCAAGGCCCACAGCGCGGGCATGTTTTCAATATACGGCAGGTACACATAATCCTGATTAAAGGGGGTTTCACTGCCGTATTTTTGAAGAAACGCCTGTTTCAACCCCTGAACATGTTTGCTTCCACACTGATGCACAATTTTATAGCCCGCCTCAATCAACGCTTCTACCTGATTAAAGACGGCTTCATTCAGACTTAACGCCCCTTGCGAACCGCCGAGTACCAGCAGTATTTTGTCAGACTCTTTCCAGTTTGGGGGCAGGAGATACGCCAGTTGTGTCAATGCGTCTGCTTTACTGAGTTGGCCGATGCGTTCATTGACGGGGTTCCCTGTGAGCCGAAAGCGTTCATGCTTGAGCTTTAGGCGGGTTTGAACTTCGGGAAAAGAACCTGTTACGACGCGGGCTTTGGGCGCCATCAATCGGTTGACGAGTCCGGGGATGGCATCGCTTTCATGCACCACAAAAGGGATTTTTAAGGCAAACGCCGCCAGTAACACGGGGCCTGACACATAGCCCCCTGTGCCTAGAACGGCTTGGGCGTTTAAGGCCTTTAAATACCGTGCGGCCAAAGCCGTGGCTTTAAGCATTTCAAACGCCCATTTCAGCAGAGCCAGCGGGTTTTTGGAACGTGGCATGCCATGGCTGACCAGTGGAAGAAAGGGAATGCCTTTAGTGGGCACTTTTTGAGATTCTAAACTGGCTTCATTGCCAATATAGGTGATGTTTTCTAGCGGGAAGCTGAAATCGCGCACCAAGGCATCGGCCACGGCAAGCGCTGGGTAGAGGTGACCACCCGTACCCCCGCCAGTTAGAACAATAGACGCATCTTTAAACTGATTCATGGGCATCCTTGCGTTTGGTAATTTCTTGATATAAACAGCTCTGTGAAAGTCTATTTTGCTTTGTCCCTCCTCCCTTAGGTCGCACGCCTCGCCTATGGCGGGCTATGCTAGGATGAGGGAAACACCAGCTCCAATAGGGCATCCCGAATCCCTCACCCCAACCCTCTCCCATAGGGAGAGGGAGTAAAGACAGCTTCGTAAACTTATAAAATTAAGTATACGTCGACAACAAAGATTCGGTCTACTCCCCTGTAGATTTATGTTATAGTGTTTTAAATAATTTCCCCTACAGTGTCTATACTTTGTCGCTACGATTATTTTGTTCAGTCATGTAGGTCTATCTACACTCCTTCACAAAATAATCTAGGCTCCTTGTCTAGCCTACTGTATGGAAAACTCTTTAAAATACTACAGGATAAGCAGAAGCAAACAAAAGGAAACGACGCGATGTGGCGGATGATTTTACTCGTATTAACCGTGGTCGCAACGGTGCTTTCGCTGAATGGCCCACCCGCTCACGCCAGCGGATCTTCAACCACGCCGTTTTTAATCGCTAAACCTAATTACCGCTGGCAATTCCCGCAAGATCAGGGTGAACACCCTGATTACGCCAATGAATGGTGGTACACCACGGGTCATTTGGCCACGCCTTGGCAGCCCTTTCAAGCCCCGCATCACTTTGGGTATGAGGCCACCTTGTTTCGACTTTCACGCCCCACTGCGGTACAAAGCTTGACGCTAAGATCCAGTGCGTGGAAGCCTCAACAGCTGTACATGGTTCATGTGGCCTTGAGCGATCTAAGCGGTAAGCATTTTTATTATAGCACGGCCTATGAACGCCAAAACCCCTTTCGTGACGTTGTTAAAGTAGAACCGTGGCGCTTTATGGCCAAAAGCCTGAGCCTCAAAGAACGGCCCCACCCAAAAGAGGCTCTCCCTCGGTGGGATTTAAGCGTGCAGGACACCCACTTTTCGCTTGATTTACACTTGGTTCCCAAGAAGGACAAGGTCTTTCACGGAACGTCAAACGGCTATTCTAAAAAAGGGAGCTGTGCCAGTTGTGCGTCCATGTACTATAGTTTTACCCACATTTCAACCACGGGCCACGTGACGCTCAAAGACCCCCACGCCCGTTTGAAGGATCGTGTGTTTCAAGTAACAGGCAACAGTTGGTTTGATCACGAGTTTGGCTCGTCTCAATTAAGTAAAACACAAGTGGGGTGGGACTGGTTTGCCATTCAGTTAGACGACGGGCAAGAACTGATGCTGTACTTCATGCGTGAAAAAAATGGCGGGATTTCTCCGCAAAGTGGCGCCACGTGGGTGAGCAAAACGGGCCAAGTGATTCGATTCACCGCAAAAGAACTTGAATTAAAGGTGTTGAACCGGTGGAAGAGTGCGCAAAGTGGGGTAAACTACCCCAGTGCGTGGGAACTAAAGGTGCCTGCCCTAAAGCTGAACTTACGCGTAACGCCTGCCTTGGCTGAACAGGAACTCTATTTTTCTAAGCAAAGGGCGTTAAGCTATTGGGAAGGGGCGAACCTTGTTACAGGCACGCGGGGCCAAACGCCGGTGCAAGGCAGGGCCTATGTAGAACTCGCGGGTTACGCCGAAACGCTCAACTTTTGAAACTTTTTTAATTTTACTAGCACAATAGTGAACCGACTTTGTTTTTAAGCTAGTAAGAACAAACCAGGACTTAAAAAAATAAGAAACACCATTCATATAGGCTAGGAATGGTTGTTCGAATCTTTAGTGAACGGAATCAAGCAAACAACAGGGAAGGACGAAATAATATGTTTTTATTTAACACAGTAGGTAAAACTGTAAGGTCAGTTGCGGAAGAGGCGCTACACCGTGTACGATTTGGGCCAAACGCAGCACAGTCTACAGTAGAAGTAGCAGGAAAGGGGATAGTAAAAGTCGTAAAGGACACAGATTTTAGTAAGCTTGTTAACACTTCTCAAGTACCTCCTTTCCCACCACCTGCAACTCTACGATTTGCAAGCGGACAGAAACTCTTGCCCGCCCCTAAAAGTGCTGCGCATGTTGATTTATCTATAAAACCAGTGGCAGTTCGTGATATAACTTCGGAGGTTGGAGGCCTTCACCCTCCGCCACAAGAGGTTAAATTATTATCCCCCGCATTCGAAGCTAGAAAACCACAACTCTACAGATATTCTAGAAATTTAGACGGTGATTTGACGCCCACTACATTGCAACAACCACAACCCTACAGATCTTCTAAAGCTTCAGGTTGGCCATCTAGTTTTGCCAATTATACGCACGTAGTTGATCCGAATACCCCATTAACAGATGCGGTTGCCTCTTCCACAGCTTCACCTTCTTGGTTTGCTAGAGCACAAGCAGGCGTAAGAAATCAAGCAAGACAGGCTAGAGCAAAAGCAGGAGAGGCTGCAGAAGCCGTCCGAACAGCAACCGCTAAAGCGAGCGAAACAGTCGGACAAGCCGTAGCAGGTGCTGGTTCGTCAGTCAGAAACGCTGGCACACAGGCTGCAAACAGCATTCAAGAAACAGGTGATCGCTTAAGACAGTCTATTATAGATCACCCATTAAGAGCAACCGTAGCAGCGGGTTCTGTAGGATTTGCTGGTGGCGCTGTTGTCGGAGCCTCGGGTAGTGAAACCTTGTAACTACGGGGATTTGTCGCACACAAATGGCTGGAAGGTCTGCGTTCAGAACAATGAACGCAGACCTTCTTTGCGTTATGTTGAAATTATAAATTAACCTTACCTAAAATTAACCTTAAGGTGTATGGCGTTTGTGGATTCTATGCTACACTAAAAGTTAGTAACGGCCACTTGTGCCTGCCCTGCCTGACTTTACCCCCCCCCTTGAGGTGATGCCTTGTTCAATCTTCGTCCCTTCTTCTGCCTTGCACTTGTTCTAGCGCTTTTCGTGGCTTGGGCGTTGCCCACCGCGCAGGCGGGCGTGAAGCGTCCCCAAACGTCCCCAACCCACACACCCGCCACACCCGCATCAAGCGTCACAGCAACGCCGCCTGCTAAAAAGGCGCCCAAAGTCACTAAACTCACCCAGCCGGCTCCCTCGAATGAAGTCGTCCCAACGCTTGCGCCCAAAGAAGAAGCCGTGGTGATTTATAATGAAGGGGTTCGGCTGTTTCACGCGTCTCAAGGCACCAGCACCCAAAGCATCGGGGAATCGTACCGGTTGCGTCAAAATGCGAAAAAAGCCTTTAAACAGGCGCTTAAGTTGAATCCTGACTTGGTGGAAGCCCACAGTAATTTAGGGTATATTGAATTGAGCGAATCGCACGCCAAGCAAGCCATGCCTTATTTTGAAAAAGCCGTGGGGTTAAGCCCACGGCATGAAGCATCTGTGGCGGGGTGGGCCATGGCGTTGCATGAATCGGCACAAAGCGAAAAAGCCCTCGCGCTGTTGACTTCTTTGACCCAATGGTACCCTGAAACAGAACGGCACTGGTTTAATTTAGGCACGATTCTTCAACAACAGGGCCAGCATGAAAAAGCAGTTGACGCCTATAAAAACGCCTTGTTGGTCAATCCCAAACACCCGCCGAGCTTCTTTAACCTCGCGACGCTTTACCATGAAGCCAAGCAACCCCAAAGCGCGTGGATGTATTATGAACGCTGTATTCAAATGGATCCCGGCTCAGCACTGGCGTTGCAATCGCAAAGCCGTATTTTATTGCTTGAAAAAAGCTTCCCTAAAGGCTTCAACACACCCCCCACCTTAGAAAACAAGTAAACCCCTTCCTTTCACACAACAATTGAGCGCTTAACTCATGCCACAACGCCCCCTGCCCTTCGTGTTCAACAAACTCACCCAAGCGGTGCATGTTTTGGTGTTGAAGGATCGCCAAAAGCTTTACCCACTCTTAGGCTTGACTTGGCTCAGTGCCGTGTATGAAGTCATGTGCATGCTCGTACAAAACCACCACATGGGCGCCACCACCATTGGCACCGCGTTTACCTTTCAAATCGAAGAACTAACGATCGCCATTGCCGTGTTGTATACCGTCTTTATTTTTATGCCTCCCTTGCGGGCGTGGCTTAAATGGTCGCTGTACAGCGTCTTTCCCCTAAGTGTTTTAGTGCTTTCAGGGCTCATGATTTCTCAGCATCATGCCAGTTTAATGTGGTACAGCTTGCCTATTTTAATGATGCTTGGGCATTTGCCTTTGATTCAGTCGCCTCGCAAATGGGTGTGGGGGGCTTGTTTTGGGGTATTTCTGATCAATCTGGCGTTGTTTTTACCCCAGCCGGTGCATCACATCAATGCGCTGATTTTAAAGCAAAACCTTTGGGTCAACTTCAGTGGCGCCTTGCTGAAAAGCTTGGCCTTTGTGTACCTTATTGTGTGCATTAAACGTTATGAAGATCATATTCTGAACCTAAACCGTGCCTTAAATATGGAAAAAGACACCGCCAGTAAAGACGACCTGACTGGATTGATGAACCGTCGTAGTCTTACTAGCGTGATGTTACGCGAAATTTCTCGAAGCCGTCGCACGGGGGCGCCTCTTTCAGTGGCGATGTTAGACATTGACCACTTTAAACAGATTAACGACGTTTACGGCCATAAAGCGGGCGACGACGTTTTGGTAGAACTGGCAGGGGTGTTACGAAACAATCTGCGAGACATGGATGTGGTGGCGCGTTACGGGGGGGAAGAGTTTGCCTTGATTCTGCCGGAAACACGGTGCTTAGAAGCCCTTTCGTTGTTGGACAGGTTGCGTCGCTTGGTGGGGGAACATATTTTTGTGGCGGCAGGCAAACCCTTGCGCATGACGATTAGTTCAGGGGTGACGCAATTTGACCCACGGCGTCACGATGCCACCACCTTATTTGAAGAAGCGGATCTTGGGTTGTACGAATCCAAGCGAAGTGGGCGAAACCAAGTGCGGGCCTATGGGCTTGGCCCCATGAACGCCGTGATGCTTGAAGCCACGTCTTAAGGGAGCCCGCATGCACTTGTGAATAAAAAGCTTGTCGATTCTTCGCGTTTGTGGGATTATAAAGGTATCTCAACAAATCGAAGGGAGTTCTTTTCTATGTCCGTCATGCACACCAATATCGCCAGTGATTTAAACGAACAAGTCGACAACCGCTATAAGCTGGTGCTTCAAATTGCGGAACTCGCCAAACGCCTGATGGACAGCCAACGCGAACGTCGCAAGTCAGATCCTTTTGGCACGGAACTTAATAGCTATAATGACGAAAAAGTCATTTACCAAGCGTTGATTATGAAGTCCAGTGAAGTGGACTTGGGTGATGGCTTAATTGGCTAGTGTGGTTCAATCCAATGTTGAAGCGTCTAGCTCACCTAAGAAGTAGTCGCCCGAGTTTGGTGGGGCTTCTTCGTTGTTGTATTCGTCTAGGTCGTCTTCTACGAGCAGTTCCCACTGCTTGGTGAGGTTGCGAAAGGATTTTTTAGAAGGTTCGCTGGTTTTTTTGGCGCGAAGGGTGTAGTCGTCTTGAAAATGGGCGTGGTTCGTGCGTGATTTCCCCATGGGGGGCTTCCTTTGTGGCGTTTGGTTGGGTTGTTTACCTATAAAAACACTGTAGCAAAATTTCGTCCCTATGCCAAGCCTGACCCAACACAACTTCCTTTAAACCTAGGAGTTTTCTGTATTATAGAAGACTCTGCGAAAGGGCGTTTTACTCCCTCTCCCTTTGGGAGAGGGTTGGGGTGAGGGGGTTTTCTTGTTCCCTTTTTGAGCTGGTGCTTGGGGGTCTTTGTCCCGCCAAAGACTCCCCAAACCCCCAAAGCGGCTTAAGGGGCGGCGGGGGGAGGGACGTGTTACGTCCTCCCTCCCCCCAGTATGCCCCCCTTAAGAATCCCCCTCCCGTCGAAAAAGTCTCTGACTTTTTCTCTTAGGAAAGAAAACCGTTGGTTTCCTCTCCTAACCTCTCCATCCTAAAGAAGTAGATTCACTTCGTGAATGAGTTTATCCCACCCCTCTCGCTTTCGCTCCGTTCCTGCCGTGCGCAAAATGTCTCGGAAGCCTCGCATTTAGTGCGCCGTCGGCAAGCTGGCTTTACCCCCTCTCCCTCTGGGAGAGGGTTGGGGTGAGGGGGCTCTTTTCTAACTACTTGGCTGGAACAGGGGGTAGTAATGCTTTTAATTTAGGAATCAAGTTTGTAAATAACTGCCCGCGTGCTTGTTTTTGATCTGTCGTGTTTCTATGTTGTAGCTCTAGCTTAAGCCAAATCTTGTAAGAAGCCCATCGTCTCTGTTCTGTTGTAGTAAGAGGGAGTTCACTCCATTCTTTATCACGCATTTTTTCTACCCATTTATCTAACTTTGTTTTGTTAGCTGAGCTCGGTTTTTTTCCTGTCTTTCTTGTTTGAACTGGGGTTTCTGCTTGTTCTAACATCCTTGCATAAAACTTACAATCTTGAATGTAGGCACGAAGCGTTTTTTTTGTAATTGGCGGTGTATCCTGCCCTTTCCCCCCAAGCCAATCTTTGAGAACAGTCAGTGGATCGGCCGTGTTGGGAAAGACACTTTCAAAGCGCTCCTTTAGATAAGGAACAATATCTCGAGGAAGGTTTCTATCAAATATATCCGTTAGTTTATCTTGTACTTGAGAAGGAGTAAAACTAACTTGATTGGGTTTTAAATCAGTTTCCATCATCATCCCAGTGAATGTAAAGATAGAAAAGCCTTGGCGTTGGGTGTTAGCCCGTGAAGAGACCCCTAGTGCTTTACTGTTCTCAGTCGTGGCAGTAAAGGCAGGGTTGGTTGAATAAGCGGGCAAAGACGTGCCAAAACGAGAGAGAGAAGAAATCATAGTAAGACCTTTTTTAAGGATGAGGGAAACAAGTGGAGAAAAGCATCAAGGGCTTTCATTTAGATAGTAAAAAAAGAGGGGGCTCTGTCAACCCCTAAAACTTTCACGCTTGAATAGCGCTTCTGCTTCCGATACAATAGAATCACTCCCCCCAAAAAACGCAAAAAGGACGCCCATGACTTTCCCTGATCCTCAGCTTCAAAGCGCTTATGCCCAACACGTCTGTGATTTTGAACGACGCATCGCCACTGAAACCGCCTACAATCCCGATGGCACGCTTGCCTACGCCTTAGGGCAAGGCTTTCTTGAAGAAGCGGGCTTGAACGACGCTGATTTACTCCAACACTACGGTATTGCTCAAATTTGGTTTGGGCGTTACTTCCAACGCAACGTGAAGCTCCCCACCCTCACCCCCAACGAATTTCGTGAAATTGCGCAAAGCCAAGTCAAATTGGCCGTTGAACTGCATGAAGGCCAAACGTGGACGCCTGAACGTGAAGAGGCCCTTCAAGCTTATATTTATCAACAGCTCGCGCTCACCCCTGAAGCCGTGGATGCCTTTTCCGTTGAAACAGACAAAGTGTGTTGCCATTCCCCGTGTTTTGGGTGTATGCGTTTTGACGTGGACGCCGCGATTGTTCAGCAAGGGCGCACACCGTGGCTCGCCATTTTAGAAGCCCACCACCACAACCTTTCGGATGCCATGGCATGAATGAAGCCCCCCCCATCAACTGGGAAAAACCCTATAAAACATGGGTGCTTACGGTTGTTTTAGCCGCCCAAGATTTACGCTGGCAACCGCATCAACACGCCACCCACCGCTGGGAATCCGTTCGGGCGAAAAATGTGCCTGTGTTGGTGGAAGGTTTGAATTATTTTATGCCCTTGCACGTGGCTCAACTCACGCCTTTAAACCACCCTGCGGTAGCCGAACACCAATCGGCGTGGGATTTTACCCTAGAACTCGAAGAACCCTGTGCCTTTTTTGGCATGCACGCCCTCGTTAAAGACGCCCTAGACGGTTTCAAGCTCGATTGGTGCCTTCACCCTGTGGATGATGCCTTTGCACGTCGAAAAGCGTTGCTGATGAGCGACATGGATTCCACCTTTTTAGAAGGCGAATGCATTGATGAATTGGCGGATTTTGTCGGTAAAAAAGCCGAAGTCGCTCGCATTACCGAAGCCGCCATGAACGGGACGCTGAATTTTGAAGAGGCGCTCATTGAGCGAGTCGCCTTGTTAAAAGGCCTGCCTGTTGAATGTGTACAAGACGTTTTACGCACGACCTCTCGCATGGCGGGGGCCCACACCTTGGTGCAAACCATGAAGCATTTTGGCGCCTTTAGCGTGCTGGTTTCTGGCGGATTCACCCCCTTTACCCAAGCCGTGGCCGATGAGTTACGCATGGATGCCCACCAAGCCAACCGCCTTGAAGAAGCAGACGGCGTCTTTACAGGCGAAGTTATTCCCCCGATTTTAGGCCAACAAGCCAAGCACGACGCCTTAGTCTATTACAGCAAACGCCTGTCGCTTCCCCTTGAATCCACCCTGTGCGTGGGCGACGGCGCGAATGATTTGCGCATGCTTCAAGCCAGTGGCATGGGCGTGGCGTTTCATGCCAAAAAAGCCGTACAAGCCCAAAGTCGCGTTTGTGTGCAGTTCAATGATTTAAGCGCCTTGCTTTATTTTCAAGGCATTCCGCAGTGGGAATGGATTATTTGATTTTTTTACGCTACAATGAAAAAAACATTTTTTCACCTGTTTTTGCACCTGTTTTACGCTTAATTAAAGGATGTTTCCATGAACGCTTCAACGCCTGCTTATGTTTATTTTCGCGGTCAAATTCGCCCCAATGCCGAAGCCGTCGTGTCCATTCGTAACCATTCGTTGTTGTATGGCACCTCGATTTTCGAAGGGATTCGTGGCTATTGGATTGAAGAGCAAAACGCCATTGCCATTTTTAGGGCCAAAGAACACTTTGAACGCCTACTGGCCAATGCCAACATTTTTCACATGCACATTGAAGAAACGCTCGAAGATTGCCTGAACCTTGTGGCTGAGTTGATTCGTCAAAATGCGCATAAAGGCGACACCTACATTCGCCCCACCCTTTTTAAAGACGGCCTTTCCATAGGCCCCTGCCTCGACAAAGACCCCACCAGTCTAAGCATTTTCACCCAACCCTTGGGCGACTACATCCCCACCAACAAGGGCTTGCACGTCACCGTTTCCAACTGGCGCCGCAACGGAGACAACGCCATTCCCCCCCGTGCCAAAGCGGGTGGCGCCTACATGAACACGGCCCTTGCCGTCACCGATGCCCGCCGTGCTGGTTTTGATGATGCCATTGTGCTGACTGAACAAGGCAAGGTTTCTGAAGGTTCTGCCATGAACTTGTTTATGGTCAGAAATGGCCAACTCATCACCCCTTCCAATACGGAAAACATTTTAGAAGGCATTACGCGTGACACAATTATTCAGATCGCGCGCCAAGAATTGGGCCTAAGCGTGGTGGAACGGGCCGTAGAGCGCACCGAACTTTACGTGGCGGACGAACTCTTCTTCTGCGGTACAGGCGCACAAGTGGCCAGCGTCACCAAGGTGGATCACCGCCCCATTGGCACAGGCGAAGTGGGGGCGCTTTCTCAACAAATTCAAGACTTATATTTTAAAGTCGTGCGAAACCAAGTGCCCGCCTACAGTCACTGGTGCCAGCTGGTGCAGTTGTAAAGCGTGTACAATAGCGAGTTTTACCCCCGCGTCATGAAGAAGTAGCCTTTAATGCAGTCTTCACTTAATTCGGGCAAGCGTTGCCAAAATGCGTGCTCCAGTTCTTCAGGCGTCTGCTTTTTAAGTAAGTCTAACACCAGCGTTTTGACATCTAACACGTGGTGAATGTTTTTGCCGTCCAGCAGGGTTTCGAGTTCTTCAGGCGTCATGGTGCTTACCTCTTGGTAAATGGTCTATACTTTTCTTATCGCGTAGCATATCTTATAGTGTAGCATAGGCCTTTAGACTTGGCACGCTCCTTGACGGGGTTCCATCGACGCGCAAAGGCTACTGAATGGAAAAGGTGACGTTGACGACACTATAGAGCAAGACAAAATAAAGGCAAAGGCTTGTCAATCCCTTACAGCAGTGGTTTCTTTTTCAGGATGGGGGTATAATAGCCACAGCACGCAAAAAAGAAAGAAGGTCCTTTATGTTTGATGAATCTGTCGCACGAGCCGTTTATTTCGCCAGTTACGGCGTGGCGGGGTTGAATCTGTTGTGGCTCGTCCTGAATCAACGCCATTTGCCGGCTCAAGTGGCCTTACAACGCGCGTTGGATCTCGCCCTGCTACTCGGCTTAATCGGTGTTTTTGCCCTGCGTTCGCTACTGGCGGACTACTTCGCCCTCACCAATATGTTTGAATCGGTGCTGGCCGTCAACGTGGGGCTAGTGGTGTGTCGCTACCTGCTGGATGCCCCCTTCAACGTGCCTATTTTTCACGTGGGCGTGATGGGCATGGTGCTTGCGGGCTTTGTGTTTTCGGGCTTCTTACCGCAAGAAATCACCCCCTTGGCGCCTGCGTTAATGAGCTATTGGCGCGCGATTCATGTGCCGGTGATTTTGCTTTCTTACGCGCTGATGTTTGTGGCGTCTTGGGGGGGGGTGGGCGTGTTGACGATTAAAGAGCCTGCCCGCAAGGTCGGCCTCCTGAACCTGACCGACAAAGCCGTGACGCTTGCGGTGCCTCTGCTGGCGGTAGGCACTGCGCTTGGTGCGGTGTGGGCGAATGAAGCGTGGGGCACCTACTGGAACTGGGATCCCAAAGAAAATATGGCCTTGGCCAGCTTGTTTGTGTTTGGGGCTTACTTGCACTTGCGTGCCAACACCCCCAGCAAGCCCGAAACCCTCGCATGGCTGTTGATTGTGGGCTTTGCCGTGTTGATGTTGACGTATATTGGCATTAACATTTTGGGGGTGGGGCTACATAGTTACGGCAACTTCATGATGAAATAAGCGAACACCTTACGTCTTGTCCCTTCTCCCTTAGAGAGAAGGTTAGGATGAGGGAAGCACCAGCGTGCGTGGGGAACCTAAAGCCCCCTCACCCCAACCCTCTCCCAGAGGGAGAGGGAGCGGAACCCGCCCTTACCTCAACCCTCTCCCAGAGGGAGAGGGAGCCGAACCAGCCCTTACCCTAAGCCTTGCCCAGAAGGAAAGAGGATGTAGAGAAACCCTTTAAAAGTCGTTACAAAAGGAAACTGCCATGTCTAAGAAAAAAAGTTTGCTCCACAAAACGATGTTTTTCATCATCAAGCAAGCCCTACGGCTTTCGGCCCTGTTTTACGGATGGCTCTATAGTTCAACGATCGTGGGGGGGCTGCACTTTGGCGATGAACGCGCGTTGCTGGTGTTTTGCGTGCTGGTGAGCCTGCTCGATTTGGGGGTGCGTCCCGTCTTAAACCTCGTGTGTGTGCCACTTGATCTGTTAAGCGTTGGCCTGGTGAGTCGCTTGGTTTACGGGGGTTGTGTTGGCGTGTTGTTGGCCTTGGGGTTCGTGTACTTACCCGAACTCACGCTTAGCACCACAAGCCTTGCTCAAAACGTGCAACTGGCGTTGGCCGTGTGGGTGTATGCGCTCATGGTGCTTACGGCCACTCGCTAGATCGCAACCCCACCCGCCTGCTGAAAAACGGTTTATTTGATTTTAGGCCACGTAATATCATAGCCTCGTTGTACGGTGTATGAACCGTCCATCTGACCGTTGTCCGCATAATCATAACCTGTATACTCTCTTTGCAACCTATCTTCATGGTATTTCTTACTTAAAACACCACCAGCTAGAGCAACCGCTATAGTAAATAATGCAGCTCCGATATTACCGGGCTTACCTTTAATTTTATGTCCCAGAGTACCAGACCATAACCCAAGACCTATACCCCCTCCAATTAAACCTCCAGCCATAGTTAATGAGGGGATATTTTGCCAGTAGAAGAGTTCTTGGTGAACACGGCTTCCTGAAGAATTCGGATCGACCCCGTTTCCGCTTAAGGGCGCGGTAAAGGTGGTTGGGGCTACAGCGGATTCATACCCATAACCAGGTAAAGCACTATTTGCGTTATTGTTTTGGTAGTTGTAGCCACCATACATATTCGTATTAAATCCCCCGCCATAGGCGGCTACCGCTGGGTTAATCAGCCCTGGGCCGTACTGACCCCCAAATCCGCCGCCAAATCCGCCGCCGTACATGCCCATCCCATTCATCCCCATTCCATTCATCCCCATCCCATTCATGCCGAAGCCTCCAACAATCCCACCATTTGAAGGCAAACCATACGCATAAGGATTTGGAAAGGGGTTGTACCAGCCCCCTGCTGATTGACTTTGTGTGGCAACCGCTGGATTGCCTGTGCCTGACGTAGCACAATTAGAGCCTTGAATAGCAGTCATATGAGCCTTCCTCTTGAATCCTGTAAATTGTTTGATGATATGACCTAAAAATAGTCTTCATTAGCATAAACGCATCGGGCGCTGTTTTTTGTGCTAGTCTAGTAAAAAAAGGTTCTTCTAAAAGATAAGGAAAGACCCCAATGCAGCCAAACTCCTGCCAATTGACTGATTTACAGCACCACGTGACTCAATGCGGTGGCACGGAACCGCCGTTTCAAAATGCGTACTGGAACCATAAAGCGGTGGGCGTGTACCATTGCCTTTGTTGTAACAGCCCGTTGTTTAGTAGCCAAGCCAAGTTTGACAGCGGAACAGGTTGGCCGAGTTTTTACGCCCCTATTGAACCTACAGCCGTGCTTGAAAAGGTCGATCGTTCTCACGGGATGCTTCGCACGGAATCGTGTTGTGCGTCTTGCGGGGCGCATCTGGGTCATGTCTTTACGGACGGACCCGCCCCAACAGGCTTACGCTACTGCATCAATTCTGCCTCGCTCACGTTTTTGCCTTTTCAAGCCCATAGTATCCGCTAGATGAAACAGGCGATGAGGCTATTCTAGGAGCCTAGATTTTTTTGTGCGGGCGTGTACATAAACGTACATAACCAAGCAAAAAAATCGTAGCGACAACGAAGAGACCATAGACCGTTTTATCTAGCCGATAGTATAGCGGGTATGCCGACATAGACACCTTCTTGGTGGATGTTTTGAGTCACCACCGCCCCTGCCCCAATCTGCGCTTTGGCCAACACCTGCACATTGGGTAACACCGTGGCGTGGCACCCCAACAACGTGCCTGTGGCAAGCGAAGCCCCCCCCAACACCACCGCTTGTGGTGCCACATGAACCGCATTGCTTAAGGTGGCGTCATGTTCGACAATAGCGTGGTGATTCAAAATCGTGTGTGCGCCCACCACTGCCGAAGCCCCCACATGCGCCCCAGCTAAAATCTGCACGCCTGTGGGGAAAATTGCTGCGGTGGACGCAATTTTTGCGTCTGGATGAATCAGGCTAGGCACGTGAAACCCTTTTTGCAAGAGCGATTCCGCGATTTGGAGCCTCACGTCATTGTCACCCACCGCCACCACGGCATGGGTGATTTGCTTGGCTAAAAAGGCGTCAAGCACGGCGTCTGATTCAATCAACACATCTAGCCCATGCCCCTTAAAATACTCGGTTTGTCGCCGACTCAAGGGGGCATCGCTCAACACCGCGCGAAAGTCGTATAGGGATTTAAACTCTTCTAGGATCACTTTGGCATGCCCGCCTGCGCCAATTAAAAGCACTGGCGGGCGAACAGTCGTAACGCTTGGGACTGAAGAGGAAAGACGCATCAGTTTGAAGGCTCCTGCTTATGGCGTTCGGCAAGATGAGCCAGCACACTAGCCGCCGTGCTACGAATCAGCCACTGTTCTTCTTCTAGGGCGTGAAGCACATGGGTCATCACCACTGAAAAGGCTTCGGTGGGGAGGCAGTCGGCCATGGCTTCCCAACTCTTTAAAATCGTTAAGCGCACGCGATACCCCATTTCCGCATTGCGTTCATGCACCAAGCTATGACCATACGCATGAGCCAAGGCTTGTAGCGTTTCTAAACTCGGTAAGTGACAGCACGCCTGTTGAAGGGCGGTGCGAACATCACTGCTTTCATGCCCCAAGTGGGTGAGTAGGGGGGCAATGGCTTCGCTTTTGTTATAAAAACTCAAGGCTTTAATGGTGGAAACCAGCACAAGGGCTTCTTTGTCTTCTAGGCGTTTAAGCAAGGTGGCAAACGCCTGATTTAGGGCGTCTTTTACCATTAACTGGCGCTGGTTGCCTAGAGTGGGGGCGTCTTTTTTTCGTAAGGGGTGTTCAAGGGGGAAGAGATCGTCTTGAAACTCGGCGTCATAACCCGCCTTATGGCTTGCGGCAATCGCATTTTCAAGGGCTTCATAAGCCATGGGTTTAAGGCCGTTGGGGTTGGGAATGAGTTTTTCACCGTCGGGAGTCAGGAGGCTCATGCCCGGAATGACAAAGACGACGTTTCCATTTTTTTTGGTTTTCTTTTTAATGTGGATCCGCATCGTGCTGGGGACTTTCAAGGTAAGGGCAAAGCTTCTATAGCATAGCACTTTTTCTTCAAGTCGTCACAAAAAAGTGCAACCTTTCTTAGAAGCCTCTGCAACAGTCTTTTCGCTTGGTTCCTGCTCCCATAGGGAAAGGGAGTACCCCCCAAGCCCTAAATGTGTGGAAACGGTTTTGAAGGGGTGGGGTAGGGGCGTCGTTCATTTGTTCGATGCACACGCTGATGGGCTTTGACCTGCTTAATGATTTCCGAATGATGAGAATGGAAAATTTCAACACGAGAGTTTAGAGAAAAACGTTGTTTAGACGAAACATCAGGCTTCCCTTCTAAATGCCCACGCACCAAGTGAAACGCGCAAAACGACGTAGTAGCAAGCCCAGCTAAAGAAGCCACAGCAAAGCGAAGCGTCGGCGAATCTTGCGTCCACCTGCGTAAGGCGCCATGGGTCAGTAAGCCTGTAAACAAGGTGGCTCCAGGCAAAATAGAAAGCCCAAGCATCAGGCCTGCGCCTTTAACATTGCCTTTTTGGTCGCTGATTTGAGATTCATAGGGCTGAATGCGATTGACATCCAAGGCATTCCACACAAACCCCAATAAACTAAATCCTAAAACAGCATTCACCAATACTTCAGGCACAATCATGCGCTTTCGGGCGTTTGGAATGGTGTGATGAAACGCAATATAATGACGAATGCCTTGCGTAACAAAGGTATAGGCATTTTTGACGTATTTTTCGCTGAGTCCTTCTTCGACGATTCTATTTAACGCCCCGCGTTTTTCGGGATTATTGCTTGGAAAAATGGTTGCAAAACGCAAGCGTTCAAGTTCAAATTCAGCCAAGCGCTTCTTGCATTCGCTTTGAAATTGTTCCGCGGTTAGTTGGGGGTTATTTAATAAGGCTTTAACGGCTTCTACATTGTTTCTTAAACGTTCTAAATTCGGGCTAACTTCTTTGGCGAATTGTTCTACCCCCATGCTTTCAATGTTTAAGGCCTTGTTTTGGTCAAAAATCATGCCCACTCGCCGGGTGGTGTTGTCGTCCAACACCAAAGTTTCATTACCAATGACTTTTTTTAATACCCTTACCAAGCGTTCATCCGCCATGTGTGCTGGTTCGTTGTAATCGTTTACACCCACGGGGGTAGACATTTCCCGAAGCAAGCTGTGTTTGATGTAGCCTAAGGTATCTCGACCAAAGGGGATTTGCCCTTCGCCCTTGCCTTTTAGTTTAGCAAAACCAAATAGATAGTTCAAAAACGCATGACCAACGGGAAACTCACGTTCAACGGGTTCAGTGGTGTGTAAGTCAAACAAACGCTGGGCCATCTTACGGTTCAGCGTCCCGTTGCTGGCAAAACGTCCTTGGCTTGCAAGCTGTAAAAACTGTTGGTATTCAGGCATAAAGTCGCCTAGTTTCAAGGTTTTTACCACATGTTCGTAAGCCCCCACTGGGCCTGTAAACAACTCATGTTGAATAGCTGCCTTACCAAGTAACTTATAGGATCCATCCCAAACTTCGCTGGTATTCGTAAAAGGAATATCTCGAAGCCCGTATTTGGCCAAGGTTGAACTGGTTCTCGCCATGCGATCGGGTTGCGTCATAATGCGAATGTGTCGCGTCAACATGGGTAGACTAGACAACGGCAGGGATTCGTACCGACGCGTTTGAGGATTCCATCGATTAAACTTTAAGACGTTCATGGCTTGAGCCAAGTACTTAAAATCTTCGCCTGATTGGGTCATTGAATCGGAAGTCAGGGCATCTTGCAAGCCTTCAAGCTGGTGCAGTTGCAAGTCCCCCACTTCTTGTTGAAGCTGATTAAATTCAAAATCCGTTAAATGAGGGTAAAACTCTCTGGCTCCTTGAAGGTTAAGCCCGTTTACGGTGGGTAAAATCGCTTCACGAATCATGGGGGAGGTTAAACCACGACTAATACGACGCACTATTTCCAGAAGCGGTTGTATGTAGAGTTGAGAAAAGCCTCTAAAGCCGTAACGTAAAATATCTGTGGGTAAAACGGCGGTTATTCGCCAAGCACTTTGCACCGCTTTTGAAAAATCGGTGGAATACTCGCTTAATAGGTTCGCTTTATGATGAAGGGCTCTACCCCCTTCTTCTGCCATTGGGTTAACGCCGTGAATACTCACGTTATAGGTGCTCGGGGTGTTGGCGGGGCGTTTTAGCTGTTCAACCCACCCAGCGACTATTGAAGTCAGTGGAACCCCTACCACTAAGGCTTGAGCAAGACGCAACATCGCAAAATCTTTAGAAGGTACAGCCTTTTGTGGGGTTGTTTGCGTATTGGGTTCAGGGGTGTTGGATGAAAGGGTGTTGGGCGAAGGTGTGTTGGGTGTACTCATCATCATGTGGAAACCCCTCCCTGTATTGGGGTACTTGGTTTTTGCTGGTTTTTATGGGGGCTAGAATGCCCTTGCTTTAATGACGCTTCATTCAAATTCAACGAAACATTGACGTGGGCTTCTACAGGAGCCTTTTCTGGAGTAAGGGCTTCTTTTTGACCCACGAAGCCTTTGAACGAGTTTACCCAATCGTTGAGCGGGATTTTACCTTGCCCTTTGTAATCGGGATCTAAACGAGAGAAGGTGTTGTACACAATAAAGAACAGCACGTTGCTTAACACAAAGGCCGTCACCGCCGTTTGGAAGGCCACTTGTAACATGGTTTTAATAAAGTTATTGCGTTTATATTGATCAATATCGTCAATGCGTTCATTGAGCTTAAAGCCTGCGTCTAACACATCGAAGGCTTTGCCCGTAAACAAACGGGGCGTTGCTGAACTGTTGTTCAACAAGGGCTGGGTGTTTAGGCTTCGCGCTTGGCCAAAGGCCTTGGCAAGGTAATAGCCCAGTTTTAATTCCTGTGAACTGTTGGCTTGGGCCTGCGTATATTCCTGAATGCTTTGTTTAATCAAACCGTTATAAATGCCGGTGGCTTCATACGTAAACAAGTTAAGGACTAAGTTCTGCTTTTCTTTCAAATCTGTCACAAAAGTGTCCAATCGTTCGTGGACGAGTTTTTTATAAGCGATTAGTTTTTCTTCAGTGCTTAAGGGTTTATTCACCTTTATGCCATAGGCCTGTTCTAAGGCCGATTCTCGTGGGTGAAGCGGTGTAGATTGTGGATTGAGCGAATCTAAGTCCCCGACCAAATCTAAAAAGAGCCTATCTTGACCCGCTGCTTCAAGTTCGTTTAAATTCACAGGTGAAGGCAGGTGTGGATATTTTTTTTGAAGGGCCCGAACGTATGCCAAGTGCTCAGCATCGTAGCTAGAATACTTGGTGACTTCTTGTAAATAAGGTAAGAAAATCTTTTCAATGCGTTCAGGCGTATCCTTCGGTACACCTGCTGTGTCGTCTTCTAATAGCAACACTTTTTCAAACTGGGCTTTCAGCAAGTCCGTTATATAGCCAACTTTTAGGGTATCTCTTAACTCTTGCAAGCTTTTTTGAGCTTCGTTTTGCCCCAGTATCGTCAGTTCTTTGGGCCAATCAATCACATCGCTTTCTAGTGGTTGTGGTTTTAAGCCATTGGCCTGTTCATTTTTAGCGTCTAACATCTTCCACAAGGCTTGGATGCGTGGGGGAAGGGTTTTTATATCGGGGGCGTGGTCAGTCCATTGCTTTAACGTGCTTATAAAGGTATTTCGACTGTCGTGGCCGATCCATTGATCGATGAGATCGCCTTTGGGTGGCTCTTCATAGCGAATATCATAAAAACAATGGTTGTAATCGTATTGAACGTGGGCGAATTGTTCATAAGAACGGCGGAGTGTTTCAACGTCCCTAGAGTTTAAAGCCTCTGTAAAGGCTTTTTGGGCTTGGGTATAGGACGCCCTAATGGCAATGCCTTTTTCAAGGGCTTGCAAAATTTCACGCTCGCTTTGTTGAAGCGTCAAGCGTTCACGAAACGCGTTAATGCGAACGTCTTTCAGTGTGCCTGCTCTTTCAGGAATTTCTTTGATTTGTGGAAACATCGCTTCAAAAGGGGTATTGAGTCCAAACATGTCTTGAATGGCTAAGCCCACCGTGTTGCGCCAGTTAGAAGTAAACCTCACCCATGCAGATTTCGATAGCAATGTGTCGATTTTTCGAGTCAGGTTTCTAGGCTTCATCATGTAATCCAAGAACCATCGATTCACACTAAACACGGGGTATTGCCCAGACTTATTTTTGGTGCCTTTGACCGATTTAATCACACTTACACCAAAAAAACGTTTTAGCATTTCTCCACCAAACGTTTCAAATGCATGCTGATGGGTTAGAAACGCGGAAAAAGTCAACGCGACAGATTGAATAGTGGTCATTGCAGTCGAAGTGAGATCTACCTTACTAAAGCCTGTTTTAGGCAGACGTAATTGAGACAGGATCGGGATGCTTTGCGCGTTAATACTGCGGAACAAGCCTTGTTCAGGGGTCATTTGCCCCCATTTCCACAAGCCAAGCAAACCCACCAGTGTCAACGCACCCGACGTGATAAGGCTTTTTTCAAACAGTTGGGTGTCTCTAGCATGACCCCGACGACGCTTTTTTCGAGCCGAAGCAGCGCCTTCTGGGGTGAAGGCTTGTATTGTTGAATTTTGGGACAAGTTGAGCTTTAAATTCGAAACAACACCAGTGGGCATAAAGAAAAAACCATTAACGCTTAGAAAAGGGCCTAAGTGTGAAAAAAGGCTTTCACAGGGACAGTTTACCTCAAATAAGATGAAGTGTTAATGACATTAAAGACGCTAAAGTTTTTTTGATGCGTTTTTTATAAAGATTTTAAATGGGCCAAAGCGTCTAACGCGCGTTTTCGCCCGAACGAATGTTCCACCTGCGGAAACGGATAACTTTCCCCCAAGACCACGCCATAGCCCTTCAACGCATGCTTGCCCAATTCCCACGGCGCATGCACCCCTTCTGCTGGAACTTGAGCCAGTTCAGGCACCCACTGGCGAATATAGTCGCCTTGGCTGTCAAACTTCTGCGACTGCATGATAGGGTTAAACACCCTGAAATAGGGGGACGCATCCGCCCCACAACCACTAATCCACTGCCAGCCCATGGCGTTATTGGCCACATCGGCATCAATCAACGTTTCCCAAAACCACGATTCCCCTGCTTGCCAAGGCTGTAAAAAATGCTTAACCAACAGGCTCCCAACGACCATCCGCACGCGATTGTGCATCCAGCCCCGAGCCCATAGCTCTCGCATGCCTGCATCGACCAAGGGGTAACCCGTCTGCCCCGTTTGCCAGGCACGTAATAAGGCTTCATTGGGCTGCCAAGGAAAGGATTCAAACGGTTTTTTTAAGGGCGTCACTGGCATGGACGGGTGAAAATAGAGAAGGTGATGCGCAAACTCTCGCCAGCCCAATTCAGAAAGAAACGTGTCAATCGACGCATTGGCGCAAGGGCCCAAGGCGGCGCTTTTCAACGCCAAGGCTTGTTTAAACACATCGCATACGCTCACAACGCCAAAATGCAAATACGGCGACAAACGAGAGGTCCCTTCTACGGCGGGAATGTTTCGATCGTCCTTATAGTTTGAAATAGCCTTAAACAAGAAGCGATCCAGCAAGGCTTGAGCCCCCGCTTCACTCAAATCCCATTCGGCTTGCATGGCCTTAAACCAGGGAATGGTTGGCATTAACCCAAGTGAATCGATGGAACGCGCTTGTAAGGGCTTAAGGCAAACGGGCATGTGTTTCGGCACCCCTAAAATAGGACGCAACGCGTTCTGAAATTGCGGAAGTTGCGCCTTCCAATACGGGGTAAACACCAAGTACGGGGAACCATCGGCCTTGGTGCCCGCACTGGCAGGTTGAAGTAAACTGGCGTTGTAACATTTGAGTTCTACGCCCTGTTGCATTAAGGCTTCTTTTAGTTTGGCTTCTAACTGGCGCTCACCCAGTTCCCAACGCTTTTCGGTATAAACGGTGGTGGCGCCTGTGGCTTCAACCAAGCGCAACAAACTCGCCAAGGGGTCTGCGGTTTTTTCCACATAAAGCGATTGGTTGGGGGTGTGTTGCTGAATCGCTGTGGCGAGATGAGTGAGGGCTTGATGCAACGCCCACTGACTGGCCCCCCCCCTGGGGCGCTGGTAGGTTGAATCGTGACTATAAAGAAACACCGCTTGTACGCCTTGACTTTGTTCACAGGCAAAGTAAAGGGGGGGATTGTCTTTGAGTCTTAAATTTTGACGAAACCAAACAAGTGCTGTCATACTAAAACTCTAAGGCAGTTGTGGCAAAAAAGCAATGCCTCTTTTTTTAATTGGTATAGAACCCTCTGCGAAAGGGAGTAAAGCCACTTTTGCAGAACTTTCTATAACTACATTGTTACATTTATAGCATCATTTGAATAGGTTTTGTGTTTATGCCAATATAGTTAAGGGTATTCACCTGTTTTAAACGCTTATAGGCTTTTTATGATGACTTTGGCACAAAATCGCACGCTCTCTCCCCTGCTTCAAACGTATTACACGGCTTCAGTGAAGGGGAATCTTCCAGAAATTAGCCGTTTAAGTGCGGTTGAACGTTCGCCTGAAAATGGCATTTTTCCTTTTGAAGAAATTGGTTTGGTGTTGGATCCCCCCCCAGCGGAAAAGGGGACTCCCTCGCAACTTCAAGTACCACCGCCTGTGGTGACAGAAGATGAACTTAAGTCTTTAGGGATTGAACAATTGGCGTCTACCCAACTGCCCAATGGTAATCAGGTAGAACATTATGTGTTAAAAAATGGGCATCAGGTTTATTTTGAACGTCGTCATGACAATTTAGTCAGTTTGCGTACCTTTATACGCACGGGTTCTACCAACGAAAATTCGGTGTACAAAAGCCCACAATACCAAGAAACAGGCTTTCAATCAGGCATTGCTCACTTGGATGAACACTGCCATTTCCTTACCACGAAAAACTTCCCCACAAAAAACGAATGGGTTGAAAACATTGAAGCCTATGGGGTTTCACTTAATGCCAGTACCAGTGACGAAGAAGTGCAACATGAATTGCATTTTAACCGTGAAGATTTGCCCAGTATGTTGCAATTGCACGCTGAACAGGTGTTGCACCCGATGTATGAAGACGTCAACATTGAACAAGAACGAAAGAACGTACTTAATGAAGCCAGTGAACGCCTTGAAAGTTCAAGCCTGCGTGCGATGGACAAAGCCTTTGAACTGATGCTAGATCGTCCCGTTTCTTACCAAACCCTAGGCAGTCGAACAGATGTGCTAGACACCCACGCCAGCGATTTGAAACGCTTTTTTGAAACCTTCTACACCCCCACCAATATGATTACGGTACTTTCAGGCAACGTAAACCCTGCCGATGTGTTACCCCTTATTAACAAGGAGTTTGGTCACCAAGTGGCACGCCCAGCCCCCATTAACGACGCAGGGCTAAGGTGGAGCATGAAGCCTAATGAAATACGCGAACAAACCTATGTGGATCCCAAATTAAGTGGGCTTTCACTCGTGTTATTGGGTTTTGAAGGGCCTAGTAAAAGTGACAAAAAAGGTCGCGCCACCCAAGAAATTTTAGAAGCGTATTTAACAGGGGGTGAACTGGCGCCTCTTAATCGTCACTTGGTGGATGAAGACCATTTGGCCATGGACGTTTCGATGATGTCGAGTGTTCAGAAGAACACGGGGATGTCTTTAATTATGATGCATAGCTTTGAAGGCCATGAACAAAAAGCCGCTAACGCCCTAATGAAAGAACTGAGTCAATTGGGCCATACCCCCATTGATGAGGAAAAACTTAAAGATGTTAAAAAAACCCTCATTCATCAGCATAAAATGTCTTTACAACATGGTGAAGATTCCAGCTACGCCATTGGCACAGAAGCCTTGACCCATTCCGTGGATTATTTGGCACGTTATGAACAATACATTAACAGCATTACCCCTGAAGAGATTCAGGCGTATGCCCAAAAATACTTTAATGGTAAGAGTTACGCCTTGGTGTATGCCTTACCGGGAGAAAAAGAACGCTATAGCGAAAAAACGTCTAATGTTGAAGGGGTATTGCCTAACTTTACCCCCGAAGCAGGGCCTGCTTTAGCGACTAAGCAAGAACCGAGCACCCAAGACGCTCAGCCTTACCCCCAGCAGGATCAAGCCGTTACCGACGTGAAATTAACGCCCAACCCCCCACCGCGTTTAAACGTACAGGCGTGATTGTTGACGTTTGAAGCTTAAAAAAGAAAGATGTATTGATGACTCCTATTCTCACGAATCCACCCACCCATAGCCCAGTTGCCCTAAACGCGAAACAGGGGACTCATACAACGCCACATCAACGAGAAGAGTACGTCGTGGATTCAAAAGCCTTACCGACTTTACCTGCCGTGAACATTCGCCCCAATAGCCCAGAAGAACAAGCGTTGTTAAAGGAACTTGCTCAAGAACCGTTTGGGGCTAAGCCTATTTTAACGCTCAATGCCTTGAATATGGAAAAGAATCCTGACGTAGGCCCTGTGACCCCCACTAAACTTAAAAATGGCACCCAAGCCTATTTACAACAAGTTCATAACCGTCCTACGGCTTCGGTAGAGTTTATTTTGCCTATGTTTCCTGATGATCGGGAAATGCACCTTTCTAATAACGTGTTATTGAACGGCACCTTAGCAAAAAAAGAATTATTGGCCGATTTACAAGCCAAGGGTATTTCAGTGGAAATTTTGGTCACGCAAGATCACTTTACCCTACTGCTTAATGGCCCCAGTGGGCAAGAAAAAAAGTTACTGGCCTTAGGCTTAGATTTTTTAAAAAACCCCGAAATGGATGAAAAAGAATACGAGTCGTCTCGCACGTTGGTGATGCAAAACTTATTGAACCTTTCCAATAAGCCTGATTTTCAAAAAGCCGAAACCGTGCAACGAGCCAGAGTGGGAGACGACCACCCCTATGGAAAATCGACCTTAAAAACCATTATGGAAGTCAAGGACTTAGACCCCCATAAAACCATTCAAGAATTTAAAGCCAGTTACGCCCACCCTGAACTCACCACGGTTGCCATGGTTTCGGGCTTAGCCCCTAGTCAACAAGCCGCTTTGTTTAATGCCTTGGCTGAAGAAAAGGGCTGGAAGAGCGATGATGTGATTGTGCCTCCTAAAGCGATGGTTCACATCCCTCCTGTCACGCCCAAAACCTTGAAGGCCCCCATCCTCATTTCGGACAACCGCTTGGATCGCGTGCATATGTCCACCTTGTGGAAGGCCCCAGAAGTCGGAAGCCCAGATTACCCCAAGTTTATTATTTTAAAAAACCTCATGGGGGGCATGACGGGTTCGTTATTTAAAACCATGCGAACCGAACGAGGCTTGGTCTATAGTACCTCTTCAGGGGTGGATGCCAACAAGCATTATGGTGAATTTGAAGTTTCAGCAGAAATTGATGAAGACAAACTGCCCACCGCAATTGAAGCTCAACAAGAAGCGATGAACACTTATGTAAAAACCCCCCCCACGGAAGCGGAACTGGCCAAAGTCAAACGAAAAATCATTCACACTTTACGAGATTTAGACTCGACCAGTGACGGCATCTTGTCCAACACGTCGAACCGTTTACGCGACGGCTTGCCCCATATTAGTCGTGAAGAATTACAAGAAAGCTACATGAACGTTAGTTCTGCCGATGTGCAAGAAACCGCACGAGCGTACTTGGGCCAAGGCGCTTGGCGAATTCAAGCCTTAACGGGCGATGAACAAGTACTGAAACAACAATTCCCAGGGGTGGAAATTGTAAAGCGTGAACATTATTTGACGGACAATGTAGACTTGCCGCAAAAAGGGCATATTTATGTCAAAAAGGGTGAAGACCCCATGTACCCTGCCGAATATGTGCTTGAAAAGCAAGTCAATCCCCCGCATGACGCTTCTCGTGTGCCACATCAGGCCAAGGTAAAACATCCGCGTTCACCAAAGCCGTTGAATGTAAGCGCATAAGGCGTGTTTAAATGGTATGAGTTTTGAAATTCACCCACCCGCGTTATTTGTGATACGGTTCATGATTTAAAATACGAAACGCCCGAAAAAGCTGTTCCACCCACAACAAACGCACCATTAAATGCGGAAACGTCATCGCACTAAGTGACACGCACCAATCGGCCCGCGCCAGCACCTGAGCGCTTAAGCCTGTGGCACCGCCTACCACAAAAATAAGATGCGCACGTTCCCCACTGTGCTTGCCTTGACTGAGACTGTTTAAGCCAGGGTGTCGCTGGGCAAAGGCTTTGGCAAACTGGGGGGAATCCAAGGGTTTGGCATGTTCAGTGAGTACCACCACATAGGCGGGGTGCGCGTCTAAATACTTTAGTAGGCGATCGCCTTCAAGGGCTTGAATGGCTTGCGTGGTGTGGCTGGGCTTGATTTTTTCATCAGGCAATTCGCTGACGATGAGCTTACAATACGGCTTGAGTCGCTCCGCATATTGAGCAAAGCCTTCTTGTAAATACGCATGTTGTGCGCCTTTGAGCTTGCCCACACACAAGAGTTCAACAGAAATTAACGGCGTTTGTGGCATAGGATTCCCTGATTAAACGTTTCTTGCCAGCTCAAGCGATTCTTGGGCCAAAAAGGCTTCTAAAGCACTGAGGCTTCGGGTGATGTGCCGCTTGGCACGTTCTTTTTTGTCTTTCAGGCGTTCTTCCCACGCGGGTAAAATGCCCCAATTACTGTTGATCGGCTGAAAGGCTTGGCCAATGGCTTCTTCACGGGTGATGTACTGCAACAAGGCCCCAATCATCGTTTCAGCAGGCAGGCGTAGCGGGGCTTGCCCTTTTAAGAGACGTGCAATAGTTAAACCCGCCACCAGCCCTGTGGCGACACTTTCCGTATACCCTTCGGTGCCTGTCAACTGCCCCGCCACCAAAATATGCGGATGCTGTTTCATTTGTAAGGTGGGGCAAAGGATTTCAGGGCTATGTAAGAAGGTGTTGCGGTGCATGACCCCGTAACGAACCACATCGGCCGATTCTAGCCCCGGAATGAGCTGAATCATTTCTTTTTGGGCACCCCACTTGAGGTTGGTTTGAAAGCCCACCATGTTGTAAAGTGTTCCACTGGCGTTGTCCTGCCGGAGTTGCACCACGGCATAAGGCCAGCGCCCCGTGCGAGGATCATCAAGCCCAACAGGTTTCATCGGGCCAAAGCGGGGGGTTTCTACCCCACGACGCGCCAATTCTTCAATGGGCATGCAACTTTCAAAGAACTTGGTTTTTTGCATGGCTTCTTCTTCAAAGGCCTTCATTTCCGTGCGTTCGGCCTGATTGATAAAGGCAATGAGCCGTTCGTATTCCTCCTTATTCATGGGGCAGTTAATGTAAGACGCCGCTTCAGCGTGTGTTTTATTATAACGATCCGCCTTAAAGGCAATGGCCATATTGATGGATTCTTGGGTGAGGATGGGGGCCGCCGCGTCAAAAAAGTAGAGGTTTTGCCGGTTCAGCAGGCGCCCCAAGCTGGCGGTTAAGCCTTCAGACGTCAACGGCCCCGTGGCAATCAGCGTGTAGGGCGTATCGCTAGGGATTTCGGTGACATCTCCCGAGACAAAGGTAATGTTAGGGTGTTGATGAATTCGCTGGGTGACGCATTCGGCAAAGCGTTCACGATCCACCGCGAGGGCTTGGCCGGCTGGCACCGCACACGCGGTGGCGATTTCAATCAATTGCGCACCCAAGCGTCTTAGTTCGAGCTTGAGTAAACCGCTGGCACTTTCGCCCATGGAACCAAAACTGTTGGAACAGACAATTTCCGCCAAATTATTGCTATGGTGCGCGGGTGAGCGTTGCGTGGGTTTTAAATCATGCAAGCGAACTTGAACGCCTTGATTAGCCAGCTGTAAGGCGGCTTCTGTGCCAGCCAAACCAGCGCCGATGATGGAGACTTCGTGCGTCATGCGTGGGGATTCCTTTCTTGAAGGGGGTACAGGCATTACTGTAGCACAAACGCACGTAAGTCTAGGTAGAAGCGGCAGAGTTAATCTGAGTGATTTTATTGTCAATCAGACGTAAGAGTTTAGTCCAAAGGCTATGCAACTGATTTAGCCCCTCATCAGGTGGAAGTTGAAATTTGGCTTCCGCTAAACTTTCAAAGACAGTCTTTACCTGATTTTTGACGTAATTAGGGTTTGTGACATTGGAATTAGGGAAGTCTAGGCCTTCAAAAATTGTAGTGAAAGAGTTCCAAAAGATAGTCCAAATGTTTTGATTTCTTTTCTGTGCTTGAAGGGTTTCTTGCAGAAGTTGAGTCAGTTTACTTCTAAAATATGGGCTTAGAAAAAACAGATTCGCTTCAACTTCATTTCTTAGCCGAGTTAATGTTTCTAAGTCATTTGGGTTTATTGCTTCTACGAGTTTTTCAGATGAAAGTCGCAATTGTTCAACAGTAAACCCCTGACGTTGCAGTGAAGCCTGCTTCACGGGACTATTCGTTTTGGTGTTTGGTGGGGTAAGGCTGGGCTGAAGGGTCGCGAAAGAGATCGAAGGGCGTGAGGGAGAGAAAGTGAGGTGCATAAATCATACCTTTATAGTTGAGTAGGAGGAGAGAAATAAAAAAGCGTTTCACTCTAAAGTTTAAGACAAAGTATTCCTGCTGTCAACACCCCCACACAAAACCAAAGCCCTTGATATTTTTAGCTTATTTTTAGTGTTTTACACAGGATTCAACGCCCCAAACATGAACAGAAAGGGGTTATTGCATTAAAACGTGTAGAAATGTGGAGATTCCAACAAATACTAAGTGCTTAGCCCCCCTTTTCATTTTAAGGGGGTTTTGGGTATACTGCATTAGGGCGAACCGTTTACTTGCCCCCCCCTTAAGGAACACCCATGACCCGACAACTCGCCTTTAATGAACTCTTTCTTCAACACACGGGCGTTGAAGACGCCTTGCTTGAACGCTACAATCTTTCAGGGCCCCGTTACACCAGCTACCCCACCGCCCCCGTCTGGCAAGACGCCTTCAACGCCCCTGCCCTGCTTGAACGCTTGAATGCTCCTGTGCATCAGCACCCTGCTTTGCCGTATTCGCTGTATATTCACCTGCCGTTTTGTGAAAGTCGTTGCCATTTTTGCGCCTGTAATGTGGTGATTACCAAGCAAACCCAACATGCTGAAAAATATCTCGAACTCCTGTTTCAAGAAATTGAGTTACTGGTGCCTCACCTAGAACTTTCCCGCCCCGTCATGCAGTTTCACTTGGGCGGAGGCACCCCCACCTACCTAAGCCCCCAACAGCTTGAACGCTTGTGGCGCAAAATCAACCAGCATTTCACCTTCCACCCCGACGCTGAAATTAGCCTAGAAGCCGACCCTCGTGTGACCACCGCCGAACACCTAAGCACCTTGGCTCAACTCGGGTTTAATCGCATTTCCCTGGGCGTGCAAGATGTTGACCCCACCGTGCAAGCCGCCATTGCCCGTGTGCAATCGGTGGAAGAAACCCAAGCGCTGATTGAATCGGCGCGTGCCGTGGGCTTTGAAGGCGTGAATGTGGATCTCATCTACGGGTTGCCTCATCAAAGCGCGCAAAGCTTTTATGAAACGGTGGCCACCATTATTCGTTTAAATCCTGACAGGCTGGCCGTTTACAATTATGCCCACGTGCCGTGGATGGCCCCATGGCAAAGCTACATGAATCAAGAGGCGATGCCCAAAGGCACCGAAAAATACGCCATTTTTCGCCAAGCCACCAAGCAATTTTTAGAAGCCGGTTACGTCTACATCGGCATGGATCACTACGCCAAGCCCGATGATGAAATGGCTCGTGCGTGGGAAGAAGACAGTTTGCATCGTAATTTTATGGGCTACACCGTGCGCGCTGGCCAAGCGGAACTGGTGGGCTTGGGCCTAAGTGCCATTAGCAGTTGGAAGGGGCATTATAGCCAAAACGTCAAGAAATTGTCGCAGTATGAAGCGGCGATCAGCTCGGGGACGCTCCCCACATGGCGGGGCTATGCCTTGAGTGACGATGATTTATTACGTCAAGCGGTGATTATGCAACTGATGTGTCAAAACCGCTTGGATTTTGCGAGCATCGACGCGCGGTTTGGCATTCACTTTGAAACCCATTTCGCCGAAGCCCTTAACGCCCTAAAGCCTTTAGAAGCCGACGGTTTGTTGACGATTAAACACCGTCGCATTGAGTTTAGTCCCTTGGGGCGTATTTTTAGTCGAAACATTGCCATGCCCTTTGACGCTTACTTGCACGGGCAGATCGCAGGAACGCAGAAACCGTTGTTCAGTAAAACCTTATAAGGACGCTTACCCCATGCCCAAAGAAACCTATGTGGTGATTGCGTACGACGCCACCGACACCGACGCCCCTCAACGCAGGCTGAACGCCCGCCCTGAACATCTCGTGGCGTTGCAGGTGGCGAAAAATGCGGGCTTGGTAAAGCTTGCAGTGGCGTTGCAAAACGACGCTGGCACAGCGGCCATCGGTTCGTTGGTGGTGCTTGAAGCAGACGCTTACCAAGCGGTGCAAACCTATTTAGACGCCGAAGCGTATGTACGTTTTGGCGTGTGGGAAAGGGTGACGGTGCATAAGGGAGTGATTCCTCCGCTGTTTGCGTTGTAACAGTTTTGTTACAACTGGCACAATGTTTGTTTTTAAAATCCTTAATACTAATACGGACGGCTTCCTTCGGTCGCTGCCGTAAAGATAGAGTTTAGGCACATCACCCACACACATAGGACATCCATATTATGACATTTTTGTTTAATCCAGCGACTTCAATTAGTGGCTTTACTGCTTACCCAAGTGGTCAGAGCAATCAAGTTCTACAAGATACACGAGCATTAGAACGACAAGCCTCTCTTTTTTCACAGCCTGCATATTCTCCATCGCCTTCGACCTTAGCAGCGGTGGCTTCAACTTTTAGCCCTACTCAAACCAGCCTTTATTCAGGACTTAGCCCCGTGCAAGCTACTAATACATCGATTTTTAGTGCATCAGCGCCTACGTCTTTTTTAAGCACAAGCTCTTCTGGTGGGGGTAGTTCATTTGGTGGAAATAACCCAGGTGGACAAGGAAGTCAAAACCGAGGATAAGCCCACTAAATACAGACAGTCTAAGCGGGGGGCGACAACGACGACGCCCTCACGATGCACCAACGGCCTCTGCGCACCTTTTAGGATCGCTGGGGCCGTTTGTTTGTGTCTAGGGTTTTAGGTTGTTTCGCACCGCTTGAAAAAATGTTCGTAAAGCGCGTAATGTTCTAGAATCTGTAAGAGCTTCTTGTTGAGCAGACCTCGTCGATACCCATGAAAGCCATCCTAACAAAGGAGCCGTTCCACTGCGTTGAGTGTTATTATTTACTACTTGTGTAGCGGGGGGGGGGGTAAAAGGTGCGGAAGATGAGAGACGCATTAAAATGATTCCTTTTATAGCCTACAATAAGGTTGAATCGCAAAAATCAAAGATACCCTTCTATATAAGCACGTCAAGCCCTATTGAAAAACGCTTTTTTACATTTTTACCTTGTTTTTAATAAAACGTTACAAAACACACAGGGAACACTTGAGACCTTTACCTTTAATCGACCCCGCACAAAAAAGGCTTGACGTTGTTTTTGTGCTATTAATTAGATGTCAATGCCGTAAAAGGCATGTGAAAGGTTCTGTCGTGTCTGTGTCTACTGGAATAATAGCACCGCCTAAAATAATGCACTTGCCCGCGCAAAGTCCTGTGCCGGCAAAGTCTTTGTTGCCAACTCAACTCAACCCATCCCACCCCACCCCACCCCACCCCACCACTAAACAAATCAACAAACCAACCCAGTCTTGGGTGGTTCCCGTTACGGTTGCCTTAAGTGTACTTTTACTTGGGACGCTTGCCGTTGTGGGATTTAAAGCGCATAAGCAAGTCTTAAAAGAAGCCGAAGAAGCTGAAAAACTAGCGGAAGCCGAAGCCAAAAAAGCGCGTCGTAAGGCTGAAGCGGCACTTCGGCGAAAAACCGAAGAAGCGCGAAAAAAGGCAGAAGCAAAAGCCGAAAAAACCGTTGAAGAGCTTTGGGAAGAAGCCTGGAACGAGAAACCTGGTTCTTCTCATTACAGCAAAACAAGGACATGGACAACTTATTCAACGGATGAGCCTCAACAAGACCCTTGGGGAAATTCTTCAGGAGGAACATCAACTCAAGCGAGAAGACAGGCTGAAGCTGAAGCTAAAAGAAGAGAGGAAGCTTATACACAATGGAAACGGGATTTTGAAGAACGGTTAAAACAAGCCCAAAAAAAGCAAGCTAGAGAAGCTAGGGATTCACGTTACTCTTCGCAGTCTTCCACCAGCGGTGCTTCTGGTGCCAACACCACCTTTTGGGGTCCTCCACCCAAAACTTCACTGATTCAAGGTTTTAATGCTTTGGCAAATCAACATGGCATAACTCCCTTAGGCGAAAACCCAACAAAAGCGGAGTTAAAATCTGCTTATCGTAATTTGTCTATGAAGTTACATCCTGACACATCTGGTGATAGCAGTACTGCAACACAATTCGTAGAATTAAGTGATATTTATACGAAACTACAGGAACACCTTAATTAAGTGAAATAAAACACGTAATCCAAAACAAGTCGATTCTCACAAGTTGTAACAAGCGTTCAACTGCACCCCGCCCACGGTCGAAGCTCCTTCATAAAAGGAGATACGCGCATGGTGAACTTCAACAACGGGTTTCGCATTCAATTAGGCCCTCTGACGGGGCTGGACAACGACTTCAACCAAGCTGTTTCAAAAATCAATCCCGCCCTTCCCAAATGGCAACAAGACATTGCCGTTTATAACGCCGCCGCCTTAGACATGAGCAACAGCACCTTGAGCTATAGTTCGTTTTATGATCCCAAGCGCTTGCACAAAGTCATGGGCAAAGTGGTGGACAACATGGGTTCAAGCTTTGCCCCCGGATTGATGGAACAAATCTTCCCTAGTAAATTGTTTAACCCTGCGACCAACAGCAGTTTTGATTTTCTCAGCGTCCCCATGGATACCTTTTACAACATACTCAACAACCCAACCTACGGTCAAGACGTCAAAGTCCCCGTGCAACTCGAACAAAACCCCAACACGGGCGTCGCCTTTCCTAGCCTACCCACCGTAGGCGCTGAAGCGCTTCACTTTGCAGCGATCGGTAATTTAGCGCCTTTTTATACCCCAGCCAACCCTTTTCAGCCGTATTCTAGCCTGTTTTACGGTGCGGGTCAGCCAACCCTTGCGCAATTTCCGCTGAATCCGGGCTTACCTAATCGTGGGGGGTTCATTGTAACCCAACCTTATAATGAACGCCTGCGGGAACAAAACTTTTTTAAAGGCTTTGGGGTGTTTCCGCCTGTGCGACAAAATCCGTTCCCTTTTCCGCCCTTGCCTTTAAAATACCAAACGTCTCGAAACAAGGGATAACTCTTCTGAGATGAGTTGCATTAAACCGCTATGTTTGACCTATAATAAAATGGCATGCACGCAAACTCACAAGGATGCCCTCTATGTCGACCTGCTCCCCTAGTTCTGCCCCGCTCACCGAAAAAGCCATTGCCGTGGCAAGCGAAAAACTCGCTGAAATCCAAGCCATCTATCATCAACCGTTCTTGCAACTCCTTTATCTAGCAGGCGATGTGCATCAAGCGAATCAACGGGTGGGGGAAGTGCAGTTGGCGACACTCGCCAACATTAAAAGTGGTAAATGCCCCGAAGACTGTAAGTACTGCCCACAATCCTCTCGATACAACACGGGGGTGGACACCTACGACTTGCCCAGTTTAGAAGAGATTCAATCCCAAGTTAGCCAAGCCAAAGCCAATGGGGCCAGTCGGTTTTGCATGGGGGCTGCATGGCGCACCCCCCCCAACGAAGAAGCCTTTGCCCACGTGTTAAACATGGTCAAAGCTGTTAAAGCCGAAGGCCTAGAAGCTTGTGTGACTTTGGGAATGATTGACGCCAAGCAAGCCGAACGCCTGAAAGACGCTGGACTGACCGCGTATAATCACAATTTAGACACGTCGCCTCACTATTACAAAGAAGTCATTAGCACCAGAAGCTATGAAGACCGTCTGCAGACGCTTGAAGCGGTGGGTCGTGCGGGGTTACAAGTGTGCTGTGGCGGGATTTTAGGCATGGGTGAAAGCGAAGATCAACGCCTAGAACTACTCGCCGCCTTGATGGCGTTGGAGCATCCGCCTGAATCGATTCCCATTAACTGCTTGGTTGCCGTTGAAGGCACGCCCCTTGAACATCAGCCCCCTGTGGATCCGCTTGAATTGGTGCGATTAATTGCCACCACGCGTATTTTGTTTCCACACGCCAAGGTCAGGCTTTCAGCAGGGCGTTTAACGTTAAGTGATGAAGCGCAAGCCTTGTGCTTCTTGGCAGGGGCGAACTCCATTTTTAGTGGAGAAACGCTCTTGACAACACCGAACCCCCAAGCCAGTCGAGATGCTCAACTCTTTACCAAACTTCAGCTCACCGCCGTGTAGGCGCGTAAAGACAAGATAGACTTATTTCATTTAATTTGCTACAATGCGGGCATCGATATGTATAGCCAAGTTTAGAGTTTTCTGTGCAGTAGGCTATTTTAGGAGCCTAGACTCGCAGATGTGTGAGGTGTACAAAGACGTACATAAGCACATCGAGAATCGTAGCGACAACGAAGAGACACTGTACAGGACACTCTAAACATGGCTATAACAAAGAAGAAGGAGCGTCTAGATATGGAAGACTTTAATATCATTGGTTTAATCGTGCAAGTGGTGATTGGTTTAACCGCTTTACGTATTTTGTTTAGTTGGTTACGTATTTTTAATGAATATGAACGGGGCGTTGTATTTCGCTTGGGTAAAGTACAGCCGCGGCCTTTAGGGCCTGGTATTGGCATTGTGATTCCCTTGCTTGACAAAATGGTGAAAGTGGACATGCGCACGGTGACGCTGGATGTTGCTCCGCAAGACGTGATTACGAAGGACAACATCACTGCGCGGGTTTCTGCTGTGGTGTACTATCGTGTGGCGGATCCTGTTAAGGCGGTTGTTTCGATTGAAAACTATGCGTATGCCACCAGTCAATCCGCACAAAGTATCTTGCGTTCAATCATCGGGCAGTTTGAATTAGACAGCGTGCTTTCAAACCGAAAAGCCATTTCTGAACAGTTGGAAGTGATTATTGATGATCAAACAGAACCGTGGGGCATAAAAGTCATCAACGTGGATATTAAAGACGTTGAATTGCCTGCGGATATGCAACGAGCCATTGCTCGCCAAGCGGAAGCCGAGCGTGAGCGTCGAGCCAAAATCATTGGGGCAGACGCTGAGTTTCAAGCCGCTGAAAAGCTTTGTCAAGCGGCTCAACTCATGGAACGCTACCCCATGGCCTTACAAATGCGATACCTGCAAACCTTGGCTGAAATTAGTACAGAAAACTCCAGTACGGTCGTATTCCCTGTGCCTATTGACATTCTTTCTGCCTTTAAGGATTTTGCCGTCAGTCACACCGCGAATGCTTCTTTATTACCCGTGATTCAATCCGCTCCGTTACAGCCTAAAGCCGACAATCACGAATTTTAAGGACGTATACTTTGAAATAACAATGCCTCTTTTCGTATAAGAAAAGGGGCATTGTTATTTAAAATGAAAAACGCGCCCCGTAGGACTTGAACCCACGACATTCGGCTTTGGAGACCGACGTTCTACCAACTGAACTAGGGACGCATTTTAGAACAATGAAGCGTTACTTCGTTTCTTTATGCAAGGTGTGTGAACGACATTTGGGGCAGAACTTATTCATTTCCAAGCGTTCACGATGCACCTGCTGATTTTTAACGGTTTGATAGTTTCGTTCTTGGCAATCATTGCAGGCAAGGGTAATTTTGCGTTTTACTTTTAAGCCCATGGGTGCAAGACTCCAGAATTAAAGCGGTACAAATCAGAAGGTATTTATAGTATCACTTAAAAACAGGGTAACGTCAAGCCATTTTCAATCAACGTCACAGGCCTTAGTGATTCATCCGCGAGTAAATGTTATAGCCATAAAAACGTCAACCCTCTCGCCTGCCCCCCTGCCAGCGATGTAAAAATGGCCTAATTTCGTGTGTCGAAAAGTCTATTTTCTGGCCACAAAAGTCTATTTTCTGGCCACAAAAGTCCGTTTTCTGGCCACGAAAGTCCGTTTTCTGGCCACGAAAGTCTATTTTCTGGCCACAAAAGTCCGTTTTCTGGCCACGAAAGTCCGTTTTCTGGCCACGAAAGTCCGTTTTCTGGCCACGAAAGTCCGTTTTCTGGCCACGAAAGTCCGTTTTCTGGCCACGAAAGTCGGTTTTTTTACTCGATTTTCAAGGAATTTGCTGGGTTGTGAAGGGCTGTTGAAAAAAGCCACTCTTTTTCAGTATACCCTATTTTTTAGCGCTTTGCCCAGTGGCTAAAGTGCACGATTTTTTTACATGTTGAAGCGACAGAAAAATAGCATCATACCAAATATAGTGTTGGATAGATAAAAGGGTCTATGGTCTCTTTCTTCAAGGCAGTCGGGGGGGGCAAGCATTCTTTAGCCCCCTAATCGGTGAACTCCATGGGGAAAGTCCTCAAAACAATTTATGCTTTTACTTCTCGTAAATATAGTCTTTCAAAGCGCTGCATCTAGTGAATGTTGGTCATAGACTTGTTTCCTTTCATATAAGCTATTTTAGATTCTCTCGATTTTCTTCACACTCTTTTTTTACTTTGTCTACCCATGTTTGATACCAATACCAGTTGTTTTCAGAAACAAATACGCCATATTGTGGATTGCCTTTAGCTTTGTGGTTTTGCCATAAAGTAGTAAAATCTTTCATTGCAAAATTAAAACCTAATTCCTTCATCATGCTTACAATTTTCTTAGGTTTAAATTTAGGTTTCTCTACTTCTTTTGATATAACATATTGTTTGTTAAGTTCTTCCGTAAGAGTTGAATCTTTTTTTAAAAACTCTATTGCTTTGTCTGCTTGTCCTATTCGGTTTGCTTGTTTAGGTACGAACAGATACCGAATAGCAAACTCATCATTATTATATTCATCAGGTTTTAAATTAGAATCAAATTTCTCAATATAGGACTCAATAGTTTCAGGGAGGTCATACTCTTTTATTAAACTTCTTTGTTCAGTGTTAAGTTTAGAGAACTGGAGAGAAAAAGTGAGATGATTGTGAATGGAGTATTTTTCCCCAAATAATTCTTTTATATATTTATTAAAGTTAAGACAGCATGCTTGAAGTCTAGCACTAACAGCATCATCCAAATCTTTAATCATTTTATGTTCAACTTTATTTCTTAAACCAATTAAAAACTTTAAATTATTTTTACAAGCCTCGCTTAATGGGCTTTGTTCATGTTTAATACAATGGCTCAAGTCCCAATAAAGGTAGTCGTCTTCTCTTTTTTTATAGACAACTTTCTTACCGTTACTCTTTGAGGTATCTCTATATCTATAATCTATTTTATGTTCTTTAAAAAAAGCATGATGTAGATAAGTCCATGCGATTATCATAAGTACAATATATGTTTCAGATTTAAACGTAATATTAGGATTGTTAAAAATCTGAACTGCTGATAAAGCAGCCTCTCTTGACTTCTGTAAAAGTAAAACTTTAATGGAACCACAGGATCTTTTTTTCATTACTGTTTAAACTCTCTGAAAAATTAGTTAAGTGATACCCCTAAACCCCCAGATACTCGCAAATGGCGGATTCGTCTGCAGGCAGACTCACCCGAGCCACCTCTTTCGTGCCGACCAACACCGCATTATCCGGATCCTTCAAGCCGTTGCCTGTTAAAATACACACCACCGTCGAATGAGGCTTCACACGCCCTTGGGCACAGGCTTTCATTAAACCCGCCACACTCGCTGCGGATGCAGGCTCGCAAAACACGCCTTCATGCCGAGCGAGACATGAATACGCCCCTAAAATGTCCGCATCCGTGACTAAATCAATGTGTCCACCGCTTTGGTCTCTGGCATCGGTTGCCCCTTGCCAACTGGCTGGGTTGCCAATGCGAATGGCGGTGGCCACCGTTTCAGGCTGTTCCACCGCATGGCCACGCACGATCGGGGCTGCCCCTTCGGCTTGGTAGCCCATCATCACGGGGAGCTGGTCGATTTTACCCAAGTCGTGATACTTCTTAAAACCTGCCCAATACGCCGTAATGTTGCCTGCATTGCCTACAGGAATGAAGAATTGATCGGGGGCTTGACCAAGGGCATCGCAGATTTCCCACGCCCCTGATTGTTGCCCTAAAATACGGTACGGGTTAATGGAATTGACCACCGCAAGGCGTTTGTCACGTTCCCCCAGCATGCGCACAATGTTGAGGGCTTGGTCGAAATTACCCGCAATTTCAATGATGCTGGCACCGTACATCAGGGCTTGGCTCAACTTGCCTAAAGCGATTTTGCCTTCAGGAATAATCACCAGCGATTTTAATCTGGCACGTGTGGCATAGGCGGCACAGGCGGCAGACGTATTGCCTGTAGACGCACACACCACCGTTTCAGCACCGTCGAACTTGGCTTGGGACACAGCATAGGTCATGCCACGATCCTTAAAACTGCCTGTGGGGTTTAAGCCTTCGTATTTGAGGTAGACTTTCAAGCCTTCCACGCCCAAGCAGTTGGCGAGTCGCAGGGCAGGGATCAACGGCGTGTTGCCTTCATGGAGGCTAACAACAGGGTAGTCTTCCGCAAAGCCGTAGAGTTCTTGATACTGATTTAAAATGCCTGTGTACATGGGTTTGTGTCCTTTTCAAAGTGAACATATCGAACAGTTTAGCATAGATATATAGTGGGGGCTGGTAAACTTTAGCTAATTTGATGATAGGCTAAAGCATTATAAAGACGGTTCCTGTTTCGCTGGAGCATCTTTTGCTTTTTTTAGGCGATATTCGGTTTCAGTGACGACTTGATTTAACCATACGGGGAAAAACCCAATACATGCCGCCACTAAAACGTAGCCGATTGAATCGACAGGGGAACGCATATTTCGGGCGGATTCTGAGAGAATACGCCGAACATCTAAGGATTGAAGGGTCTGGAGTTTGAGTTGTTTCTTGAACCAATCCACCGCAGGGAGCGGTATTTGAGTACCCAAAAAGTTAAAGGACGTTTTTAAGTACCTAGCCCCTTCGTGTTGGAGTTGCTTCACGCTGGCATCCAAGGCATCGACTTGCTTCATGGCATTGGCTGAATGGGTATACATGGCTTTAAAGTGGGTTAAGATCCCCTCTCCATGTTCAGACTTCAACGCATCTAAGAGGTTTTGCCCTGCTCTGTAGGACGCGATGCTGTCTTCTAGCTGAGCAAAATGTTCATTTTTAAGGGTGTTAAACACATGTGAATAGCTTAAGGGCTTGCCTTCAGAAGAGGTGGGATGACTTGAGAGGACTTGTCGGGTACAGACATCAATAAAATGCTGGTAGTTCATGGCTTTGTCCGCCATGAGATGGAAGGCCCCTATATCTCCCTGTTTCATGGCCAAGTCTACATGCGCTTTAAATCTGGTGTAATCTGCGCTTCGGGTGGCAGGCGCCAAATACGACTGCGCGTCAGGGAGATTAACTAAGGCTTGAACCTTAATTTTTTCACCAAGGGCTTCAAGATCTTGTTCTAAAATAGAGTTTAACGCCTCTAAATCTAATTTTTGAACGGCTTCCATTTTTTCAAGCCCTGGTAGTTCAAATAAGCGACGAATCAAGGTATCCGAATCCGCATTGAGGGTTTGACGACGCATCGTCGTTGCACCTGCTTCAGCTGGTAATCCGCTTACGGCTTCATAAAGATGGGTACGCAAATGCGTTTTGGCGCTGCCTAATTCTTGCGTATGCGCTAGAAGGCTCTGCCCCTTTGTTTTTAGGGCGTCTGAAAATTGAAGCATAAAACGTGCTTTGGCTTGTTCTTCTGGGGTTGCATGGGGATCTTGTAACACCTTTAAAAACGACGCGTTTTCCTTCTGCCACAGGGGGTACGCTTGAAGGTAATCTTGCATAGGTTTAGCGAGATTATTGTTGGCTTTGTGCATGGCCGCGAGTTTGGCCAACGTTTCAGGGGCTTGTGGCGTAAGGTTATAGATTTCTTCAATGTTGGGGTAAGAAATGGAATGTTGCGGCTTACGAGGGTTCAGGCTTCCGTACATGAGCATTAAGTTATTGTGCTTTGGGCTATAACCCAAACTAAATAAGGTGCCGTCTTTTTGTTTTTTGGCAAGCATCGCTTGTTTCACAGGTTCTAAAGCAAATAAGAAGAGTGAAATAGACAGCACATCTCGAATCAGTACATCTCGAATGGCACGGTAGTCATGGCCTTCGGCAATGCCGTCTTGATTTTCATCCAAGGCTGGAGCCCTTAAGTATTCTGAATGCATGCGGGCCGGCATCATGGAACCAAAAAACATTAAAATTAAGAACGTCAAAGGCAGTTTCGGAATGGTGGCACCAAAGAGTTCGGGGGTTTTTTCAAATTTGGCGAATTCAACGCTATCCGTCAATAGTGACGTAATTTGTGCGGTTGTTTTTTGCACTGCTTTAGACGCCACATTGTCTGTATTACGTGCTTGGGCGTTCAAGCGTTCGGCCAAGTTACGACCGCGACTTGGAATGCTCTTGACATCCTCATAATAAAAATGGTTCAGCGCATTAACGAAAAGGTTGTTATGTGGGGTGGAAGGATTCGACGGCTTCATGACGCTTTACCCTCTTCAATTGGCGTGGAACGCATCACCTTTAAAGGTTCAGCGGTGGCGTCTTTCTTAGTCAAAGGCAAGCCTTCTGAAGGAACAGGGGCTTGCGTGCTTTTTTGCGTGGGCTTGTTGAACATGACCAAGCGGTTGGCGGGGTATTCACGCCCCCGTTGAATGGCGTGAGACAGGTACCACAACCAACTCATCATCCACATAAAAGAGCCTAGGGTGATGAAGGCTTTGGTGGCTTTGGCCGTATTTAACGATTGGCTAAGCGTTTCTTGTAAAGTTTTGCCGTTGTTTGAATGAGCAAAAAACCGACGGAAGGTGGCCACCATTAAATCACGGCCCTTGTCCATCATTTGTAAATGGTGTAAAATCGCTTTAGGGGTGTAGGTGGTGCCATTCATCGTGGGCAGATGCGTCATTTGTTGTTGCATACGGGTTTCTGGGCAATGAATGGCGTTGACTTTCATTGCGGTTGCTTCAGCAATGTTGAAGAGTGCCTGCATTTTAGCCGTTAATAACGCATGTTCTTGACGATGTTTCGCGTTGAAGAACATGGAGCCTGCGCCGTGTTGAACATCAAAGGCGAGTAACTTACCTTGTACTTCGGCAATCGCCTGAACCACTTGTGTTAAGGTCACGTTTTCTAAAGACAGCGAAGACGTTTTGGTGAGTTGAGGATGGCGATTTAACGCTTGTTTAAGCCCAAATAGTTCATCGTCGTTCAAGCCTTTTTGTAGCGTTTTCAAATGCCCTTTACTCATATGATAATAGGGGTTAATGACCCCATTTCCCTTAATCTCAATCGCCACTTGTTCATGACGCATAGGCTCTGGAATGCCTTTAAATACCCGTTCCACATAGCCTTTGCCCAAGGCTTCTAGTGAAGCGCCCTCTTGTGAGTAACGTGGGGGCAGGGGGGTCGTTTCAGTGAGAAACTGTTGTAAGTTTTGATGTTCGAGCATTAAATCTTGTTCATTCATCAACATGTTGCGACGCCCCGTCCAGCTGAGGTATTTGTTTCGACTCACAAACGGCAATAATCCAAATACCAAGGCAGGCACCAGCAAGGAACCTGGGGCGGCTTGGATTTCTCTCATCATTTCTTCACCTAAGTTGGGCCAATTGGCATTTTCCGCCTTTTTTCGTCGAATGTAGAACCATTTGTCAAGCCCGCTTCGTTTTTGGGCTTCAGGATCTTTTAGGGGATCATACGGCACGGCCCCTCGTTGCAAGGAACGTGAAATACGTGGGAATCCCATGCCGACAAAATCTAAAATCGTAAAGTCCCAAAAGAATTGCGAGTCAATTTTAGACGCCAACCCCGCCGCCAAAGCGGGATTCAAGGTGGACAAGTAACCCGCCGCGGCCAAGGTCAGTAGTTCGGGGGACACCTCTGTCTTTTCAGGTTTTTGCGGATGTTTTTTTCGTCGATTAAAGGGGTTAAGTCGTTGGGTTAGAGAGACTTTTTTGCGTATGTTCCCTTTTTGTTCATGGCCTTGTTCACGCGCTTGTTCAGGCACGGGGGCTTGGGCTTCAAAGGCATCGCAAGAAGACGCTTCCAGATTCACCGCGCGAGTCAACAAAGGCGAAGAAGCCCTTCGCTCAAGCGATTCATCTTGTTCCGCTTTTGGCTTTGCAAGGCTATGGTAATGAAGAGACGACTGCTTAATAGACATCATACAATTATGCAAAACCTATATAATAAAAACCTAATGAATGAATCGAAGCTTGTAGATCTTCAGCACACGGATGTAACTCATTCACACACGTTTTAGGATTCAAAGTCACATCAGCATTAAACCCTTGGGGAATGAGGATTGTGCCAAGCGTCGTTACATTCGAAAACGAGAGAAGACGGCGAAAGGGATGAGTCGAATTTGAGAAAAAAAACGTTACGTGAATCTAATTAAAACATTAAGCATTTATTCTACAACACCTCTGGTGTTTTGTCAAAAGTGGTTTTACAATCGAAAGAGTTGACTTGAAACTGTTTTAACTAAAATACTTTTCTGCTACGATTGCTGAAGGTTAGATATTTTCTAAAAAATAATGTAGTTTAAAAATAACCCTGATTAAATAGTTTGTTTCCACTAACAAAAAAGAAGTCTTATGATGCAACTTGCCCTAGAGTTTGAACCCAAAACCTTCGGCGTGAGCGAACTCACCGCCTACTTAAAACGCACCATTAAAACCGATCCCATTCTAGGGGGAACCCTGCTTGTGCGTGGGGAAGTGTCTAATCTAAAGCCTTCTAGTCGGGGGCATGTGTACTTCACGCTGAAAGACGACACCGCAAGCATCAACGCCGTGATGTGGGCCAGCACCGCAAGCAAAAGCAAGTTCAAACTCGAAGAAGGCATGGAACTCATCGCCACGGGTGATTTAGATCTTTACGCCCCAAACGGAAGCTATTCACTGGTGGTCAAAAAAATCGAACCTGTCGGTTTAGGGGGCCTACAACTGGCGTATGAGCAGTTGAAGGCTCAATTTAACGCAGAAGGCTTGTTTGACGCATCTCGCAAGCAGGCCTTGCCTGAGTTTCCCTTTAGAATCGGGATTGTGACGGCTTCTACAGGGGCCGTGATTCACGATATGATGCGGGTTATTCGACATAAAAACCCTTTTGTGGATGTTGTGTTATACCCCGCCAAAGTGCAGGGCGAAGGGGCCAGTGAAGAAATCGCCACAGGTATTCGCGCCTTAGAAGAGGAGTCCTTAGAACTCGATGCGATTATCGTTGCTCGAGGAGGCGGTAGCTTTGAAGACCTTTTCTGCTTTAGCGAAGAACCCGTCGTGCGTGCCATCGCGGATTGTCGCTTGCCTGTTGTCAGCGCCATTGGCCATGAACCCGATTATGGCTTGGCAGATGCAGTGGCCGATTTTTCAGCCGCCACCCCCACCATGGCTGCGGATACCCTTGTGCCAGATGGCTATAAAATGCAAGAACTTCTGGTGGATTCGGGCCAGTGGCTGGGTGAACAAGTCGAACGTCAACTCTTACTGAGTGAAGAAAATACCTTTCAACTGGGGCAACGCCTCTTAGATCGAATCACCCCCAAGCTGGCAACAGCCGAACAAAGCTTGCTCAACTTCACGCAACGATTGGCGCACGCTGTAGAAGTACGACTTAATCAAGCCGAACAACAGCTCGCTGGTGTGGAAGATGAATTGAATGCTTATAGCCCCACTGCGATTTTGCGTCGGGGCTATAGTGTGCTAAGCCATGCTGAAAACGGCACCGTGGTTCGAACGCTTGAAGACCTGGTGGGTTCGCCTGATTTACGCCTTCAGTTGGCGGACGGTGAAACCCTTTTAAGCGGTTACACTTGTTTGTAAAATAAACATTGTAATTTCACCCTGTTTTGGATAAGCTAAAAGCGACCGTTTTAAAATGTATCTGAAATGGATCGGTGTGCTTAAATCACTTCGGGAGTCAAATCATTTTATGAAGTTTTTGAATTTCTTACCCAATGAAGCCCTGTTTTACAACCTAATTAACGAATTGGCCAAACAAGCCAAAGCCAGTTCTGAAGGCTTGCACGCTTACGTACAACACGGCGATGCCACGCGTCAACCCATGACGGATGCGCGTTCTGCGGCCAAAATAGCCCTCGCTACTCTCGTAGAAGAAGTGTGCCGAGCCTTTATTACCCCCTTTGATCGTGAAGACGTTCAAGAACTCGCTGAAGCGCTTTACCGCATTAGCGCCACGATCGACACCATTCAACAGCGCATGCACATTCACCACTTGCATTCCCTTGAAGGGGACTTTCAACGCATGGCGGAAATCATCGTCAAGCAAGGCGCTTTGTTGGTTTCTTTGATTGAAGGGTTGAACCGTAACGACAAGGCCAGTCATTTGCAAGCAATCGTGACCCTTTTATATGAACTAGAAGATGAAGGCGATCGCGTGGCCCTAGAACTAGAACATGCCTTGTTTAAGCATGAACCTTTGCCTGATGCCTTGAACTTAATTGTGCGAAAAGATTTGTACCAAAGCCTTGAAGGCGTCACAGATGCCTTTCGAGATGTGGCTGCCACCGCCTTGCGTATCATCTTAAAACACAGTTAATGAGGGAACCTTCACATGGAATGGTTAATGGATCCTCAATTTTTGCTTCTGGTGGTGATTATTGCCATGGCCTTAATTTTTGATTACATCAATGGCTTTCACGATGCCGCCAACGCCATTGCAACAGTCGTGGCCACACGGGTGATGACGCCTAAAACCGCAGTGTTGTTTGGCGCCATTTTCAACTTGCTAGGCGCCTTAATGGGCACTGAAGTGGCCGCCACCATGGGTAAAGGCATTGTTGAAGCCAAGCTCATTAATCTTGAAACCATTTTATGTGCTTTAATCGGGGCGATTGTGTGGAACTTGGTGACGTGGTGGAAGGGGTTGCCGTCCTCTTCATCTCACGCGTTGATTGGCTCACTCATGGGGGCGGCCTGCTTTTGGGTCGGCAGTTTTGGTGAAAGCGTCGTACATTGGCACAAGGTGATTGACAAAGTCATTATTCCCATGTTTAGCTCGCCGTTGATCGGCTTTACGGTGGGTTATATCTTAATGACGCTTCTGACGTGGATGGTCTACAAAATTTCGGTGAACCGAATCAACAGTGTGTTTGGGAAATTGCAGATTGTGTCTGCCGGAGCCATGGCACTGAGTCACGGCATGAACGATGCGCAAAAAAGCATGGGAATCATTGCACTGGCGATTATTTTATATAAAGGCGTGCCTTCTAGTGAGTTTCATGTCGGCTTAGAAATTGTGATTCCCTGTGCGGTGGCTATTGGTTTGGGCACATTGTCTGGCGGATGGAAAATTATTCGCACGCTAGGCAGTAAAATGATTAAGCTACAACCGATTCATGGATTTGCCGCCGAAGTAACGTCTTTTACCGTGATTATGCTGGCCAGTCAATGGGGGATTCCCCTTTCTACCACACATGCGATAACATCCACCATTATGGGGGTGGGGGCAACCCGTCGTCTTAGTGCGGTGAAGTGGTCGCTGGTGGGTTCTATTCTCTGGGCGTGGTTGCTGACTATTCCTGTGACGTTTTTATTGAGTGGGTTTATTGCCGTCGCTTATAAATGGATTCAGGCTCATCTTTAGTGTTGAAATGGTAGGAAAGAAGGATTTAATCATGGATTGGCTCATACATAGCATTGAATGGGTACTTGGAGGGCTGTTGTTTTGGGTGCATGGCGTGATTAAAGCCCTAGGCTATGGAGGCATTGTGTTGCTCATGGCCATTGAATCGGCCAACATTCCCCTGCCTAGTGAAATGATTTTGCCCTATGCGGGTTACTTGGTGCAACAAGGTGAAATGAACATCCACCTGGCCAGTTTGGCTGGAGCCGTGGGTTGCGTTGTGGGTTCGCTTCCCTGTTATTGGCTGGGGGCATGGGGCGGGGAAGCCTTCATTAAAAAATACAGCAAGTGGATTTTAATTGACGAAGACGACTTGGCGGATGCGCGTCGGTGGACGGCCCGCTTTGGGGATTTGGCGTTTTTCATCTGCCGAATGTTGCCTATTTTACGGACGTTTATTTCTGTACCCGCAGGCGTTTTAGGGGCCAACCTGTGGACGTTTACGATTTACACGTTTATCGGTTCCTTGATTTGGAGCTATTTACTGGTGTATGTGGGCATTATTTTTGGGGACAACCTCAGTGAATTCAAGCAGTTGTGGCACAAGTTTGATGTCGCCATTGCGCTGTTACTGGTGCTAGGGGGCGGGGCGTACCTGTGGAAGCACGTCGCTAAAAAGTGGATGAAGCCCAGTGCCTGAAGAATCTTTGGGTATTTCAAGTCAGCATGTGCCTGTGTTATTGCCTGAAGTGTTGGCGGGTTTAAATCTGCAAGTGGGTAAAACCTACGTGGACGGCACCTTGGGACTCGGCGGGCATAGTCAAGCCCTGCTAGAAGGCTTGCACGACTTAGGCGAAACATCGCCTCAGTGGGTGGGGGTGGATCAAGACACACAGGCCTTAGGCATGGCTCAAAAACGCTTGGCACCTACACTCGATCGCTTTAACGAAACCACGCAAACGCATTTTGTGCAATCTAATTATAGTCAAATCCCACAAACGCTGGCGGATTTAGGCATCACTGGCATTGATGGGGGACTGTTACTCGACTTAGGCGTGAGTTCTTTTCAGTTAGACACGGCAGAACGTGGCTTTAGCTTTATGCGTTCTGGGCCTTTGGACATGCGCATGAACCCGACGGATGAAACAACCCCCACCGCGGCAGATGTACTCAACACCGCTTCATTTGAAGAATTGATCCGTATTTTTGAAGACTACGGTGAAGAAAAATTTGCTTTTCCCATTGCCAAAGCCATTGTGGAAGATCGCGCCCACACCCCGTGGCAAGACACCCTGACCTTGGCCCAGTTGGTGGAGCGAATCTACCGTTTGAAGCAAAAATCAGGCCGCCTTAAAGAAGCAAAACATCCAGCGACGCGGGTCTTTCAAGCCTTGCGAATGGCGGTGAATGGCGAACTAGAGCATTTAGATGCCCTGTTGCAAGCCTTGCCTGATTTAATGCAACCCAAGAGCCGTGTGGCCGTTATTACCTTTCATTCTTTAGAAGATCGACGCGTCAAACAACAGTTCAAGCCTTGGCTACAGGGGTGCATTTGCCCGCCTCAATTCCCGATTTGCACGTGTGGAAGCGCCCCTCTTTTTAAGGCGGTGAACCGTAAAGCCCTTGAAGCAGGCCACCTTGAAAAAGAACACAACCCCCGTTCACGTTCAGCCAAGTTACGCGTGTATGAACGATTGTAAGAAAGTCTTTAAAAGGCTATAGAAGCCTCTATTTCGTTATCAATTAACACTCAGGAAAGTTTTTGGGGACTTGTGATTTAAAATGGTTCGTGTAATACTTAAAATCACCTTGTATTGAACGCATTTTACAGATGAAAAGGATTTATACGTATGTCGAAAAGATGTCAAGTTTCTGGGGCTACTCCCAAAAAAGCAAACAAAATTAGCTTTTCAAACAAAAAGCATGGCCGTCGTCAAGAACCCAATCTTCAGTGGAAGCGTTTTTGGTGTGAAGAACGCAAGGCCTTTGTGCGCTTAAAAGTCAGTACTCGTGTGATTAAGCGAGCCACAAAATTGGGCTTGGCCGCGGCGTTAAAAGCACATGGCACCACCTTGGAAGCAGCCCTTAAAAACTAAGTATTATTCACCTATCCCCTTATTTTGGAGTATTCCCCCATGGCAAAAAATGACAAAGGTGCTCAACCCGTACGCTTAAAAAGCACCGAAAGCGGACATTTCTACAGCATTCGCAAAAACAAAAAGAAAAACCCGACTCGTTTAGAACTGCGTAAGTATGACCCCACGCTGCAAAAGCACGTTTTGTATCGTGAAGAAAAGAAGTAAATCATCAGTCACCGAAGGAGCGATAAGGCTCCTTTTGACTTATTGAGGAAACCCCTTTCCATGTTTGCGGAAGCTAAAATCGAAGACTCCACTTCCTGTCAACTCACCCAAACCCCCTTTGCGACTTTAAACCTCTACAAGCCCAAAGGCCCTACGAGCCATGACATGGTGGCACAAATGCGTAAGGTATTTGGCACAAAAAAAATCGGGCATCTCGGTACGTTGGATCCCATGGCTGAAGGGGTTTTGCCCATTTGTATTGGCAATGCCACCCGTTTGATTGAGTACTTTCCTGACACCAAAACCTACGTCGCCAGCATGCGACTTGGCAAAGAAACCACCACTTTAGATCTTGAAGGCGATGTATGGAAGGAACGCCCCGTGCCAACGGGCATTACCCCAGAACTTTTAGAACGGGTATTTGAAGGCTTTACAGGCCATATTGAACAACGCGTGCCACGCTATTCAGCCGTGCATTATAAAGGTAAAAAACTTTACCATTATGCACGCGCGGGGGTGAGAATCCCCTTTGAAGAACTGCCGGTTAAACCCGTTGAAATTTCGCATTTAGAATTGATTAAAGCCCACTTGAATCAAGCGGAACCAGAGCTTAAAATACGGGTGTCCTGCTCTTCAGGCACTTACATTCGTTCGCTGGTTCGAGATATTGCCTATTCCCTTGGCACAGTGGGCATGATGACCGCTTTGGTCCGCACCCGCCACGGACGCTTTTACGCGGAAACGTCCCACCGGCTAGAGGCTGTAAAACAGGCTGAAAACCCCTGGGCGTTGACGATCAATCCCTTGCAGTGCTTGTCTTTACCGTTTTTACAGCTTGATTCTCAAGAATCGTATGAGCGACTGTTGCACGGGGCAGTGTTGACGGCCCAACAGTTTACGCCCAACCTGCTTAAAAACGAAACGCTGGCCTTGGCCATTCATCAGCAAAAGCTCGCTGGCGTCACCCAATGGGACAACCAACGCCTGAGACCTCGCAAAATTTTGGACGTCCATTTTGACGTCGATATTCAACACCTCAACGAAGTCCCCATCCAGTAGTACGGACGCAAAAAGCACCCTGTTATGATTAAAAAGCCTAAAGCCCTTCAAAAAGGCCACACCATTGCCATTGTTTCCCCCGCCGCCCCCAGTACGGAAGCCGATTTAACCCAAGGCATCGCGTGGCTTGAATCATGCGGGTACCATGTAAAACTGATGGCTCATGCCCACCTACACGAAGGCTACATGGCGGGTACAGATGAACAACGCCTCGCGGATCTTATTGAAGCCATTGAAGACCCCACCATTGACGCTATTTTGTGTGCCAGAGGGGGCTATGGTTCTGGACGGCTACTGCCGTTTTTACCTTGGCAGCGGTGGAAAAGCGAGAATCTTGCGTGTAAACTTGTCATGGGTTTTAGTGACATTACGATGTTGCACACCGCTTTTTTTCAGGAATTGGGGTGGGTGAGTTATTATAGCCCCATGTTGACGTCCAACTTGGTGCATGAATCAGGGGTGTTCACGCGTGGCCAATGGCGACGCTTTTTAGACGCGTCGACGTTTACTGAACTACCCGTTGAACTCCCTAATCAAGATGCTTACCACTGCTTAAACGCTGGCGTCGCGGAAGGCATAAGCCGTGGGGGTAATTTAAGTTTGCTGGCCGCCTTATGTGGTACGCCATGGCAACCCCATTTCAAAGATGCCGTTGTGGTTATTGAAGATTGGAAAGAACGTTATTACACGTTGGACAGACAATTCACCCAACTTTTACAAGCAGGCGTGTTTAATGGAGCCAAAGGGCTATTGTTTGCCGATTTTTCACAGATTGAAGAAGACCCGATTCGCCCACTAGGTAAGCAACTCGCGTGGTTGTGTCAAGACTTAGAACTCCCCATGGGCTACGGGTTTTCTATAGGTCACGGGGCGCAAACCGCAACATTGCCCCTAGGCGTGAAAATCCGTTTTGACGCGACGGCTGGGCACGTAACGTTGTTAGAATCTCCCTTTCGCTTTCATTAGGAGCCAAGGCCTCTGCTTTTTTCTGAATCAGCGCGAGGGTTTCAGGGGTGGGTGATTCTACGAGTGTTAAAAAAGGCGATTTAATTTCTGCAATAACAGGGCGCTTGGCTGTTAAAATCTGCGTAGTGGGATTCCAATCCAACAGGTACACTTTTTCGCTGGTGGCATCTACACCCAGCAGTTCATTGGGGTGCGTTCCGGCTTGAAAGCTCATCCAATAATGTTTTTCATCAGCGTTTTCAATGGATTGAACTGGCGTGAGTTTGGGGAGGTTTTTTTCCCAATACAAGGTTTGTGTCGTGTTGGATTCCCCTTGGCTAATAAACACAGGAGCGAGGACTTCATTTTCATCTTTCACAAAGGCCATGTGAGAAAGAGGCGACGCTAAATGAAGGGTGTGAATTTTGGAGCCCGTAAACAAATCAATCGCGTAAAGATCTTGCGTGTCTCGACTGGCCATCCAAAACGTGCCAAATCGCCCACGATTTTCATCAATCCACACGGCATGCATTTTATGAGACGGCACCTTCAAGTCAAACTGGCGCAACAGCTTCATTTGCTGAACATCAATTTCTAAAATACGGTTGCCCACGGTATCCACCCCATAGGCCAAGGGAAGTCTCGGGTGCATGGCCACTTCTTGTAAGGCAAACGGCAAGTTTAAGACGCTCTTAATCAAGTGGTGGGGGCTGTCTAAAAAAGTGATTTTGGCCGCATAACGATGCGTTGCAATGACCACGGGGTAATAGGCATGCTGAATCAGTTGTTGGGCCACATCAGAAAGTTCAAGTTCGCTGAGACGTTGCTGGGCTTTAATATCAATGACGTTGACTTTCGCCGTGTTGAGACAGTTGACATACACGTATTCGCCAGATTGAGTGGTGCTTGAAGACGTGGCCAAGCACGAAAGGGGCAGTGACCATTTGGGCTTCCAGGTAATGGCGTCCCACGCGGTGAATCGCCCGTTTTTTAAAGACGCCGTAAAGAGGATCGGATCCACAATCACGTTGCTAGAACTCAACCCTTTCGTCACTTTTTCTAAGGGGCTAAGGGCTTGCGGGCCTTGGCTTAAAGAAGGGGAACTGGGTGAAGGCCTGTTTTGAGCCAGCGGGGTTTCGTACGGTAAATCCCCCACCAAAATGCGCAATTCTGAAGGAATGGAAAAGCCCGCAGGCATCATGAAGTTTTGGGGCAACAAGCCTGTTTTTAAAGCGGGGGGAATGGTTTCGGTTCGAGAAAAGGTGATTTTGCCTGTGTCGGTTTCAATCAAGCGAAGCAGGTAAAAGCCTTGATCAAATTGCACCCAATCAGGCGAAGTGCTTTTTAGCGGGTATTGCGCAAGCACTTGGGTGGGGGCTTGAACCACATCATTTCCTTGGGGCAACACGGGTAAATAGCTTCGTTTTTGACTCAACACGGCCAAACAATCTTCACGCACCTTTAGGTTAGGATCCAACGTTTTTAAATAGAGCAACACCGCTTCAGGCAATCGGGTGCAGGTGTCCGTGCTTGCTTGAGCAGGTAGAATAACGATGAGCGCTGAAAGAAGCATCCAAAAACCAAGCACCATAAGGTTCGCACGAAAAGACTTAGGCATGATGAAGCTCCGTATCAAGTGGGGAAAAGACCTCTTCAAAATCGGCGGAAAGCACGCCTTCACATACGTAAGCCGCAGGGCCCGTCATGTAAACAGGCGAACCATAATGGCCAGACCATTCAATAAACAACGCGCCACCCGGCAATTGAACTTCCACTGGGGCGCTAGATTTGGCACGACCACTTGAAATGGCGGCCACTGCCGTGGCACAGGCGCCTGTTCCGCAAGCGAGCGTAAAGCCACACCCGCGTTCCCACACGGTGACTTGGTAGGTTTGGGCATTTTGACGCGTGACAAATTCCACGTTGGTTTTGGCGGGAAATTGTGCGTGCGTTTCAATGCGATGCCCGTCCACCGCGGGGTTTAGGCGCTGGTTGAGCGGTTCTTCCATAAACAAAATCGCATGCGGGTTGCCCATACTAATGGGCCACACGCTAAGGGCTTCACCGTCATGGTTCAGGGTGGCGGGGGCTTGACCGACTTCATAAGGGGTTTGCGGAATAAACGGCACGCTAGACGCTTCGACAATCGGCAGGCCCATGTTGACGGTGACGGTGCCATTTTCATGCAAGGTGGGCTGAATCAAGCCGGCCCCTGTTTCGGCGCGAAAGCTGTTGTTGGGCCATAGGCCTTCATCAATCACATAACGCGCAAAGCATCGAATGCCATTGCCACACATTTCAGCCATAGAACCGTCACTGTTGATGTAGATGAACTTCAAATCAAACAACGAAGCATCACTGGGCGGGGCCGCCACAATCAGGCCATCCGCCCCGATGCCAAAATGTCGGTTACACACGCGTTTGGCTAACGTTTGTAGGGCGCTTAAATCCAGCGTGGGCAAGTCGCGGGCGTTCATCATAATGAAGTCGTTGCCTAGGCCGTGCATTTTTTTGAAGGGAAAGGGCATGGGCGTGGAGATCCTTTACAAAATAATGGGAATTGTTTAGTATGTTTAGCATTATAACAGAAAAAGAATGCATTGATTGTCGCTTTTTCAATTCTGGTAAAGCACTAACCTCAAAACACACTCTTTTCCGTAATACCAATTAAACGATTAAATAGCGTCTGGCGTCTTCGTTGTCGCTACGATTCTCGATGTGCTTATGTACGCTTCACCCATCTGCGAGTCTAGGCTCCTAGAATCCACCTATACGCTATTCATTCGTTTAAACGGTATAAGTTCAGTATTTAAACCTAATAATTGTACCAAAACCCTTCGCCATGGGTTATACTAAAGGATATAAAATTTCATAAAAGGAAATACCATGAGTATGACAACTGAACGCTTGCCAAAATTGCGTCGATACCAAGACGCCTATAACGTTTTAGATTCTGTTGAAACCGTTTTCATTACCGCCCATGTGGGCCCTGATGGCGATACACTGGGTTCTATGTTGGGTTTAAAACATAGCCTTGGCGCTCTTTTCCCTCACATCAAACGAATCGACTGTATTATTGCGGGACGCATGCCAGATGTCTTTCACTTTATGCCTGGTATTGAAGAAGTTATTAGCATCGACAAAACGCCTGAAAAAGTGCTAAAACGCTATGATTTAGCCATTTCTGTTGATTGTGGGTCTGTGTCTCGGCTGGGGCCTGCGGTTCAATTGTTTGAAACCGCAACGTATACCCTAAATATCGATCATCATGTTTCAAACGACGCCTTTGCTCAGATCAATCTCATTGAAACCGATGCCGCGGCAACAGGTCAAGTAATTGTAAGACTTTTAAATAGGTGGCAAAGCCCCATAAGTCCTGAAGCAGCGACGTGTTTGTATGTGGCTTTATTGACGGACACGGGCGGATTTCGACATTCTAGCACCACGCCTGAAGTCTTTGAAGTCGCCAGCCAACTTCAACGCGCAGGAGCCGATGTGACCTATATTTACAATCAAATCTATGAAACACAGCCCTTTTGCCAAAGCCAGTTGATCGCCCATGCGGTTTTAAAGGCCAAGGCTCATGCGAAGGGTCGTATTATGTGGACGACGCTCACCTTAAAAGAATTAGACCACTTTAATGCTTTAGACGAACACACCGAAGGCATCATCGACCAATTACGCTGCATTCAAGGCGTGCAAGTGTCCGCCTTTGTTAAAGAAATGCCTTCAGGACGCACCAAAATCAGCTTGCGTTCTAATTCTAACGCTATTGATGTTTCTGCCTTGCTAGGTGAACATTTTGGTGGGGGGGGGCATAAAAAAGCAGCGGGTGCATCAGTCGAAACCGACTTAAATACCACCACCCAAGCCTTATTAAACGTACTTGAAACGGTTGTTTACTAATGATGCTTCTTCCATTGAATCGTAAGAAGAGGTGACTTGCCGTGCCTGTTCCCCCTTTTTCAAAATCATCTTTTCTTCACTCGCCTCTTCAAATAGGGCCACAGAATCCCACGCCTGCTGGGAATCAAGGGTTTGCTAAACGTTCGATTGAAGCCAAAACCGCCCTTCCCCCCGCTGAACTTTCCCAGTGGGTGCCTGTTTGGGAAGATCCTCAAGCGATTTCTATTTTTTGTGAACCTTTCGATGACAAGCAACCCCAACCCCCTGAAGCCTTTGAAAAAGCCCTGCGGGCTTGGCAGTCTGCCAGTAACGGCGGCATACAATTTAAGCCCCTTACCCGCCACAATGACACGAGCGAAGGCATCTTTATTGCATGGAGCGATGACACCAATCCACAGCGCCCTTACGAAGTAGGACGCACCCTTAATCAAACCCACTTCAAAAAAGGACAACTATTTATTTATAGAAGTGACCTTGTTTTGCAACGTAACCCACGCATTAACCAACACTTGGATTCTGAGGCTCAATGCTTACAGTTGTACGCCACCTTTTTGCATGAAATAGGCCATGCCTTGGGGTTAGAACATACACAAAATCCCCATAGTGTGATGTTTTATCGCAGTTTGCAGAACCACCAATTCACCCACGAAGACTTGGCTCAATTACAACGACTGTATGGGCGCCCTTTATGAAGACCCCTGGAACGAACGAATGTGCTGATAAAAATGTTCCGCCTGTTGAGATCCTTCCAACACACAGACTTCAAAACATTTTTGCTGAATCCATAAAGGGTCAGGGTCTTGATGCAACGCTTCTAAGGTTTCTTTGCTCAAGGCGTCATTGATCTGAAAGCCCACAATATAACGACTAGAATCCGTGAAGCCTGCGTCATGTTCAAAATAAGGAACCATCGGCTTGCGAAGTGAATCCCAAACCGCGATGCCTTGCGTTTGCGGAAGATGCAGCAATTCATGCACGACTTCATGCAAAGGCTGTTGCATGACTTTTTGAAACCACGTGCGTGGGTCTTCTTCCCTCGGAATGTGATTCGTCCACCCTAGGGCCATGTAACCCAAACTTCGCCATGGATCTTTGGCCAAACGTGGGGGAAGTTGCTTGACTAGATTTAATGAACGACGAAACACAGCATCGGCCACGGGGGCATTAGGCTGTTTGATCGCCAAATTAAAGACGGCTAAAGCACTCGTCAGGCTTGCTTTCCACCCTACCAAGGGGCGCTTTTCACGAAGTTGCACGTCATGATGCTGAAAGACTTGCCATAATTCAAATTGAGCCTTTTCTAAGTCTTCTTGACTACAAATCCACATAACACGCGCGGCTTTTGCATTCATGTAAGCGGTTTCTACGGCATGATGAGGCTTAAAGGTTTCCCATAACTCTTGTAAAGCATGCAATTCTTTAAGTGCGGCATCGGCATGCTTCAACATAAAGAAGCTTTGGCAATGGTGGGCACGCACTTGGGCAAGCGTACTGGGCCAAAAGTTATGTTGAGGGTACTGCTTAGAAAGTTCTAGTAATGTTTCCAAATACGGAAGAGTGGATTGTACATTACGATGGTGAGGCCAAGTGGTCACCATCTTGGTTAGCACTTCTGCCCACGCATTCAGGATTTTGGCGTCTTGCTTGCTTTGTGAAAACAAGGTTTTGATCGGGTTTAAATGGGATGTTGCCAGTGTCCAATTGTCTACTTCAACATAGGCGGTTGCAAGCGTGGCATGTAAGCCACACATCCCGCGTAATAATTCAATAGAATAGGGAAACTTACTTTGAACCAGCTTTAAATGACGCAAAAGCGCTTCGATTTCAGCGATGTTTTTGACTTTCTTCAACCGCCATGCCCAATGGCAGGCTCCCGCGGCATACAGTCGTTGAATGTCTTCAGAATCTGTAAAGGTTAATGAAAGCGTGTTAAGAACGTTCCAAAAACGTTCGGTGTGTTCAAATAATTCGACTTTATTACGATTTTCAATCCCTAACAGGGCATATTCACACACAAATAACGCATGTTCTGCTAGTAAAATTTCTTTGAATTGACTTAAATTTTCCGCCCATTCCAAACGCTTGGCAAAGCTTGCGTAATCATGCAAGCGAATATCCAACTGCCCTAATTGGAACAATAACGTTGTAAGCTGTTGAAGAAAATAAGGTGAGGTGGGGTGTATATCGCGATTTTCAACCGCATTTAAAATCAAGCGACGCGCTTCATGTTCAATACACTGAAAGACCAAATTATGGTGAAGCAGTTGGGCTTGTCTCATTCCCCATAAACCATTACGGCAGGCCGCTGCTGCGGCTTCCTTAAAACCAAAAATCATGGGGTAATGGGCTTCAAAGGTATGAATATCACTCAGCAATTGGGGCAAGGATTCAAGGTCTCCTTTTTGCGCGTATACCCAAGCCAAATTAACCCCTGCCCATGCACATTGTTCAAAAAATTGAATCGGATGCCCCTTGGCACTAGCAGCCATTTCACAGAGTTGATCATACACCACTTGAACGTCATTCACGGATTCTTTGCCCGTATGCGTCCAAATCACGTTCATACCCAGTTTGCCTAAGAGCATTAACACTTCAGGGTGATCATAATGATTGCCTCGTGTGACAAAGCGATGCGCCAATTGCCACAAGCGCAACGCGGGTTGTAATTGCCCTTCATTGCCGTAACTTTGAGCCATGCTAATGGCCCCATTTATAAAGTGACGCACCATTACGGAATTGTCTACATGAGCGTCCACCAAATTGTACAAATCTCGTTGTAGTTGTAAAGTCTTGGGTTTAGAAGGATGTTCACGACTCAACCAAATCAGGAGTTCGGCGCCTTTGGCATGGTCTTCTATTACCTGCTGATTGCCTTTAGCGAGTTCTTCATCCACAAAGCAAATATCTTCGTACAAGACGCGAGCGTTGCGTACATTTTGTTTATGGGCGTAGATTTCGATTAACATTAACGACACATGCGACCATTGTTCTAAATAGGGAACTCGTTGTTCACCTTTATAGCTATAGCCTGCTTTTTTAAGAAAACGATGGTTTTTATGAGCCGTGTCAATATCTTGATCAATCAAGGCATATTGTGCATGAAGGTTCATCGCTTCGGCTAAAGATTCGTGAAACGTCACATCTTCTAGCATAAAACCGTCGATGTTACTGGTGAAGTGATCCAATTTTTCCCACCAAGCATTTAAATTGGGAATGTTCCCAAAGGTCATGAGCACTTCTAACCCAATTTGCAACACAAATAAGCGTTCTCTGTCTCTTAAACACAGCTTGTACAGGGCTTCAAACGTGTTCATCACGGCAACAACTTGCTTTTCATCTAAGTCTTCGTTACCTTTACCGTTCCAGTTCATATCACTGTAATCTTGGGTGTCTAACCCTTGGTAAATCAACCAACTTGCCATGTTTCGTTCACTTAAACGACTTTCCACCGAAAAAACCGCTTCCATGCGTTTAAGCAAGGTCAGTTCACGTTCTTTAAGTGGAGTTAAGACGTCGCGTTGCCACGTGCGCGAATCGACAAAGATCCAATCTCCAAAGGGGTTGACGGCTTTATGGGATGCTAACATCATCATGCAAACGACTCCTTTATATCCTAGACTGCACATGCAACGCGAAGGGTTTCGTTTCAGGTGTCGAATTTGATTGAAGGCTTCTTGATTGTCGTCCTCTATGCGGAGGGGGGGTATGAAACAATCCCAATGCCCAAAAGGGGGGGCGTCCTTTTGGGAACAAAATAGTACAGTTGTGCAATTCGGCGAATTCTTTAAAACACGATATCAGGAAACAAAAAAAAGCACCGCCCGTCTGCGATGCCTATGTCTGAATCATTTGGTTTGAACCGTGAAGCGAACGAGTGGTCTGAAGACTCGGCACTTTGTTTATGTATTTATTCTATCGCATATGAGAATCATTTGCAAGTAAAAGTTTGCAATTGCTCTAAATGACGGGTTTTGCTATTATTTAATTGTAAAGAAGGAATCCTCCCATGCGTTCATTGTTGCGTTCCAACACCCTAGACGCCGACACCGTGCGACGCCTCATTCTAAGCGCTCAAGGCTTTGTGGATGCCCTAGAAAAAGCACGTGCGACTGGTAAACCTTACACCAACACTTCACTAAAGGGTAAAACGGTGACGACGCTTTTTCATGAAGCGTCTACTCGAACACGCTTGAGCTTTGAACTGGCCGCCATGAACTTGGGGGCGAACGTCTTGCCCTTTCCTGTTGAAAGTTCTAGCCTGCTTAAGGGCGAATCGCTTGAAGATACCCTTGAAACGCTTATTGCCATGGGTGTTGATGCGGTGGTGTTGCGTCATGCGCAGGACGGTATTCACATCGAGCTAGACAAGCACACCCACGGACGCTTGGCCCTACTCAACGCGGGCGACGGCATGAGCGATCACCCCACGCAAGGCTTGCTAGACGTCTTGACGCTTTTTCAACAAGCGGGCTGTTCGTTTGATGATATGCAACAGTTACGGCTTGGCATTGTGGGGGATCTTAAGCACAGTCGTGTGGTGGCGGCGACGCTTACACTCGCCAAAAAACTAGGCGTGTCTGTTAAGCTCTACGCCCCCGATGCCTTGGCCCCTTCTCGTGACACCCTAGATCACTGGCAAACCCCCCTTTTCCTGAGCGATGCCCCCGACTTTGATGTGGAATGCTTGTTGGCTGAAGTGGATGTGGTGATGGCGTTGCGACTTCAGAAGGAGCGGTTGTCTACCGCTGAAACGCCAGAGGCGTTGGAAGCCCTCGTGCAGAAGATTCAGCTCACGCCTGAGCATTTGGCTCGTTACGATCGGGTGAAATTGATGCATCCGGGGCCGGTGAACTGGGGGGCGGAATTGCACGCGGATTTAGCGACGCATCCCAAGTCGTTGATCAATCAGCAGGTGCGAAACGGTGTGGCCATGCGGATGGCGTGCTTGCTCTGGGCTTTACTCCCTCTCCCTTAGGGAGAGGGTTGGGGTGAGGGATTCAGGATGCCCCGTCAGAGCTGGTGTCCCTCCTCCTAGCGTAGCCCGCCATAGGCGAGGCGTGCGACCTAAGGGAGGAGGAACAAGGCAAAATAGACTTTCGCAGACCTTAGCTATAGAAAAAATGTAACGTGTGGTGTAAGCCGGGTTCTGTATTTAACGTCGTCATCTGTCTTGGGGGAAGGTCACCCTTCACTCCTCTAGCGGCGTAAGTTCTAAACGGATTCTGCCGAGCAAGCGAGGATTCCGCGTCAAACAAACTCTAGCCTTGCACCCTGTTGGGGTTTACCTAGCCATGGTCTTACGGCCATGCTGGTGAGCTCTTACCTCACCGTTGCACCCTTGCCTGCTTTGCAGCATCGGCGGTTTACATTTCTGTGGCACTTTCCTCACGGTTACCCGCACCAGGCGTTACCTGGCGACCTGCTCTAAGGAGCCCGGACTTTCCTCAAGCAAGCGCCAAAAGCCCTCACCTGCGACAACGTACCACACGTTACCGCTCTATTATGGCATAAAAACCGTATCGTCGCAATTCCTACCTTAGAGGTGTTAAGTCTTATTCGGTAAAATCTTGATGTGCCGTTCGGGTTCCGCACCGACGGAAAGCGAAATCAAGTTGAACTTTTCCACATGATCGTGCTGTAAACGGCGAATATAGGACCGCCGAGGCTCCAGTTCGTAAGACTTCTGCGTATTCAACACAATTTGAATGCCCGCTTCCACTTCTTGAATCGCCGATTCAATTTCATCATGCTGAGGCGAGCTGGCATCGGCTTCCACCGCTGAGTTTGCCCATGCGGTACGGCTATTTTCTTCGCCTACGCTTAAACGCAGTTGATCCAAAATGTGCTGACCTCGTTCGGTGGCTTCAAGGGCTTCACGCAGGGCGCGCTGGATTTGCGGAATTGTGTTGGTTTTGGCATAAAAACAAGGCACCTCAAAATCAGTGGCCAGTCGTAATATCTTGGCTCCAGGGCGGGCGTGACCTCGCAGGGCAAGCACGGCGTGGGCTTCGTGCATTTGAAGCGTCAAACGAATCACATGTTGTAGGTTTAGACGCTCTAAAATGCGTTCCACAAAACTTTTGGTCACCGCATATAAAAAGACGTTAAAACAGGGTATGTTTTCTTGCTGAATGGGCTTGTGAAACGGCACGGCTTCTTGAAGAGACGCTGTTTTCATGCCGCCTTCTGGGTTGATTGGATCCATTAACTGTTTGACTTGGGTGCTTAAGATCTTGACGCTACCGTCTTCGGCGGTTTTTCGAATTTCGGGGTTGACGGCAAAGCCTCGAAGCATGTCGTCCACGGTTTTGCCAACGTCTAAGTAAACGGCAAAGGTGTTTTTGTCTCGCAGTTCAATGGCCACATCAAAGGTAGGGGGGTTTTCTCGTTCCAAAATGGTTTTTTGTGTCGCCCGTCGGCGTGCTTCTTCATCGCCCAAGGTGACGCTTTGAATACCGCCAATCAAATCGCTGAGTACAGGGTTTTTAATCAGGTTTTCAAGTTTTGTTCCATGCGCGGTGGCAATTAAACTCACGCCTCGTTCGGCAATGGTGCGCGCTGCTTGTGCTTCGGCTTCAGTGCCTATTTCGTCAATCACAATCACTTCAGGCATATGGTTTTCAACCGCTTCAATCATCACGCTTTGCTGTTGCAAGGGGGTTTTCACTTGCATTCTTCGGGCGCGCCCCACCACAGGGTGTGGAATGTCTCCATCCCCCGCAATTTCATTAGATGTGTCCACAATCACCACGCGCTTGCGGTGTTCATTGGCAATGACTTTGGCAATTTCACGAAGCTTGGTTGTTTTGCCCACTCCAGGGCGCCCCAATAACAGGATGCTTTTACCGCTTGCCACAATATCTGCAATGGGGGCAATTGTGCCTAGTAATACGCGCCCGACGCGACACGTTAAGCCGACAACATCGTTTTGGCGGTTGCGAATGGCACTAATGCGGTGCAGCGTGCGGGCAATGCCTGAACGGTTGTCGTCTGAAAAGGGGCTGATATTTTCAAGAATATGGGCGATGTCTTCAGGGGTGACGGGGTTTGTGCCAATGTCTCGAAACGAACCGTCTAAGAAGCGTACTTCGGCGGGGCGTCCCAAATCCAAGACGATTTCAACCAATGAATACAGTTCCTCTTCATGAATGGCCGACTGAATGCCTTGAGGCAAAATAGCCAGTAAAAGTTTGGTTTCGTTTAGGTTTTCAGCATCGTTTGGCGTGTGTGGATTCAACTTGGGCCTTCCTTTTCAACTAACCCATGGCCTTTTGACAAGAGCCTACTTGACCAGTATAGCGAACTTTACGCTAATGTTCTAGTGTTTTATGCACAAAAACGAAGCATAAAACAAACAAGAGGCTTCTTAGGCCTCTTGTTACGGTGGTTTTAAACATGACTAACTTTAGACGACAGGTAAGCCATCGACGAGGTTTACAGGTTCGCGCAAGGTGGCCAGCACTTCCGCTGAAAAGCCATAATCGTTCTCGTCATCAGTGGTTGACGTTGTAGGCGGAGTAAGGCTTGTCGTATCAAGGCCTAATGTTTTTAGCAGGGCTAGTATTTCAGGTGGTAAAGTGCTTGTTTCAGCAGGTGGCGAAGCAGGCGCTTTTTCTAACGTACCTGTTGTGGTGACATCAATACCCAAACTAGAAAGTAAGGCGACGATATCATCAGAATCTGTGATTGAGTTAGTTGTTGAAAGATCTGTACTAATTAAATCACTTGATTCATCCTCTTCAAGGCTTTTGGCGTATTTTTCTTCAAAGCCTAAACCAAATTTAGTATCTAGTCCAGCCTTTGTGCCCAAGGCCACATTACGATTGTAAATGCTCACGTTTGCTTTGCCAGGGTCTTCGTTGGCTTCTGTGGCCCATTGGGTTTTAATTTTGTCAGATTCTTGTTGATTGATGAAGCCATCGGCGTTTTGATCCATACCCAATAACGCACGTCCGTATTCCGCCGCACTTAAGGTGCCGTCAGGTCCAGCCACAACCGCCCATAAGGCTTGAGCAAGTTCAGCACTGCCGATGTTGGTTTTTACATTGCCAGTGAATCCGTCGGATTGTTTGAATTCTTTGAAGTCTAGCACTTCGTCTTGGTTGGCGTCCCATTTGGCAATAAAGTCGGTGGCTTGAATGTCTAAGCTGTTTTTTTGAATTTTAAAGGCAGGTTTGGCAATAAAGTCGGTGGGTTGAATGTCTAAGCTGTTTTTTTGAATTTTAAAGGCAGGGGCAGCAGAACCCGCTTTTTGAAATCCCGACGCAGGGCGCCCCCAATACGGGGAAGCAGAACCCGCTTTTTGAAATTCCCACGCAGGGAGCGCCCAATACAAGGTAAGGGGGTCTACATTACCAGCGGTTGCTTTAGTTGTTGTTTTCTTGGGTGTCCCAAAATTTGATGAACTACTCCAGTAATTACTCACGGAATTAATGCTACTCATGTTTTTAAATCCTTTTTTCTCTATCCACTAAATTAAAATCATATGCGTTAGCTCTATGTGTTTAAATAAAGGCCATTCAACAGCACATCTTTCTTTTCTGTAACATATTGTTAGAAAGCGTGTTCAATTTAGGTGACCTTGTTGAACATATAAAGCAGTCCAAATGAGCAGAACAAGAGGTTAAACGGCTTCAAAAAGCAACTGGATGCTTTGTTTGAAAATAGGATGTTCCCAAGATGGAGCCAGTTCAAGCATGGGTTCCAACACAAACAGGCGTTCATGCAAACGCGGGTGCGGAATGATGAGTTCAGACGTATGAAGGATGAGATCTCCATAGAATAAAATATCAACATCCAAGGGGCGGGGGGCATGATGAAGGCGATCTTTTTCAGGCAAACGCCCTGCTTGTGTTTCTAGCCACTGGCACAGGCCATGCAATGTTTTGGGGTCTAAAGTCGTGTGAAGTTCTAACACACCATTTAAAAAATCAGGCGACCCTTCAGGGCATTCCATGGGGGTACTGGTGTACCACTGACTTTGCCTAAGCTGTTGAATATGCGGATGCGCTTTAAGTGAAGCAACCGCTTGGTTTAATTGAGCTTCTGGGTTATTGAGATTAGAGCCCAGCCCTAAAAATACGATAGGCATTTTTTATTTGGTAATCACTTTTGTTTGTCGTAAGCTACAGGTGTACTTTAGATTGTACCATGTCCATCAGTAGCCCATGGAGAGAGCGAGCGTATGAAGGCTTTATTTGAACAATTACAGGCAGTAGGCCACGAAGGCGTTTTTGTGGTGCAAGACGAAGAAACAGGCTTAAACGGTTTTATTGCCTTACATAATACAACATTAGGCCCCGGGTTGGGCGGGTGCCGTATGATGCATTACCCCACAGAAGACGCCGCACTTGAAGACGTTTTAAAGCTTTCAGAAGCCATGACGTATAAAAACGCGTTGGCAGGCCTGCCCTATGGCGGGGGTAAAGGCGTTATTTGGCTTAAAGAAGGGCAGTCTAAAACCCCTGAACTCGTGCAAGCCATGGCCAGACGCATCAATACCTTAAGAGGCGCCTACTACACCGCCACAGATATTGGTTCCACCAGTGCGGACATGGAACTCATGAAGGAAGTAACGCCTTACGTTTCGGCCTTGCCCCCTGAAAAAGGAGGCTTGGGCGATTCAGCGATCCTAACAGGCTTGGGTGTTTTTCAAGGCCTGAAATCCGCCGTGGCTTATAAGCACGGCCAAGAAAGCTTAGAAGGCTTAACTATTGCCATTCAAGGGGCGGGCAAGGTGGCTTACCACTTGTTGACCCATTTAAAAAAGGACTATGAGCAAGCGAATTTTCACGTCATACTTTCAGACACCTACGCCCCCGCTGTAGCGCGTTGTGTGGAACTTTTTCCCCAACTTCAGGTGGTAGAACCTCATGAAATTTGGCAGGTCAAGGCAGACATTCTTTCCCCAAACGCCATTGGCGGAACCCTCACCCCGCAAGTCATTGCTCAAACGCAGGCCACCGTCATTGCGGGGGGGGCGAATAATCCATTAGCCACCCACGCCTTAGCGAATGACATTCAGCAAAAAGGCATTTTATTTGCCCCTGATTTTGCCATTAACTCAGGAGGCGTCATTGTGCTTTCAACTGAGCTGGCCCAAGGCACCTTGCAAGAAGCCACCGAAAAAACCCATGCCATTTATGAAACAGCCCAACGTATATTTAAAGTGGCCGAAGAACGTCAAATCAACACGTTAGAAGCCGCCATTACCCTTGCTAAAGAACGTATTGAACAAGCCCGTAAAGGTTAAGGAACTTCAGCTGGACTAGGGGTTTTGTCTTTTACGTGGGTGTATGCTAAAATGAAGTAGTTTTGTGATGGTCTTTCCTGTGAGGCACTTCCTTGTATCTGTTCAGCCCCAGTTTAAATAGAGTTTCGCCTATTGCATTCATAAAGCCTATGGGATTGTTGGCTATTTTAATGGTGGCATTGATGGTTTTACCATGCCTTTCGCCACTGTTACCCCAAGCCCCTGCGGTGAATAAAGTCTTGCTGAAGGAAAAAAAACAAACACTGGATCAAAAACGCGTGAGCTTTCGTCAAAAACGTGCCGAAAAATTGCGTTATGTGCGTTATCATCAAGACAGACTCATTACCAAACAAATTGAACTTTCTCGCACCCAACGCGCCTTAGAAAATCAGGAAACGCAGCTTAATTCCACCACCACGTCCATTCAATACCTACAACGAGATTTAGACGGTACCATTGGCAAGGCCACGCGTTTGGGTAAGCTCATGGGTGTGCGAATTCGACATTGGTTTAAAGGCGGACGCGTAAGCATGGTGCAACAGGTCTTGTCTTCTGAAAATGTTTCGGACATGGTAGACACCCTCTATTTTCAGGAACGTATACTCAGTCAAGATGCCCGCATTTTTAATGCCCTAAAACGTGAAGCAAACGCCCTAAAAGTCAAGCAACGTTCCTTGTTAAGCGAACGACAAAAAAAAGCCCAGTCTATAGGGCAGATTCGCCGACTAAAAAACAATCTTTACGCCCAAAAAGCGGAAGAGGAACGCATGAAGCAACGCTACGCCAGTGATGCCGAATATTACGAAAAAAGAGAACGCGAGTTATTGGCAGAATCTCTCAAAATTGAAGAACTCTTAAGAGGGTATGTTCGCGGGGTTAGGGGTTCTACGGGTCGCTTTAGTTGGCCCTTATTAGGGCGTATTACATCAGTCTTTGGCTTTCGTATTCACCCTATTCATCGTAAGCGATTGAATCACACGGGCTTGGATATTTCTCGCCCGTCGGGAACGCCGATTAAAGCGTCTGACGGAGGGCGCGTGGTGATGGCTGGTTGGTACGGCGGTTACGGCAAGTGTATTATTATCAATCACGGTAAGGGCCATGCCACGTTGTACGGTCATTTGTCTCGCATTGGGGTGTCTCGTGGAAGTAACGTGGGCAAGGGGCAAACCATTGGAGCCGTGGGTTCAACGGGCTATTCTACAGGGGCGCACTTGCATTTTGAAGTGCGTATTAACGGAAAACCCGTCAACCCTCAACGTTATTTGTAATATAGTATTTTAAAGCGTTTTCCATACAGTGGGCTCCTCGTGTAGCCTACTGTATGGAAAACGCTAAACTTGGCTATAACGATGTAAAGAAACGCCCTAATTTCGTGTGTCGGAAAGTCGGTTTTCTGGCCACGAAAGTCTGATTTCTGGCCACGAAAGTCGGTTTTCTGGCCACGAAAGTCTGATTTCTGGCCACGAAAGTCGGTTTTCTGGCCACGAAAGTCTGTTTTCTGGCCACAAAAGTCCGTTTTTTGGCCACGAAAGTCTGATTTCTGGCCACGAAAGTCCGTTTTTTGGCCACGAAAGTCCGTTTTCTGGCCACGAAAGTCTGATTTTTGTTCGATTTTCAAGGAATGTGCTGGGTTGTGAAGGCTTCTTGAAAAAAGCCACTCTTTTTCAGTATACCCTATTTTTTAGCCCGTTGCCTAGTGGCTAAACTGCACGATTTTTGGGGTTTCTAGTTTCGTTTTGAGCTGGTGTTTGGGTTTTCTTGCTCCCGTTTAACGCTGGTGCTTGGGGGTCTTTGCGCCGCCAAAGGTCTCCAAGCACCAGCGTTAAAAGAGAACTAGAAACCCAAGCACCAGCTCAAAACGGAGCTAGCCAAAATCAGGAGAGGGCTAGGGTGAGGGGGAACGAGGGGTTGACAGGGGCGTTTCTTTCTTTTACTATTCTTGCTAAAGCGTGAGCGCTTTTCTCTATTTACGTCCCCCTCATCTTCACGAAAGGTCTATTCTATGCGACTTCAGCTTTCTGTGTTGGGCGCCCGCCCGATGAATACCCAACAACAAGACCCATTTACCCCCCCCAATAACAAAAGTAAAGTTAGCAATCCTACCTCCGCTTTGGCCCAGCGTCAGGGGCTTACGACGAACCACCTGACTTCGACACTTTATAAATTAAATGATATTTTTTCCCCTGAAAATCCTTATGATTACAACAGGGAACTTGAACTCACAAAGCTACTCGTTAGGCTGAACGTTCAGGCTAAACTTTTAAAGAATACCGCATTTTGGAATTGGTCTCCCCAGGGACTTACTAATCAAAACAAGATAGAAGCCCAAGAAAATTTCATAGTTCAAGCTGTAGAAACAGAATCGAGACAGTCAGGCTTAAGGGATAAAAGCTCTATTGCAGAAATTAAAAAGATTTGTAAAGCTAATTTACGGCGTATTGCATCAGAAAAAAAACGTTCTGCCACTGATCTTTTAATAGGAAAGCAGAAGTGGCCTACTTTAATACAAAAACTAGAACCTACTTTGAAAGACGCTGGGTCTCTTATAAATGGTGAACATAGACAAGCATTGCAAAATCTGCCAACAGTAAAGAGTAAAGCTACACAATATGAGTACCTTGCTGTAGTTGTTAAAGGTCTTCTTAAATACGCTGAGACGTTGAGATAATCCTTTTTGAAGGCTTTCTATAACAGTTGCTGAACGTCAACATCCACCAAGCAATGCAAGCCCGCAGGCACTGGTAATTCTTTTAAAAACCCCGCCAATACCCCATGCAACCCGACCCCCACGTGATTCTTAATCAACAGATGATAACGAAACTTGCCCTGTAAACGCTCAATCAAGCACGGGGCAGGCCCCAGCAACTGAAAGGCTAAGCCTCCTTGAAAGCCCTGCTGTTCAAATCGATTCAATAACGCTTGCTTCAACCCTTTGGCGAAAAACCGTACCCGCTCTAGCTCTTCGCCACTCACCAGCAAACGAATCAACTGCGTAAAGGGGGGGAAGCGATTCATCCGCCGTTCTTCAATTTCCATGCGGTAAAAGCCGTGCAAATCTTGACGCATCGCCAGCGCCAAAACAGGATGTTCCACCTGCCAGCTTTGTAAGTACACTTGGCCCGCCTTACTCCCCCGTCCCGCTCGCCCCGCCACCTGCGTCAACAACTGAAAGCCCCGTTCATGCGCCATGAAATCAGGCATGTAAAAAGAGGCATCCGCCCCCAACACCCCCACAAGCGTTACATTCTCCACATCCAAGCCTTTGGCCACCATTTGAGTCCCCACTAAAACAGGGCTTTCCTTGTTTTTAAAGGCGTCTAACACGTCTTTAAAGGCGCCCTTTTTTTGCATGACATCGCCATCTAAACGCAAAATGGGTTGATTGCCTAGTAATTCAGAAAGTTCCACTTCGATTTTCTGAGTGCCACTGCCCACAAATTGCAGATGAAGGCTCCCGCATTTGGGGCAGTATTGCGGACGTTCCGCCGTAAACCCGCAATGGTGACATTTGACGATTTTCGCTTCCTTGTGATAGGTCATCGACACCGAACAATCGGGGCATTCAAAGACATGCCCACAGGCGTGGCAGTCCACAAAGGTGTGAAAGCCCCTTCGGTTGAGCAGAATAATCGCTTGTTCGCCTCGTTCGAGGGTGTCTTTCAACGCCTTTTGAAGCGGTCGGCTAATGGCGTGTAAATGCCCGTGGCTACGTTCTAGCTTCATATCCACCAAATGCACCTTGGGGAGCTGGGCCCCTCCGTGACGCTCATGCAGCTCCAAAAGCTGATGCGTCTTCATTTCCACCGCCTGATGATAAATCCCCACTTCGGGCGTGGCACTGCCCAATAGCAAGGGAATCTCATAGGTTTCGCTCAACCAATTTGCCACTTTTCGCACGTGGTAGCGCGGGGCAGGGGTTTCTTGCTTAAAGCTACCGTCGTGAAACTCGTCTAAAATAATCAGGCCCAAGTCTTTCATGGGCGTAAAAATGGCGGATCTCGCCCCAATGACCAAGCGTAATTCCCCATGGGCGATGCGTTGCCAGGTGTCGAGTTTTTCACCCATTGAAAGTCGACTATGCCACATCGCAAGCGTTTCTTCCCCAAAGCGATGCAAAAACCGTTCCGTCAACGCGCCGGTCAGCGCAATTTCGGGCACCAAAATCAACACGCTTTTGCCTTCAGCCAGCTGTTGTTCGGCCAACGCCATGTACACTTCTGTTTTGCCTGAACCTGTTACCCCATGTAAGAGCATTCGATGCGTATGCGGGTGAAACGGCGTGTTGAGCGTATGTTGAATGCGGGTGAATACCGCTTGTTGACTGGCATTGAGCGCGGGCGACTGGAGACGCTTACGCTCAAAAATCTTCAAGGGCGTGCGGTACGCCACCACGCTGTGCCATTGGGCCAAGCCCGCTTGAACCAGTTTTTCTAGCACGCCTTTGGAACAACCCAGTTGGGCTTGCAGAACGCGAACGGCCCATTCCACTTCGCCTGTTTCTTCACGCAACGCCAACAACGCTTCAAACACTTCTTTTTGGCGAGCCGTTAGCTTGGCTATGGGCTTAGGCAGGGGCTTTGCGAAGGTATCTACGGTTTCGAGCAGGCGTAAGAGCAATGTTTGCGGGGGGGCAAATTGTGCGCTTTGCAATGTGAGAAACGAAGCGGGCAACGCCGCCAACACCACTTGGGCAAAGGGGGTCATGGTGTCTTCCGCGATGTGGCTTAACATGGCCACTTGCATGGGGGTAAAAAATGACGAGGGCGAAATAAGGGACGAAATCGTTTTGGGGGTGAAGCCTTGGGGGGCATCATCATGCAGGTGCATGACTAACGCAGGCAAGACGCCTTGATGCGCGAAGGGGACTCTTACCAACTGGCCGAAAGACAGCGCCCAATGAGGGGGCACGGCGTAGGTGAAGCGTCGTTCGCCGAGGGCTTTGCTTTCTTTGAGTAGAACCACATCAGCGAACAAAGGCATCGGCGTTTTTCTTTCACGCGGGTTAAGTGTTTGCACTGTTTATTGTAGTGCAAACATAGCGGGATGTTTCACAATCACCCTTTGAAAGGCCTGGAGTTGTAACTTTTTATGACAATGCTGTCAATACGAAAGAAGGTAGTTTGTTTATATAAGTATATTATTTGTTATACAACACACAGGTTGCCCTTTTTATGACTTCTGTTTCAAACAAACCCACCGTCATGGTGTTAGAAGGAATTAACGAACCAGTTGGGAAAAGTCCTCATGCCCATAAGGTCGCGCGTTCCGCTCAACGTTTAAATCCAAGTAATCCCGTAGCCTTTACGTTTAAACAACGCAGTACAATTCCGAATGTCAAGACCAATAGCGTTAAAAGTGAAATTGAAGCAAGTTTTAGTAAGGGCTTCACGAGGTTTGCTAATAATTTAAACGCGATTGCACGTTCCAAGAACAAACCAAATGCCGTGAATTGCTCTTTTGGTTTTTCTGAATTTTTACTTTTAAAAATTTTTCAAGAAAAGCCTGAAGATTATTTCAAACTAGCCACGCCTGAAGAACGAAACCAATTATTTGATTCGACTCAAAAAGATCCTCAATGGAAATTACCAGAATTAGAAAGCTATATTGACAAGACGGTTGACGGCAGTGCTAAAATTGCTGAAGCTAAAGAAACAGCAAGACAAGCCGTAACAACCTTAAAAAAACTCAACATCCCTGTGATTGTTGCTTCGGGTAATTATAATGATGATATTGAAGCGTTTAAGAACGAACATCCTGACGTACAGTTTGAATCAGATGAAGGACAAAGTGCTTATGCTGACTTAGGAACGATTACGGTAGGCGCCAGTAACCCTGACGGCCCACTCACCTATTATAGCTCTCGAGGGCCAGAAGTCGCTTTTACCACTCAGGTGCCTCCTAGTATTGAAGGGCGTTTTAATGTAAGATGGGACGACAAGAAAAAGAAAGTTACAGGAAATTACAAAACTACAGGTACCTCTTTCACAGCGCCTGTTGTAGCGGCCATGTATGCAGAATTGATTGAACAAGGTATGACGGTCGATGAAGCAACGGCTTATTTAAAGAAATTAGGTACTCTAAAAAAAGATGATACCCCTGAACAGAGTTCTTATACCGATTTGAATCTCGCAGCAGTTCAACGGGATCCCAAATTTAAAGACAAATAAACGCTTATCTAAACTCATTCACGGCTTTATCGAGCGTTTCTTTCTGCGTGCTGATGGTGCGTTGCAAGCTTTCATACAAACGCATGCCCGTAATACTTTGAATCATTTCATGCACAATGTTGGTATTAGAACGTTCCACATAGCCTTGCTTAAAGCTACTGCCTTTGCCAGCTTGAACGTCTTGCGGGTTTTCTCCCTTAAAAATGGAATCGCCTAATTGATGCAAGCCCTTGGGGTTGCTAAAGCGAACCATGTGCAATTTGCCAAAGGCTTGCCCCGCTTCTGTGCTAATCGTGCCGTCTTCCGTAATCACGATTTTACCCGCCCCTTCAGGAACCGTAATGGCGTTGCCCCCTGAATCCAGCACAGGGTACTGCCCTTCAGACGTCAATTCCCGCTGTTGATTCATCTTCAAACTGCCGTTTCGTGTATAGCCCGTTTCACCGTTGGGTAACTTCACCGCCATAAAGCCATCGCCGTCCACGCCAACATCTAGGGCGTTGCCCGTGGGTTGCAAATGCCCTTGTGAAAAGTGCAAAGGCGTGCCGATGATTTCTACGCCATTGGTCAGGCTGCCGATGACTTGGGGGCCAGCATCATCCAGCCGAGACATTTGAATTTCAGGGTAGGATTGGTACTGCACGTAACGCGCCTTAAAGCCCGTGGTATTGACGTTTGCCACGTTGTTGGCGAGGGTGTCGACGGCCAGTTGGGTGTTGAGCATGCCGGATGCCGCGGTGTAGATGCCTCTGAGCATAGTGAGGGGGTCCTTTTTCTATTATAGATCCGCTTCGTATTTCAAAACTTTTTTGACGTAGTTTTGGGTTTCTTTGTAGGGGGGGATGCCTCCGTATTTGGCCACCGCGCCTGAACCCGCGTTATACGCCGCCAACGCCAGTTCCTTATTCCCACGATACTTCTTGAGCAGTTGGCCCAGGTATTTGCTGCCGCCTTCCACATTTTCAGCGGGGTTTAGGGGATTATGAACGCCTAAGCTTCTGGCGGTGGCGGGCATGAGTTGCATTAAGCCTTTGGCCCCTGCGGAAGAAACCGCGTGAGGATTGCCCCCACTTTCGGCTTTAATAACGGCTTTAATTAAGGAAGACGCCACGCCTGATTTATGCGCATATTGTTCCACAATGGGTTCAAGGTGTAGGCCTTTTAGGGCATTCATGCCTGCGGAAATGGCGGGGGTGGGCTTATCGTCATTCATTACATCCCCCAAAACGCTTGAAAAAGAGGTCGTTTCTCCTGATGGGGGGGAGAATTCGCTAGGGGTGGTGGGCGTTGGTTGGAGTTCATCGCTTGCAATGCCAAGCTTGCTTTCAATGGTGCGCATCCGTTGTTCAACGCCACTGAGCGAAGGGGTCATCATCTAGGGTGTTCTCTCTCTTTTTGTCTCTCAATCGTCTTGAACGAGGATGCCGTTGGGGAATGTATCGTTCAAGGGGGCAGTGTTAGTATTACCACTCTATTATGTCGCACTTAAACCCAGGCCTAACATCACCTAAAGGTGTACTTTTACGTCCTTTTTTTCGCCATTGAATCTGTGAGAATCGCGTATTAGCGCACAACACTTCGTGGTAAACGCACCCTTAACCCACACATCAATTCATAGGGAATGCTCCCCGTGAGGGTGGCCCAGTGATTGAGGCTTAATCCGTGTAGGGTCGAATCCCTTTCACGTTGCCCCGCCTGACCATGTTCAAGCAGCGTAATGACGTCTCCCACCTTAGGCGCACGCTTCAAGACCCCCGACTTCACCACGTGCGTGAAATCAAACATCATTTGATCCATGGTAATGTGACCCACTTGTGGCACCAAATGCCCCATGTACCGCCCCTGCAGTTGGTTTGACAAGCAACGGGGAATGCCATCCGCATAGCCCAAGGGGATGGTGGCAATGACGGAAGCGTCTTCACTGGTGTGAAAACGATGGCCGTAGCTCACGCCTTCGCCTGCTTCAAGCGTTTGCAAGTGGCTAATGCGTGCTTTTAGCCCCATTACCGGCAACAGCTCCGCTTCAGTGGTTTCATAGCCCCACAATCCAATGCCCAAACGCAACATATTACAGGTCTGTTGTAATTCTTGAGCCAAAGGGTGGGGGGCGTTCCGTAACGTAAGCGTCGCTGGCGTATTGGCCAAGTGAATCAAGGGCGGACGCGTTTCTAAGTGTTCAAGCACTTGTGTGTCAAACATCTGCCATTGCGTCAGGGTGGCGTCTTGGTCTTCCCCTTTCCACAAGTGGGTAAACAGGCCTTCTACCCTTACATGGGGCATGGCACGTAGTTGTTGAAGTAGGCTTAAGGCCATTTTAGGGCGTGCGCCCAAGCGGTGCATGCCTGTGTCGACTTTTAGATGCACAACAGTGGGGTGCTGGACTTGTGCCAGGCAGTCTACATCTCGTTGGCTAAACACGGTGAGTTCAATATCGTTAAGGCTGGCGAGGTTCCAGGCCCATTCAGGCGTTGCCCCTAGCACCAAAATCGGCATTTCCACCCCGCCTTGACGCAGTTGCAAGGCTTCATCCACATTGGAAACACCCAGGTAAGTGACGCCACAGGCCTTTAAAATTGGGGTAACGATTAAGGCCCCGTGACCGTAAGCGTCCGCTTTTACCACGGCCATTAAGGCTTGGTGCGAAGGCGTGTTTTTTCGCCACCAGCGAATGTTTTGTTCCAACGCCGCCAGATTGATTTCTAGCCACGCATTACGGTGGGGTTGGGTAACCAGCTGACGAGAGGGCTTGATTTGCATAAAACATCCAATAAAGTCTTTTAATTTGTGGTGTCTGGTGTAAACTTATAAAAGTAAAATTATATCGTACACAAGTAAGTCTATAGGCTTAACTGCTACAGACTTATTGTATACACAACAGAAGAAACACACAATCTGTGCCTGTAGCTCAGTTGGATAGAGTGTCGGCCTCCGAAGCCGAAGGTCATGCGTTCGAGTCGCATCAGGCACATTTTTAAATTTGCTTCACCGTTGTTAAGGTGTTTGGTGACTTTATCAAAAGCTCTACCAAGGGTGTAAAACCCCTTAAGTCCCCTGTTATTCTTGGTCATGCCCCATATAAGCCACCAAGATTTTCGCGGCCAAAGGTGCGTCTTTTTGAATAAAGCCATAGATGTTTTGACGCATGTATTCAATTTCAGGGGCATTGGTGTACTTAGATTTTGGCAGGTTCAGTTCTTCTTTCGTTATGCCATTGAGGAAAATCATTTTCCCTTCGGCGTTATAAATCGGGCCTTCAGGCAATAGGACTTTACCTGTTTTTTCGTCAACAGCGAGATCTTCCACCCGAATTTCTTCACCTTTTGCGCTATACACGACTTCAGGAATGGCTTGGCCTTCATCATCTAAAATCAATTGCGCCGTTGAAACAGGCATGTTTTTTTCAAAGGCATTTTTCAAAATCATTAACGCCATAATGCCTAAGGTAAGCAGTGTGGCAATGTAACCCAGCTGAAGCAACAGATCGTTGCGTTGAGCGTCCTTAAACGCTTGAGTCATCAGCTCGTTTTTTTTGTTGGGCGATTCACTAAACTTAAAGCCTTTTACATCTACACTGTCGCCCCGTTCTAGGTTTAAACCCGCGGCATTGGCCAGCATTTCTTTAATTTCTGTACTTTCGGCTTCCGTCAACACTTTATTCATGGCTACTGCAATGGTAATGCGTTGCACTTCGCCACTGGCGTAAACCACTTCTTTGGTTTCTTCAGAATGGGCGTAATTGGTGGTTTCTTTCTTATTGGTGTAACGTTTGTCGCTCTTGTCTTTGTCTTCTTTACTTTTATAGCTAGGGGCGGTATTGCTTTCAGAACCCGGTGTGCCTTGTTCGTCTTTTTTAGCCCCTTCATATTCTTCAGATTCACTTTGTTGGGACACAATCACCCCAGTGGCTTTGTCATCCTTAATCACTTCGGGCTTAATGGTTTTAATGTTGGCGCGGGCTTGGTCAAAGTTTAAATCCATGGAAACAGAAAGCACCGCATTGCCTTCGCCCACAATGGGTTCAATTAAGTCGGTCAACTTCTTTTGCAAGGCATTTTCCATCTGACTTTTGCGGGTTTCACGGGTTTGCATGGTGCCGTTTGCGGTGGGGGAATCGTCGAGAGAATTGCCGTAATTGTCTGAAATTACGACTTGTTCTGGGGTTAAACCGGGTACCGCGTGAGACACCAAATTTTTAATCGTGGTGACTTGCTTTTGTTCTAAACGAAAACCGGGTTCCACCACCAGCATGACACTGGCGCGAATGGGGTCTTCTTTTTCAGTAAAGACGCTTTCTTCAGGGGTGGAAATCATGACTTTGGCATCTCGAATGCCTTGAATGGATTGCAATGTGGTTGAAATTTCGTCGGAATTAAACTTTTTGAGCCATTCTTTTTGTACATCGCCTTGAAGCACAGGTGGGATTTTAGCCAAACTGACGCCTTGGCTACTGGTGAGTTCATCAGCGGTTTCAAGCATCATTTCGCTTTTTTGATCTTTTGGAACCAACACAGTGGTTCCGCCGTCGGCCAAGCGATAGGGGACTTTCACTTCTTTTAGTTTGTTGACGGTGGCGGCAGCATCTGGCAAAGAAAGATTGGAATACAATACATCATACTGATCATTGGCACGATTAAACAGAAAAAATCCAGCCATCCCCATGCCCAAAAGAAGGGTGCCTAAGGTCACTTTTTGAACCAGACTCAGGGTTTTTAGTTTTTCTAAAATGGATTTAAATTGATCATTCACAGGTGTAGAATCTTTCTGTACAAGCGTTTTTTAAGGCAATACGAAGAAGTTGAAGCAGGTAGTTAAGCCTAGCTATTTAAGTTGGCTATTTTAAGCCCTCTACTGTCCTTTCAGCGCACAAAGACTTCAAATCTGCATGCGGGCAATGTCCTGATACGCACTAACGATTTTATTCCGCACTTGGGTGGCGAGCTTTAGGGACATTTCCGCTTTGTTGACGGACATCATGACTTGATGCAAAGGGATTTCTCCACCACTGGCGTAGTCTTGAATGTTATGATTGGCCTCCAGTTGGGTTTGATTCACGCGGGTCATTTCATTTTTAAGCAGGGTGCCAAAGCTTCCCACCGTGCCACTAACGGCGCCACTAGAAAGGATGTTTTGATTCGTTACTTCTGTAGAAGAAAGGCTGGCTTCGGCTTTGACGTCTTCGCTGGTTTTTGAAATACCCGTGCGGTAGTGGGCCTGAAACGCTTGATTGGCGTTATTAAACTCTGCGGAAAGATCACCTAAGGCGTAGGGGTCTAAATGGGCGGAAACGGACTGAATCATGTGTGGTATTCCATGTAAGGTTAGGGCGTGTGTGTTCTATTCTAATTTTTTTAGGCCTCTTTAGGGGGAAAATCACGGATTTTGGCGTTAAAATCGTTTAAATAAGGGACGCCATACCCTTGCCAATGTCTACATTTGAAGGGTGGCTTCATTCATGGATTTGGTGGATTTAAAGGCGGAAACGGACGCTTCATAGGCTTTACTAGCTGAAATCATATCCACCATTTCGGTGACGGCATTGACATTGGGGTATTCCACAAAGCCGTCTTGGTTGGCATCAGGGTGGGTGGGGTCGTACACCATGCGCATGGGGGTGGTGGTGTCTGTAGAAATTTGTAAGACTTGTACACCGAGCCCTTGACTTCCTTCTGACGTTCTTGAACTTCGAGGAGTAGAGCCATTGGAAAGGGCGATGCTTTCTTTCCCCATAGACGCCGTGGCACTGGCATCTTTCGACGATTGCAACATGGGGGCAAATACCACATTCTTTCGCTGATACGCCCCAATTTTTCCATCCGAACGGCGCGTGGTGTTGACATTGGCCAGGTTCGCGGCAATAGTATCCATCCGTAAGCGTTGGGCCGTCATGGAAGATGCGGTAATGTCGTAAATGTCCATCATCATAGCGTGTTCACCTTTTTTAGTTTTTAGTGGGGTTGTTTGGGCGAGTTAGGCACTTCTTGTAGACGCTTATTGTTCAGCAAGCACGCCTTTAATCTGTTGATTTTGCCTGCTTTGAAAGGTAATCAACGCTTGAAACATACTGGCGTTTTTGGTTAAAGCCACCATTTCTCGTTCTAAATCCACGCCGTTGCCGTCATTACGGTACTTAAAGGTTTCGTTTTGGGTGGGCGTAATACCAGCCGCCACTATTTTTTCGGCACCGTGGTACGCATTTTGCGCCAAGTGCTGTTGAAGCGAGTCGTGGGCGTTGTAGTTAAAATGCAAGGGATTACTGCCTTGCATGGCCAAAGGCGTTTGATTGCTTGCCGAAGGTTCAAAGACGGCGTTGCTTGCTTTGGCTGACGCAATGGCGTGGCGTAAATCGCTTTGAAAGTCAACTTCGCGATGGCGAAAGTTGGGTGTGTCGGCATTTGAAATGTTAGAGACAATCGCTTTTTGCCGAGCCAAGTGACCGTCTAAGCTTTTTGCAATAACATCCCCCGTCAGGGAACGAAATAAATCCATCGGGTGTGGTCTCTCTCTGTGTCTCAAAATCATGTTAGTTAAAAGCAGGTGCTTTTTTAGTATGACAAGTTCCCCAGCCGTCTTCATTCACCTTTGGGCTAGTTTTTAGATTGTTTTGGGTTTTTGGCGTTGGCTGTGGCTCACATCGGTTTCGAGATCTTTAATATGGGTGGTGTTTTTGTCTGCCCATAGTTTGGCCATCAATATGGAAAGCATCGACAATCGAGCGACATTCAATATGCTAAATCGTCCTGTAAGCCACGTTAAGGCTTGGGTCGGCCATTCGTGTTGAAAGGATTCGTGAATGGCTTTGCTGTTGGGCAAGTCACTTTTGGCTTTAATCCAATCCACCACACCGACTTCCCAACTGTTGATGAAATGCAACGGAGATCGTGGGTTTTTAAGGTGCGTAGCAAGGGCATCAAAATACTTTTTTATCCCCAGTTCTTCACGCCTAGCCAGCCATAAGGCGACGACCAAGGCTGTGATTTGCACCCCTAGCACGGCGGTTGAAATCAAAAAGTTAAACTTAAACGCTTCAACGGCATGATGCTTCCAGTCTTCGGCGTAATGCTTCCACTGCGCATAAGTCAACGTTGGTTCAGAAGAATCGCCTGAAGGTGCTTGCTGCAGGTGCCAGTTTTGTGGCGTGGTTTGACTTTCTTGGGTTGAATTTCTGACCATTTCACTATTTTTGTGCCATTCATTGGCAATGTGCTTCGCCGATTTTACCTGATGTTTGGTTAAGTACATGGAAAGAAAAGCCCCAGAAAAGACACCAAAAGCCGTGGTTCTTAGTACACTAGGTAGAATAGAAAGTAATTTACTTTTTAAGGTGCTTTCGGCTTTAACAATTTCTTCAAACCCTTGAAAAAGGACGTGGTTTATCACGAATTCAAACACCTTCCCTTTTTCTAAGGTGTGTGGGTAGTGCTTCAACACGCCTGTTTTAGCCAAACTTAACGCAATTGCAATAGAGGCAAATCCTGCTAAAACCCCCGTTAATAAGCCCATCATGGCGCCATCTAAAATGGAAAGTACACGGTGTTTTTTGCGATTTTCAATATAAGAAAGCACCACGGCTTCTTCTGGGCTATGGGCGTCTTGGGGGGGGCGTGTTTCTAAATCCGCGATGATGTCTCTGGAAAGGCGAGCGGTGGGGAGTAGAATTTTGTCCACAAGCAGGGATTCAGGATCGAGGGTGGGGGCTTCTGAAGAGGTGGCCGTTTCCCCTTGGCGATGAAGCAAGGGGTGGGACGGGGTCAGTCGTGTTTGGGTTGGGGGGGGGAAGGCACGTTGCATGATAAAAAAAGCCACTTATGGAATCAGAACACAAATCGAAGTAATAGAAGTAATAGAAGTATAATCCAATTCATATGCTTTGTATAGTATTTTAATTACATGCCTTTGATGTAACAAAGTTGCAACAAAAAGCACGAATCTGCTTAAGATTGTTTTTATATATGTAGA
>JBIKTR010000023.1:0-19903 GCA_044348005.1 Vampirovibrionales bacterium | reverse complement strand
GTTGTTTATTATTAACAAAGCCTGCCTTATTGCAAGCCCCTTTGCATCGTGGGCATTCCATAATAGTCACGCCTCTTTACAAGAATAACTAGCATCTTAACATGAAAAATTAAAAATTAACACTCTCCATCGTTTTGGGATGAGACAACGCCAAAAAGCTCAAGAAGAAACAGACTTAGGGGTTGTGTGGTGCTTTTGTGCGTAAAACTTTTTCTGATCTTCTGTGACGGTTTTATAGGTAAAGAGATTGGTGAGAATCGGCAGAACGGCTCCCATGGCCACGCCTGAACCCACAATGCCTGTAAAGCAACTGGTTCTGGCGTGTTGATACGCCTTTGTTTGGGTGGGGTCTTGAAAGCCTTTGGCCAATAAATCGTGGTATACATCCGACATCGTGCGAGCATGCTTCATCGATTTACCCAAGACTTTGGCATGATGTGTAATCGGTGTTTCTAGTGTGTTGCCTTGTCGTGCTTCCCACCATTCTAGCATTTTGGCGACTTGTCCTTTAATCATTTCATCACCAATATAATAGAAGAAGTCAAAGCCTGCACAGCGAGCAAGCTTTTCTCGAAATTCACTGATGGCACGACACCCAAACAACGTTGAAAGATTATAATTAAACAAGGTATGCACAAAGAAAATCGGTTTGGGCATATAGACGGCTTCCGCATAATTGAGATTCGGTAAAAAAGACTTCATTTTCTTGGCAAAACGGCCCTTGCCTTCTAAGGCCGTCAACAATACTAGAGGAACGGCAGCAGCGGCGCCAAAGCCTAAACCTGCTGAAATCAGTTGGTTTCGTTTTTTGTTTTTCTCGTATTCTGTGGCTTCTTTGCTTCGGTATTCATTAGTGGTGTAGTTAAAAGTGCCTGAAAAGCCTTTCTTTTTTGATATCTTTTCCGTCAACCAGTTTGAAATCCATGGATACGTCTGCCCTTTAATGGCTAAAATAGCCAAATCCAAAAACGCAACGCCCGCCTTGGCGTAATTAAGCTGGCGTCTAAACGTCTGCTTGTTCAGTAGTTTTTCAAGTTCAGGTTCTGCTATTTGAAGTTGCCGACTGGCCTGTTTAATCAGTTCTTTCCCCCGAGGCGTCCATGCCCCTTGGGCATCTTTCACCAAGGCCTGTGATTGTTCCACCAACTCAAAGGGTAAATTAAGCAGTGAATGTTGACGCGCTTCTTTACCTGTTAGGGCGGGCAAGCCTTGTTTTTGCCGAATGATATTTGAAACATTCGCACTATAAAAACGTTCCATACAATGAGAAATGGCAAAACCTGCCAAAAGCCAGTAACCAAAGTCAAACGTCAATTCTAAACGACGGTAATTATTCCGTTCGGTAGCAAGCGCAAGCGGAAAATAGCCCAAGCCTTCTAGCACGATGCGTCCCGCAAATTTATTGGAATCTAAACGAACCCCTAAGGGAAGAGGGGTGTACGGCTTGGAAGGTGGAGGAGTCAAGTTCATGGGAGAAAATCCACAATACTTAGAGAAATAGAAAATCAGAATAACATAAAAAAACGGGAGAATGCAAAACGAAAAGCATAAGCTGATATTTTACGCAAAAGCCCACAAGCCAAAAATGGCGGAAGCGACAGGATTCGAACCCGCAAGCCTTTCGGCCAACCGCTTTCAAGGCGGCTTCCTCACCACCCGGACCGCTTCCACCTTTCATCATACGGTAAAAAACAAAAATAGCAACCCTGACGTCTTGCATCTCCCGTAAGGATATGAGACACTGTAGGGGTGTTTAAAACATCAACGCGTCTTAGCGACTTCAAGCGTCATCGCCCCGACTATTAAAGGCAAGCCTTCCCCATGTTCATGAAATATCCTTCAAAATCCCGCACAAACGCCAAAGGCAAACGCCCAAACACAACGGGCCGTTCCACCTACGGGCGCCAAAAGAAAAAGCCCTTTTCCCTATTTCCTGTTTTAATGGCTGCCGTCATTATTGTGGGGGGGCTGTATTGGCTCTTGAATTACGGCAATAGCTCGCAATTTCCCTTGCTTTCGTGGTTAGGGGGCCAAGTGAGTGTGTATAGACCCACCCCCAAGCTGAATCAAAGCGAAGTGCGCCAACTGTACCTTCAAGCCCTTGAAGCCCAAAAAGCGGGCGAAGTCGATTTGGCCATTCGACTTTTTTTAGAACTAGAAGACAGTTACCCAGGGCTTTCTAACGTCATTTCATGGCATTTGGCGGAATTGTACCAGCTTAAGCCCAATGAAGGCTTGGTGCAAATCCGCCTTAAAAAGCTCGAATCCATGGCGTTACAACCTGAGTTTCAAGCCAAGGTGTTATACGCGCTGATGAAGTCGCATATTCGCGCAGGCCAAGCGGATTTAGCCAAACAAAAAATCCAAGCGCTTCAACAAAAGTTTGCCGAAACCGACTATGGCAAGGCCTCTAAGTACTTTCAAGGGTTCTTGGCCTTGAATCAGTATGACGCGCTGTGGAAGCAAACGCACCCTGAAGGGGACTTGAAAAAAGCCCCGCTGCCCAGTCAAGTGGTGTCGTGGTGGAAGGCGTATCTTACTAGTTCCCCCACCGGGACCTTTGCCATGGAAATTATCAATACCTTCAAGGCGCGCGGGCATTCGCCTTCTGTAGAAGAAATGAACCGTTATATTCAAGCCTATATTGCCGCTGGTGAATATGGCAACGCCTTTAAGGTGGCGCAAATGCGGGCGTTTCAAGTGAAGGTGGCGGGCATCGATGTGCTAAAAGCCTACTTGAGTCAAGGCAAAAAAGCCCCTGCCCTAGATTTACTCAATGCGTGGATCGGCCCCTATCGCTTTGAAAATGAAGGCCTTCAAGCGGTGTTGGCGGGGTTGTTTCCGCTTAAATCTGCCAGTAAAGAAGGGCTTGTGGCCTTAAAGCGCTTGCATGGCTTTGCAAATCCCGCCAATAAAGAAGCCGTTTTATGGCATTTAAGTCAGTACGACTGGCAACATCAAGCCACTTACTATCAACAATTCGCCAAACGCTACCCCAATTCACGCTTTTCGCCCTTTGTGCAGGCGGAACTTATTCGTTTTGACTTTGTGGCACAACGGCTGAAAGACTTGCCTCGCCACGCCTCGATCTACTTAAAGCGCTTTCCTGAAAGCCTAGAAGCCCCCGATGTGTTGCTGTGGAAGGCCTTGGCCGAAGACTATTTATATGAACTAAAAGAAAGTCAAAAAAGTTTAGAACATCTTTTAAAAGACTACCCTTTTACCTACAGTGCCTTTCGTGCCAATCATCTTTTATATGGAAAAGAAGACCGCTATTCCTTCAAGCCCATTTGGGCGAAGGAAACGCTCCCCTTCATTACCAATAGCCTGAACGTTTCTGCGGATTGGCTGAACGATTATGCCGAAGAATCGGGCGATTTACCCCCCATTTTGGTGGCCCAATTACAAGAACTCGCCGAAATCAAAGCCCATGATGACGTGTTTTTATTGCTTGAAATGAGCCTTAAACCCAATTCCCCTCATCTGGATCCCCTAAAAAGCTGGGCCTATTTGCTAGACGGCCAGCTGGATCGAAGCATTCGCACCATCAAACATAGCCTCAATAATTTAGACTCCCCCAAAACGCGCCAAGAACGCTACGAACTTTCCCCTTCGCTGCGTAAACTCTTGTTCCCCATTCACTACCCCGACTTCATTCAACAGTACGCCGAAGAAGCCGGTGTTTCGCCCTTTTTGGTGTTGGGTTTAATTCGTCAAGAAAGTTCCTTTAATCCCAATAGTTTAAGCGGATCAAGTGCGGTGGGCTTAATGCAACTGCTGGTACCCACCGCGCAAGACATGATCTTACCTTCTGAAAGCCGTTTGGTGAGTAAACTTGCGTTGATGGATCCTGAAACCAACATTCAGCTAGGCACGCGTTATTTGGCTTACTTGAATAAGCGTCTGGCCAGCGATCCGTTGCTTGTGGTGGCCAGTTATAATGCGGGGCCCAATGCCGTGGCACGCTGGGCTAACAAACGCCTGTCGCTTCTTCGTCAAAAACCCGATGTATTTGTCGAACAAATCCCGTATGATCAAACCCGCCATTATGTGCATCATGTGTTTGAAGGCATGTGGAATTATTACCAGCTTTATAATCTCAATTAGGATTTATATGCTTTTATGAATCGTTTATTGCTTTCGTTTTTTTGGACTTCCCTTTTCCTTTTGACGCTGGTGACGTCAGAGACCTTTGCTCCGCCAAACCGCCATTATGGCGGTCTACATTATAGCTTGTCTATAAATGGGAGGAAATTACTAATCACCTCTAAAGGCGGCTTAAGGGAGGGAGGGTCTTGGTCGCCCCCCTCCCTTAAGAATCCCACCCCTCTCGCTTTCGCTCCGTTCCTGCCGTGCGCAAAATGTCTCGGAAGCCTCGCATTTAGTGCGCCGTCGGCAAGTTTATTGTTTGCATTTTTATCTTTACAGCTTTAGAATAAATTAGGAAGTATACAGATCTATGACAACCACAAGCGCGAAAGAATCAAACACGCCTTTAGAAAGTCAGCTCAAGGCCTTAAATGTGCGACCTTCTGAATATGACTTGATTTGCCGTGGCTTGGGACGCGAACCCAACTTCACTGAACTGTGCATGTTTTCCGCCTTATGGAGCGAACATTGTGCGTATAAGCATTCTCGGCACCTGCTCAAAACCCTCCCCACCCAAGGCCCTGCTGTGTTGCAAGGCCCTGGGGAAAATGCCGGCATTATTGATTGTGGGGATGGCTTTCATGTGGCGTTCAAGGTGGAAAGTCACAACCACCCCACTTATGTGGAACCCTTTCAAGGCGCCGCCACAGGCGTAGGCGGTATTTTAAGAGACATTATTACCATGAACGCTCGCCCGATTGCGAATTTAAACGCCTTGCGTTTTGGGGAACTTAATCAATGTGCGCAAGCATCTGAAAATCGGCGGCGGATCAAGGGCGCCGTGGCAGGCATTGCCCATTACGGCAATTGCATGGGTATTCCCACCATTGGCGGAGACCTCTTTATTCACCCTAGCTATGCGGGCAATCCGCTGGTGAACGCCATGGCCATTGGTCTTATGGAAGCAGGGGGCATCATGCCCGCAGGCGCTCAGGGCGTGGGGAATCCCGTGTTGTACGTGGGTTCGCCCACGGGTAAGGACGGCATGGGAGGCGCGTCTTTTGCGTCTAAAGCGCTTGATGAAAACGCGTCTGCCAGTGATCGGCCTGCCGTTCAGGTGGGGGATCCGTTTGCGGAAAAATGCTTGATGGAAGCATGCTTAGAAGCCTTTGCCACTGGGCTTGTGGTGTCTGCTCAAGACATGGGTGCAGCCGGCTTAACCTGTGCCACGGCTGAAATGGCCGCCAAAGGCGATAAGGGCATGCGCATTGATTTAGATCTGGTGCCGGCGCGTGAAGCCCACATGCACGCGTGGGAATATCTGTCTTCAGAAAGTCAAGAACGCTTTTTATTCGTGCTTGAAAAAGGCCAAGAAGCCCCTGTGCTGGACATTTTCAAAAAATGGCAAGTCCCTGCCGTGATTATTGGCGAAGTGTTGGAAGAAGAACGCATTGAAGTGTGGCATCACGGTGAAAAAATAGTCGATGTGCCTGCCAAACTGCTCACGGATGATGCGCCCACCTATCCGCCTGATTTTGAGGTAAAAGAGTCGTCCGAATCCAAGGCGCGTCGCTTAAAATGGGCGCAAGACGGCCTAAGCGACTTACGCTTAGCAGAGGTCCCCAACGTCCTAGAAAGCCTGATGGCAGCCGCCAATATCGCCGATCGCTACCCCATTTATGAGCAGTACGATCGCCACGTAAAACTCAACACTCACTTGACGTCAGATCACAACACCGCAGGCTTAATTCGCTTGCATCAGCCGAATAAAGCCCACTCCTTAAGCGGCCCCGCTTCAAAAGCCCTCGCCGCCACGCTAGACGGCAACCCTCTTCATGTGTGGTTAAATCCTTACGAAGGCAGTAAAGGCATTGTGGCCGAAGCCTTGAGAAACATCGTCTGTACAGGTGCAACGCCCCTTGCCGTCACCAATAACCTGAACTTTGGCAACCCTGAAACGCCCTTGGTGGCCTTTCAATTGGCTGAAAGCGTGCGCGGCATTAAAGACGCCTGCCTTGCCTTTAAAACCCCTGTAACTGGCGGAAACGTAAGCCTTTACAACACCAACGGTACTGAAGCGATTTTGCCTTCGCCCACGCTGGGGATGGTCGGTGTTTTGGAAGAGGTTTCCCTTGCGCTGACCCCCGTGTTTAAGCAGGCGGGCGATGTTGTGGCCATTTTAGGGCGTTTTGCACCATCCTTAGGGGGGAGCGTATACCAAGCTCAGCAAACAGGTCACACCTATGGGGAACCGCCCACGGTGGATTTAGAAACTGAAGCGCGTTTGGCAAATTTCATCACGCAAGTGTTGGTGCCAAAACGCCTATTTAATAGCCTGCAAGACGTTTCATCAGGCGGATTGCTCCCCACGTTGGTGGAATCGTGTTTTGGTTTTAGGGCCTTGTCTCAAGGCGTTTCGCTGGATGTGACGCCTCTTGTGCAGGCGGTGGAGCGTCTGGATGTGGCGTGTTTTGGCGAAACCCACGGCACTTATCTGCTCAGTGCGACCCCTGACGCCTTTGCAACCCTTGAAACCTTGGCTCAAGAGGCAGGCCTTGCCCTGATTCGCTTAGGCCATACCCAATCCGCCGAAAAAGGCCTAGCGCTTTCCTGCTTAGGTGAATCCGTGCGGGTGGACTTGGCACGTTTACTTCAGGCGTATACCCGTTTTATCGTATAGTATAGTGTTTTAAATAATTTCCCTTACATTTTTATACTATGTATATAGATAACACTACAATTGGTATAACTTTTAGTCTTTGAAGGATTCAAGTGTCCCGTTCAAAAACGCCAGAATACGAGGCACACTGGCGTCATGCCCAAAGGGAGACACTGCGTCTTTCACCTGTTGAAGAAACGCTGAATCATCTAATAAGCGAAGCACCCCTGCTCTGACGGCTTCTACGCCATATTCACAATCGAGCACATTAGTGGCCCGTTCCCTACCGGCTTGGCGTGGCCCGATATTGAGGCACGGTTTTTGGTAAAACACGCTTTCATACAGCCCTGAACTGGAATTGCCCACCACGCCCACACAATGAAACAAGGCTTCTTGGTAGCGTGCCTGCCCCAAGTGCTTGACCCAGTGAATGGAGAGATGTGTTTTTTGTGAATGTTCAATCACCGCTTGAAAATCATCGCCATAGGCGTCTTGATTGGGGTAGGTGGCCAGCACCTGTATCCCTTCAAAAGACGCCAAGGCGTCAAGGCTCGCTTTAAAATGTTCCACACTAGCAGGGCCTTCCGCCCCTACAGGATGTTGCGTAAACAACACAAAAGGCGTTTGTGGATTCAACCCCAGTTCTTCACAAAAGCTTTGACAAGGCTTGTGGCTGACGCTTAAGGCATTGTCCACCGCTAAAGACGCACTTTTTAGCACGTGGGACGGCTTAATCAAGCCTTGTTGTAGCAAACGTGTGTGACTACTTTGCGAAAAGCAGACGGCATAAGTGGCCAAGCTTGAAATGGCAAAGCGCAGACGATCATCCACGCATCCGCCTTCAGTGGTATCGCCTGCCGCGAGGTGAACCAGTGGAAGCCCTAAGGAAAAAGTGGCCAGAGCAATGCCCATCGCTTCCATGCGATCTCCCAAAACCAGCACGGCATCTGGCGCGGGGCAAGCTGTTTGAAGGGCGTGAGTCATAGCGATTTGATGCGCACTGATTTGTGAAGACACGTGATGAGACGCCCCTTTAGGAAGGCTTAAAATATGCCTACGAATGCCGTGTATTTGCACCGTTTCAGCGAAACTTTCCGCATTATGCAGATGTTCTCCGCCGATCACCACGGTGGGTTCAAACGCTTGGTGATCGCACAAGCCCAAAAGCAAGGGGTGCAATAGGCCATATTCCGCCCGATTACCCGTAAACACCCAAATCTGCTTAGTTGGCACGGGGGGTGACTCCTTTGGCTAAGGTGTCCCAAACCTGCTGTTGCAAGAGGAATTCAAGGACTTCCACATGGCGTCTGGCGTCTTGCGGTGTGGCCCCCCAAGCGTAAAGGCCATGGCCTTGAATAAAAAAGGCCGGAATACGGAGTGTAGACCATAAGGGGGCGAGAACGGTGCATAAGTCTTGCATCGATTGTGTATTCGGCAAAACAACTAAGCCCACCTCCACGTCATGCGTGTTAAAGCCCAGCCCTTTAATCATTTCAATGGCGGGTAAGGCCAATACACTGACTTGACCCGCTTGTTGACGAGACATCCAGGTGCCGTAGGGTGGATGCACATGGTACACCACCTGTGCGGTTTTAACGTGGTGATAAATCGCCTCATGCACCAAGCTTTCATCCGAAGGTTTGCGCGTTTCGTTTTGGTTGACATAGCGTAAACCAGCACCTAAGTGAATGAAATTTTCGACGCTTAAGCGTCCTTTGTCTAACCCACTGGCGCTAACCCAGTAGGTGTTTTCATGGCCTCCGTTGATTTCAGCACCTCGCACGGAAAAATTACCTGATGTACCCAGTAACCAGCCTCGTTGAAAGAAGGTGTGGGCATCTCGGCAGACGTCTTTCGCGAAATGCGACTGCTTAAACACGAAAGACTGCCAACTGCGACGAAGAGAAACACTCATAAAAAATCCTTACGCTAGGGGGGAAACGTCTGTGTTGTTCTATAGAGTAACAAAAGCAGGTGAACTCGGCAAGTTTTCCCCATTATAGCCAAGTTTAGAGTTTTCTGTAAAGTATAGTGTTCGATAAAAAAAGAAACAGCCCAAAAATAGTGTAGATAGACCTACATGACTGAACAAAATAATCGTAGCGACAAAGTATAGACACTGTAAGGGAAATTATTTAAAACACGATAAGTGACAAGTTACAGGGCAAACCGTTCAGGTAAAAAGTCCACCACGGGCTTTTGTTGCAAGTGGCCGTCCGCGTCCCGAAACACCAACACGGTTTCTGGCCCACATAATTCGACCAACACCTGCCGACACGCCCCACACGGGGTAATATGATGATGAGGCGTTTTCACCCCGTAGACGGCCACTGCGACAATGGCATCCGTTTGCTTGCCTTGGGAAATCCATGAGACGAGGGCGGTGCGTTCGGCACAAATCGTCAGGCCAAAGCTTGCATTTTCAACGTTACAGCCTCTAATCATTTCGCCTGATTCAAGCAATAAGGCGGCGCCTACAGGGAATTGACTGTAGGGGGAATAGGAGGCGTCGCTGGCTTTTCGGGCTTCTTGAAACAGGGCTTGGGCTTTTTCGGCACTTAGCATGAGGGGAACTCCTTTTCTTGTAAATGCGCCAAGAAGCCGACGCTCGCACTTTTGACGAGCTGAAACACATGCTCAAAGCCATCAATGCCCCCATAATACGGATCAGGCACCTCGCTTTCGCTAAAATCACCGAGACTGTAATCTAAAAACAGCGTCAACTTTTGGGCGAGTTCAGGCGTGGGGGCAATTAGCGAAGCATCCCGCAAGTTGCGTTTGTCCATGACAAGGAGGTAATCAAAGTCGCTGAAGTCTTCGGCGGTGAGTTGCCTCGCGCGTTGTGGGGTGATGTCAATGCCGTAGTCGCGGGCTTTTTCGATGGAACGATCATCAGGGAGGCATCCGACGTGGTAAAAATGCGTCCCCGCGGAATCGACGTGGATTTTATCGGCAAGTCCAGCGTCTTTCACGATGTATTCGAAAACGCCGTGGGCTAGGGGTGATCTACAAATGTTGCCCATGCAAATCATCAAGACTTTAATCATGTTTTGTATTCTCCAATCGATATTCGGGTAGCTTACGTTTAATAAAATCAGGTAAAATTTGATGTAACGCTTTTCTCATGCGAACATGGTGTTTTTGACATAAAAGCCCTAACGTAATGATAAGTAGACCCACACCAACGAGCATAAATGGTGAGAATAAGGCATCTTTAAATAGTTTGTTTGCAAAGTACCATGCCGTATGAAAGGTTCCTAAAGCCCCTAAAATAATAAATAATTTTCTGTTAAGTAAAAAGCCACCGAAGAAATAAAAGATGCTAAACAACAGGAAAGACAGTATAAAGACTTCGCCTTTGGCTGAAGGATACCACAGAAAATCTAAGCATCGTGTATATAAGGCAAACCAAGCTAAATTTCCCCCTATAAAATAAGCCCACCAAGAAAAATCTTCTTTGGTGCGTTTGTCCCAATAAAAAGCAATGCCATTTAGAAAACTACCAAAAACAAAGCTTACGAGTTGCGATGGGTAGAAAGACAAAATCCTTTTTGAATGTAAAACACTGTCTGAAACATCTATCAACAAAAGGCTCGACGACACAATAATAGGGAGAAGCAAAATAGAACAGCGTCTGTAATAAAAGTAAATTACCCCAACTATAACCGTTAAAATTTCAAGCATCCAAGCCGTCTTAAACCCTGACACCCCAATAGAAGTAAGCCACTGTTGAAAAAGTTCGACAGGGTAGAGCATTAAGAGGGGAACAGAAATCACACCGAGGAGATAGAGTAACCCCGCTGGAATACGCATATTTTTTTGCCAAAAAATATGGGCAAAATAAGTAAAAAACACGATAAAAACACCACCAAGCCCAAACATTCCTTTGGCATGATGATGTTCATAGACATCCGTGGTTAACCAAGTTAGTGCTGAAACAATCAAAACGGCACCAAAATAATACAAAAAATGAGTGAGATTAAATCGGGCTTTATTTGGACTGCTTTCGTTGGGCTTACTGGCAAAATTTACAAGTTCAAGCACTTGTTCTGCAGATAAAATCCCAGCTTCCTGTGCTTTTTTAAGTTGCTCTAAAGAAATATCTTTAATCATATTTGGGTTCCTTCTAAAACAAGTTCAATCACACGAGCCTGATCGCCTTCGCTCAAATGCGGAGACGACGGCAAATTGATGCCCCTTTCCCACAAGGCATAGGCATTTTTAAATTGCGAGCGAGGATCCTGCAACGACGCTTCCACCAAAAACGGATGCACATAGTCAAAGGCGGTAAACGGCATAAAGACGGGTCGCACCTGCACACCTTGAGCTTGTAAAAAGTTTTGCAAGGCTTTGCGTTTGTCGTGACTTTCCAAATACAGCAGGTTCAGCCAATAACTCGGCGTAATGTGTTCAAAGGCGTTTTGATACTTCGGGTTTTGATGATGCACAAACTCTAAAGACGCTTGCCCCCTAAACGCCTGATGATACGCATCCGCGATGCGACCCTTGGCTTGTAAAAATGTGGGCAGTCGCTTGAGTTGGCTGATACCTAAGCTGGCGTGTAGGGCGTTCATGCGCAGGTTGAAGCCGAGGGCATCGTGGAAGAGTTCGCCACTGCCGTAGCACTTGGCTTGCGTACTTTGATGCTTGATTTTAGCGAGTAAGTCGTGATCTTCAGACACCAAGACGCCTCCGCTGGCGGTGGTGAGCGTTTTGTTGACGTTGAAGCTGTAAAAGCCGTAATGTCCGATTGTTCCCACTGGTTTACCCTCAACGAGCGTGCCGAGCGATTCGGCGGCATCTTCAATCAGAATAAGCCCTTCGGCATCGCACCAGTGGCGTAATTTTAGTAGTTCAGGCATGGCAAGTCCGTAGAGATGCGTCACCAACACGACTTTGGTGTGGGGGGTTCGGGCGGATTGATACGCTTCAAGCGTGGGGGCAAAGGTAAGCGGATGCACATCCACCAAGCGGAGGCGGTGCTTTTGGTACAAAAAGGGGTGAATACTGGCCACAAAGCTGGTCGCTGGGCAAAGGACTTCCGTGCCTTGGGGCAAGTCGAGCAGGTGCAAGCACATCCATAAGGCGGACGTGCCTGATTGTGTGGCGACGCATCCTAAGTCGGGGCTGGCTCCCCATGCGTGGAGCTGGGCCAAAAATGCCTCTTCAAAGGCGTCTACCACAGGCGCCGCAGATGAAATCCAGCCGTCGCGCAAGGTGGATGCCACCGCTTGCACGTCGTCTTCATTTAAATCCGCTTCACACAAGGCAATGGGTTTCATACAGGGGGTGCTTTAAACCTTTCTGTTCACCTTTCATCACAATCGTTTTTTATTTTACACGGTAATGCAAGACTTGGCTTCCCTCCACTAAATCAAAAGTCATGGTATAATCACAACAGAAACAAACCGCCCTTTAATGGAGTAACCTTTACCATGCCCCTTCTTGAATTAACGACGCCCGCCTCTTCTTCCTTTGCCACGCCCACCAGTCAAACCTTGATTTGGAAGTACATGAGCAGTGTGGGCTTGTGGAGCGTGTTGATTATTGGGGGGTTGGTGGCTTTTTTGTGGTTGCTCAACACCAAGCCTGAATTCGTGCAACTCATTCGCCGTTGGGTGGGCATGGGGCATTCACTTCCTGCAGAAGAAGAAAGCAAACTGAAAGTAGAAGAAACCTTGGCCTTGGATGAAAACAAACAGCTGATGATTATTCAATGTGAACACGAACGCTTTTTGGTGGCTTCAGGCACGGAAGGCCTGCGTTTTTTAACCAAGTTAGATTCGGCTCAAGCCTATGTAGAAGCCTTAGAAGACGCTTACGCCGCTGAAAGCACCACCCGTGAAGACGCCGCTGGTATTCGAGGCGTCGCCATTACCCCCAACGATTCTGGCTATTCAAGTGTAAACCCACACACAGGGGTCAGTGCCCCCTCAGCTCCGCGTTCAGGCAGTTTTTTACAAGGGGTGCGAAGTCTGTTCCCTCTGACACCGGGGGCGTCTCAATCGTGGGCAAGCCCCTCCTCATCGCATCCACCATTCGGTTTAAAATAGGGAAAGCTCTGAAAAATAAGGCCTTTGGCGTGCTTTAATAAGCGTGTATAGTCAGATTCACGGAAGACACCCCCATGGCCACCGCCGCCTTTTCAGGAGCCTTTGCCAATTTAGACCCCGCCTTACAACTCATGTTGCTGATGGCCAGCTTGACGTTACTGCCTTTTTTGGTGTCTGGCATGACGAGTTTCTTGCGTTATGTCATCGTCTTTTCCATTCTTAAACAAGCCATGGGAACCCAACAAGTCCCGCCTTCAATGGTCTTGGTGGGCTTAGCCTTAATTTTAACCTTCTACACCATGAGCCCCGTCTTCAGTGAAATGTACACGGCCGTCAACCCCTTGTTAAACAACCCCAAAGCCAATGTGATGGATATTATGAACAAGGGCGTGGTGCCCTTAAAGCAGTTTATGATGCGTCAAACCCGCGAAGAAGATGTGCGTATTTTTTTAGAAGTGTCTCGTAAACGGGCGCCTGAATCGGTGAATGATTTAAGTATTTGGGAAATTACGCCCGCCTTTATGTTAAGCGAATTGCGCACGTCCTTTGAAATTGGGTTCGTGATTTTTATTCCTTTTGTGATTATTGATTTAGTCGTGGCCAACATTTTAATGGCCTTAGGTATGATGATGCTTTCGCCCACCATTATTTCCTTGCCCTTTAAAATCCTAATTTTCATTGCCGTAGACGGTTGGTCCCTGATTGTGCGCGGGCTGATTCAAAGTTTCAATTAAGCCCTTAAGCCTTTGCATCGTTTGTCTCGTGGCCCTGTTTTTTCGCCTCCGCCCCACTCCCCCCCCACTCTAACAAGAAAGCCCCCCTTCCATGGATTACCTACTTGAACACGTCAGACAAGGTATTTTACTGAGCCTCCTACTTTCCATGCCGCCAATTCTTGCCGCAGCAGTCATTGGGCTTGTGGTGGGGATTTTGCAAGCCGTCACCCAAGTCCAAGAACAAACCCTTTCAGCCGTCCCTAAAATGATTGCCGTGTTTTTGATTTTGATTCTAGCAGGGGGAACCATGCTTGAAATGTCGGGGCAGTATGTGCGAGAATCCATGCAGGTGGCGTTTCAAGTGGTGCCTACTACAGGGCCTTTTTTAATGGCTCCACAACCCAAAAACGCGGGGTACGAAAAAAAGGCGGGCGAACAAGGCACCGTCATGCTGATGCAAGAAAAACGCCAAACCCGCCAAGCCACGCAAGCCAGTCGTAAAACGGTGGATACCCCGTAATGGCTGGTTTTGAAGCATTACTACAGGGCTTTCACGTCCTTCATGCGCAAGCCAATGGTGGCATTGATGCAGGGCTGTTGGTGTTGTGTCGCTTGGGGGGATTCATCAGCATTGCCCCAGTATTAAGCCGTAAGGATGTCCCCGTTCAATTTAAAATGGGATTACTGTTAATGTTAAGCGTGGCACTGATGTCGCACCCTTCGGTGCAGGCGTCCGCGCGGGTGTTAAAAAATACGGTCGTCACGGAGTTTATGATGTTGATGGTCGTCAACATTGTATTAGGCTTATTTATTGGCTTTGCCATGCGTCTGATTTTTGAAGCCATTTCTATGGCAGGGGGCTTTATTACCATGCAAATCGGGCTTCAAATGGCCAATATGATGGATCCTTCCACCAAGCAAAGTTCCGCGATTATGGGGCCTATTTTTAGTGGCATTGCTTCAATCGTGTTCGTTTATGTTGGGGGGATTGAACTGTTGCTAAAAACCGTGGACAAAAGCCTTGCCTTGGTGCCCTTACATGTGTTAAACGTGGCATTTTTTAAGGTGATTACCGTGTACCAGTGGGTGGATGCTTCCGCGTCGATGATTCCTTTAGCCATGTTGATTTCCGCACCGTTTTACATCACCACCATTTTAATGGATTGTATTTTAGGCATTGTCAATAAAACGGCTCAACAGATCCCCGTTTTTCAGCTCAGTGCAAGCATTAAGCCCGTGTTGGGCTTAATCATTTTTTTTGTGACGGTTCCAACACTTTTTCCGTTGATCCGCCATTTAATGTTAAGTCTGTTACTGCGCATTTAATCTGTTACAACGTGGTTTTTAACTTCTGTACAAAAGATTCTGATGCCGTTTAAACGAATAAATAGCCTCATCGCCTGTATTCATAATGCTTTAGCCCATCATAAAATTAGCTAAAGTTTACCAGACCCATCCAAAAAAGGGGGTAAAGCTAAACCCCTTGACAAAGCTCACCACATTTGACACAATGTAAAAAGGGGGAGTCCCCAAGTGTTCGAGACTTGAAGACTCCACGCTATCTTCTTAGCTTTTTAAGACTAATAAGAAGATTATCAGCAGAAGTAGTGTTTCTGATGTAATCATTTTAGCTCACCTCCTTTCTGTTACAGAATGGGGGTGTTGCTATATAAGCAACCCTTTAAAGGTTTTTATTAGGCTAGCATAAATTACCCATCGCTACAAGTTCTATGTCCTTGTGCGTTTGAGGTATAATAAATCCCAATTGATCAAAAAGGATTTTAATATGTTTGACACCCTAAGCACCTCTTTCACGAGCATGAGTTCACTGTTTAAAGGCTCGGCCAAAACCCTTGACGAATCCGCCGTGCAAGACGCCTGCCAAGTCCTGCGAAACGCCCTGCTCGAAGCGGATGTGAGCTTTCGAGTGGCTCGACAATTCGTCAAACGGGTGCGTGAAAAAGCGTTGAGCTCAACGCAACTCGACGGGTGGGACGCGGAAGATCAGTTCATGGGGCTGATGCACCAAGAACTCCGAGACCTGCTTGGGGAGGCCCAAAGCCCGCTCAACGCCGTGTGCGAAGAAAAACGAGACAGTTTTACGCCTGAACATCCAGCCATTATACTCATGTGTGGCTTGCAAGGGGCGGGCAAAACCACCACAGCCGCCAAGTTGGCGTTGTGGCTAAAATCACAAGAGGACTTACCCTCTCCCTTAGGCTCATCTTCCTTAGAAAAATTGCAGGGTGAGGGAAACACCAGCTCCCCCCTTCAAAATCCAAGTATCGTTCCCTTTCTGATTGCGGCGGACACCGTACGCCCTGCAGCGATGCAACAGCTCGCCATTTTGGGCGAACGCCTCGGCATTGGCGTTTACACGGACGAATCCGCCACTTCGATGCTTGAGGTCGTCGCCCAAGGCCTTGAATACGCCAAAAAAGCAGGAGCCACGCACGTGATTGTCGACACCGCTGGGCGTTTACAAGCGGACACCCAAACCATGGCGGACTTGCTGATTTTAAAGCATCGCCACAAACCCACCGATGTATTGCTGGTGGTGGACGCCATGATCGGGCAAGAATCGGTGAATGTGGTGGAAGCTTTTCATCTGCAAATCGGCGTCACGGGCTGTGTGCTTTCTAAAATGGACGGCGACACCAAGGGCGGTGCCATGTTGTCTATTCGCGAAGCCACGGGCATTGCGATTCAGTTTTTAGGCACCGGCGAAACCCCCAACGATTTGGAGCCGTTTCACCCTGATCGCATGGCGCAACGGCTCATGGGCATGGGGGATTTAGCCACCTTGTTTGAAAAAGCCATGGCATCTCACCAAGAAGCAAGCCTGGCAAGCGTTATGGCGCGTATGATAAACGGCGAGTTGAACTTTCGGGACTACCTCAACGTGCAAGAAGGCATTCAGAAAATGGGGGGTATGGGGACGATTTTGGCGATGCTCCCCATGATGCAGATAAACGCCCAAGACCGCCACAGCGCAGGGACGGATCACAAGCAGAAGTTGCGTCAGTGGAAGGCGTTGCTGGCTTCAATGAACGCCCAAGAAGTCCAAAACCCAAGCCTCGTGCTGGATTCGGCGAGTCGGCAAGCCCGTTTGTTTAGGGGGGCAGGGATTTCGGCTGAAATGGGGCAGGCACTGCTGGGAGATTTTTCGCAGATTTTTCAGATGGCGCAAGGGTTTAAGGCCTTTTCGGGCTTCTTTGGCGGATCTTCTAACGATGAAGCTCAAACGCTTGATGCGCTTGCATCTTCGCCAGAAGAGGCGGTGGATCCTGAAGATCCGATGGGGTGGGGGGACTTTTTTGGGTCTTTTGCGGAAGAGGAGGGGACGCTTCCCGCGACGCCTGTGGGCAAAGCGCCTTCAAAACCCGCCAAACCAAAATGGACGTCGCCTTTTCCGTGGGGGGCGTAGTGACGCGTAGAAGGTTCTAAAGATGTAAAAATGGCCTAATTTCCGACACACGAAAGTCTGTTTTTTGGCCACGAAAGTCGGTTTTTTGGCCACGAAAGTCGGTTTTTTGGCCACGAAAGTCGGTTTTTTGGCCACGAAAGTCGGTTTTCTGGCCACAAAAGTCGGTTTTCTGGCCACGAAAGTCTGTTTTTTGGCCACGAAAGTCGGTTTTTTGGCCACGAAAGTCGGTTTTTTACTCGATTTTCAAGGAGTTTTGTGAGGGTGTGAAGGCCTGTTGAAAAAAGCCACTCTTTTTCAGTATACCCTATTTTTAAGCCCTTTGCCCAGTGCGTAAAGTGCACTATTTTTCACGGCAATGTAACAATTTTACACGCCGATCAAACATGGCAAAGATCAAGCCCTTGATCTTCGGCTGATCTGATCGTACGATCCGATCGCTTTTGTGAAGGACTTCTTTCGACACCGCAAGAACGCCCCCCCCCTAACGCACGGAGCCCCCCCCTCACCATGAAAAGCCCCGCCCCCCTCATGTTATTGCACCAAGACGACACACTAAGCTTGCACTTAGGCGATGTGCTAGAAACCCTAGCCCACTTGCCTGAAGCGAGTGTCGATCTTATTTTTGCGGACCCCCCCTATAACTTGAGCAACAACGGCTTTTCCTGCCATGCGGGGAAACGAGTGAGCGTCAATAAAGGGGCGTGGGACAAAAGCAACGGCGTGCAAGCCGATTTCGACTTTCACCGTGCGTGGATTCAAGCCTGCCACCGCGTGCTAAAACCCAACGGTAGCCTATGGATTAGTGGCACCTATCATTCCATTTACGCCTGCGGATTCGCCCTACAACTCGAAGGCTGGCACGTGATTAACGATGTCGCCTGGTTCAAGCCCAACGCCGCCCCCAACCTCAGTTGCCGTATGTTTACCGCCAGCCATGAAACGCTAATTTGGGCGAGAAAAAGCAAAACCGCCAAGCACACCTTTAACTATGAGTTAATGAAAAACGGCGTGTGGCATGAAGAAGACTTCATTAAAAAACCTGAAAAACAAATGCGAAGCGTGTGGGCCAGTGGCACGCCCAAAACCCACGAAAAAGCCTACGGTAAACACCCGACGCAAAAACCTGAATTGCTGTTACGACGCATTGTAATTGCCAGTAGCCTAAAGGGGGACGTGGTGCTTGACCCCTTTTGCGGAAGCGGTACGACAGGGGTAGTGGCCTTGCAACACGGACGCTCCTTCATTGGCATTGACCAAAACCGCGAGTATCTGGAAGGGATCGCCTTACCTAGAATGCTTAAAGTTTTAAAGCAGTGTGGTAAGCCAAAATCCAAGGTTTCGAAAAATGGCTAATTCCCAAATAAACGAAAAATGGAAAAAAATATTTGACGATCTACCTATTCTACAAGAAGTTAAAACGAAGGGTTTCTTCGATATTTCTGCTCTAACTATTAGGAAATATCACGAACCACGCTTAATGTGTAAAATGGACTTCTTAGAGACAGTACCAGATGTATTTGTAGATAATGGTCTATCAATACTAGCTATTTCAAACGGAAAGTATAAAATAGCTAAAACGACTCCTTTTGTTAGGATAGATTTTGATCAAATGCCACAGGTAGATGCAAAAACATTCCACTTGCCTAAAGAAATAACAACTTTAGACGCTGATAGAATAACGAGTGAAAGTAAGGCTTTGGATGCGGCTTTGGCTTCTGGAATGTTAAAAGATCTAATGGGTGATGATGCTTATTTAACTGTGAGAGGACGGGAGTATTGTAAGCCTTTCTCTTTTGAATTAAAAAATAGTAACGAAACTTCAACAAGTTACAATGTAGAAAGTGTTCAAGTAGAGATAGATGGAGGGTATGAAACGAAGAAATCTATATACCTAATTGAGGCAAAAATGGATTTCAAGTCCAACATGAATCTAAGGCAACTTTTGTATCCCGAACTTAATTTTAAGCAGATTTACAAAAAAGAAGTTAGAAGCTATGTCTTTTTTTATGGAATTGGGGGACTGTTTCATTTCATACCTTTTATATATGAAAAAGGTGAGGCTCGCTTCGTATATGAAGATTATAAGGTATATAAATTAGAAAAAAAAGCCACTTTGCCTGTTATTCCAGAATCAATATCGATAAATTATGAAGATACTGATCCTGACATTCCCTTTCCACAAGCGGATAAGTTTGATAAAGTATACTCTCTCTTTCTTGAGTTCGTTAATCAGTTTAACCAAGATTTAACAAAAGAACAACTTTTTGAAAATTATGATTTTGTACCACGACAACATGATTATTACTTGAACACGCTTAAGTGGATGAAATTAATAGAAGAATCCTCTAAAAATTCAGGTTGCTATTCTTTAACTAAAAAAGGAGCAAGGATTGCTAACTTGTCAGAAAGTCATATTATTCAAGAAATGTTTAAATCCATATATTCAAATGATATTTTTAATGGATATACAAGAAACCAATACCAAAACTACAAAGAAATACCCCAAGATATTTTGAAGAGAAATGGTTTGAATGCCGAAAGTACAGTTAAAAGGCGTTTTCAAACAGTTAAAATGTGGCATAATTTCTATCAAGCATATCTTGAAATTCAGTCAAAAACTAAGGACTAATCCGAAATACGGCAACAGTTGCAAGTCCTGCGAGACGCAGGCTTCTTGGCGTTTGTGGGTCGTGGGGTCTATCGGGTGGTGTAAATGCCGTCCGCTCTGCTGATTTTGGATTTCTTGCTCCCTTTTAACGCTGGTGCTTGGGTTTACTAGTTTGTTTCTATAGCTGGTGGTTGTCAGAGACCTTTGCTCCGCCAAAGGTCTCCAAACCTCTAAAGGCGGTTCAAGGAGGGGGGAAGAGAAGGAAGTTGTTGCGGCTCTCCTTCTCTTCCCCCCTCCTTAAAAATCCACCCCCCATCTCAACCTCTTCGCTTGTTCCACTTGCACCTTTGG
>JBIKTR010000011.1:0-53828 GCA_044348005.1 Vampirovibrionales bacterium | reverse complement strand
GGGTCTGGTAAACTTTAGAGAGGATTTTTCCTCAATTCCTTTAACAGAATAGCATAGATATTTTGAGATCTCAAATTAAATCGCCATTCACATTCTTTCAAATGCAAATAGAACGTTTGGTCACTTAATCCATTGAATTGAGCAAGCCTTCTTTTTGCAAAACTCCAAAAACTTTCAATGCCATTAACATGGCATTTCCCACGAGCAAATTCATTTTGGCTATGAAAAACACGGTAGTGATCATACCCATTTAAAATGAGTCCATCATAGGCTTTCCAGCCGTCTGTGTGAATGGTGCTACCTTCTAGTATTTTGCCTTGTATGATAGGCATTAAAGCACTTTTAGAACAGTTTTGAACAATCTCAACATGTACATTTCCGTTGCGTTTTAATAGACCAAATACAGGGGTTTTTCCTGCGGCACCTCGTCCTCTTTTGCCTCTTACGCGCTTGGCGCCAAAGTAGCTTTCATCTAGCTCGTAAACGCCGTCGCTTGCAAGCTCATCTACACTTTGCTTTACGATACGAAGGCGTAGCTTCGTGTAGATGAGCTTGCAGCTAACATGAGAAATCCCTGTTAATTGACTGCTTTCTTTGGCGTTTAAATCTAATGCAAAACACCGCAATAATTCGCGAAATTTACGTTCAGAAATGTGCGACTGTTTATAATACTTATTTTTACTAGGATTCATAATACTTTAGCCTATCATAAAATTAGCTAAAGTTTACCAGACCCTTGCGTGATACAGGGGAATTATTCCCAGGTCGAGCTTCAATGTGTAAATGTTTAGTTGGACGAGGTTGATTTTGAAGATCTAAATCTACGGCCATGTCCAATTCAGGTGGCTTGCCTTGAAAAATTTGATCACAAAGCTTTTTCGAACCAGGGGCTACTCGTAATTGTACCCGCCGAGTTGGATCCGTTGTTTGAGTGACTAACTCTAGTTCAAGAAATTTGGGGGATCTCCATTGACGTATAAGATTTTTTTGATTTCTATTACCAAAGGCTTGGACTATACAAAGAGTCAAAAGACTTTGAAATGTCTGTGTAGACATCCGTAAGAAGTTTAACACATCATAATTTGGCGTTTTAGAATAATTTGGCGTTTTAGAGTTTTGTTGGACTTGTTCAGCGAGTCTAACAAAGTCACGGGGGTATGATTGAAATAAGTTGCCAGTTACAAAATGGTGAGCCATCGACAAGGGAAAACTCTCGTCTGCAGGATAAAATAAGTCATTAACGACTGGCCGAATTAAAGAAGAGGGAGATTCGCCTTGGCGGGCGGTGTCCACGGCTCGCGCGCGGGGGGGGTAGACGAGGAGAATGGTTGAGGAGAACGTGCCATCAATTTCACGGGACAGACCTTTATGGTTGAGAGGGAAAGAAAACTACCACTTTTAAAGTAGCTAGCTTTTAAATTAGCAAAAACACACCGAAGCGTCAAGCCTAACACGTCCCGTGTTTTTCTTAAACCCCTTGTGGTCTGTTCAGCCTTTTTCTGTTACACTAGTCCTAGTGTTTAGTACATCGTTTTTAATCGCCGTTTTTGACGTGATACATGGGGGTGCCTGATGAAACCATTGAACAAACGTTTCTTTTCACAACTCTTGGTTTTGGGAATGCTGGCTTTAATGAGTCTACCCTTTCTTAGCGGATGCAACAACCGCTCCAATACCCACAAACCCCTCAGTGCAGGACTCGTCAAATGGGTGGGTAGTGAAGCCACGGCTCAAAAACTGCTGGATTTTCGCCTGCCTTCTGAACCCATGGCACTCGCCTTTTTCAAACACAACCCCGAAGCTTACGCCACAGAACTGCCCATCCCACAAGCGTTCAGTGACGAACTGGCCCTGTTTGGGGTGGCCCTTAAACACCCCAACGAACGCCTGCCCCACACCCTTCCGTGGATTTGGATGCCCAACGTCACGGCAGACGATCTCAAAGGGTTCACGCCCTTAGATTGGCCGAGCCTTCAAGCCAGTGCCACACTAGGGCAAAGACACTTGCTCGAATTGCCTGAACTCTTTAAGCTCAGTCATCAAGGACTTTTTAATACCAAGTCTCCGTCTCCTTTTTACAGCATTCCCAACGTAAAAGAAACGCTCGTCTATTCCCCCAAATGGGGCGCCTTTTTGTTCCCCAGTACCGAACATGCCACCCTGTTGCCTTACTTGGATGCAATCCTGAAAGTCAACCAGCCCCCTTTGTTAAACGTAAGAGCCCCTAAAACCAGCTGGAAACTCGCAGAACACCTTCTGCCTGTTCTGCAAGACGCCTTTGTAGAGTTTCCCCACAGTGAAGCCACCGCAGAAAGCGTGACGTGTTTAAATCTAAGTGGTCTGGCCAACGGGGCGTTAAAAGGTCATTTCAGCCTAAAGCCCGCGTGGGTAGTAAAAAGCACGTCGCCTCAACGGGTTTTGGCAAACGGAAACCTGCAAGAGTCGTCAGGGTTCCTTATACAGCTACCTCAAGCGGACGATCCCAATACCCCGCCGTTGGATCTGAACACACTTGAATACTTGCTTAAAGGCAGTGAACGACCAGTGATGAGCGCGTCTCCTTCCCTAAGCTATGTCAGCATCCAACATGTGGACAGGCTCTTGAAGAAGGGGTTCATTGAACGTTTGCCTGAAGACAAGCAAAATCAACTCAAAATGTTGAACCCGATTTTATCGCTTTTTCACCTGAATGTGGAAAAAGATTTGCTGGGCTTGCTTTCCAAGCGGACTTTGCTTGTGGTCAATGAGCAGGGGCATCGGGCGGTGGTGCTTGAACCCACGCCAGACAAACAAAAGACCCTGAACGCCTTGGTGAAACATCTGGGCCAAGGCGGCCATTTGAATGAAGTCGTCCTTAAAAGCAAGGCCTCTTCCAATAAACAGGTGTTGGATGTTCTGCCATGGAAAGATCAGGCCACTTTGCTAAAAGTCAACGACGCCTTGGCCCTTTCCCCTTTCTTAAAACCTTTACGCGTGTACCGTTCTTCGCAGGGGATTTTTCTTTCAGGGAAAGAATTTTTTGAACACAGCTCGCCCCAACAGCTGGACGCTTCCTTGCACTTTGATCCAAAAGCCCTACAACTGGCGCCGTGGCTGTCGTTTAAATACCCGAATCTCATCGCCAGTGTCGCGGTATTGATTCCCCCTGCCTTGCGTGAAAAAACCCCCGCACTCGCGCGAATCTATGAACAACTACACGCTTCAGGCATTCGTTCTTTTGAAGGGGGGGTCAACCTTTCAAACCGCACGCAATACGCCCTTTCTGGTCAATTTGTCGTAACGCGTCACCCCAAAAGCGCGCCAAAAGCGCTGGCTCACTTCTTGCCGAAGGAAGAAGTCGCCTTCTACAGTGATTCCATTGGCTTATGGGCCACGGCCTTGGCCAAAGAAGAGGCCCTTTTCAACAAAATGCACGTGGCGAAAAAATAGCATGGTTCTTGTGAAATGTTGTGGATTGACACGCCTTGAAGATGCCCAACTTTGTATGGATGCAGGCGCCGATTACTTGGGCGTGATTCGCGTGGAAGGCACGCCTCGTTTTCAGTCGCTTGATTTCTTAGAGCAAGTCGTGTTGTTAAGCAAGAAATACGAAACGGCTCGGGTGGTGGCGGTGTATCAAAACGCCCCGATTGATATGATTGTGAATGATGTCGTCCAATCCGACGTGGATTTTGTGCAGTTGCATGGCGATGAAGATCTTGCCTATGTGCAAGCCCTTTATGACGCCTTGGCGGATCGAGCCTTTATTTGGAAGGTCTTTAACGTGCTGGACTTACCTTCTGTTGAAACATTAGAAGCGTATAACGCTTATATTTTAGGGGCTGTCTTTGATGTCCCTAAATCCCACAAAGAGTCGATCGATTGGGAAAGTATTCCGTTTGAATCGATACTCGATGCCACCGAAGACATGAAATTTATTTGTGTGCTGGCGGGCAAATTGACCGCCGAAAACCTACCTGAGGTTTTGACTCGTTTTTGGTTGTCGGTGGTGGATGTTGCCAGTGGGATAGAAAATCCTGAAACAGGCTTTAAGGACAAAAAAAAAACAAAGGCGTTTATGAAAGTGGCTCGTAATAGACGTTTACACCCTCCGCATTAGGGGCTGTTCTTTGAGCATCCCACACATAATCGATGGCGGCCTGCAAACTGCGCGGATTCGCCACGCCTTGCCCCGCAATGTCACTGGCCATGCCGTGACTCACGCTGGTGCGTAAAAACGGCAAGCCAATCGTCACATTCACCGCGTCAAACCCCGCCAGCAACTTCATCGGAATCAGCCCCTGATCGTGATACGGACTCACCACCGCGTCAAAGCCTTTGGTGCTTTGAGCGTCAAAGCCTCTAAAGAAGGCATCGGCAGGTTGTGGCAGGCTCATGGTGACGTAGGGGAATTGTTCATGCACCCACGCCTGTAACGGCAACAGCATCTCCGCTTCTTCAACCCCGCCAATTTCCCCCGCATGCGGATTCACCCCCAGCAGGGCGAGGCGAAACGTTTCTTTGGCGAGCGTGGCTTTAAGGGTATGAATTAAGGCTTCTACAGATGCTTTGGCTTGATTGAGGTCTAAACAAGTTGAAACCGCCTGTAACGGCACATGACGGGTCAACAGCAATAGGCGAAAGTTCTGAAACGCAAAGAACATATCGGCTTGAAACGGCGCTTGGAAAAGCTTTTGTGAAGGATCTGCGTGGCGATTGGCCAGCATTTCAAGGGCTTCGGTATGCCCTGAATACGGCACGCCAGCCTTCCACCAATTCGCCTTTGAAATGGGGTTGGTCACCACCCCAAGGACTTTCCCTGCCAAGGCATCTAAAACCGCTGCTTCCACCGCCAAGTAAGACGCCTTGCCACTCGATTCCGCCGGCGTGTGTACCCAAGAAATCAAGGTGGGATGCTCTTTGCCAAGGCGTTCAAGCGAAGCCAAGCCCAACGCGTCGGCTTGCGCGTTGGCCCCTTCCACATCGCCATAAAAACGAAGCTGGTAAGCAGGCAAGCGTTCGTGCACCCACGCCTGAGCCACTTTTAAGGAAAGTTCAGCCCCCACCCCGCTTAAGTCGCCTAAGGTCACGGCAATAACGGGGAGGGGGGGACAATGAGGGGCTGTGGCAAGAAACATGGCAACACTTCCTTAAGAAAGGGGACTTCTTAAAAAGTATAGCGCAAAAATCAAGAAGAATGCTTCACATGTTCTTCTAAAAATATCTTTAAACGGGTATTGCTGTTTTTGATCTTATTTAAATGCCACGGCATTTCACAAATGGCCACCACATATAAAAAAGCAAACCACCCCACCCCTGCGGCCATGGCCATCGGCTCTTCACTTAAAAATAATGCGGGAGCCACCACAGGGTAAAACACGCAAAACGGACTCATTAACCCGTTCATTAAATCACTATTGGCGTAATAGCGATGCACCCCCAACCAGCCCAAACACAGCACCAACCACAAGTAAGTCAGGCGATTTTTGCCGTAATTTTTATACATCAAGCGAATGGTGAGCTGTTGGCGTTTGCTCAAGCTTTCATCTCGTAAGAGTTCACGTAAATTCCGACGGTTCAACCCCATGGCAAGCCTCCTTTTTACTCGTCTTGCCCCCTATGAACGACGACCCTTCTGGCCAAGGGCAAGCCGTGGGGTTTTCCTTAGGGTTTCGACAATGTTAAGGTTTTCCTAAAAAGGGGAAACAAATCGTTACAAAAAGCAATTGCTTTTTCTGTCGCGTTTTTATACAATTAGGAAGTCCGCTTCGCATGACTTCCATTGTACTCCTGAAGAACGCTTTATCTCTGAAAGGAACGTCCCTCTATGCAACTACCTGGTCTTCAAGCTTTAGGGCTTACGCCTCCATCGTTTCAGTTTGCTGGATTGAATGGAAACAACTCTATCCAAACGCCTGGCCTCTCCACTCAAGATCCTCAAGGGTCTCAAGCCCTAGGCGGGCCTTCAGCTGGTCTCCAAGCCCTTGGTGGCCTACCTCCTGCCAGCCCGTCTTTCATGGGTTCAGGGCAAAGCAATTTTGCAGGGAATGGCATTCCAAACGCTTTTGCGTCCCTACCTCAAGTACTGGTGCCATCCAAGACTGCTAATGCTTCTCTAGGCAATCAATTTAATGTTTTGTGCTAATGTATTCGCGTCATTTTTAAATTTTCGACCAAAACCCCTCTAATACAGAGGGGTTTTTTAGTAGGTCACCGTGATTTGAAAACGACGTGATTCAGGCTTTTTACGCTTTTGTTTAGCCACTTGGTGATGCGGATTTTTCGCTACCGCATGGCTCCACAACAGCGCAAGATCTAAAAACACGTTCCAACGGCGCACGTATTCTACATCCAGCTTAGCCACTGCTTGAAGCGATGCGTGGGGGTAAAACCGTGTCAACACTTGTGCCAAGCCAAAGATCCCCGGCAAGACTTGAAAGCGTTCCGCATAGCGAGGGGGCAACGCTTTGACCTCGGTCTCTTTCAGCAACGTGGGCCCGACTAAAGACACCGTACCTTCATAGAGATTCAACAACTTCGGCAAATGCCCCAACCCCACAGCACGACTGGCTCGCACCAAGAAGGGGGCTGAATCTAGGGCGTCAAAAATCGCAAAACGACGCACACCAAAGCGTTGTTGAAATTGCCCCACGTACTCGTCATACGCCCATATCGGCTGTTCGGGTGCCGTTTCCTTAGAAAGAAAAGCCATCCAGGCAAACAATGGTGCCGTGAAGGCCAAGCCCACCATGGAAAAAATAATGTCACTCACCCGTTTCACCAACGCCTGTTCGGGGTGGCGATCTTGGGGCATCCACACCTCTACGACTTCTTCAGCCAGTCCTAGACTCACCACTTGTGGTGGGTGATGTTCCACAGGGGTTTCCACTGAAATGGCCTCAAAAAATGGGGATTCTTCACCAGAAACGGCCTCGATTTGATCCTGTTCTCGCGTTTGTTCCTGTTCAAGAGAGGGGGGCGTTGGGTGGGGGTGAGGGTTGAATTCATGAGTGAAGCACGCCAGTTCTTCATCCAAGCGAGACGGTTCTTGATACGCAGGCGCTGAAGTAACGCCTAAGAAAGAAGGCTGTTCTGTCAACGGGGCTTGCTTATATAATAAATCGGCTTCCCCCAAAGACGCATGGGCTTGAAAAGGGGTGAGGAGATCGTCGAGTGAGGCGATATTCGTCATGGTCGTGAAGGTTCCTTCATGCAGGCTGAGCCGTTCAACTTTTTTGTATTATGAAAGGCGACCTTCTTAAATCACATCCGCCATTTGAGGGAAGCCCCCTACTTTTGTAAAAATGTCCCATAAGTGGATGAAATAACCGTTGTCGCGTTCCTGTAGAAGCGGGTTTTATGGTTTACTTTTATAAACCTTGAAATACAGACCTTCAAAAAGTCCCCCCAAACGACCCAAAGGAGCCTTCCTATGAGCGATTACGTGTTCAAACTTAAAAAAGGTGATTTAGAACTCGAACTTCAGAGTGATGATCCGCAATTTATTGAAGCCCAACTGGAAAATTGGCGTGAAGCCCTACTCACTTCGTCTCAAAACAACGTCAACACCTCCCCCGCCTTTCACTAAGGCGACTGGCGTGCGTTGGCTTTAAACGAAAAAAGGAACCCTTGCCTTGAAAGATGCCCCTAAAACGCCTTCTAAAAAGAAGGCCGCTCCCGCCAAAACCACTTTAAAAAAGGCGCCCCTCCCCCCCCGTAAACGGACGGCACAAGTCAAAACGACCCAAGGGCTTGAAACTCCTTCCAATAGGCCATCTTCCCCCCCTTGTGCTGAAGAAATGCCCCCCCTTCCTTACCATTTAAAATGGCATGAAGCGGGCATCGAATTTGAACTCCATTCTGCAGATGCCCACTTTATGGGCCAGCAAGCGTGGAAGGTGCAACAAGCCTTGGCAGGCTTGCTTCCCTTGCGGCAACGCCCTTATACGCCGGCTCGTTCAGCGTCTAACGCTTCAGATTCGGGCGTTTGCGTTTCGGGTTCTCGTGTTTCGGATTCGGCGGTTTTGGCCCCTGCGGCGCGGGTGGATCTAGGAGAGTTTGATTTGGCGTCATGCAAGGCGTGGGTGGATGCTTCCACCGCCAAGCACCACAGGCAAGAAGAAGTCGCCCAACAACTGTTCCCAAATCTTAATGCGGGGAATAGGCCCACTGCCTCCCCCGCACCGCCTTCCGTGACCCCTCTTCCTTCGGCGATAGAACAGCTCATTCAGCAGACCCAGCAAGCCTTTCAAGCCCAACGTCCTTTTTCTGCTTATGACCCCGCGCCCCCTGTTGAAGAAGCGCCCGTCTCGCCGATTTTTTCAACCCTGCTACAAGATTTACAAGCTCCTCCCCGCCCGTTAAGTGAATCCACAAAGGCGGGAAACCCTGATTTCACTAGCTTTTTAATCCATTCCCGTTTTAACGACATCACCGAAGTGCTGTTGCTTGCGGGCGAGTATTTGAGAACCTACTTGCATCAGCCCACCTTTGGGATGTCTCCCCTGAAACACTTGGTGGAATCCGCGGAAGCAGGGCATCTTAACCATGCGGTGCTTGAACGCGCCTTGGCCCAACGATACATTGAAGTGGTGCCTGATTTAACTGGCAACGCCACGACCATGGAATATCGCTTGACCCAAGTGGGGCGGACTTATGTTCAACAGTTAAAAGGCTAAGCCACACGGTTTTGCCTAACGATGTAAAAAGGGCCTCATTTCGTGGGTCGGAAAGTCTGATTTCTGGCCACGAAAGTCCATTTTCTGGCCACGAAAGTCTGATTTCTGGCCACGAAAGTCCATTTTCTGGCCACGAAAGTCTGATTTTTGGCCACGAAAGTCCGATTTTTGGCCACGAAAGTCCGTTTTTTGCTCAATTTTCAAGGAAGTTGCTGGGGGGTGAAGGGCTTTTGAAAAAAACCAGTCTTTTTCAGTATAACGTATTTTTTAGCCCGTTGCCTAGTGCGTAAAGTGCACGATTTTTGATCCGACACGGATTGAAAGAGAGGGGACTTTGAATCAACACACCTCATCGCTTATAAGTCTGTTACAAAAAACGCACAGGTCAAGGCTTGGTTGGGGCTAAGGGGTAGGGCATCGTGGCAAGGGAAACGTGCTTTTCAGCCAAAAGGCTCAACAGCCCCTGCAAATACGCTTGTTGCACGTTTCGAAACACCGTATAATCCGCCTCTTCCACTACATACACCACTTCAAACACCAAGGCCCAGTCCGTACATTCCGCCAAATGCACGCGTTCTAAGGTCGCTTGCTTTATGGGGCCAAACCCATCACTTACCCAGTCAGGAATGGCCTTTACGGCATCTAACGGGGTGCCGTGTGCCACATAAAAGCGATGTTCCACACGACGATGTTGCATGCGCGTGTAGTTGCGAAGACGACTTTTGCACAGATCGCTATTGGGAATGACCAATCCTTCGCCGTCCAAGCCTTCTAGGCGGGTTGAACGCAGGCCAATATGGGTGACGGTGCCTTTGAAGTCTTGCGTGACGATAAAGTCGCCCAGCACGAAGGGTTTGTCTAACGCGATGGAAAGGGAGGCGATCAAATCGCCCAACACGTTTTGTAGCGCCAGCCCCAAGGCCCGCCCCCCCACCCCTAAAGACGTAACCAATGCCGTGATGTTGACCCCCTTAAAATCTAAACCCACCAGTAGCACCAAGATCCAACCAACTAAAACGATCAAGAACGTCACCGGCCCCAGCAGGGTTTGTAGCGAAAGGCGATGCTTTTCGTCGCTTTGGGCGTCTACATAGTGGCTTAGGGTGACTTTGGTGAGCGGTTTAATCCACAACGCGACTTGTAGGAGCAAGGCATACACGGGAAACGGTTCAAAAAAGGCGTCCACTGATTTATTGAACTGAAGGGGGATTTCGGCCACGTAAAGGGCCAAAATAAATAGCACCACAGGGCTGACATAGGCCAGTGCTTTTAAAATAAAGGTGTTTACAAAACCAAGACTAGAAGGCGTTTGCGTGGCACTGAATTGAGAGAGGGAACGCGTCATCACCAAACACAACAGGCGAAGGCCCCAAAACACCAAAAGCCCTAAGGCGAGCGAAAATAGCCACGCACTTAAGGGGTTGCCAAACCATTCTAGGGTGTCTAAAAAAGTGCCTTGCACCGACTGATTCACCACTTCAGACGTGGTTTGAATCGTTTGTGTGGCTTGTTCTACGGTGCTTGGAACATTTTGGAGAGTCATCATAGACCTCGATTCCTTTTGCCCTTTTTTAAGGGGTGTTCTATGATTATACTATAGAAAAGTGGTTTTACTCCCTCTCCCTTTGGGAGAGGGTTGGGGTGAGGGTTCTTGGATGACCTTTATAGCTGGTGTTTCCCTCATCCTAGCCTTCTCCCTAAGGGAGAAGGGACAAGACAACCCTTTCCCTGCACATCAAAGGAAACCTCTATGCGTTTAACTCCCTCCCCCCTACCTCGTTTTGTGGTGTCTGTTCAAGCAGAAGATCACGAGCCTTTAGCGCCGACCCCGATTATGCTGGCTTTGTGTGAAAGCGTTTTAGCCGGTGGGGCCGAAGGACTGCGCTTGGCGAATGTGGATCTCATTCGTATGCTCAAGCAACGGCATCCGCAAGTGCCGATTATTGGCCTGCATAAGCCTTACCCCCTGCCTCAAGCCCCCCAAGCAGAAGTCTATATTACTCGACACCTCAAAGACGCCCTTTCCCTTGCAGAAGCGGGCGCAGACGTCATTGCCCTAGATGCCACCCCACGCCAGCGCGAACAATCCCTAAACGAAATCGTAACTTCGCTAAAACAAGCCTTCCCGCAAGTAAAACTCATGGGGGATGTCGATTCCATTGACTCCGCTCATTTTGCGGTAGATGCGGGGGTCGATGTTTTAAGCAGTACCTTAAATGGCTACACCCTTGAAACACAAGACGTGGCCATGACTGGCCCGAATTTCGACTTTTTAACGGCCTTGATTAAGACGTTCCCGACAGTGGCTGTTTACCTAGAAGGACGCGTGTGGAACGTGGAAGAGGTGCGTCACGCCTGTGCGCTAGGGGCTTATGGCGTGGTGATAGGATCTGCCATTACACGGCCTCATCAGATTAGTGCGCGCTTTAAAACGGGCTTTTTTCAAAGTTCATAGAAGTGGTGGAAGATTCTGGATTTTTTAGCATAGCCGTACTGGGCTATGTTATTTTAACTATATCGCCACCACGATGGTGCCGCCTCACGAATTAAGAATTGAACGATGAAAAGAGATTGAATAAGGAAGCGTCTTCATGATGAGTCAGCCTTTTGAACGTGGCACCGTACCTAATTTGCGTCGCCGCGTGAGTTTAGAACTTTCCTACACCCATTCCGTTAATTATGAAGACCCCATTATTGATGAACAAGAGGCCCAAGGCTCCTTGTTTCAGGTTGACAAAGACACCTACATTATTGCCTTTGATTCAGAACTCAACGGCAAGCGCCAAACCAACACGCTCAAGTTACATGACGGTGTGATGTCCTGGGTGATTATTGGGGAAGCGCACACGAGACAAACCTTTAAGCAAGGCGAATGGTATGCCAATCAATTTTTTGTGGATGGCGCTTGCTTTACCTGTCGCAACCGTACCCGTCGTTTAGACTATCACTTTAATGAAGAGGGCGGGTTTATTGATATTTTTTATGAATTGTATTCTGGCGAAACGCATTTGGGCTATTATAGTTTAGAAGTGTATATTCATTAGGCATATGGCGCACTTAAAGTTCCTTTTTCGGTTTTATGCTAAAAGGATTACAAATCACGTGTGATTGTGTATAATAAGTCCATGTTCGGAATGATTTTGATAAGCACTCTCCCTTAATATTTCTTGAAAGCGTATTTCAATGTCGTCTGGTTTTTGGAACACCGCCGTTTCTGATTTTTCTGCATCGCCAAAAAGGGTGGCCTCGTTGAAAGGGTTGGCCTCGTTGAAAAATGCACAGGGGGCTTCTGTAAAGCCCGCTTTTTCTGCCGTAAAGCCGACGTTCAACTCCCCCGCCTTCAGTCAGGTGCTTGCCGTAGAAGACGCCCCAAACCTCCCTACCACAGCAAAAACCCCGCCGCCAGAAGCCGACAATTCAGCCAACCCACCCACCAGCTTTACCCCTGAAGAAGCCAAACTTTTAAACGTATTGGTGCAAACCGATGCCTTGTTAGACAATCCTAAATTTGAACCAGCGCATGCCAGCTTGATTGGTTTAAAAGAAGGGGCGAAAATCGGTGCGTTGATTGGCTTGCCCTTGTCTTTCGCCATGATGTTACTACGTGCCAAACAAAAACAAATGGAAATGAAGGAACTAACGCATCCTTGGCTTCGTAAAATCCCGCCTAGTTTGTTCAAGCCCTTTGGGTTTACTTCAATAGAACAGCTTGCCAATGACGGAGAAGCGATGAAGTTATTAAACCTTAAACGACTGGCCAAGGTGCTGTACGGCACGGGGCTTTCTGCTGTGATTGGGGGGCTGTTTTTTGGGCCTGCGGTGGCGTTTTTAATTGTGTCGAACGCCCGAAGTCAATTGCAAAACATTAAACGTTCCATTAAAGAAGATTATAAAGACTACCAACCTGATTTTATCGACAAGCACTTTAGTCATATTGACAAGGTGGAAGATCCCCAAAGTGAGTATAATAAAGTGCGCCAAGAACTCACCAATAAGCGAGACGCCGCCGCCAATGGCTTTCATACCGCGGTGTTTGTGAAGTTTTTAACACTTGGTTCTAAACTCGTAGTGGCGGGTATTTTGGGGGGACTTTTTGAAGTGGTGCGCCATAGTTGGGGCTATTGGGACAAGGTGAAGGATCGCCCGAAAAATGAGGGCGTTGATTATAAAACAGAAGAGGGCAGTAAGAAGTTAGAACTCAATAATTATGCTCATGTCAAGAAAGATTTATTGTATGGCTGGCATACACAAGGACATGAACCTAACGTTGAACTCGGCTTATTTTATAAACAGAATGAGTTGTCTCGTCAAGAAATGGACGAACTTGAAAAATCAGCCAATACCTTAATCGACGCCTTAGAAAAAACCAGCGTTAAAAATTGGGCAGACTATGTGGGGGTTCGTTTAAAACATTCGCCCGTGACCCACCTGTTAAAAGAAACAGGGATTCATTTAATAAACCCACTTATGCTGGGGAATTTCTTAATCACCCCTGCCGTTGTGGCACTGAGTATGATCCCCTTCTTTGTTAATAAGGTAGGGGTTGAACCTTACCATGCCAACAACCCTGAAGGCAGTCGTTGGAAGAAGCTCTTAAGCGGGATTCGTTTAAGCCAACGCAAGGAAGCAAGCCCTACGGTGCCACGGGGTTAAATAAGTCGTGATGCGCTTGGCGAATATGTTGACGAGACACGTGCGTGTAAATCTGTGTGGTTGAAATATCCGCATGGCCCAAGAGTTCTTGCACCACGCGTAAATCCGCTCCATTTTCAAGCAAATGCGTGGCAAAACTATGCCGAAACGTGTGCGGAGAAAACGCCTTGCCAATCAACGCCCCCCATTGTTGCGTCCAATTATAAATCTCTTTCCTTAAATACGGACGCGCCTTCCCATTCGGCGGATGCGCATTCCACAAGACGTACCCTTGCGTGGCTTCTGCGGACTTGATCATCAAGGCGCGCTCTAGTATTTCTAAACTAGCGGGAGCCAGAGGAATCAAGCGTTCCTTATGGCCTTTGCCCACACACCTTAAAAAGCCCGCTCGGCGTTCGACTTGTTTCCACTTTAAATCAATCAATTCACTTACGCGTAAACCACAAGCGTAAAGCAGTTCTAAGGCCAAGCATTCATCCGAATCGTGGATTTGGGCGTAGAGCTTTTGAATATCGGACGCGTTTAAGACAGTGGGGAGCCGATGAATTTGCTTGGGCAACTCAAGCCATTCAAAAATGTTGACTTCAAGCTGGCCTTGAACCATTAGCCATAAGAAGAAGCCTCGCACGCTGGAGGTTTTTCGCATCATGGTGCGACTTTTGCGTCCTTGTTTGCGTAAGTGAGACAAGTACACGTTCACGTGTTTACGTTTCATAAAACTTAAAGCCAAGGGGGCGTCTTCTTCATCAAACAAAGGCGTTTGCGTAAGCGTGTACAAATCGCTTTCACTCAAGATGTGCAGAAACTCTTGAATGTCTCGTTCATAGGCTTCAAGCGTATGCTTAGAATACTGGCGCTCTTCACGCAAGTGTTCTAAGTAGTCGGCGAGGGCTTGAAAGCAACGGGCATACGACATGGGGGTATTTTCCTTTTGTGGAAGACTCTGCGAAAATCTATTTTGTCTTATTCCTCCTCCCTTAGGGAAGAGGCTAGGAGGAGGGACACGCGCTATGACTAGGCATCCCGAATCCCTCACCCCAACCCTCTCCCTAAGGGAGAGGGAGTAAAGCCACTTTTGCAGAGCCTTCTATAGAAGCATTATACCTTATTTCAAAAAGAGGGCTACCCAATGGGGGGAGCCCTCTTTTAATGTGGAAGCTGATTTTACAACCTGTAATTCATCGGTTTTTGGTAGGTGTACACAAAGTTGCGTGTATTGGTTGCGACAGTGTTGTTTTGACAAGTTAGATGCAATAAGTCGCGTTGATCGTCAATGCGTAAGCCACATTCGCGTCTACTATAATGGGTATTTGCCGTGTTGTCAAAGGCATTTTCTACCGCCCATGGTTCCATAGGAAGCAAGATGTTTTCAACTTCCACTCCTCGATCGGTATTGCCAGCATTTGGTCGAATAACACCAACGAGCAAACCTAATCTATTCAGTTCTCCACGAATCTTGGCATCTCTTGTAACGTTATAAAAAGGCCCTGCTGTTTGGTTGGCACGAAGCACGTAAAGATTACCTGTTTTACTCGAATGGGCGATGCCTCCGCCGTAGTCGACACTGCCTGTGAACCAAGGTTTCGAAATCATTGTAAGCCCCCAAGGGTTAGTCCCTGTAGTAGGAGCAGGCCCTACCGCATTTCGATCAGGAATACGGTAAACCGTCTCACCTACGAGTATAAACGCTTCATTAGAATCGTGGTTCACGGTGATATCCGGAGAAAAGGGAAGAGGAGGTGGATCGCCTTGAGGAGGGATTAAACTTGGGAAGGTCGAGTGTAATGTCAATTCACTGACGCGATAGCAGAAAGCAGAATTGTTTTTAGAACCTTCTTTGAGCCGAGGATCGCATTTAAAGCGAACCACTCGAATAGGCCTCCAAATCCCGCGGGTTTGAGCACCCACCAACACATAAGCGTTGCTGTTGTCTTCGGCAATACTCAAGGCATCTAACATATAATGGTCTAAATTTTCTAGTCGAAGATGCCGTGCAGATTCGGCTTGTCGGGTTGAAAAGTTCCCGTTTCGAGCCACCGCAAAATTCTGCCTACCGCCACCAAACTTCCATAGTACTACATCGCCACTAGCATTCGTCACCATCAGTTCCATGCGGTTATAGTTAATGCCGATAATATCTTTTTCTTTTGCATCTTTCATGAAACTACTTGGGATGCTGGGTCGAGTAGAATCCGCCCCCTCTGTAAAAGTAAGAACACCGGGTTCGGCAGTAGAAACCCACGCCCTTGTCGCGACATCCAAGCGATAGTTCGTACCGTCCCAATAAGTAAACACCACCTTAGGCGAATTGGTCGGTAAGGGAATCATCCACGGATCTTGCCCATTCATATTTTTAAAGACGTATTTAAGGTTTTGAAAGGGTTTGTCATAATTTAAAGTATCCCCACTCGAAACGTTTATTGGGGTATTGTTTCCCGTTCCTATAATGTGTTGAAAGAGGATCCCTTTTCTTGTGGAACCTGTTTCATAAAGGGCACGACTTTGTTCTTTACAATCATTGGTACCCGGAACAGATTGAAAATCAGTCGAAGTGCCTGTATAAAGGGCACTATAGACCCGTAACAATCGATCGGGGGTTATGACTTGTGAACCGTCAATCCCCATATCTCGGAAACAATGCCCTGATGTAGGGTAATTCACCCTATAATAAGTCCCCAAAGTAGTTTTGAAAATTCCTGAACGACGATCTTCCAAGGTCAAGTTCGGGAATACACCTGTAGCGCCCATCGTAATGCTGGTCCCTCGTCCACCAAAGTCGGGGAGATCATTAGTCCCTGCATTCACCCATAAGGCCCCACTCCCATTTCCCCATCGAACTACTTGACCATCGTTGGCGATTCCGAAATAATTATTATGATGAAACCATTGCTTCACTTGACGAGGCTGATGAGACAGCCCCACATTAAAGGGTGGATCAATGGCGGGAACAGGAGCACTTCCTGGTATATCAGGTGCTTTGTCTAAAAAGAAGCTTTTCGTGGTTGAGCTGTAATTCATAAAATAAAAATCACGAACACCGCCACTTTTTGCCCGTGTCAAAAAGCCTGCCGTTCTTAACAAGTCGTTTGCCACCACACGAGTAGCACTCAACGGATTCTCGGGAGTAGGTTTTTCCTTGGCGTATATTTCAGGTGTACTGGGGGTTGCAGGTGCTGCTTCCGTGTCTCCAGTTGTCATGCTTCTTGAGGTAATTGAAACGTTTATACCGTCTCGATTCGCTTTTAAGTAAATCATCCCCATTCGATTGCCATCAGTATTCAAGGCACCTAAGAACAAATCCCCTGAAACACTGGAACCTGCCCCATTGGTGATGTCCCAACTATTGATGTAATCAAAAGTAGACGCCCCATCATCAATGGTGTTGAGGGCTTTATCAAACACCGTCCTCATTGAATACGTATCAATCCCCACAATTTGCGTGTTACCACTTGTGCCACTAATGCCGTTGTCTTGCAAGGCCCATAGCGTACCGTTTTGATGATCGGGAATGAGCGTATAATGAATAGTAGCTAAGTCCTCATTCCTAGAATCCACTAAAAAGATATCCGCCGGCTGGTAGGGATCCCAACCCAAGAGGTGCATTTTATTGGTGCCAGCTCCAGCATCTGATTTGCCATAACGATTTTTGGCCGTGCCCTTGTCGTTAGAAGTCCAAAAAACCTTCCCCGTAAATTCGTCAATCACTAAGGGGTAGTCGTTCGCGGTGAAAACGGTGGTATTGGGTCTGCCTGAAGGACGGATGTTGGAAGTCACCAAAGTGAGTTGATTTCTAACCGCATTGTAAAAATACAGGTTAATCGCTCCCCCTTTTTGAGCCACAAAGGCGTAGTTGCCTCTAATTTGATCCACCACCACACGTAAGATAGTCGCCTGAGTCAGTAGGGTTTGTGGATCGGTAAGGGGCACGCTTTGGATTGGTGTCGTCGTAGGAATCACCAAGCTGGTATTGGTTTTTTTGTTTAAAGACGCTGATCTCCCTCTGATTTGATTTTGATTAGCAACACCGTAAAAAGCGGTTAAAGGCGTCACACTCACAATAGAAGCGGTGTTTAAATCTCCCGCGGCTTGTTGCCCAAATTTTTTCCCAATCATAAACTGCTGATTGCCAGTTAGTATCAATCCTTCTTCTTGCTTGATGTCAGGAGAAGTGATTTGAACCCCTCGCATTTCAAGTCTAACAAAAGCAAGTCCCGACAAAAAGGCAGGGGTTAGTTGAACAGGATCGTTCGAACACGTGCCGTTGCTGTTGCAGTAGTTAAATTGAGGGCGAGCTTGCCCTGCAAGCGGGAGAATCTCCACTTGATCCGACGCCAGCGTCCCATAAGGCGAAGATAGTTCAGAATTGCCTGTACTGGTGCCGTTGTCTAATGATTTTCGAAGGAACCATCTCCCTCCCACGGTCGTTGAACCGAAACCCGCTCCAGTGGTTATTCCCCCCACATTAATGAGTTGGTAACCCACTTTTTCTGCCAACCCACGATTGGCGTTGTAATACGTGATTTCAAACTCTCGACGGGGATCCCACGTCTCACTGTCGATGGGTCTGATGGGTCTTACCATGGTTGAACTGGAATCGAAGACCAAGCGCATTTGGTTAAACATTTCACTTAATTGAAAGTTAGATTTGCTGTGTGAAGCTGAATCCACCAAGCCTTTGGAAATAATCGTCGTAGAAGTCAATAAAAGAGGTAAAATCACCAAGCCAACAACACCAAGAGACACCACCAATTCTATTAAAGTAAACCCTGTTTTTTTGGGACGCCACAAAACGCTGTTTAAAAACATAGACCAACTACCTCTGCATTAGATAACAATACTTTGGAAGGGTATCGTCCGATTTCTCAAAAACTTTAGAAAAAGGGTTTACGTTTTTTTACATTTAATACACATGACTTAAGAATGACTCAAGACATCGAGCCAGCTAGCCACATTTTTTAGAAGCTCTGTATTTGGAAATGGCGGCATCTACAGTGCTTTGTAAATTGGCGGAAGACACTCGCCCAAGCGGAAGTGCTTCAATCGTTTTTTTGTTGCCCCCAAATAAGAAAAAAGCGGGTACGGCCTTGACTTGAAAGGCATTGGCCAGTTCCATATTATTGCCTTCATAAATGTTGATGCGTTTAACTTTCAATCCTTTGGATTTTAAAGCGCTTTCCGTTTCATCGACAAAGGGCGCGATCTTACGGCAAGCACCGCATTGTTCCCAATAAAACTCCAGTAAAACGGTGTCGCATAACGACGTATTCTGATAAGGTGCGGGCAATTTTTGTTGGGCATAACTGGGTATCATCACACAAGCCAACGCAATAACAGCAAATAACCCTAGGGTAATAGATAAACATTTAGACATACGGTTTCCTTTTTCAATTGCAACTCCCACCCATGACTCAGTATACGGGGATTGTTTCCATTAAGCAAACAAGGTTTGCAGGGAACGCACCTTGTAAGACTGCGTTTTAAGCGCTTCAATGGCTTCAGCCATGGCCATGGCACCAGTCAGCGTCGTGGTCATCGGTGTGTTGTGAATGACGGCCGATTTGCGAATGTAGCTATCATCTAACAAGCCTTCATCGCCTGAAGGCGTGTTAATAACGAGTTGAATATCGCCCGATTCAATGAGCGTCTGTGCGTTGGGGGAACCCTCGTGTCGTTTACGAATCGGCACACACGCGATGCCTTGTTCACTTAAAAAGTGAGCCGTGCCTTGGGTGGAAATCAACTGAAAGCCCAAGGATTGAAAACGTCGCGCGACCTCAATGGCATAGGGCTTGTCGTGATTATTCACGCTTAAGAAGATTTTTCCGCTCAAGGGCAACTGAATACCTGCCCCTTCTAAGGCTTTGGCATATGCTAGGGCAAAGTTATCATCCACCCCCATCACTTCCCCTGTAGATCGCATTTCTGGGCCTAGCATGGGGTCACTTTCACGAAACTTAATAAAGGGAAACACAGGGGCTTTGACCGCAATGTGCGTGGGTAAAGACGCCGGCAATGAATCCGCCAGCACCTCTGGCAGGGGTTCGCCAAGCATGACACGCACCGCCATTTGAATCACGGGCACGCCCGTACATTTGGCCACAAACGGCACGGTTCGGCTGGCACGCGGGTTCACTTCTATAATGTAAAGTTCATTATTCTGAACGGCAAACTGAATGTTCAACAGCCCCTTCACCTTTAAGGCCTTGGCCAAGTGAACGGTGGCCGTTTCAATGTGTGCTTTCATTTCTGCACTAATATGCTGGGTGGGCCACACGCAGGCACTGTCTCCGCTATGGATGCCCGCTTGTTCAATATGTTCTAAAATAGCGGCCACATAGCAGTCTTGACCATCTGAAAGCGCATCGACATCTAACTCTCGTGCATTTTCTAAAAAGCGGTCAATCAACACGGGTGAATCAGGCTCTACGGCTAAAATCTCTTCCAAGTACTGAAGCAGGCGGGCTTCGGTGTACACAATGCGCATGGCCCTGCCGCCTAACACGTAACTGGGGCGAATCATCAGCGGGTAACCTATTTGCCGAGCCACCGCAACGGCTTCGGCTTCGTTACGCGCAATGCCACTTTCTGGGGCTTTAAGGTTTAAGTCGTTTAAGATGGCACGAAACTTTTCACGATCTTCCGCTTCATCAATGGCTTCAACACTGGTGCCCAGCGGTTTAAAGTAAGGGTCTTCCCTTAACGCACGTGCGAGCTTTAAGGGGGTTTGTCCTCCTAGTTGAGCAATCACGCCCATGGGCTGTTCTTGACGCAATACATTATGCACGTCTTCTGCGGTGAGCGGTTCAAAATACAGTCGATCAGACATATCATAATCGGTTGAAACGGTTTCAGGGTTTGAATTAACCATAATCGGTTCGTAGCCCAACTTTCGCAACGCCATGGCGGCATGAACACAGCAGTAATCAAACTCAATGCCTTGGCCAATGCGATTTGGGCCGCCCCCTAAAATAACCACCCGTTTATTGTCAGGATCCAGCTGAAGCCCTTGAGGGGCTTCGTTTTCTCCAACATCGTAGGTGGAATAAAAATACGGGGTTTGGGCTTCAAACTCACCGGCGCAGGTGTCAACCGATTTATAAATGGGGAAAATGCCTTTGGCTTCTCGGCTGTGGCGAATATGCGTTTCAGGCTGGCCAAAGTGTTGAGCCAGTGCTTCATCGCTTAGGCCATCTTGCTTATAGCGACGCAACTCGCTGGGGGGGATGTCTTCCACAGAAGCATGGGCGGTCATGGCCAATTCATCTTCTAAGAGTTCTTCGATGTTTGCTAAAAACCACGGATCAATTTTCGTCCACGCCTGGATGTTGTTCATCGGCACGCCTTGACGAAACGCCTGTAAAAGCCAGTACACGCGATCCGCGGTGGCGGTTTTAAGCTGTTTTTCAAGTTCGTGTTTCGACACAAAGCCTTGACTTAAATCGCCTTGACTTAAATTAAAATGCAAGGGCTTGATTTCAAGGGATCGCAACGCTTTTTTAAAAGATTCTTTAAACGTCCGGCCCATGGCCATGACTTCGCCCACGCTTTTCATTTGCGGGGAAAGTTGGTTGCCCCCTTCAGGGAACTTGTCAAAACTAAAGCGAGGGATTTTGGTGACGACATAATCAATCGCGGGTTCAAAGCTTGCGGGGGTGGATTGGGTAATATCATTGCGGATTTCATCTAAGGCATAGCCCACCGCAAGGCGTGCGGATATTTTGGCAATCGGTACACCCGTGGCTTTTGAAACCAAGGCCGAACTGCGCGAAACCCGCGGGTTCATTTCAATAATCACCACACGGCCTGTGCTTGGGTGAATGGCAAACTGAATGTTACAGCCCCCCGCTTCAACCCCCACGGCTCGAATAATTTGCATGGACGCATTTCGTAAATACTGATATTCTTTGTCTGTTAAGGTCTGTGCAGGCGCCACTGTAATGCTGTCCCCCGTATGCACCCCCATCGGGTCTACATTTTCCACCGAACACACAATCACCACATTGTCTGCTTTGTCTCGCATGACTTCAAACTCGTATTCTTTCCAGCCCAAGGCGGATTCTTCCAACAAGACTTGGTTAATGGGAGACAAATGCAAGCCATAGTCGACTTTGGCTTCAAACTCTTGGGGGGTATACACCACGCTCCCCCCGCTGCCGCCTAGGGTAAAGGCAGGGCGCACAATCATGGGGAATCCCAAGTCTTTGGCGGCCGTGTGTGCTTCGCCAAGGCTGGTGACGGTATGGCTTTTAAAGGAGTTTAGACCGATTTTCGTCATAAGTTGTTTAAAGCGTTCACGATCTTCGGCCACATCAATGGCATTGAAATTGGCGCCAATGAGTTCGACACCGTATTTTTCAAGCACGCCGTTGTGGTGTAAGGCGTACGCAAGATTCAGGGCCGTCTGCCCCCCCATGGTGGGCAGTAGGGCATCGGGGCGTTCTTGTTCAATAATGGTTTCTAAAACGGCAGGCGTCAACGGTTCAATGTAGGTTTGACTCGCCAAGTGAGGATCCGTCATAATGGTGGCGGGGTTTGAGTTCACTAAAATGACTTCATAGCCTTCTTCCATTAAGGCACGACAGGCTTGTGTACCCGAATAATCAAATTCGCAGGCTTGGCCAATTACAATAGGCCCTGCCCCAATGATTAAAATACGTTTGAGGTCGATTCGTTTGGGCATAGGGGCATCCTTTTAGGCCTATAGAGTAATCGTAATTTAGAGAAACAAAGATGCCTTTCCAAATTGTCTTATTCTACCTTGCTAAAAATTTCCCTGCAACGTGTCATTGAAGGGGCCAAGTTGACTCAAGGGGATTTAAGGTCAAATGTAGATGACACATTGAAGGGCGCGTTTAAGGGCGCGTCCTTCAATGCCCTGATTTCAACCCAAAGGCTTACCCTAATACCCTGATATCCTAATTTCCTAGTGCCCTAAGGTCGCGCCTGCTTCTTGCAACGCGGGAATAAGGGTTTCATCACTACGGTGTTGCACCGCCAGCGCCTGAAAGGTCTGGGCGTCTAAACCCAAGCGCTTGAGGCATTGTTGATCCATCGGGCAAGGATACTTTAAATCAAAGTGCCCAATGGTGCCTTGCGCTTCTAGGCGGGCTTTATCAGTCATCCGAGCCAACCACGGCGTTTGCGCCACGACTACACTGCCTGCACGAGGTTCTTGAAAAGACATGGGGAGTCCCCTTTCAAACGATTCACTTTTACAAATTTAATGGTAACATGAGTTCATTAGAAAAGACGCCTTTTTTTATAAAGTCTTTTTGTTTTGCTTTACAGGATGTTTGCTATGTTGTGGTCTGACTTCAAACGCTTGATGATTGGTGAACCGCTCGCGTCGGCTCGAGAAAAACATGAACGCATGGTCATTCCCATTGCCCTATCTATCTTCGCAAGCGATGCCTTGTCTTCAACGGCCTATGGGACCCAAGAAATTTTGATGTCCTTAAACGTGGAAATGTTGCGGACGTATCCCCTACTGGTGAGCTTTTTGTCGATTCCTGTGGCGCTGTTTATTACCTTGATTTTGGCCATTATTATTGTGTCCTACCGTCAAGTGATTAAAGTGTATGACAACGGTGGAGGATCCTACCAAGTGGCGCGTGAACACTTGGGGCTTACGACCAGTCATGTGGCGGGGGCCGCCTTGTTGGTGGATTACGTCCTCACCGCCGCGGTGTCGACCTCTGCCGCGGTGGATGCCCTCACTTCAGCGCATTGGATCCCCCTTAGCCTAAAAGTCCCCACTGCCCTGGCCTTTTTAGGGCTTATTACACTCATAAACCTGCGGGGCGTGCGGGATACGGGCCTTGTCTTTAGTGTGCCAGCCTATATTTTTATTGGGGTGATGCTCACGTTAATTGCCAAAGGCGGATACATGGCGTTTACAGGGCAAATCCCCCTGGATTTTTCTCACGGCCTGAATCATGCGCTGGGCGTTACCCCCACTGTGTGGGCGTCTTTATGGAACACAAGCCTTCTCTTGATTCTGATTAAAGCCTTTAGTCACGGTTGTTCGGCCCTTACAGGGATTGAAGCCATTTCAAACGGCGTTAAAGCCTTTAAAGAACCCGCGGCAGACAATGCCAATAAAACCTTGGTGTTAATGGGCGTTATTTTGGCCATCATTTTCTTAGGTCTAACGTCGCTGGCCTTTATGTTTGGCCTACTGCCTACGGATCATGAAACGACGGTGTCTCAAGTGGGGCGGGCCGTGTTTGGCGATGCCAGCCTGTTGTACAACACGTTACAGATTTTTACCGCCATTATTCTGGTATTTGCCGCCAATACAAGCTTTGCGGGTTTCCCTCGCTTGGGTTCGTTACTGGCCAATGACGGCTACTTACCGCGTCAATTTATGAACATGGGCGATCGCCTCGTATTTACCAATGGCATTCTGTTTCTCGGGCTCATTTCCGCCTTGTTGGTCGTCATTTACAAGGCGGACACGCACGGCTTAATCCCTATGTACGCGGTGGGCGTGTTTTTGTCGTTTACCTTGGCGCAGGCGGGGATGTGTGTGCATCACCTTAAAAAAAGGCAGAAACACTGGGAAAAAAGTCTCTTTGTCAACGCGTTTGGGGCGGTGGTGACGCTTGCTGCCACGATTATTCTGACGGTTGAAAAATTCATCGACGGCGCATGGATCGTGTGTGTGGGGATTCCTCTCATTGTGTGGGGGTTCACCTCAATTAAGCAACATTACTTAAGTGTGGCTCGGCAATTGGCCTTGCCGATTAAAGAAGGTCCGTACGAGCCTCGCCCGATTGAACATACGGTGTTGGTGTTGGTGTCTAGTCTGCATCGTGGCACCATTCCTGCTTTAGAATACGCGCGCACCTTGTCAGCTCATGTAGAAGCGGTGCATGTGTCCTTAAATGAAGTGGGCACGAATAATCTCAAGGATCAATGGCAGGCGTGGGGTTGTGGCGTGCCACTAACGATTTTACCTTCGCCGTTTCGTTCCATTACCGGGCCGTTGTTGGACTATATTGATGAGGTGGAAAAGCGTTATGAACATAATTTGGTGACGATTATTATTCCCGAATTTGTGACCAAGAAGTTTTGGCATAATGTGTTGCACAACCAAAGTGCGTTGTTGATTAAGACGTTGCTGACCCTTCGCAAGGGGAAAGTCGTGACCACTGTGCGTTATTACTTAGAAGAATAAGACGCTTGTGGGACTAAAAATCGTGTACTTTATGCACTAGGCAAAGGCCTAAAAAATAGGGTATACTGAAAAAGACTGGCTTTTTTCAACAGGCCTTCACACCCCCAAAAAACGCCTTGAAAATCGAGCGAAAAACCGACTTTCGTGGCCAAAAAACAGACTTTCGTGGCCAAAAAACGGACTTTCGTGGCCAGAAAACGGACTTTCGTGGCCAGAAAACGGACTTTCGTGGCCAGAAAACAGACTTTCGTGGCCAAAAAACAGACTTTCGTGTGTCGAAAATTAAGCCATTTTTACATCGTCGCTTTCCAACAGAAGTCGCTTTGGAAAGAAATCGCCATTCGCTAAAAAAGGCCTCAATAAAAATAAAGTGTCCTTTCGTGTATAATGGGGGTATCTGCTCCACCATGTGATCCAACAGGTTGCCCTCATTCATGCACGCGTCACCCCCTCCCCCCCTTGAAGAACGCCCCGTCTTGTTTCCCCAAACACGGCGGTTCTTCCACTGGTGCTTAGGCCCCCTTCGCCACGTGCTTGAAACCGTGGGCTTTGCCACCATTGACGGCCGTCGCATGCTTCACTTCATGGGCCGTGGGCAGTGGGGCTTCCGTCACATTTTTGATCGCCTCGCCTTTGTAGGGCTTGACACCCTGCCCATGGCCTTGTTGCTTACGGGCACGCTGGGTTCAGTGCTTTCCATGCAAGTCGCCCCCGATATGGCCAATCAAGGGGGTTCCGCCTTTGTGGGGGGGCTGGTGGCCGTTGCCATGGTGCGCGAACTCGGCCCTGTGATGACAGGCTTTGCGGTTATTGCCATGGCTGGTTCTGCCTTTGCCGCTGAAATTACCGTCATGAAAAGCAACAACCAAATTGATGCCTTAAAAGTCTTGCACGTAGATGCCGTGCGTTATTTAATGATTCCCCGTGTGGTAGCCACCATGGTGGCACTTCCGTTTTTAACACTTCTGGGTAGCACACTCGGCATTTTGGGCGGAATGTACACGGCTCACCTCATTGCGGGCATTCCCTATACCGCGTACTTAGATTCTGTACGCGCCTTTGTTGAAATGCGTGACCTTGGCGTCCTATTTATTAAATCGCTGGTTTTTGCCGGCATGATTGGCTTAGTGTGTTGTAGCGTGGGCTTTACATCGAGCCGTTCTAGTAATGAATCCGCCAAATCCGTCACCAAAGCCGTTGTGTGGAGCTTTATTACCATGGCGTTGTTGGATTATCTCATTACCGCTCTTTTTTATTAGAACTACCGCCTGCCTAAACCATACACCTAAACAACGGTACTCATTTAAAACTGTAACAATTTAAGAAAAGTCCGCTTCACAAGCTTTTTTTAAAGTAGAATAAGACTATCCCCCTCAACGCAATCCACCCCCTAAAAAAAGGACACCCCCCCTATGATGGCAAAAAATACCACCCCTGTTGAAGCTGCGGTTGATTTAAGCGGTTCTGATTACGAAGCCCGCAAGCAAGCCTTGGCCTTTACCTTAGACAAAATCGAAAAAGATTTTGGCAAAGGTTCGATTATGCGATTGGGCGAGCGCCCGAATGTGAATATCGACGTCATCCCCACGGGGGCGCTTTCTTTAGATTTGGCGCTTGGGGTAGGCGGGATCCCACGCGGGCGGATTGTCGAAATTTACGGACCAGAATCCAGCGGAAAAACGACCTTGACCTTGAACTTAATTGCCCAAGCTCAAAAAAAAGGAGGCATTGCCGCCTTTGTGGATGCTGAACATGCCTTAGACCCCATTTACGCCAAAAAACTCGGCGTCAATATCGATGAACTCTTAATCTCTCAACCCGACACGGGCGAACAAGCCCTTGAAATCACGGAACAACTGGTGCGTTCAGGCGCCGTAGATGTAGTCGTGGTGGATTCGGTTGCGGCCCTCGTTCCCAAAGCGGAAATAGAAGGCGATATGGGGGATGCTCACATGGGCTTACAAGCCCGTTTGATGTCTCAAGCCTTGCGCAAGTTGACCGCTGTGGTCGGAAAAACGCGCACCACGGTTATTTTTATTAACCAACTGCGCCAAAAAATTGGGGTATACATGGGCAACCCTGAAACCACCACAGGCGGGAATGCCTTGAAGTTTTACTGTTCCTTGCGTATGGATATACGACGCATTGAAATTTTGAAGAAAGACGGCGTTGAATACGGCAACCGTGTAAAATGCAAAATCGTGAAAAACAAGGTGGCTCCGCCCTTTCGCATTGCAGAATTTGATATTCTGTACGGCAAGGGCATTAGCGTAGAAGGTTCTGTGATTGATGTAGCCACAGAAATGGGCATCGTCAAAAAATCAGGCACTTGGTTCAGTTATGAAGAAACCCGCTTGGGGCAAGGGCGTGAAAAAGCACGGGATTTCATTATTGAAAACCCCACGATGATGGCCGAAATTGACCAAAAAGTGCGTGATCGCATTCAAGCCGATCGCAACGCCCTAGACGCGAGCGATGTGATTGGCGGTTCTGCCGTCAGTGAAGGTTTAGTCCCTGACGCGGACTTATTGCCTTTGGCCTAAGCCCGATGGACGCCTCTTCTGCCCAACAAGTGGTACAAACCCTACAAGCCTTTCTGTTGAATGACGCGGAAGATCTCTATACGCGGCTTAATCAAGCCCGAAACTGGTTCAACACGACTGTTTCGGGCTTTGAAATTTATTTGGAAGATGAATGGGACCTCTACCAAGACGGGCAAACGTGGTTTGATTATAATTTACGGAGCCTCAACACCAAAGACGAATTACCCCCCTTGGCAAGCGATGTTTACTTAAATCATCGAGACGAAAAGGGCGTTTGGCACTTGGGAAACTATCAATCCTCTCACTTACGTTTAGGAGATTGGGCCCGCATTCAACGCTTTTTAGAAACGCATAGGGATGCATTCACTTAAGGCCCTAGGCAACAGGTGTTCTGCCTAGCGAACAGCCCTCCTTGCCTTTTCACCTTGGCTTGTCTACAATAAGGGAACATCGTCAGAAGGATGCCCCTTTATGTCTTATCTCATCATGTTGTTTTTAATCAGCCTCTTGGTCATTTTGCACGAAGTCGGGCATATGGTGGTGGCTCAACGATGTGGCGTGAAAGTAGAGCGCTTTGGCTTGGGTTTGCCCTTTGGCCCTACCTTACTTGAAAAAGAATGGAAGGGCATCAAGTGGTGCTTACATATTCTGCCTCTAGGGGGCTATGTCAGTTTTCCTGATGATAATGAAGACAGCACGGTGCCTCTGGATTCGCCTCAACGCTTTGAAAATCAACCGTTGCTCAACCAAGCCGCCATTGCCATGGCAGGTATAGCCGTCAATGCGGTGATTGCCGTCCTACTCATGTTCACCGTACTTGGGGTATGGGGGGCCATGAAATCGCAACTGCAAATTACAGGCTTTGCCCCTGTTTTGATTGAAAAAGAAGTCGTCAAACAACCCGAATCACTCGGTCGCTTGGCGTTTTATGATCAAGGTAAGCGCCTTTACTTAGAAGCCGCCACCCCCCTTGAAACCGCTCTTTTATTCCGTGGTTTTCTCGCCCACCAAGTGGATCAACGATTTGATATTGCGCCTGCCAACAACCCAAAACGCGTGTTATTAAGGTATGAAACCTCCCCCGCTCAAGCGGCAGGCTTACACGTGGGCGATGTCCTACTTCGTGTGACTTCTTCAGCAAAAAACGGGGGAGGAAAAACTTCCCGTTTAGAAGGCTTTTATAGTGAACCCACACAAGCGTTGCCCGCGTTTTTGAATCGGTGTAAAACAGGGGAACCTCTCACCTTTCATGTGGTTCAAGGGGATTTAGAGCAGACCCCTCAACTGGTTCAACAGGCCACACGTCAAGTCCCGCTTACGTTTGGTGAATCGAGAAAATTAGGGATTTACTTGGGTCTCCTTCAAGAAAATGTGCCTGTAAACGTGTGGACCAATCTTCGTTTAACGGGGTCTGTCTTGACGGATATGGTGGTGCAAAACTTTGTTGGGCTCGGCAAACTCTTTACAGGGCAGATTTCTCCTGATCTATTAGATGGTCCTGTAGGCGTCGTTCGATTTGGTGGAGAATTGATTGAAAAAACGGGGATTCAAAGTGGTTTGTGGCTGACTTCTATTATTTCAATCATTTTAGCGGTGATGAACCTATTGCCGTTCCCCCCACTAGATGGAAGTTACTTGGTGTATATCGGTTATGAAGCGCTGTTTAAACGTACCTTTCCCCCCACCTTCCGCCATTGGATGAACCTGTCAGGCTTTATTGTTCTAATGGGCATGATGCTTTTTGTGCTAGGCAACGATATTTTAAAACTTTTTAGATAAAACGCCTACCCCAATAAGAACGAATCTCCATGGGCTATTTAATGGCTTCTGCGGTATTAAAATCTAACAGTGCATCTAAGGCCGTGGTGTCTTGTAGTTTAGCTTTTTCGATCGGGGGAAGCCCCTTTTGACGCAAAATCGCATCGGTCCCATAATAGTCAATAACGTAATCAATAAATAGAATCCCGTTGAGGTGATCCATTTCATGTTGAATGGCTCGACACAACAGGGGGTCTTCTTTGACATTCACGCTCATTTCTTGCTGGCGTCCCTTGAGATCTTGATAGCGAATGGTCAGTTCCGCATGACGCTTCACATCCACAAAGACCTCGGGGAAACTCAAGCATCCTTCATGGCTTTTACAGGCCCCTTTGCTTTTAACGATTTTAGGGTTGATAAATACCATGGGCGGATATTTTTGGGCTTCACTGGAACAGTCCAACACAAAAATAGAAAGGCTTTCTCCCACCTGAGGCGCCGCTAATCCACACCCATTGTTGGCATACATGGTTTCCATCATGTCAAACACCAGCTTCTGAATTTTGGCGGATACTTTAAGCACGCGTTTAGCAGGAGTGCGTAAGACGGGGTGTCCGTATTTGACGACATTGAGTTTGCTCATGGAAAGGAATCCTTTATGCGTTATATCTTTATGCGTTATATATAGTCTCCGACAGTGTTCCTTCATTGTATTATAAACAAAAAAGCCTCCACATTTAAAAAATGTAAAGGCTTTTTTAAGCGTTTAAGCGTCGTTGAACAAGGCTGAAAAATGCAAAGCCTACCAACGAATCTAGCGTACGTTTTGAGTCACCGTTACACCATGTTCGTTCATCGCGGCTTCAGAAATCAGCAAACCGCTTTGCCCCACAATCCCTAGCCCAAGCGTCAAGATCAAGCAAATGACGGTGGCCAGGGTTAAAGTCTTACTCAAATGACAGGATCCACTTGCTCCTTCACCCATCAGCCGCTGGACTTGTTCTGAAGGCTCGGCAATGACCATCACTTTAATAATGTTGAGGTAGTAATAGAGTGAAACCGTACTGGCCAATAGGGCAATAATAATCACCCCCAAGTGGCCTAAATCACTCAAAACAACCGATTGAAATAAGAAAAATTTGGCAAAAAAGCCTGCTGTAATAGGAATCCCCGCCAAGCCTAATAAAAAGATGCTAAAGGCAAAAACAAACCAAGGCTTTGCTTTAACCAAGCCCGCATAAGCACTCGTTTCTTCAGACGCCAAGAGTTCCTCCCCGATCATCACACTGGCAAAGGCCCCTGTATTCATAAACACATACGTAGCCAGATAAAAAAGCAAGGCCCCTAAGCTATTTTGAGTCAACGCCGCAAGCCCTACCAACATGTAACCCGCATGAGCAATCGTGGAATAACCCAATAACCGCTTGAGATTCGTCTGCTTCAAGGCCGCCACATTACCCACCACCATTGAAAGAACGGCCAAAATGCCAATCAGCAGTCCGACATTTTCACCCCCCACACTGGCAAAAGGCGTCAGCAAACGAATGGCAAAAATGAACGCGGCCAATTTTGAAATCACGGACAAAAAGGCCGTAATCGGGGTGGGAGACCCTTGATACACATCGGGCGTCCATGTATGAAAGGGGGCGGCAGAAACCTTAAAGCCAATCCCTGCTAAAATAAGCACAAGAGCAAGCGACGCCCAAGCCCCCAACTCAGTCGACTGGATCAATGCTTGGGGTAGGGCTTCAAAACTGGTGGTTCCACCCGAAAGACCATAAATAAGTGCCAAGCCAAACAGCAGAACCGCGGAACTGCATCCGCCATAGACGAGATACTTAAGTGAAGCTTCCGTACTTTTGAGGTTGTTTCTCAAGTAGCCCGTTAAAATATAAGCACTAATTCCCAACGTTTCCAAGGCCACAAAGGCCATAATCATGTCGTTTGCCCCAGCCAGAAGCAACGCCCCTAAAAACGCCGTCAGTAACAAGGTATAAAACTCACCCGTTTGAGAAGGCAATCGGGTTTCCACATAACGCTTGCTTAGATGTAAAATCAAAATAAAGCCTAGCGTTAAAATAAAACGAGCCACCACCGAAAGTAAGTCCGCTTCAAACATGCCAAACATCACCTGTTGAGAGGCATTCCCTTGAACCGTATAAAATAACTGGTAGTGCATTACAATGGAAATGAGGGCAACCACGCTACCCAATAAGGCAATGCCCCAACTCTTGGCTTGATCCACCTGCGTTTTAGCCAAGCAAAGAGCAAACGTCATTAACAAGGTTACGCTAATTACAAGTTCGGGCGCCAAAAAGGCAAGGTTTTGATTATACATAAATTGACCAAAACTACTTTGAATTAAGGTATTGGAAACGGCCTCAAGCATCATTATGAAATCCTTTTTTACTAGTTGCGTTGTTCTGAGCGACTGGCCCATAGAGGAGTTTGCTTACGAACCCTCATTTTGAGACAGCCCCCCTTTTAATTGCTGTAAAATTGCTTGATCCCGTTGAACCAAGACTTGTTCAAAACGTTTGCCTATGGCTTGCGTGCTACTTTCAAACCGATTCGTGAGTAACTGAGGTTTAAAGCCCAGCACCAAAACCAAAACCGCCAGTGTGCTTAACACCCAAACTTCATTGGTTTTAGCATCTTCAAGCGTTTCACAAGCGGGGGAAACGGCTCCAAAAAAGACCCGTTTAACCAGCCACAACGAGTAAGCCGCCCCTAAGACGACCCCTAAAGTGGACAATCCCGTAATCCACTGAATGTTAATTGGCAACGTAACAAAACCAAGGGGTATGGCTCTAAAACTTTGAGAAATAAAGGCCCCATACAACGCCAGTGTTTCCCCTGCAAAGCTAATCAGAAGGGGAAGACCTAAACTCGCCAGAGACATCAACAAAAACGTATAGAACAGAAAAGGCGCTTTTTGAGCAACTCCACCATGTAGATCAATCTCTCTGCTATGGGTTTGGCGATACAACGTCCCCACTCCTAAGAACAAGGCGGCACTCACTAAACCATGAGACACCATAATAAAGACAGCCGCCATGGCCCCGATTTGGTTCATGGCCACCAACGCCAGTAGGATGAATCCCATGTGGCTGACCGATGAATAGGCAATCAGCTTTTTCATATCTTTTTGGACTAGAGCAATACGGGCTGTATAAACAATGTTTACAAAGGCTAGCACGCCGATATAGGGTGCCAATGCTTGAGCCGCCACAGGGAACCAATCAAAACCAAAACGCAAAAGGCCATAAGCCCCCATTTTTAGCAAAATACCCGCAAGCAACATAGAAATGGGGGTCGGGGCTTCCACGTGAGCATCTGGCAACCACGTGTGAAGAGGCACAATCGGCAATTTCACGGCAAAGGCGATGAAAAATCCCACAAATAAAAGCAATTGAAAGGCAGGAGGAATGTAACCAGATTGAGCCAACGCCCCAAGTTGCGTGAAGCTAAAAAGTGTTTCAGTCGGCAAATGATAGCTTTGACTAAAATACGCCAATCCCATAATACTCGCCAGTAAAAAGACCGAACCAAACAAGGTGTATAGCACAAATTTCATCGCCGCATACTCTCGACGTGGCCCACCCCACGTGCTGATAAGCAGATACATCGGAATCAGTTCGAGTTCGAAAAACAAAAAGAATAAGAACAAATCACGAGACAAAAACACCCCTAACACTGAGCCAATTAAGACAAAAAGCAAGCTGTAATATAGGGGTAATCGCTTTTCAATGGTAGAAATACTTGCCCCTGTGGCCAACACCATCAGCACACTGGTAAGCATCGCAAGCGTGCTTGAAATGCCATCTGTCCCGAGACTAAAATTAATTCCCAACGCAGGCAACCAAGGCAAGTTAAACGAAGCCGTTTGGGCTTCAGGTGAAAAAGCCAACAAGCCTGTTAAAAGTAACAACACCAAGGAAGATCCCAACGCCAGTCGATGATGCGCCTTTTGCGTTGAAGCATCGTCTGTTTTTGAGAGGAAGGGGAAGACCCCAGCCACTATAAAGGGAAAGCCCACAATAAGAGGAAGTAAGTTGTTCATGTCTTGGAATTCCTAGCCTTTAAACATCCACTGATACAGGAGCCACACCCCCACCACGCCAAACCCAATGGTGGCGACGTAGGTTTGAAGGCGTCCGCTGTTAAGTCGAGTCACCCATTTACCCAGCAATAAGGTAAGGGTTCCAACTAAATTAACGAAACCGTCAATCACATACTTGTCAAAACCCGCATTGAGTTGGGATTGAAGTAGTACAATCCCTTCAACAATACCGTCGTAGATATCATCCATATAAAACTTATTGTGTGACAAGTGATACAAGGGAGCCAAGGCCTTTTTGAGGCCATCGGTTTTTAAAATTTTAAAATAGTAAAACACACTTGAAAGACCCACCCCTACCAGCGCCACGAGTTGGGAGATATTCCCCACTTGATTAAACATGGCTTCCCCCAACGTGTGGGGGTGATGTTCTGGGGCATTTTGTAAGCTATAGGTAATGTAATCCCCAAAGGCAGGTAGACCGACAAAGCCTGATAGCACTAAGCCAATCAAGATAGAAGGAATCGCTAAAATCTGCAAAGGTAAGGTCATCACGGCATCTTCATGGTGAACATGCGCTTTCCCGCGATAGTCGCCTAAAAACGTCATAAAAAAGGTACGGAACATATAGAAAGCGGTTAATCCCGCCGTTGCTGTTAAAATGGCATATACCAAGGTGTTTTCATGTAAAGCAGTGGCTAAAATTTCATCTTTACTCCAAAAGCCACTCGTCCAAAACAAGCCTGAAATCGCAATAGTTCCAATCAAGTAAGTGACCCCTGTAACAGGAAGTTTTTTAAACAAACCACCCATTTGGCGCATGTCTTGCTCATCTTCACACGCATGAATCACACTGCCGGAACACAGAAAGAGCATTGCCTTAAAAAAGGCATGGGTAAAAAGGTGAAACAGCCCCGCCGTGTAAGCGCCAAGCCCCATGGCCGCAACCATAAAGCCTAATTGAGACATGGTGGAGTACGCCAAGGCTTTTTTAATATCCGTTTGAGACACGGCGATAATCGCGCCGACCACTGCAGTAATGACCCCCGTCCACATCATATAAGGCATGGCCATTTCGGGAGAAATACTCATAATAGGAAAGACTCGTGCAATCAAATACACCCCTGCCGCAACCATAGTCGCCGCGTGAATCAAGGCTGAAATGGGCGTGGGGCCTTCCATGGCATCAGGCAACCAAGTGTGCAAGGGAAACTGAGCGGATTTGGCCATAGGCCCTGCAAAAATAAGGATCGCGATGGTACCCACCAACCACGCGGGTAGGCTTTGACTTAAAAAGCCTGCCAACGATTCAAACCCCTGAAAAGACAACAAGGCCTGTTCTGGATGAAGACCCACATAGCCTTGCCACCAATTCAAACTAAAGAATAGAAGGAAAAGCACGCCCAGTAAAAAACCGAAATCCCCGACCCGATTCACCAAAAAGGCCTTGATAGAAGCCGCGGCTGCTGCAGGCTTGTGGAACCAAAAGCCAATCAATAAGTAACTTGAAACACCCACCAATTCCCAAAACATGTACATTTGAGGCAAATTAGTGGCTAACACCAAGCCCAACATACTAAAGTTAAATAAAGCCAAGTAGCCAAAAAATTTGGCATAGCCTTTGTCGTGACGCATGTACCCGTGCGTGTAATACTGAATCAATAGACTCACAAACGTCACGACCGTCAACATCAGGACGCTATTGGCATCCAGCAACGTCCCGATTCTAAGTTCCAAGTTCCCCGCAGAAAGCCATGTCCAGTTCCGTTCAATGGCCACCACCCCTTCATGGGGTTGAGCAAACAACCATTGAATGGCTGAAATAGCATGAACGAGGCCTAAACTGGTGGCCGTCATGGTTAAAATAGGGGCGAAAAGTTGAGGAAGCCACGCTTTTTTTTCGCCTGTTTTTGAACAGCTCACCTGAACCGCCCGCCCCACAACGATCGTTAAAAACGCCAACAAAGGATACAGTGGAACAAGCCACAAGTTATTTAATAAAAAGTCTGAAAACCAATTCATGGCGAGGGGCTACTCCTTCATATATCTCTTTAGATTTTATTATTGACTACAGCAATCATCATTAAAGCACTAGCCTTTTAAACGTGTAAACTCTTCAACATCAACGCTTGCCGTATTTTTAAACAATGCAAGGACAATCGCCAGTCCCACAGCCGCTTCCGCAGCAGAAATCGTTAAAATAAAGATGGCAAACACTTGACCTGACAAATCGCTTGGATTGACATGATTATTGATGGCCACAAACACCACATTCACGGCATTCAGCATCAATTCAACACACATTAGGGTGCGAATCAAGTGGCGTGAACTCACCACACCTGCAAAGCCTAATCCAAACAAAATGGTGGCCACACCCAAGTAATGGTGAACTGTTAATCCCGCTACAGTAGCCACTTCGGCAACTTCAGCACTCATCATAATGAACATTCCTTTTTAAGATCAGGGCAAGCAGCAACGTGTTCTTTAGGGTCTTCAACATCTAGAAAACCAACATCCTTACGCCATTCGGCCGTTAATTGAGGTTTTAAACGGCCTTCTTTAATAGAAAACGTAAGGCCCGGTTCTTGGGACGTAAACGTTTTTTTGGAAAGCATAATGGCCCCAATCATCGCCCCTAACAACAAAATAGACGCCACTTCAAAGGGAAGGACATACTTGCCAAAAATCAATTGACCAATCGCCAACGTACTGCCTTGCTCGTGTAATTCTCTAATCCATTGAGCAGAGGCTGGAAGTTGTTTGATATTAAAGCCTAAAAAATTGATGAACAGAAGCGCAAATAAGGCGACTGAACTGATGCTTGCGATGAGTAAGCGTCCCAATCGACCTGCCCGTGCGCTTAAAGGGGTGTCCCCCGTAAACATAATACCAAACAGCATCACGATGGTAAGACCCACTCCATAAACCAACACTTGAGCAGTGGCCAAAAAATCAGCGTTATTAAGCAAGAAAAAAGCCGCTATTGAAAAGAAGACCACAATCAAACACAAGGCGCTATACAACACACTAGGAGCCAAGACGACGCCCAAGGCGGCGACTACAGCAACGGTTGCAAAAATCCAAAATAAGGTAGATTCAAACAAGTGATACGCTCCAATCTAAACAGGCTAACACAGGACGCTAAAATCCTATAATACGGTAGGCGCATAGCCACGCTTGGCACGCCATTCATCGGATTCCTTCCCACTGAGGGTGAGATCTTTTTTGTCTAAGACAAGGGCTTCGCGACTGTAATCCGCAAGCTCAAAATCACTCAACATTTTAATGCAATCCACGGGGCAGACTTCGGTACAATTTCCGCAGAAAATACAGCGCCCCATATCAATGGTAAATCGGGTGACCACAGGCTTTTTGTCGTCATCGCGATGCATATCGATTTGAATGAGATCATCACAAGGGCAGACCCTCGCACACGCTTGACACCCGATACATAAGTCGGTGTCATCTGATTTAGACAAAAGGCTTAAGCGCCCGTGAAAGCGATCGCTTAACTCAGGCATCACTTCGGGGTATTCAAGGGTGACGGCTTCTCTTGGGTGGTGCTTCAGGACTGTAGCAAAACCTTGAGCAATCGCCTTAATGCCTTCTAAAACGACATTGCCTTCAGCCTGTTCAATGGCCTTAAGGGGATGTTGAGCATCGTGTGAATGATTCGACATAGCAAGACAAAATCCTTTAACTAAGCGTGATAACGAGCAGCCACTTGGGCTTTAAATTGACGATCGATGAAGTGACAGAAGCCACCCACACCGCCGACACCAACCAGTCCAGCCAGTGCCAAATAAATCCAGCTCCCTGCAAAGCCTTCGGTGGCTAAACTAAGGCTAAACTGCTTGGCAAAACCGAGCATAAAAAGATTGATTAAAGAAAGTGGAATCAAGAACTTCCAGCAAAACCCCATCAGTTGATCGGGCTTCAGGCGAGGAAGCGTGCCTCTCAACAACATGGCAATATAGATGAAGAGATAGGTTTTACTCAGCATCCAGAAGATTTGTTCGACATTGATGAGCAAAGGCTTAAGCAAAGGGAGTTGTACCGCTTGAGTAATGGCGTCCGCCACGCCGTAATTTTGCATGAACGTGCCGCCAAAGGGGGAGGTGTATCCCCCAAAGAACAAGGCCACCGTCAACGCGGAAAGTACGAACAAACCCGCATATTCCGCCAAGAAAAAGGTGGCAAACTTCATCCCCGAATATTCGGTGTTGTAGCCACTCACCAGTTCGCTTTCCGCTTCTGGCAAATCAAATGGCACACGGTTGACTTCAGCAATCGAAGCAATATAAAAGAGCAAGAAGCTTAGTGGCGTCAGTAAAATGCCATACCAGTGAAGGATCCCGCCACTTTGAGCTTCAATAATAGTTTTTAAATTGGCGCTTCCTGTAAATAAAACGACCCCAAGCACAGACAAAATCAAGGGGACTTCATAACTAATGGCTTGAGCAGCACTGCGCATGCCCCCAAGTAACGAGTATTTATTATTAGAAGCCCACCCCGCAATCACTAGACCAATCACCGAAATTGAAGAAAGGGCAAACAACACCAATAAACCCAAGGGCAAACTAACGCCAATCAAACGTTCGCTAAAAGGCACCAAGGCATACAATGCAAAAACAGGAAATAAGAAGATCGCAGGGGCTAAAGTAAATAAGAATTTGTCCATTGCAGGGGTCATAATATCTTCTTTGGTCAATAGTTTCACGCCATCTGCGATGGTTTGAAACATTCCCCCTGGCCCAACACGGTTAGGGCCTTTGCGCTGAGTAAACCATGAAAGCACCTTACGTTCCATCAACACCATGACCACCGCAGCCGCTTGACCCATCACCGCGACCATACCAAACAACACCACGCCTGTTAAGAAAATAGGCACAATATCCGGCAACTGGTGCCACAACTCAATGGCCTTCATCAAATGAAAACCAGGATCAAGGAGTTGAGCGAGGGTAGGGATTTCAAAGCTTGCAGTCGCATTCATGGGATGGCATCTCTTTCTTTAAGTAAACAAGGCTTATCTGTCTACTTCTGGCATAATAACGTCAAGGCTACCAAAAATAGCCATTAAATCCGAATACATATGACCCTTCATCAATTCAGGCAAGGCAGACAAGTTACTAAAAGACGCCCCACGCCACTTGATTCGATACGCCTTGGGCGTACCATCCGTAATCATATAACAACCCAACACCCCACGAGGCGATTCCACAAAGTTGGACGCTTCCCCTGCAGGGGGCTTATACGTCAACAAGTTAATTTTCTTGCCCATGGTATCCCAGTCCTTGTCCCAATGCGGGACGACAATATCCGGATTTTTCTTGGCTTCTTTGGTCTTGGCTTCAACCTCTTTTTTCAAGATCGCTAAAGCACCGCCGTCTCCACCAGGGATTTTTTCAATACATTGCTTAATGATTTTAATGGATTCACGCATTTCTTGAACACGTACCAAGTAACGTGCATAGGTGTCGCATTCCGTACGAGTAGGCACATCAAAATCCAGTTCACTATAAATGGAATAAGGGTTTGTTTTACGCATGTCCAAGGCTTCACCTGTGGCACGCAAGGCAGGGCCTGTTACGCCATATTTCAAGCAAAACGCTTTGCTCATAATCCCGTGACCCTTCGTGCGATCCATCACAATGGGATTTTTCGTGGCAACAGCTTCGTACTCGTCTAAACGTTCAGGAAAGTGTTCGCAAAAGGTGCGTACTTCTTCTAGCCACCCCGCGGGCAAGTCATTGTTGACGCCTCCAAAGCGGAAGTAGTTGTACATCATTCTGGCGCCTGTAAGGTTTTCAAAAATCGTAAACACTTCTTCACGATCTCTAAAACACCAGAAGAAGGGGGTAGAGGCGCCCAAATCTAACAAAAACGTCCCAAACCACAGCAAGTGAGACGTAATACGGTTTAATTCCATGCAAATCACACGAATGTATTCCACCCGCTTAGGAACGGGAATATCGGCAATTTGCTCAACACAATTAACAAAAACCAAATGATCGTAAAAAGAAGAGAGGTATTCAACGCGATCAATCGTCGGTTGATATTGAAACAAAGAACGCGTTTCACCCATTTTTTCTTTAGAACGGTGCAGGTAACCAATCACAGGTTCCATGTTTTTAATGACTTCGCCATTGAGCGTGGTCACCAAACGCAACACGCCATGGGTTGAAGGGTGTTGCGGCCCGATATTGACCACTAAATCGTTGGTGTCAAAACCTGCTTCAACCGAAACACCAGGCAAGTTGCTTTGCAATTCAGGATTCAATTCTTTAACAGACATCATAAGTATTTTCCAAGTGTTTTCTAAAACGATTCATGAATAACACGACTACCGACGGTTCCAAACCAATCGAGGGTCTTCTTCCTTGTAATCTTTACGCAAGGGGTGGCCCAACCAATACGTGGGCATTAAAATACGGCGCAAATCGGGATGCCCCTGATAGTGAATCCCTAATAAATCATAGGCTTCACGTTCATGCCAATCAACTGCGGGCCAAACAGGATACAGGCTAGGAGATTGATCCTGAGCATCCGCGACGATTTTAATAATAAGCGAATGAAAATGCACCGTTGAATAGAGGTGATACACGCTTTCACGATGCGTCTTCCAGTCAATGCCCGTGACCAACAGGAGCATATCGAGCGTTGAACCAACATCGCTCTTAAGCAACTCGCCCGCCTTAAGAAGGACTTCAGCGCTTAGGCGAATCATTTCGGTACCCTTGGCATCGTTACCCAGATGTTCAACCGCAATGCCTTTAGATTCTAGCAAGGCACCAAAAAATCCCGCAGGAATAGGGGGTGTTGCGTCAAGCACTTCGGTTTTAGGCGCCTGTTCAGGCTGTTTATTTTCTTCGTTCATGACGGTACTTTATATTGCCTCTTACTAATCCCAATTCGCCACGATCGAGCATTGCTTCGACGTTGTATCCGTCTTTTTGAATGCCCCAGTGTAAGAAATCTTCTTCAGTGGCTCCTTCTAACGGCACCAAACAATCATCCGCATCCAAACGAACCCTTGCTATGTGCTGGGCAGTCCGCTGACGACGTTCGGCTAAAGTTTCTTGACGCATTTTCTTTTGCAATTGAATTAAAGCATCCAGCAAGGCTTCTGGACGAGGGGGGCATCCTGGCACATAGACGTCTACAGGAATCACACGATCGACCCCACGCACCACAGAATAAGAATCATTTTCATACATTCCACCCGTAACTGTACAAGCACCCATGGCAATCACGTACTTCGGTTCCGCCATTTGTTCATACAAACGCAACAACGCAGGGGCCATTTTATACGTAATCGTGCCGGCTGTAATCATCAAATCAGATTGTCGCGGGGTGGCGCGAAAGGCTTCAGAACCAAAGCGAGCAATGTCAAATTTCGGCGCAGAAGCCGACATCATCTCAATTCCACAACAAGAAGTGGCAAAAGTCATCGGCCAAACCGAGTTGCTTCTGGCCCAATTGTAAACGGCATCGACTGTCGTGACGATAATCCCACTACTTTCAAGCATGTCTTGCCACGCATTGGAAACGACGTTTACTGCCATCTCAAGGCTCCTTTTCGCCACGCATACACAATACCCAGTGCCAAAATGCCTACAAAAATTAACATTTCTACTAAGGCAAAGATCCCGACTTTTTCATACGCCACCGCCCAAGGAAACAAGAAAATGGTTTCAATGTCAAACAAAATAAAGAGCAAGGCATAGAGATAAAATTTCACATCAAAGCGAATCCGTGCTTCACCATAGGGCTTCATGCCAGATTCATAGGTTTCATACTTGTGCGCGGTGGCTTGTTTAATTTGCACCAATTGCGAAATAGCAAAAAGCAAAAAGGGAAACAAACCGCAAAAAAGCAGAAGAACGAAAAATACGGGATATCCAGTTAAGTGCATGGGTCGTATTCTCTTTGTCACAACATTTATATTCACTATTAAACGCTAAATATCAAAAATGGTCAAACACTAAAGCGATTCAAATAACGGAGATTTTTGTTTTTTAGGCTTTTTGTCGCTTGATTCTGCCAAAATAAAGAGCATCCCCTTTAAATAAGAGGTCCTGACTCTATCGTGCGTTTGGATGATTTTCGCCCTTTGGGCGTATTATGTGTTCTCTATTTAAGTGTTCTTTATATAAACCTGCCTTCTTTGCCTAGCTTTGCCATGAATTTGCAAAGCGTGGAAGACTTGCCCCTTTCGCAATTGCCTACCGCCGAAGCGCGCTTAAATGAGTTTCTTAAATCAGGCGATGCCCAAAGGGCTGAAAGTCTGCTGTTCGCCATGATTGAACAAGAGCCTGAGAACTGGCAAGCGTGCGTGACTTTGGCGTATCTGTACCAAAAAAAATGGGACTACCCTAAAGCCAAAATCTTATTGAATCGGGCTAAAGCGATTGCCCCCAGAGAACCCACCGTATTGGCAGAATTAGGGTACCTTTATTTTAAATGGGCAAGCCAACCCCATCTAAAGCCATCCCCCCCCGCCGATGCCTTGATCCAAGCAGAGCGTCTTTTAACACAGGCGCTCGCCCTACGCCCGACCGATGCCCTGATTCCCTTATACTACGCGGAACTCTGCTTGTTTAAAGACAAACAGTCCCCCCACGCCAAAACGTACGTCACGCAAACGCTCGTTCGGCACCCCCATCATCAGGGGGCTTTAATACTGGCTTCCTCTCTATACCAAGCCATGGACTTAAGACCCCAAGCCAAACAAGCCCTTTTAATGGCCTATGACTTAGGCAGTCAAAATCCCGCTGTGCTAGATGCCATGGCTCACATGCTGGCCAAATTAGAACGCCCTGAAGATGCTATTCATTATGCCAATGAAGCCACTTTGTTTGATGTCGCTGAATCGCCTGAACGCTTGCGTTTAAAAGCCCAACAGTATGAAAAGTTGGCGGATCCACAACAGGCGTTAAAAAGCTATCAAGCCCTTTCCCCGTACTTTCCCCTATCCCCTGAACTCAGCTTAAAAAAAGCCCATCTTCTTGAACAAGTTTCGGGTGTGGAAAAAGCGGTACCCGCCTTTAAAGAAGCCTTCCGCTTAAACCCTCATTTAGTCGCCGACTATAAGGAAGAAGCCAAAGCCTTAATCATCAAAGAATCTTTAGAAGCGGCCAAGTACCCTTTACACTCTGTTTTACGGCTTTGCCCGCAGGATCCTGAATTGTCTAGCTGGTTAAGTATTCTCTATTACCGTCAGCTCTTACTCGGCCAAAACATCGACAAAGAAGAATTGGCTTCCGTGCAACGCTTTCTACAGCAGTCCGCACGTGCTTCCCTAAAAAAACGTTTGGGTGAAGGGCCAGATGACTTAAGCCTTCAGCCCGTGCCCGAACAACGACTTTTAGAAGCCTTACGTTTAAAACTGGTGGCCCAAAACGGCGTTTTAAAGTCTGAAGATCTTCAACAGTTAAGCCAGCTTACACACTTGGGTGCCACGGCTGTGATTCGAGCGGAATCGGCCTTTTTGTCTGGAGATATGCGTACCGCTTTAATGGAACTCAAGCGAATGGAACCGCCTAGAACCGCTGAAGAAGCCAGCGATTTAGGGCATCAATGGCGACTGATGCAATTTGTCCCTGGGGCGTTAAAGGCCTTTCAATGGGCGTATTCCGCCCGTCCTTCAAACGAAAGTCGAGATCGCCTGGTGGAACTCGAACAGGTCAATACCCGTATTGAAAGTCGTTTGCATCAGTTAGAAAAAGACTTGCCCCAAAGACTTAAAGCAATCCAAAAACTCAAGCAAAACGTCCTTCCGCAAACGCTCAACCCACTCAAAGCCGAAGCCAATACCGCGCTTCAGCTAAACCCTTGCCATGTTTTGCCGTGGCACGTTTTGGCAGATGTTGCTGAGCGTGAAGGCCAATGGGGGCGTGCCGTTTTATTGTGGCAAGAAGCCCAGCAAAGAGATGTGGAAGGGAACTTTCAAGTCCTGTTCAACGAACGCATAGCCAATGCAAAGCATCAGGCGTCTAAAGCGGGACTTATGCCGTTGACTTCATTGACGCCACGAGGGTATCGAACCGTTCCTGCCAGTGTGGGTTATACGTTTTAACACGTCTTGGCTTGAACCTTTCAGATCTATCGAACCCTATAATACGTCATACAAAAAACCCCTCTTCCTTGTGAGAAGAGGGGTTTTTAGATGAACAAGGTGTTATCTCAATAACTGTATCGCCAAGTTCGGAGCCTGATTGGCCTGACCCAGAACCGTTGCTGCGGCTTGTTGAAGAATCTGATTCTTCGTCATTTCAGCGGATTCTTTGGCCACATCCACATTGCGGATGCGAGATTCACTGGCACTGAAGTTCTCGATCGAAATCGCTAAGTTCGTGCTAGCAGAAGTTAGGCGATTGGTCATTGCACCAATCGATGCTCTTCGGTTACCCACGGTTTGAAGGGCCGTGTCAATCTTTGAAATCGCCTTCAACGCTGAAGCATTGGTTCCTACGCCAACTTGCATAGCCGCACCTGCGTTTTGCAAGCCCAAACTGGTGGCTTGTAAGGTACCCAAGGCAGAATTGGTGCCGCCAATATCCAACACATTGGTGGCTGAAGCCGATTCCGCACCCACTTGAATCTTGAAATTCGTGACAGAAGAAAAGAGTTTCTTTCCGTTGAATTCAGTGGAATTGGCAATACGTGAAATATCTGCCGTCAGTTGCTTGAGTTCCTTGTTAATGGCAGAACGTTGATCGGTATTGAGCGTGTCATTCGCCCCTTGTACCGAAAGTTCACGCATCCGTTGCAGGTTGTCTGTAATCGTACTGAGTGAACCGTCTGCCGTGTTAAGCACATTGATCCCGTCTTGAACGTTATCATTGGCTTTTTGACTACCTCTAATTTGGGATCTAAGGCTTTCAGAAATCTGTAAACCTGCGGCATCATCCGAAGATTTGTTGATTCTGAATCCAGAAGACAATTTCTCAAGTGATCTGCCCAAGTTATTGGTGTTTTGGCCCAATAAACGTTGTGCATTGAGAGATTGCACATTGGTATTAATTTGAATACCCATAGTAATGAATCCTTTAATGTTTGTTACTTAAAAAAGTAGAGTTGAGAGAGTTTCAACCGTATAAAATGATGTTCACCTCCTTCTTAAATGTTTACGGTGCTACATAAAGCTTCAAAGACATGAAGGGTTTAGTAAGGATGAGCTAAACCCTTCGTCTGTACATTTTTTCTAGGCTTACCCAAGAAGCTTGAGAGCAAGTTGGGGAGCCTGATTGGCCTGACCCAGAATCGTTGCTGCGGCTTGTTGAAGAATCTGATTCTTCGTCATTTCAGCGGATTCTTTGGCCACATCCACATTGCGGATGCGAGATTCACTGGCACTGAAGTTCTCGATCGAAATTGACAAGTTTTGAGCAGCAGAACTTAAACGGTTGGTCATTGCACCAATCGATGCTCTTCGGTTACCCACGGTTTGAAGGGCCGTGTCAATTTTTGAAATAGCCCTCAACGCTGAAGCATTGGTTCCTACGCCGACTTGCATAACCGCACCTGCGTTTTGCAAGCCCAAACTGGTGGCTTGTAAGGTACCCAAGGCAGAATTGGTGCCGCCAATATCCAACACATTGGTGGCTGAAACCGATTCCGCACCCACTTGAATCTTGTAATTCGTGACAGAAGAAAAGAGCTTCTTGCCGTTAAATTCAGTGGAATTGGCAATACGTGAAATATCTGCCGTCAGTTGCTTAAGTTCCTTGTTAATGGCAGAACGTTGATCGATATTGAGCGTGTCATTCGCCCCTTGTACCGAAAGTTCACGCATCCGTTGCAGGTTGTCTGTAATCGTACTGAGTGAACCGTCTGCCGTGTTCAGCACATTGATCCCGTCTTGAACGTTGTCATTGGCTTTTTCACTTCCGCGAATTTGGGATCTTAATACTTCAGAAATCTGCAAGCCTGCGGCGTCATCCGAAGATTTGTTGATTCTAAATCCAGAAGCCAATGCTTCTAAAGATTTATTTAGACCCATGGTGTTTTTGCTTAACAAACGTTGTGCATTAAGAGATTGCACGTTGGTATTAACATTAATAGGCATAATAGTATGCTCCTTATCTTCCGTGATTAGGACGCGATTTAATATCCGTTCTGCCTAACTCTTCAACGAATCGTCCGTGTTTTTTGGCACAGACTTTTTCAAGTAAGTCCAATCGCCTTGTGGATCTAAATGCAAGCATTTAATCCAGGTCAGACGCCTGATGACTTAAAGAAGATTGGTGAAAGAGAGAGAGTCAGAAGAGGATAAGTCCTGCATCCGTGTGTATTGCATCCATGCAACAATTTTGTGAATCCCAGTCGTGAACAATAATTGTGTTTCGCTAGGCAACCTTGTTACGCTAGAAGTATCGTCGCTCTCTCTTAAAAGTTTGAGCCTTTCATTTATTTGGAGGAGTCTTCTTTTCAGATCAGGCCGTGAAGGGCGTTTCACCTCTAGCCAAAACAAGACTTTTCATCTAAAATGAATGGAGTGCTTTTTCAAAGGAAACCCCCATGCCCTCCCCACCCGTTTACCCCTTGTTTATTCCCCCTGCGGACGCCTTGCTTTATACGCTTTCCGCTTTTTGGGGGATTAGAAGTACGTGGATTTTATTTTCCGCAGAACAAGGACGACGGCAGGATTTAGCCTATCGTCCCCCCATCACAGGGCAAGACTTTGAAGTCAATGTGGTTATTCCCTTAATGAATGCTGATGATGACTTCGCCTTACAAGATTTTTTAACCTGTATGACGGCTCAAGACTACCAAAACACAAGCCTCATTATTTTAGCTCACCCCCAAGCCCACTGGATTCGCAACTCCCTAGAACTCCCTGACTCCTGCCAGTGGATCAACGTCCCCGAAGGCGTGGCCTTTTCTCAAGAAAGTCTCTTGCGGTGGGGGTTTAAGCGCATTTTGGCCACACACCCCCCTGACTTATTTGTGTTGCTCGACGTTTCTGACCTGATTAAGCCTGATTTTTTAAGCCACACCGTTTCTGTGGCGTATCAACATGATGTGTATCAAGGCTATATGGCGCATCGTGATTTTGGGGAAGGGGTGTTGAGTCGTAGCTTGGGTCTGTTGACTCGCTTGCGATCTCGCATTGAAAGTGTTGGGCGCTTTCACGGAGGCTTAGGCTTGTTGTTTCGTCATAGTGGCCTTGCCTTTAAGCCCACGGTGCTTGAACACGTTGCCCTTGAACATCACCCTGGCTTAGGCTATGCCCCTTGGAGCATCACCCTCAATCAAGCCAGCGCCAAATCACCCAGTCTAAAAGTGCATTGGGTGCCTAGCATGATTATATATCAACGGCACTACCCCGACGTCTTTTCCCATGTCGCTCAAGAACTAGACGCCACTTTCACCGTCGTGGTGGGGGTGTTTAATCGTTTTATTCGCTTGGCTCGCCCCCGCGAACTGGAACAACGCTTGGCCATGTTCCCCAGTAATTTAATGTTAAACACGCTTGCCTTAGCCAGCGTAGCGGTTTTGGTTCAACAGGGCATATGGCCTGAAAAAATAGGGACGCCGTTTGCGTGGTCTTTCTTAGCAGCAGGACAACTGATTTTATGGGCCATGACTTTGAAAGTCGCCCGCATTAAACCTACAGAATGGTTAAACTCTACCTTGATTGTGTCGTCTGCTACGTTGCTTGAAATACTGGCCTTCCCCGTGGCCTTGACAGGCTGGATCGCTCAAAGGCTCCGACCACTGCCTCGCACGGCGTCGCTGCAAGCTCCTGAAGCAACTCCCTTTTCACCCCAGCCCGCGCTTCAGCGTACCGAACCCCGACGCCCCAGTGGACGCCTACCCGTCACATCGCGCAACAGCCTACCAGTTCAGCAAACCTTAGACACCCACACCCCCTTTATCTTAACCCTAGGTTCTCAAGAAATTGTAGCAGATATTGAAGTGGATGTTCAGCCCTGCTCGACAGGCTTGTTGTATGGGTTAACCCTTACTTATAAACACCAACGTTTTCAAACCCAACACACCCCCAAGCTTGAAGAGGCCTTCATCGAACTCACGCGCACCTTGTCTCATTATCAAATACAGCCCAAAACCTGTGGTAATTGTGCCTATTGGTTTGTTCATAACGCCACCAGCCCTGGCGTAGAAAGTTTGCCCCTACAAGGGGCTTGCTTGAAGGAGAAGATCGGCCAGCCTTTACATGAACATGATATGGCCCTCAACGTCCTTTCCCTCCCGTGTGATGCTCACACCCCTCGCCTTCAGCATGACGCCATTGTCCACGCGTGGAAACAAAGTCTAGGCGAAGCGCTTGAAGCGTTTACCCCGCCGACAAAACCTTAGCCTTTTACGGCCAAAGCCCTTCAACGCTGTGCCGAAACACGCTTCGTCCAAAACAAGTCGCTAAAGCGTGCTTCGTTTGCTTTTAAAATAGGCTTGAAGCGACGCTTTCGCTTCTTCTTCTAAAATACCGCCAATCACTTGTAAGCCTTCGCCTTGACGATGTAAAATTTTAGAAGGTGACTCCCCTTCCGTGGGATCATACGCCCCAAAAATCACTTGCCCGATTCGTGCCTGCTTTAACGCATTGGCACACATGGCACACGGTTCTAAGGTCACAATTAAGGTAAACTCATTTAAACGCCAATCCCCTAGTGTTTGAGCCAGTGCCAGCATGGCATTCAATTCCGCATGACCCAAGGGGTTATGGTCTTTCTCTCGCGTATTTACCCCTTCTGCCACTAGCGTGCCTTGGGCATCCAACAAAACGGCGGCCACAGGCACATCATGGGGGAGTGCTTGTTGAGCGAGCCTTAAGGCATAACGCATCCATTCTTGCATTTCATCGTACGTTAAGTGCCACACCATCATTCAGCAATCACTGGGCTATAGTCAGGAAATAACACCGACGCGTCAGTCAACACCCCTTCAGGGTCCAACACCGCAACATCATAGCGTTTGGCCCATTGCCACAGGGCGGCTTGCCAATGTAGCTCCCAGGAAACCGCAGCGCTTGGGTCATTGCGTGCTTCAAAGGCTTGAGTCCCTTTAAGCGCGTCTTGGCTAAAGCGTGGGTATAAATGCCAATGCAACTGTTCAACCACTTCACTAAATTGTACCCAATAGACTTTAGCCACCTGCTCTTGGCTTTGCAAAAACGCACTCCACGCTTGGCAGGCGTCAAATAAAGCCAAGGGGACTTGCGCATGTTGGGTTGTTTCACGATTAGGCGCCACTTGAACATAACCCGCACGTTTGCCCACAAGGGCCACAAAGGGGGCAGTTGTAGAACTGCTAAAAGGGGTTTGCATGCCTCTTTCCTTCCAAAATGCTTTATTGAACTTTCTCTACTATACCACAGCAAAACTTTCGCCCCTTATTTTTGTGCTAAACTTAGCTTCGTGTAATACCGTTTAATGGGTATAAGCAAAAGAAAGTTCTCCCCCATGTTTTTTCAGGGCAAGCACATTGTTTTAGGCGTTTGCGGAGGCATTGCCGCCTATAAAAGTGGCGATTTAATTCGAGAGCTTCAACGGCTCGGCTGCGCGGGCGTGCACCCCATTCTTTCGCAAGATGCCCCCCACTTCATCACCGCCTTAACGCTGTCTAGCCTAAGCAAGTACCCTGCCACAAGCGAACATCACGCCGTGGATGCCCAAGGCGTTCCCCTGCATATTAGTTTGGCGCAATGGGGCGATGCCTTATTGATTTACCCCGCCACAGCTCACGTCATTGCCCAACTGGCTCAAGGCTTAACGGGCGATTTAGTGACGGCAAGCGCCTTGTGCTTCAACGAAAAGCCGATTGTCCTGAGTCCTGCCATGAATACCCGTATGTGGGAACACCCCTTGACCCAACGTAATTTAGCCACCTTGGCAAGCCTCCCCAACGTCTTGATCGTTCCCCCCACAGAAGGTTTACTGGCCTGTGGAGAAACAGGGGCAGGGCATTTGGCGCCAGATGCCTGGACAACGCTAACCCTTTACAAAGCCATGCACCCACATCGTCAGCGTCTTGAAGGTAAAAAAGTGCTGGTTACCGCGGGAGGCACACAAGAAGCCGTGGATCCGGCTCGCATTTTAACGAATCATTCCAGTGGTAAAATGGGGCTGGCCCTTGCCGATGAAGCCTACGCCATGGGGGCAGAGCTCACCTTAATTACGGCCAATGAACAACACTTAGGCCTGCGTCCGTTCCCCACGATTTTGGCGAAAGACGTTGAATCGATGAAAAACGCTGTTTTAGAACAGTTTCCTTCACACGATTGGCTCCTAAAAGCGGCGGCCGTGAGTGATTTCAAGCCTATTCAGCCTCAAGCGTCTAAAATTAAAAAGCACGCCAACGCCACCCCCTATGTGCTAGAACTAGAAGCCACGGTAGATATTTTAAAAACGGCGTGTGAGCAAAAACAGTCGCATCAAAAGGTGTTGGGCTTTGCCGCTGAAAGTGAAACAGGGGATTTACAGCCTCTTTACGACAAGCTCCTTCGTAAGGGGGCCGATGCCTTGGCGGTGAACAACATTCAACGAAGCGATATTGCCTTTCATAGTGAAGAGAATGAACTTCAATTGCTTTTTGCACAAGACACGCACGCCCCGGTGTTCATTGAAAAAGCGGGGAAAGACGTGGTGGCTCGTCACTTGCTCGCTCAGCTCGCAGACGTCTGGCTTTAGACGATTTGAGGGGTCTGTTCTAAAAATGTTTCGGGCTTAGGCGATTCGTAATAAGGAGTAGGGATTTTTTGGGTAGGAGCATCTGTATGCCCTTTAGGGGACGGACTTTCCTTCGATGTACTGGGGGAATGTCCTTCAGGGGGTGCACTGGCTGGAAGGGAGCCCCCTCCTCCGCCCAAAGTAATCGAAGGAAGTCTCACTCCCGCATGACTCGCTTCAAAGACGGTTCCTAAAAAGACCGCAATAGCGCCTCCCCAAATACCCCAATTGATGAGATTCTTAACAGGAGGAAGGTATTTCAAGAACTTGCTGAGCGTGTCTTTCTTCTTCATACTCATGACTTCATGCGGATCAAACCTGAACTTTTCAGGCAGGTAATGCAAGATTTCTTCAATACTACTAAAAACATTCGTCTGCATCCTATTTAATCTTGAGTGTGTTGTCACCAGTGGAGCATTTGTATTGATTGTGCTAGCGTTAGCCACAGGGGCAGTTTTAACGCTTTGAACTGGGGAAGCATCCCACGAGTTGAAGATTTGCCCTACACCGCTGAAAAATTGTTTGGTTCTTTCCACCAAAGATTGACCGGCTTGTATACCAGGGGCTTTATTCGGGACTTCTTGAAAGACGTGTTTATCCGCTACTGCATCAGTAGCAACTTGAAAGGTTCGACTATAATCAATGACATCGTCAGGGGCATTCTTAATACGTTGCACAATTTTTAAATCCCCTCGAAGACTACTTGCTATGTAGCGTGCAGGTTCTTCACCATTATTAAGAAGTAGTTCTAAAGTTTCAGATTCATATCTGGTATTCGCGGGATTTAGCACTTCTGCCACAGGTTCATAGCCTCTAAAATAACCTAGAAAGCCCCTGTGCTTTGAACGTAAAATTTGTAAGCTTTCATTATTGGGATTTTTCTTGCTCCTGTCCCAAAACGAGCCTTTGCCGTTCTTGGTATAAGCGATTTTATAGAAATGACCATCTTTACCTCGTCCTGCAATGATTTGCCCTGGAATCAATTGACCATTTTCTTTTTCAGAGTTCATAATTTTTTGAGCATGAAACAAGCCTGCCAAGACGGCACCCAGCGTAAAGCCTTCGCTGAAATGCCCCATGGTATTAAGCGTACTGCCCTGTAAAAACTGAATGGTCGATTCGTCTTTTTCATTCAAAAAGACTTGCGACATCAACCGATTTAAAATAGACGTCCGATCCGCTTCCGCCGGAGCCTCATTCTGATTAGGCGAGTCTTCTGCCTGGATCTTTTCTTTTTGCTCTTTCGTATGACTCAACGCCAAAGACGCTTTGGCGGCACTACTAAAATCATCATGTGCCTCTTCATGGCCACCTTCATGTTCCTCGTGTGCTGAAGGTTCAACGGTTCCTTTAGGGTGGCTTAGACTTTTGGTCAGGGCGGCATGGCTCAGGCCTTGCGCATTTCCATTGCGTTGCATAGATCCTGCTGTTAAGGGGTAAGCCACCCTACACGATTGAGAAAGGGAACGAGACATAAATAATCCTTTAAAACACCGCAAGAAACAAGGGGTGCGTCGAACGTCTTTGCCCAGCCAAAGCCAAGCAGACGTGGTTTCGCGTCATATGCAAGCATAAAAACCACTCGACTTTATTTTGTGCCATTGCGTCAGGAACCCGTTTTTAAACCAACGGCCTCCCCCCCCCCAACACATCCATTGCCCGCACTTAAGAAGAGAGACAATCGTTCATCTGATTTTCATCTTCAAGGCCCGTAAGCACCAACGTCGCATATTTACCCGCTTCCCCGTCGTCAGCGTCTAACACTTGGGCATGTTTAAAATGCCGTTTGGCCATTTCAGGCTTGTTTAACTGTAACGCACAGGTGGCAATGTTGTTATGACACCACGGATCTGAAGGTTCCAACAACAATTGTAATTGATATTGCGCCATGGCTTTGTCCCACATATTTTGGCACGAATACAAACGGGCCAACGCGTGATACACCCGTGTGTCACTCGGGGAATAATTAAGCACCTCTTTCAAATAGCCTTCGGCCTTTTTTTCAAGCCCCAATTCTTCATAGGCATGGGTAATGTTCATATACGCCAACACATGAGTGGGATCCGCTTCTATCGCTGCTTGCCAATGTTCAATCGCCGTTTCTCGATCACCACTTAAGGCCACACAACTGCCGAGTTCATTGAGAATGTGTCCTCGCATCCGCTTAGGAAAAAAAGGACGCAACAACGCTTTTTCAAACGCTTTGGTGGCTTCTACATACTTTCGATTCAACTTCAGTTGACGCCCCAACAGCAGATGAATCAACGCATTTTCTGGGAAAACGTGTGCGAGCTTTTGAAAATCTTCCGCTCGCTTCATAGCGGCCGGTAAATTTTTAACCGCTGCAAATTGCACCAAGGCATCATAAGGGGTGTCTAAGTGAAATTCACAAAGACTGGCCATTTCAGAAGTTGCCTGTTTGGGCTTCATAAAGGCAATTAAGTGAAGGGAGATGTTTTGCATCAATTCTTCAAGTCTCCATGTGACAGGAGCAAAATCATTCTGGCGATTGCGATGCGGTTCAAAATACGTCAAATCTAAGGTGTGATTTAACGCCCATGCTTGTGTGGCCGTGTCAAAAAGGAGTATCTGCACTTTGACACCTAAGAGTTCCCCTTCAACATGAGGGTGTTCAATGGCGGTTACATGCCCACTTAACAAAAAACGAGCGTGATGCATCGCAGAAACTTCTTTTAAAAGTAAAGTCCCTGTTTCACCCAATTGATTCAGGGGTAGGTTGCTTTTCCAACGACCTTGTAAGGTGCGCGTCAAATTTTTCACCAAATTGGGCTGAGCCGGATTTTGCCACACGCTACAATACTGCGCCAACAAAAATTGAAGTACTTCCACAAAATCCCTTAAAAAAGAAGACGTTGATTCACACGTCCAAGGCAGTAGTAAAAGATGTTCAAGATCTCGCTGTAACATGGCTTCCCAATCTTAGCATTCAAGTCTATTACTTTCTATTATGACAAAAAAGTCAAACCCTACGCTTATTCATCGCACACTTTCCATTACTTAGCGTATAATACCCTTAGACCCCCTACGATTTGAAAGGTTTTTATGATGCCCCAACTCAATGTTCCCATGCCCACGCGCCCCCTAGGACGCACCGCCGTTGAAGTCCCCTTAATTTGCTTAGGCACCATGACGTGGGGCGAGCAAAACAGCCAAAACGACGCGTTTGCACAGATGGATCTGGCGCTTGAGTTGGGTGTACATTTTTGGGATACCGCTGAAGTGTATGCCGTACCGATTCGTGCGGAAACCTCGGGTTTAACAGAAACGTATATCGGCAATTACTTTGCGTCTCGTGGCGTGCGAGACAACGTCTTTTTGGCGACGAAAATATCAGGGCCGAGTGAACGTTTTGAGTGGATCCGTGACGGTAAGCTCGATTTCAGTGCAAGCAGTATCAAGCGTGCGGTGGAAGGGAGTCTCAAACGCCTTCAAACAGACCGCATCGATCTCTACCAGCTGCATTGGCCTGAACGTGCGGTGCCTATTTTTGGCAAACGAGAATACATCCATGCCGAAGCACCCAAAACGTCGGTGATTTTGGACCGTTTTTTAGAAACCTTGCAAGCCTTACAGGATCTGATTCAAGAAGGGAAGATTTTACATGTGGGGCTTTCTAACGAAACCCCTTGGGGGACTCTGCAGTACCTAGAATTGGCCAAAACGCATGGCTTGCCTCGTATGGCCTCGATTCAAAATTGCTACAATGTGTTAAACCGCACCCAAGAAGTGGGGCTTAGTGAAGTCATGCACCGTGAAGACATCGGCCTATTGGCGTATTCTCCTTTAGCGATGGGGATTTTAAGCGGAAAGTATCTCCAGCACCCGAATCCCAAGGGGAGTCGCATGGCGCTTTTTGGGGAATACTTTGCCCGATATACCACCCCCAAAGCGCAAGAAGCGGTTCAGCGTTATGCCGATTTAGCCCACGCCCATGGCTTAACCCCCACGCAACTGGCCTTGGCCTTTGTGAATCATCAGCCTTTTGTGACCAGCAACATCATTGGCGCCACCACCCTGCAACAGCTTGAAGAAAACATTCGCAGTGTGGAAGTACAGTTGACGGCAGAGGTTTTGGCGGAAATTAACACCATTCATGAAGACGTGCCGAATCCCTGCCCTTAATTTATATGGTTTGGGTCTGGTAAACTTTAGCTAATTTTATGATAGGCTAAAGTATTATGAATCCTAGTAAAAATAAGTATTATAAACAGTCGCACATTTCTGAACGTAAATTTCGCGAATTATTGCGGTGTTTTGCAT
>JBIKTR010000022.1:0-22681 GCA_044348005.1 Vampirovibrionales bacterium | reverse complement strand
GCTCTATCCGTTAAATAGATAGGTTCTGTGATGAATGCCGTCAAACATACCTTTGCCTTAACAGGTCACCTGCTTCCACAAACCATTGATCGGCTCACACAATCGGTTATTGTGACGTCCACAGGGGTTTCAAATCGTATTGAAGGCAACAACGTAGAAGACTTTCCATTTGAATAGGTGCTTTCTGAAAAACAACAAGCCTTTTGGACGTGGGCAAAAACGCAAGACGCCTTTTCTCGAAAAGACGTGGTTGAAGCCTTGGGCTATGGGAATCGTACCACTGAAGAAATAATTAAAAAGTTGTACAATATGAAAAAGCTTGAACGCTTTGGTGAAGGTCGTGCAACACGTTATAGAGTCTTATAGGTGGAGAGTATTGCCTAACACCTTCTAAAATCTATACATTTTATATGTTAGAATGAACTCTATTACGATACTAATCTACAGAGGTATATAATATGTCCGTTTTTTCATATGACTTGGGGGAAGAAAGTATTGGTTATTGCGTTCGTGACGGTTACACCGTTCAGGAAATGGGCATTGATTTGGTGGATGCGAATCATGCTTCAATTACAGAACGTGGTTTAAGTGGTCGTCGTCGTGCGATTCGTACCCGTTTGGCACATAAGATGCGTGAAACATGGTTTCGCTGGTTTTGGACGGAAAAGCTAGGGCTTACAGATTTACGCGGAGGAGACACGCGTTGGGGCAAAGAGTTTAGTAAAGACGGCATGCTTTACAACGGAGCGTCTATTCGTGTGGCGATTTTGCAGGGTTTAACGAATCCGAATGGCACGCCGTTAAATGACTGGCAACTGTTTAAGGGGTTTTGGTCTCTCATCCAGCGTCGTGGGTATGATGCTGGTGTGGCATGGGGCGAAAAAGAAGCGAAAGAAGGCGATGACCAAAAACTGGTAGAAGATTACAAAAAGAAATTGACAGAGTCTCAATTAGATGACAATTTTCACCTGCCTGCGTACTTAGAAACCTTTCGTTTGGGCGTGTGGCATCCGATTTCACCCAAAATGATTGAATCCACTCTAGGGGCTTCGCCTTTAAAAGTTCGTAATGACAAGAGTTCGGCTCCCCGTGAGATGGTGGTGGCAGAACTCAAAGCTTTGGTTGAAGCGTTGAAAGTTTTACGTCCGCAAAATAGTGCGGTGCAAGAACTTACCTTCGAAACACTTGCTTATGGGGATGCTCAAATGGCATATGCGACCTATTTTGCAGGAAGAAAAAATACCCCTTTTCAAATTAAGCCGTTTCAAAAATTGAGAGGCTCCTTTAGACCTTACAAAACACGTATCAATGGTGAATGGTTTCCGCTTGAGTGGGAAGGCGTATTGAGTCAAAAAACGCCTCGGTTCGACAATCGTATTTTGAGCGATTGTTGTTTAATTCCACGTTTTCATGTATGCCGTAACATGAAAAAAGACGGCTCTTGGAAGGGTGTGGTGGTGCATCAAGCGAAAGCGTTGATGATGTTGCGGAATCTTCGTTTTATGGATATGAAAAAACAACAAGCACGAGGCTTAACCCCCGATGAGCTAAATTTAGTTTGGGATACTTTCTTGGCTTACGAAAAAGAATCTCTAAGCTCCTCGTGGCTTAATAAAACCCTGCCAAAACTCATTGAGGGAGCCTTTCATTTTAAAGACAACAAAGTGGCAAGGAATCAATACAAGCAATTTGATGATTGGACACCCAACGACAGTGGGCGTTCACGCTTTAGCAGACCTGCCGCTACGCTTTTGCGAGACTGCCTGCTTTCAGGCTTGAGTCCACAAGCCTATGTGGATGATCTACTGGCTAAAGGCTATTACCCCAATCCAGACGGCGAGTTTAAGCCTTTGCAAGCCGAAACACCAGAAGGTAAACGCAAAGGCTTAACGCCTCAAGATTTGCAAGACTTTGCCAAACGACTTGGTGGCGATTCGTGGGACAACATTCATATCGCAGACAACCGAGATAGTTTTGACGATTGGAATCAAGCCAAGCGTGAAGCGTATATCGAAAAAGTTCTGATTGGGACTTGTATGAACAATGTCGTACGCAATCGTCTTCAGTTGTTTTATGGCGTGTTTAAAAATCAAGTGGCGTCGCATGGTACGCCTGATTATGTGGTGCTGGAGTTTGTTCGTGGGGATATGTCCATCACGCAAAGCAAAAAGAAAAAAGACGACTACAACGCCTTTTTGAAAGCCAACACCGAAAAAAATAACCGCTTGCGAGATGAACTCAAAAAAGCGGGTATTTGTAATTCCCAAGGGCAAGTGGCGGGTAAAGATATTTTACGCTTGCAACTGCTTGAAGAACAAGGTCGCCACTGCTTATACACAGGACGTTCGCTTTCCATTGAAGATGTTCGTTCAGGGCTTGCGGATATCGAACATTCGGTTCCCTTTAGTCGTTCAGGGACAGGAAATCGAGTCAACCTTACTTTGGCGGATGCGAATGCCAACAAAGAAAAAGGAAACAAAACCCCTTACGAATACATGATAAGTAAAGGACAAGATACCTTTAACGCATTTGCGGCTCGTGTAATGGCGTGTGACCACTTGCCTAAGAAGAAGAAGGAACTCTTAATTTCGTCTGATGCGGAAAGCTTGGTCAGTTCCTACAACGGCTTGGCGGATACCGCCCACATTTCACGCTTGGTACAACAAGTTGTGGCGATGTATTGCGGTAAGGGCTTGCAAGTGAAAGATCAAGACCGCTTTGTCTACGTCATGAACGGGCAAGAAACATCACAAATTGGACGCCACTTAGATTTATACAAGTATTTGCTAGACGACCCTGAAAGTATCGGAGAGCTTGAGCCTGAAGATCGTGTGAAAAAGTTTCGAGCCAACCGTAAGCACCACGCCTTAGATGCCTACATTATTAGCTGGTATCGTGAATACACCAGACGTAAATCGTGGGTGAAAGACGAAGGAACGACTGAAGTACAAAAGTGGTGTTTTGACCCTGCAGAAGTCTGTGAAGCGAAGGTGCGTCACGTCGGGCGTGAAGCCTTGGAGCAAGTCATTCCGAAGTACATCAAGCGAAACAAAGCCGAACTAGACTTAGAAGAAACCTATTACGGCATTCGTCATCTGCCTGAACAAAAGGCGTATTTTGCCGTCAAGCGAGTCAACTTTCAAGAACTCATGCTTAAAGCACCTGATGCCAAAAAGCGTGAAAAAGTCTTGAATGACCTCATGGATAAAGCCATCACAAATGCCTTAATGCCTTTTGTGAATGACAGCAAACCTGAATGGGAAAATCGCATCAAAGCCTTTAAGCATCCTCGCTTTAAGAACACGCCGAATAAAGTGATGGTTAAATATTCTTCTGCTATGAAAGAAAGCGACTTGATTACATACACAAATGGGCGTATTCATTTGGGAGAATACTATAATGTGTCAAAAAATGTTGATTTATCTGCTCCTTTCAAAAATGTACAATTCAAAAAACCTAAAGAGTTTCTAGGGCAAATTTTGTACTACGATGAAAGAGGCAAAATCAAAGTACAAGCTGTTTATCCTCATAGAGGCTTATCTAATACAAAAAAATATCTAAAATCTAAAGGATATAACCTGTATAAAGATGGGCTATTGTTTTACTCGGGATGTCTGATAAATATTCCTTCTCCACTTGAATATAAAGGTATATACTACTCTGGTATATATGAGTTACAAACAATCGAATCCGCAGGTAGTGTTAAAATTAAAAAGCCTGGTTTTAAAGATACCGTTTTAAGAACTGGAATTGCAAGATTTGTTGAAGCTCAATTTGAAGTTGTAGAGACTTAAAGACTCCCCTCGTTCACACCGAAACGCATCCCAATGCCCCAAGCTGAAGGATGCTTTTCGGTGTCGCACCATATTCTCACCATTAGTAGCATAGGCTGTAAGCTCAAAATTGATCGGGGCTTACTCGTCGTAAGTTTCCCTAAAGACACCTACGCCCCCGACGGCAAAGCCCTTGAAAGCACAGGCATTCCCTTTGAAGAAATCCGCATGGTCGTCCTCGCCACCCCCGCCGTTTCCATTACAGGCGTGGCGATTACCCAACTCGTAGAAGCAAACGCCGCTATTCTACACTGTAATAAAAAGCATCAGCCTGTGGCGTGGACGCTCCCCACCTTTCAAAGCAAGCGTCACATCCTGACCCATGCTCAACTTGAACTCACGGATGCCACACGCCAAGCCCTTTGGCACCGCATTGTGCAATGCAAAATCCACAATCAAATCGAAGTCCTTAAACGCCTTGGGCTTCAGGCAGGGGCGGAAGAACTCCAACAGATTGTCGAGCGTCCCCATTTGGATGAAGCCAATGCTGCACGCTGTTATTGGAAGCATTTTTATGAGTCGCTTGAGCATTTAAACGTTCGCAAACGCCATAAGCAAGGGGCGGAAGATGTCGTCAACGCTCGGCTGAATTACGGCTACGCCATTCTCAAAACGCTGATTCATCGGGCCTGTTTGATTAGTGGACTCATGCCGTTTTTGGGCTTGCATCATCAGGTGTCTTACAAGGGGCACCCGCTGGTTTATGACGTGGTGGAACCGTATCGCCCTTATGTGGATTACGCCTTGTGGCATCATGTGATTGATGCTTCGGTGGAAGAACTAGAAGACGAAGCCACATGGAAGGACTGGTACAAGGATGCCATGCAAGTTTTGCAGGACGTACGTGTGACTTATGAAGCAGGCAAGCCTCAAAAGAAATTGGTGGATGTGGTCGAACTGAACATCAGTAGCTTGGGGCGTTGCATCGAACAGCATAGCGTGAACGGCTTGATTCTACCTGATATGCGACACGCACATTTTTAGTTTTACTGGACTTATAGCCATACTATGGGCTTAATTTGCAAGCAGAAAGGGCTACCAATGGCTAGAATGGAGTATCAAATGGGGTGGTTAATGGTGATGTTTGACCTGCCTGTGACGGAAAAAGCACAGATGCGAGCAGCGAATCAGTTTCGTAAGTTTTTGTTGGATCAAGGCTACCAAATGTTGCAAGAAAGCGTGTATGTGCGTCATGGGGTAACGTTGGAAAAGGTGGAATCCCTTCGGGGGAAAGTGCGAGGCATGGTGCCTCCATGGGGGAGTGTGATTTGCATTTTTATTACCGAAAAGCAATGGGCAAAAGCGGAATACATGGTAGGTACCATTGATTTTAAAAGCCATAAACGAGCCATTGCAGGCGACGCCGTCGCTGAGCAAATGCTCTTATTTTAAGCCTATTTATCAACGTAACAACACAAATGGCTCCTTTTGAAATCGGGAGCAGTTTGTGTTAAAATTTAAATTAAACATGCAATCGAACGTAACGTGTAGAGGTTCAAAAGATGTTCACTCAGTTCTGGCTTAGCCCCTTTGAAAGACTTGTGGCATGGGTATTGTACTTGAATTCTAACGAAATGTAAACCAATTATATCACAAGTCTTTCAAAGGGGGAGTCAAAACATAATTAACATTATGCTCTAAACGCCGTGAATTATATCACAAGTCTTTCAAAGGGGGAGTCAAAACTCATTGAAGTAGAATAATCAATATCCCTTAATTATATCACAAGTCTTTCAAAGGGGGAGTCAAAACCACTAATTCCCAGTTATTAACAGTGTCAAAATTATATCACAAGTCTTTCAAAGGGGGAGTCAAAACAGCATCAAACGCCGTTCCATTTCAAGTACGATTATATCACAAGTCTTTCAAAGGGGGAGTCAAAACGTACTATTGCCCTGTCAATTTCAGGCATCGATTATATCACAAGTCTTTCAAAGGGGGAGTCAAAACCACCTTGAAGAATGCCTAGACTTGCAATATATTATATCACAAGTCTTTCAAAGGGGGAGTCAAAACTACCCTTTGCTGGTGAAGCTGGTTCAAATGATTATATCACAAGTCTTTCAAAGGGGGAGTCAAAACGCTGTTATTTGAAACCTTATATCTACAGGTATTATATCACAAGTCTTTCAAAGGGGGAGTCAAAACTCCGTGCCTTTTAAGTCCCACTCTATTTGTATTATATCACAAGTCTTTCAAAGGGGGAGTCAAAACTTTCAAATTGTTTTTTCATTTGTTTAAAAAATTATATCACAAGTCTTTCAAAGGGGGAGTCAAAACGTGTGTTGGAGTATGATGCAATGTGTTAGGATTATATCACAAGTCTTTCAAAGGGGGAGTCAAAACTTCCAAGTATTCCCATACTCAACGTAAGACATTATATCACAAGTCTTTCAAAGGGGGAGTCAAAACGCTATCCTCTCTGAAATATCAAAATTGACAATTATATCACAAGTCTTTCAAAGGGGGAGTCAAAACTAATGCAGGTAAGAGCCACGCCTTCATCCGATTATATCACAAGTCTTTCAAAGGGGGAGTCAAAACTTTCAAATTGTTTTTTCATTTGTTTAAAAAATTATATCACAAGTCTTTCAAAGGGGGAGTCAAAACTGAATTAGTAGCAGTGTCTCTTCCAGCTTGATTATATCACAAGTCTTTCAAAGGGGGAGTCAAAACTAAAAAGCTTATAGACTGGGTCGTCTTCGAATTATATCACAAGTCTTTCAAAGGGGGAGTCAAAACATGGAGGCAAAAGACTTATTTAATGGTGAAATTATATCACAAGTCTTTCAAAGGGGGAGTCAAAACATAGTACTACACCCCTTGCAATTCCTTTCAATTATATCACAAGTCTTTCAAAGGGGGAGTCAAAACAAATGGTAGAACGACACGCTTTAAATGCACATTATATCACAAGTCTTTCAAAGGGGGAGTCAAAACAAAGGCTTCTAGCTTCTAGGCTTAAATGAAATTATATCACAAGTCTTTCAAAGGGGGAGTCAAAACAATATACCCAAGTAAATGGTGAAACTTTAAATTATATCACAAGTCTTTCAAAGGGGGAGTCAAAACACCGTATATGAAAAGCCGTTTTTTAAGTGGAGGCGGATTCAAGTAACAAGTGACGCAAGGGGGTGGCGGTGAGCGGCTGGATGTAGTATCTCTTTATTAGTCACAATAAAGAGGAGACACCACCATGCCAAAAGGCTACCAACAGCTCACCTACGAAAAACGATACACCCTACACGCCCTAAAAGCAATAGGGCTCTCACATCGAAAAATCGCCCAAACTCTCGGCGTTAGCTCGAGAACCGTGGATCGTGAAATCTTGCGAAACACCCAAACCCAAGCCTATGACCCCGAAATTGCCCAAGCCCAAGCTGAGAAAAAACGACGAAAACCAAAGCCACACCTCAAAAAAATTACACCCATGCTCCAGAAATGGATCGACGAAAAACTCACCCAACACCAGTGGAGTCCTGAACAAATGGCAGGACGCCTCAAGCAAAACGACGGCATTTAAATCAGCCACGAAACCCTCTACCAGTATATTTGGCGAGACAAAGCTACGGGGGGCTTGCTATACCTGAATCTTAGACGACACGGCAAAACGTATCACAAGCGAGGAAGCAACGGCAAAACCAGCCGAGGGCAGATTAAAAACCGAGTGGATATTGAGATGCGTCCAAGCATCGTGGAAGCCCGAACACGGCTTGGTGACTGGGAAGCGGACACGATTATTGGCAAAAATCACCAAGGGGCAGTAGTGACTTTGGTGGATCGAACCAGTCGTATGACCTGTTTGGTGAAAGTGGAACGGCGAACGGCGGAGGCGGTGAAGATGGCTATTATAAAGGCGTTACGGGGTCTTGAGGTGAAGACGATTACCTTTGACAACGGCAAGGAGTTTGCGTATCATACGGAAATTGGGGAAGCGTTGGGGGTAGAGACGTATTTTGCGAAGCCGTACCATTCATGGGAGCGTGGGACGAATGAGAATACGAATGGTTTGATTCGTCAGTACTTGCAGAAATCGAGTTCTTTTGCTAATGTGGGGGAAGCGGAGCTTGCACGAATAGCGTATTTGCTGAACAATCGTCCTCGCAAGTGCTTAAATTTCAAGACTCCGTGGGAGGTACAGCATGCTGTGGCTTAACCGCCACCCCTTGCGTCACTTGTTACTTGAATCCGCCGAGTATTTTGAATGCACCCAGAAATAAAATTCGGGTCTGGTAAACTTTAGAGAGGATTTTAACATATTACAAAGAAAAGAACATTCCCCCGACTTTTAGCCTTGTAAAACCTTCCAAACGTATTGTAATAAGGGTTGCATCGAACGTTGAATGCGCCACGGTTCAAGGGTAAATCGCCATAGCCATTCTAAGTTTAAGGCTTGCATGAGCTGAGGGGCTCGTTGAATGTGTCCCGCCCATACGTCAAAACTTCCGCCCACGCCCACAAAAATGGTGTCGTCTGCAAAATGGGTGCGAAAGGTCTTAATCCACTCTTCTTGACGCGGCACACCTAACGCCACCAGTACAACCCTTGGTTGGCTCGACGCCATTTCTTCCACAATCGGCACGAGATCTTCATTACGAAAAAAGCCGTCATGGGCAAATGCCAACGACAAATTCGGGAAACGCGCCAAAAGTGCTTGAGGTAACAGGCCCATGACTTCAGGTTTGGCACCCAGTAAGGCGACCCCTCGTGGGCAGTGGGTTTGATTTAAGGTGGCCAATAAAGCCGTGGCAAACTCAATGCCAGGAATCCGTGCTTGTTGGATGCCTTGACTGTTTAAGGCCCAAATCACACCTGCTCCATCGGGCAAGGGGAAGTCAGCAGATTTAAGAATCTCACCAAAGGCAGGGGATTGTTCCCCTTTCATGATCATTTCAGGGTTTAGCGTCACCACGTGAACCCCTCCTTTTTGAGCGGGGGCATGAAAAGTCTGGTGGACTAACTCTTCGAGGCTTCCCAAACGAATAGGATAGCCCAGCACGGGGGCGCTTTGGGGAGGACTTGACAGGTTTTTTTGACTTTCTTGTTCGAACATAGACACTAGCGAAACTCATCCATTTTTTGAGGCGTCAACTTATTTAAGCGATCCGCCAAGAACTTACGGGCCTCATGATCCCACACAAACCACAGATGCTTGGCCATGTGCTTGGCTTCAAACTGTTGGGCCAAGGGGGAAAGAACCGGCAATTCTACAATACCACGATCCCGTGTTTCAAGCCATAGGGGTTCTTTGTCTTGACGATACAGAGGCTTAGGCTCCACCCACGTTTCTGAAAAGCCGAATTCAAAGGGAATGCCTCGTTCAGCGTAATGCTTTTCTAGTTCGGCTTGTAGTTCATCTTGCTCATCTACACTGGGGTAATAGCGCAGTTCCATTAAGTCAATAAACTTGGGTAAGTTGTGACGCATGAGGCGACTGGCCAGTTCTTTTAAGAAGGGATCTTGACTCTCTAGGCTCCAATCTTGAATCGCATTCCACAAGTAATGGTCATCCATTCTAAGGTAGTTTTGCACATGGAGGGCATGGCCGTTGTCGCCTAATTGAAACAACTCTTTGGCAGGGTTGCCTGTAGGAATGCCGTTTCGAATGGCCCACATAAAACGTTGCAAGGTAAAGCCGAGTAGGGCTTCACTGGCTTTGTCAATAGAATGCAAGGCCATTTTATAGGCTTGGTGGCGCCCGAATAAGTAATGTTCAAGGGCGGGCAACCCATCTTCTAACAGCGTAATAACAGGCTTGCCGTCACGCTTATTTTGAATTTCCAAGCAACTAATCAGGCGGTCACATTCAATTTCACCGTAACGAGTCCCCATAAAATGGCTGTCTCTCAATAAATAATCCAGCCTGTCCATGTCTAACTGACTGGCAATTAAGCCTGCCAAGTAATGCCGTGTTTCAGTGTCATTGCCCACCATAAAGGTGTTTAAGGCTTCTGCAATGTTTTCCACCCCAAAGGTTTTCCATATCGATTGAAGTTGCTCGTCTTCTTTTAGAATACGCGGCAGCCAGTAATGATCGTGCGTAAGGCCCGCTTCATGAAGCCCCAAGACGTCTTCTAAGGTGTGTGACAACGGCGGATGCCCAATATCATGAACGAGAATCCCCGTCATTAAAAGCGTTTCCAGCGTAATGCCCGTGTCTAAAAAAGTGGATTTCAAAATTTCCCGAGAAGAACGATCATTCTTAAAATGCGTCATGGCTTGAGACATTAAGAAGGTGGCCCCCAAGCTATGGCTAAAGCGTGTGTGAACCGCACCAGGGAAGACAAATTCCGCCATACCCATTTGCTTGACGCGGCGCAAGCGTTGAAACGCCAAACTATTCATGGTTTCAAGCAAAATACGATGCACAGGATCCTTGCGGTCAAACTGGAGTAAACCGTGAATGGGATCCGCCATTTGTAACCATCGCCACCGCATTGAAGAAGTTTCCTTTTCTCTGACTTTTGTTTAGTATAGCATAAGTTTAGGGCTCCATTCTGTTTGGACTTATTCATACCCCACTAAGCCCCTAAAATAGAGCCTGAAAAGATCGTGTGTTTTTTAAAAACCCGAGGAACGTACTAAACGTGGGCGGGTTCTTGAATCAACAAGGCTGATTCATCCGCATTGACGTCCATATGCAGGACGGTTTCGGGTTCGAGGGTTTGCTTTAAAATGGCCTGAGCCAGCGGATTTTCCACATACTGACGTAAGACTCGCTGAAGAGGCCGAGCCCCGTAAACAGGGTCATACCCACGACGCGCCAACCATTCAATGGCGGCTTCACTTAAAGCCAGTGAAAGGTGTTGACTGCTTAAGCGCACTTGTATTTTGGCCACTTCTTTCAACACAATGGCTTGCAACGTCTGCATGCTAAGGGGTTCAAAAATAATGGTGTCATCCAAACGGTTCAAAAACTCAGGTTTGAAGAATTGACGCACGTCTCGCATGACGGCTTCTTTCACGCCTTCACCCAAGACTGGGCTACCACTGGCGTTAGCCAAACGCGCCTCAATCAAGGCCCCAGCCCCTAAGTTACTCGTCATTAAAATCAAACAATTAGAAAAACTCACCGTTCGCCCCTTGGCATCGGTCAGCCGGCCGTCATCGAGCAATTGGAGCAAGGTGTTAAACACGTCAGGGTGCGCTTTTTCTACTTCGTCCAACAACAAAACGCTATAAGGCTTTCGTCGCACGGCTTCAGTGAGTTGTCCCCCTTCATCATGGCCAATATACCCAGGAGGAGACCCCAACATGCGACTGACCGTATGCTTTTCGGCGTATTCGCTCATATCTAAGCGAATGAGGGCTGAATCGTCATGAAATAAAAATCTGGCAATCGCTTTGGCCACTTCGGTTTTACCTACCCCGGTGGGGCCAAGCAGTAAGAAGCTTCCCATGGGCTTTTGCGGGTCTTTTAATCCAGCTCTTGCTCGACGTATCGCATCAGACAATACAGCAATGGCGTGATCTTGCCCAATGACTTGTTTGGCAATGTACTCTTCAAAGTTCAGCAAGGTTTCGGCTTCTTCGGCCACTAAGCGCGTCAAGGGGACTCCCGTCCACTTTGAAACCACCTCAGCAATATCTTCGGCGTCAATTTGTTCTTTAAGCAAGGTGTGTTTATTCGCATTTTCTTGTGTGGTGGCATTTAAGGTGTTGAGTTGCTTTTCAAGCTCAGGCAACGTGCCGTACTTGAGTTCAGCGGCTTTGCTTAAATCCGCCTGTTGCTCGGCTTCTTCAATGTGACGTTTACACGCGTTAATGGCTTCTTTAATTTCTTTGACCTGTTGAATGTGGGCTTTTTCACTGGCCCATTGAACCTGCAAAGTGTCTTGTTCTTGTTTAAGGGCAACAAGGGTGTCTTGCAAATCATTCAAACGTTTTTTAGACGCGACGTCTTCTTCTTTTTTCAAGGCTTCTTGTTCAATTTCCAACTGACGTAGTTGACGATTAACGACATCCAGCTCTTCAGGCAGACTGTCAATATCGGTGCGTAAGCGACTGGCGGCTTCATCCATCAAATCAATGGCTTTGTCAGGCAAGAAACGATCTTGAATATAGCGTTTTGAAAGAGTCACCGCCGCCACCAACGCGGCGTCTTTAATCCGCACGCCGTGATGCAACTCGTACTTTTCCTTTAACCCACGTAAAATACTAATGGTGTCTTCTTCACTGGGTTCGTGAACGTGGACAGGCTGAAAGCGACGCTCTAAAGCCGCGTCTTTTTCAATATATTTACGGTATTCGTTAATGGTGGTGGCACCAATACAGCGCAGTTCGCCACGTGCCAACTTGGGTTTGAGCAAGTTGCTGGCATCCATGGCACCACCTTCGCCGCCCCCGCCTGCCCCAACAACGGTGTGTACTTCGTCGATGAATAAAATGATTTGCCCCGCAGAAGCTTCCACTTCTTTTAACACATCTTTCAAACGCTCTTCAAACTCCCCGCGATACTTTGAACCCGCCAAAAGCATCCCCATATCCAACGCAAAGACTTGCTTGTCTTTTAAGCCTTCTGGCACGTCTCCTTTAATGATGCGCTGCGCCAGGCCTTCCACAATGGCGGTTTTCCCCACGCCGGGTTCTCCAATAAGCACGGGGTTATTTTTGGTACGACGGCTTAACACTTGAATGACACGACGAATTTCGTCTTGCCGACCGATAACAGGGTCTAACTTGCCAGAACGGGCTTTTTCTGTAAGATTATGCCCAAAGCGATGCAAGGCACTTTCTTCATTGTTCAGGGAATCAGGACCAGATTGATGAAACCCTTCCACCAGCGCACTGGCCGTGACTCCCAAACGTCGTAACAATTGAGACGCCATACCCCCTTCATCCAGCACGGCAAGTATCAGAAATTCAGGAGAAATAAGCGACTGACCCGCTTGGTTGGCCAAGTTCCAGGCCGCCGTTTGAATAAGGGCCATGCGGGCAGACACATACAAATTGGCTTGCACAGGTTGATTGAGTCGTGGGCGACTGGCCAGATTTTTGGCCAGCTCCGTAATCACCACTGGGGACTGCCCCCCCAAGCAATTGATCAGACTTTGGTGAGCCTTCATGCCTTGCCCATGTTCCAGCAATGCCAAAAGTAGGTGCTCTACATCTAATTCACTATGGCGAAACTGTACCGCAAGGTCGTGACTGACTTGTAAGAGACGTTGGGCTTCAGGATCGTATCGATTGACGTCGAACATGACGGAACTCCTCATTAAAGGGGGGATTGTTTTGCACTTCCCTATTATAGCTTTTTTTAAACGAGAACGCCTTTTTTTAAGGAAACTTTTAACTTAATCGCTGTTGTTCGCTGTGGCTTTTCCATTTTATGAGGCCATTCAAACGAACTTATTCTCCCTCGTCTAAACAAGTGAACGTAAGAAAACAAAAGAAAAAATGGCCAACAAACAAACCACTAGCGACCCACGTTAGACGCCGTCTTGATATTGTTAATCACCGTACTGAGGCGTTTAGACACCATGTTAAAATACATGAGGTTTTTTTGCATATCCATCAATTCATTTTGTAAATTCACCGTGCCATCCCCTTCGGTGCTCAACATTTCGGGCAGTTGGCTTGCCCCCATACGGCTTGAAAGTGATGTATCCATCACGCTATGCTCTGCCCCTAAAAAGGTTTCAAACTTGTAGTGTTTGGGTTTGTAACCAGGGGTATTGACGTTGGCGATATTTTCGGCCGACGCCTTTTGCATGGTAATTAGGTTACTAAGGTTTTGACTTAAAGGGGCCACGGCGCCGTCTAAATTTATGCCTGAAAATAACATGAGCACTTCCTTTTAAAAACGTATTCGCTTACTGCCTGATTCGAATGGCTTGACTGAGCAGTTCATCCATGAGCTTCACCAGTCGCATGTTGGTAATGACTCCTGCGTTAATGCGCATGGAATTATGGACTTCGTCGTATAGATCCACATTAGAACGTTCAAGCGCGCCTTGCATAATCTCAGGCTTTTCTTCTAAAGTAGGGGTGCCTGATTCTTGAGAAGGTAGAAGTTGGTTGCGACTGGTTTTGACTAATCCAGCGGGGTTGCTAAAACGCGCGATGCTGAGTTGCCCAAGGACTTTTTTATAGCTCTTTTCCTTCGTTTTAATGCTCACTTCCCCCGTGGGGGACACCAAAAAATTTTCATACTCTTGCGGAATTTGGAGGCCTTGGCCCACGATATCGCCTTCTTGGGTCACTAAAATGCGGTCGCGATTGAGGCGAAAGCGTCCGTCTTTGGTGTAGGCTTGTGAACCGTCTGAACGGGTGACCATGAAGTAGGCATTGGGGTTTTTTAGGGCAAGATCGAACTCGTTTTGGGTCAGTTCTGCCTGACCCGCGGAAGTGTCGTTTTGCACACCCCCTTTTAAGGCATTAAGCCCGTCTAGGTAAAGATCAAATCGTTCGGCTTTATAGCCTGTAGTGGTGTAGTTGGCCATGTTTTTAACCACACTGTTAAGGGCATTATAATGCACCAAGCCGTTATTGGCGGCAGATTGAATCAGTCCGATCAGCATAAACCATCTCCTACCATTTCAGGGAATCGTAAGAGGTTTCGGCATAAAATGAGTTTTATCTAAAAGGCTCGTTTGGATAATGGAGAGGCAAAGGAAGACGATATGCCCAAGATCAAACTACTTGCTTTCCATTTGAATGACGTTTTCCCACTCATCTGAACCGTTAATAATGTCATAATTCAGATCCCCTTCTTGGGCGGAAACCAAGGTGGCTACCGTACAACTGGAAATGACGTTAATGGCCGTTCGCAACATATCTAAAATACGATCGATCGGCCAAAGTAGGGCAATACCGCCAAACAAGGGAGTAAAGCCTTCGCCAATGGAATTAATGACAATGGCCATGGTGATTAAGCCCGCACTCGGCACACCAGGAGTGGCAATGGAAGCCAAGATTGAAAAGACGACGATGAGAACTTGAGTCCACAAGGTGAGTTCAAGCCCAAAGGCTTGAGCCAAAAATAACACCGCAATAACTTCAAAAAGAGTGGTGCCTGTTTTGTTGATGCTCGCGCCTGTGGGCAACACAAAGCTAGCCACTTGGTGACTGACGCCCACACGGTTTTCGCAACAGGCAATTGAAACAGGCAAGGTGGCTGAACTGGAGGCTGTTCCGAAAGAAACCATGATCGCTTCACTAATGGCGCGGTAAAACTGCAAGAAGTTGACTTTCGCGACCGTTTTTAAAAGCAAGGGGATTAAAATAAAGGTTTGAATCAATAGCCCCATCACCACCACAAGCGTGTAAGGCGCTAAAATCTGAAAAATTTGAGGCCCCGCTTTCGCCACAGAAATATAGGTTAAGCTAAATACCCCAGGAACCGCCAAAATAAACACCCAATCGGTGAGCTTCATGGTAGTGGCAAAAATGGATTCAAAAAACGCAATGACTGGACGCCCCGCTTCACCCACTTTAGACAAAGCCCCTGCAAAGAAAATGGTAAACAACACCAACGGTACCATTTCCGCTTTAGCCAAGGCTTCCATTGGGTTGGTGGGAATGAGGTTGAGGAAGAGTTCTTTTAGACTATAGGCGTTGGCACTGATGTGACTAACATCTTCAGGCGGACGCTGAGACAAACTTGCCAAGGCGGAAGTGGGGTCTTGTATCAATGTTTTAAGAGTTTCCCCTGGGTGTAAAAACTGCCCCAAGCCTAAGGCAATGAGAGCAGAGAGGGTCATCATAATGACGAACCAGCCCAATACGCGACCGCTAAATCGCCCCAAGGAACGACCATCACTGACACTGGTGACACCAACCACAAGGGAACTCACCACAATAGGCACCACTAGCATGCCAATCAGGCGAATAAAGACTTGGCCAATGGTGTCAAAAATCGTGTAAAACACATGAAAATTTGGGCCACTTAAGGCCAGTCCTAAGTTTGCCCCTGCCACAATGGCGAATAAAATATGCCAATGACGCTTTGTGCCTAGACCCAATGCCAACAATGCTAACCACAAAAAACGTTTCATGCCACCCTATACTCCATGCAAACTATACAGTATGTTCCTGTCTCAATCTATAAGAATCCCTTAACAAGTGCCTTAAGGCACTTGTGTGAAACACCCCATACAGCCTATAGGGAATCAGACGATTTTGAAGAACTAGACAAAATAAACAAGTCAATGATTTCAGAAAGTTCATTGGCTTTGCCTTGAAAATGCTTAATATCAGATTCTATTTTACGCATCATGGTTTTGCATTCTTCAATTTTTTTGAGGCTACTACGCACGGATTCTAACATTTCTGATTGAGCACACTGCGCTTCAGAAAGCACTTCTTCCATGGCAATGCCCATGGCTTCCATGGTTAAGCGAATAATTTGAGCGCCTGTTTGCTTGGTGACCCCTTCAGGCAAATTGTTGACCAGTGTAATTAACGTACGCACATTATTGGTGTATTCTGCGTCTTGAATAGGTTTGGATTCTACCAAATGGCTTGAGGATACTTGAGGCTTACGTGCTACCGCTTCAACAAAGTTGGACTGAGCGACTTCAACATCCATAGAAGTATAATTCATAGGGGTTGAGATGGTTTCAACAAGGCGTTGTTCGGAGACTTCTTGACTGTAAACGGACTCCAAAAGGGCATCATCCAAATCAATATCTTGAATACCTTCAAGTGAAGGGGCTTCAGAAAGATCGGTGTAGCTGGTGGACATGGGGCACTCTCCTATAGGAACAAACTAAATACATAAAGACTTAAAGATTGATACGCATTGTATTAAACGCGTCATGAATCTTATGATTGAGTATTATTGCAACTATTGTAGCACCCTTCGTTTTTTTTGTCTTGTTTTTTCTTGATCATACCTTTAAGGAGGCTTTAGTCCTGTAAAATGGCGTTTAATTGCTCCAACGTCTCTTCAAAGGGGACGTTGTCTTGAATGCCTTGACGCAGAAACGCCATAAGCGGTTCGTGCAGTTTCACCGCGCGATCCAATAGCGGATTCTGACCCGCCACATAAGCCCCCACCGAAAGAAGATCTTCATTTTGCTGATACGTCGCGAGTAGACGACGGGCTTCACTGGCCAACGCCTGATGTTCTGTTCCTGCTAAGATCGTAAACAAACGACTCACCGAAGCCCCCACATCAATCGAAGGAAAGTGGTTGCGTTGTGCCAACTGGCGAGACAAAACGATGTGACCATCCAACAAGCCACGGGTTAAATCGGCGATGGGTTCGTTGAAGTCGTCGCCTTCTACCAACACCGTATAAATCCCGGTGATGCTTCCTTTTTCGCCCATGCCGGTGCGCTCTAAAAGTTTAGGCATAAAAGCATACACACTGGGGGGATAGCCCCGCGTGGCAGGTGGCTCCCCTGAAGCCAAGCCCACTTCTCTTAAGGCCATGGCAATTCGCGTCACGCTGTCCATCATCAACAACACTTGCTTGCCTTCATCTCTAAAGTATTCGGCAATGGCAGTGGCCACAAGCCCTGCTTTAATTTTCACTAAAGCCGGCGCTTCAGCCGTGGCCACCACCAGTACACTGCGTTTTAGACCTTCTTCACCAAGGGAATGTTGAATAAACTCTTTGACTTCACGGCCCCGCTCCCCAATTAAGGCAATCACGTTCAGATCCGCCTTGGCATTGCGGGCGAGCATCCCAAGCGTGGTGCTTTTGCCCACACCACTGCCCGCAAACACCCCGACTCGTTGCCCGTAACCCAGGGTCAAGGTGCTGTCCCACGCTTTAATGCCCGTGGGCAAAATGTCGTCGATTTCTTTGCGGTACAAAGGGTTAGGGGGCATGGCAGAAGCAGGATAGTCAATAGACGCTTTAGGAAAGCTGGTTTGAGGATTCATGGGCTGGCCGAGACCATCAAGCACATGCCCGAGCAAGTGGGGCCCCACGCCCACTTTAAAGGGCTCACCCGTGTTCCACACCCTTGCTCCGGGATGCAAGGCCTGCATCGAACCCAGCGGCATCAATAATAAATGCCCGTCTTTAAAGCCCACGACTTCGGTTAAAATCGGGTGAAGCCGACTGCCGTCTTCTTCAATTTCGCAAATGTCCCCGAGCTTGGCGTTGGGGCCTTGGGATTCTATCATCAAGCCCACGGTTTTTACCACGCTTCCAAAGGCCACATCGTGATGCCGTTGCCTGTTGGGAAGGGTCATATTCTGAAAGAGGGCTTCATGCGTCATGGGGGAAGTTCCTGTGCTGGACTTTAGCTTATATAAGCGCGTTTAAAGGGTATTATATCGAAAATCCACCCAAAACAGGTTGAACATAACGTTAGATGTCGAAATATCCTCTATATAGGGCATGAGCTTCGCGCGTCTTCTCTATCCGAAAATCTGTGCTAAAATAAACAAATCGCTTTTATGTGTAGAAGGAGATCCCCCCATGGCCAAAGACGCAACCTTTGATGTGGTGTCTGAATTTGACGCCCAAGAACTCACCAACGCGGTCGATCAAGCCAACCGAGACATTCACGCGCGCTTTGATTTAAAAGACACCGCCACTGAACTGGTGCTCAATAAAGAAGACATTACCATTACCACCACCAATGAGTTTACCTTGCAAAACGTCTTACAAATTTTGGAAGAAAAAATCGTCAAACGTGGCTTGAGTCCCTTTTTGTTGGACGCGCAAAGCAACGCAGTTGAACATGCCTTGGGGCAACGCGTACGCCAAGTGGTAAAACTCAATTCAGGCATTGACAAAGAACTCGCCAAAAAAATCGTGAGTGAAATTAAAGGCACGAAACTCAAGGTGCAAGCGTCGATTCAAGGCGAACAAGTTCGCGTAGCAGGCAAAAACCGCGACGATTTACAAGCCACCATTAGCCATTTAAAACAAAAATCCAGTGAATGGGAAAAGCCCCTGCAGTTTCAAAACTTTAGGTAAAGCCCTTTGGCTCAATAGAAGGACGCGTCTATGTCGGTGACGGCCCCTGCGGTTCCCGTGTTACAAGTGGAATCGCTCTCCATTTCCTTTCCACACCCCCAACACCAAGGATGGGTGCCATTGGTGCAAGGGGTCGACTTTAGCATTGCAGCAGGGGAAATTATGGGGCTTGTGGGTGAAAGCGGATGCGGTAAAAGCCTCACCAGTTTGGCCATTTTAGGGTTACTGCCCCGCCCTGGGCGCATGACGAGTGGGACCATTTCCTTGAACGGGCTTTCGCTTCAATCGTTGGACGCTGAAAGTTACCGTCGCCTGCGAGGCAACGCCATGGCGCTCATCCCGCAAGATCCGCTGTCTGCCTTGAATCCCGTCTACACCATTGGCAACCAGCTTGAAGAAATACTCATTACCCACACCCCGCTCAACAAAGCCCAGCGTCACCAGCGCATGCGTGAATTGTTGGATGCCGTTCGCATTTCAAACCCCGAACAACGGCTCAAGGCCTACCCTCACGAATTTTCAGGGGGTATGCGTCAACGGGTGTTGATTGCCATGGCACTGGCTTGCACGCCAAAACTGTTGATTGCGGATGAACCCACCACAGCGTTGGATGTCACCGTACAAGCCGATATTTTAAGCTTGATTCAAGAGCTGTGCCACGAATTCAACATGGCCACCTTACTCATTACGCATGACATGGGCGTGGTGGCCGAAGTGTGCCACAAAGTGGCGGTGATGTACGCAGGGCATTTGGTGGAAACGGCGTTGGTGGAAGACTTATTCGCTTCACCGCGGCACCCTTATACGATAGGCTTGTTGCAGAGTATTCCTCGACCGAATGTCAAGCAGTTACATTCCATTGAAGGGACGCCTCCTTCCATTTTAAGCCTGCCTGAAGAAGGGTGCCGATTTAGGGAGCGTTGCCCACAGGCGGATGCCGTGTTGTGCGCCCGTGCCGAAGCACTGATGTTAAAAGACGCCAGCCCCACGCACCAGACCCGCTGTGTGAAGGCTTAGGGAACACGCCCCAAGAGGCCAAGCCTCCCCTTGGAACACGTGTGGGGTGACAAAAGCCAATTGTTTGCTATAATAAAAGAGTCCCCCCTACACAGAAGGAGCCTCCCCCCGATGGTTGATCTTTACCCGCTCATTACGCTCGTTACCTGCGTGATTGTTTCAGGCCTGTTTTATGTCGTTATTGGATTGTTAAACCACCTTTAAGCCCCCTCGGCTCAACGATGCGTTAGCCAATGGATCCTACATCTGCACCACCGCCCCCAGTTCCGCCTAAGCTGGCGTAAGGGTTTTGGCTGGACATGATGCTTTCTCGAGTGGAGGCGGCGTATTGCTTCATTTCTTCTCGACGTGCGAGTGCCTTGTCTGCTTTGCTTTTTTGCCCCGCCGCGAAAACCGCTTGCAGATCTTGGTTCCCGCCAGCTTTTTCATACTGTTCTGGGGTGATTTTACCTTGTGCCAGTAACTCTTTGAGCGTTAAACGGGCTTGCAATTTGGCAAAAACGGCCTCAGCGGTGGCTTTAGAAACCCACTGCCCATTGGGCAATTGAATCTTACCTTGCTGTTCTGGTGCGGTGGCGGCCTGTTGATACATCTGCAATAGTTGGGCTTCTGGTACCCACGCCAACCCTGTGGGCATCTGCGCGAGGATATTGCCATTTCCATCGCTTTGCCCAGCTTGAAGCGTGGGGGTGGCAGGCACGGTGGGTTGAGTGGGGACTTGAATTCCTGCGACGCTTGCGCTGGGGGCCAGCGTCGTGGGCGTGGCTTGGGGTTGTACTAGCGTTTGCGCTTGCTGAACTGGTGCTTGCTGAATCTGCGGTTGTTGTTGCTGAAGTAGTAGCGCCTGTTGTTGTTGCGCCTGTTGTGCAGTCGATTGGGCAATCATTGTATCTGCTGCCCGAGAAGCTTCACGAACAAATGCGTCAATACTCGAGACATCCGTGGGAGCCGTCGTGGGCAAGACTTGAGCAGGCATGCCTTGCGTGGCCCATGCTTGCGTGGGGGGCGTTTGTGGGGCAAACGATTGAACCCGATTGCCCGCGGGATTTATCCCAAAAGCGTTGGGGGGGGCTGGCATCCCTTGAATACCCTGAATACTTTGAACTCCCTGAACAGAAGGCACTTGGGCTGTGCCAGCTAAAAACGTTGGGGTGGTGCTTTGCGTACTGATCATGTGAATGTCCTTTGAATGCTTCTGTCAAACGTGTGTGGCACTTACTTTATACAAACCACTGGCTTTGAAATCCTGTTGAAATGGCGTTATTGGCGGCTCCCCCCCCAAACAGAGGGCTTGCATACAAATCCCCCGCCGTGACGTACCCCGTGGGTTCAAACGTTTTAGGCGGAAACAAGGGAGCATTGCTCACGCCAAACAAGGCTTGCCCCATCGGGGAAAGCTGGGTACTACTCAGATCCCCAGGGTTATGGGAATAGGACGTGCGATCAAACGAACGCACCGTCCGAGGATCCGCCCCTGAAATCGTAATGGCGGTCGGCACAATCCCGTACGATTCGATCGCATTGGCCTGTTGTAACAATTGATTGACTTGTGGGTTGCTGGTTAAGTTGCCTTGTCCCGCATTCAGGCCAAACTCCGCATTAAAGGCGGGGCTATAGTTCAGCCAGTAATCGTTGGCCGTTTGTGAATGCTGTAAAGCCCCAAATACCATGGTCCCGTCGTCCTTTGTCTTGTGTCCTAAATGTTTGTGTGGTGGCGGGTGGTTCTTCACCCCCACAAAAAGATGTTCCAAGAGCATAAAACCCATTGACCCCTGCTTTTGTGCTAGCGGTTGTGGGAAAGGGCGCTTGATGCTAGAATAAAGGCATGTTTTTACTTGCCCAACGGATTTTAATGGAATGGCCTCGTCGTCTGATTTTTAGAGTCGGGCAGGCGGTTATGATTTATGTGGAAGCGCTGAAGTGGGTGCTTCAAGGGCGTATTCGCTGGCAAGCGACGTTTGAGCAATGCGCCTTAGTGGGGGTGGAATCCATCCCTATGGTGATGATTTTAGCCCTGATTGGCGGAGGCGTTTTGTCGCTTCAATTGTGTCACAATCTCGGTGCTTCAGGGGGAGATGCGTATGTGGGGGCTTTAGTGGCGGTGGCCACGGTGCGAGAAATTGCCCCTATCTTTACCGCTTTGGCCTTAACGGCCCGCAACGGGACGGCCATTGCCAGTGAGTTGGCTCACATGAACATTAGCAACCAAGTGGATGCCATGAAAGTCTTGCAAGTTTCGCCAAGCCGTTACTTGGTGTTGCCTCGGGTGTTGGCGTGTTTGTTTATGACGCCCTTACTTTCGGTGATTGCGGCTAGCACCGCGATTGTGAGTGCGATGGTGGTGGCTAAAATCGATGTAGACATGCACTATAGTTATTTTATGACGTCGGTGTACCATTATTTGCGACCAGATGATTTAGGGCAGATGATTGTAAAAGGCGTTGTGTTTGGGGTGTTACTGGGTATGGTTAGCGTTCAATATGGCATGAGCGCCGAAGGCGGTTCGCAGGATGTTGGCTTGGCCGCGATGAAAACCGCCGTGTGGGTTTCAGTCACCGTGTTACTGGCGGATTTGGGCCTGACTTGGATTTTTAGAACCTTGGGCTAGGGGTTGCTCCGTTTAAAAAAGTTCTGCGAAAGTGTTTCATCTATCGAACACTACCTAGTCTTTCATGCTTTTGCCCTGCAATATGGACGAAGAGGCTTGACAAGGACTTTTTTTTAGAAGAAGATAAAAAAATGAAAACTCATTGACGTGGGGGATTAGCTCATTTGGTAGAGCACCTGCTTTGCACGCAGGGGGTGAGCGGTTCGAATCCGCTATCCTCCACCACTTTTTATGAAGAACCAGACACAGTAAGCCTTTTCAGGATTTAATCTCAAGCACTCGCCGTGTGTGCGGGTCTGAGGCGGATGGGGATCCACTCCTCATTCAGGTATGCCTTTTAAA
>JBIKTR010000021.1:0-22766 GCA_044348005.1 Vampirovibrionales bacterium | reverse complement strand
TCCCTGTTTCTGAAGCGAAGGGCGTTCAGTTAAAGGAAACAATGAAGGCGTTGAAAGGGGCGACGAATACATGAAGCTTCCATCATAAAAGTTAGAGAGTTTAGCTTATTATACGACAAAAAAACAACGTGTATAGAAGACGTGTATAGAAGACTTGTGTAGAACCCCCAGCTAGCCTTTAAATGTTTAGGGCTTTTGTGCGTCAAAATACGCCGCCATTTGCTTAGGGGCAAAGCCTGCAAAGGCATCCCCATTGCTGAACAAGGTTACGGGGCGCTTAATGAAGGTATATTCTTGCACCATGTACGCCAGCAACTCTTCTGAGTTTAAGGTTTTTTCATGCAACCCCCACTGACGAAACTTCATGGCTCGTTTCGAAAAAAGCGCTTCAGGCCCTCCCACCGCGTCTGCCAAGTGCTTGACTTGCACATCGCTTAGGGGGGAAGACTTCAAGTCATGCACCACAGTAAAGCTCACGCCGTGGGCTTCTAAAAAGGCCTTGGCCTTTTGGCAGGTGGAACAATGGGGTAACCAATACAATTCAGCGCTTAGCGTCATCCGTTTATCCTTTCCTTGCAAGTTTTACCAATTAAACGATTAAATTAAGGGACTACTTCTTTTTTTCAGCCCCCACTAGTTCGCTGTCTAGCCTTGGAATCAACGGCCCTGTGGGATTCACGCGATGCGCGTGGGACGCTGAAAAACGCAACTGCTTCACATCTTCAAAGCTTGTGAAGGAATGGGTCGCAAAGCCCAACTGGTTCAGGATGTCTTGCGAAAGATTCGGCAACATGGGTTGAAATAAAATCGCCACCACTCGCACGGCTTCTAAAACGGCAAACAACAAGGCGGCCAAACGCTCGGTTTGCCCTTCTTTATGGAGCGTCCATGGTTGCAAGTCGTTAATGGCACGATTGGCCAAGTCCACCCGTTCAAGCAATAGGCCCGCGACCTTTTGAAAATCAAAGGCTCTGTAGGCCGATTCCACCGCCTGACGCAGTTCGCTTTGTTCTTGTAAGGCGTCCAACACCGCTTCAGCACTTGAAGCGTTGTAGGGGGGTAGTTCACCGTTGAAGTATTTGCTCACCATTGAAAGGGATCGATTCAGCAGATTGCCCAAGTTATTGGCCAAATCCGCATTCACCTTGAGCTTAAACTCTTGAATGGAAAAATTGCCGTCTTGACCAAAGGGCGTGCAGGTCAATAAGTAATACCGCAGGGTATCCGCATTGGGCAGGTCATATTCGGCCGTAATTTCAAAGGGTGAAATAACGTTCCCCAACGATTTCGAGATTTTGGCGTCTTCAAGCGTAATAAAGCCATGGGCAAAAATCGTTTTAGGCAAGGGAAGTTCCGCACTCATCAACATGGCTGGCCAGTAAATGGCATGAAAACGCAAAATGTCTTTGCCGATGATATGCACCGCATTGGGTTGACCTTCTGGGGTCTGCCAAAAACGCTGGAATAGTGCCTCGTCCGCACTAAGGTAGTTAAGGCCGCTTAAGTAGTTGGAAAGGGCATCAATCCACACATAAATGACTTGTTCTTCATCATTTGGCACAGGAATACCCCAGGTGACGGCTTTGGTACTGCGAGAAACGCTAATATCTTGTAGATTTTCAAGCATATTCAGCACTTCAGCCTTGCGAAAGGCGGGTTGCACAAAATCAGGATGCGACTCAAAATAATCCAACAACGCTTGCTTATAATGGCTCAGCCGAAAGAAGTAATTTTCTTCAAGCACCACTTCTGGCACGCTTTTATGCACCAAGCAACGCCCTGTATCATCCAGGTCTCGTTCATTTAAAAAGGCTTCACAGCCGGTGCAGTACTTGCCTTCATAACTCGCCTTGTAAATGTCGCCTTTGTTGAGTAAACGTTGCCATAATTGAGTCACCAACGCGTAGTGCGACGCTTCAGTGGTGCGAATAAAACGATCGTAGGCGACATCACAATGTTGCCACAGTTGGGTGAACGATTGCGAGAGATCATCCACAAAGGCCTTGGGCGATTGTTGATGTTTGGCGGCGTTTTGTTCGACTTTTATGCCATGTTCGTCCACCCCAGTTAGGAAGTAGGTGGGGATTTGCATGGCCTTAAACGCACGAGCAATGGCATCAGTGGCCATTTTTTCATAGGCATGACCCAAGTGGGGTTTGCCGTTGACGTAATCAATGGCGGTTGTAATATAGAGCGTTTCATTACCTTGCGTTGTCATAAGGGGTTATGCCTTTTCGCCCTAAGGAGCGACCACCGCTTCGACACAGCCCGAAGCCTCACAAGAGTTTATTCTAACAGAAACACGCTGATTTGGCGAAACATCCTACATTTAATGGGCGTCAGGCCATTGCGTCATGTTTAGAATCGACTTTTTAGGGGTTTATAAATCCTGTTTGTAGTAGCATCAAAAAAGATTGAGCGTGTTTTAAGCGTTTATAGTTTCAGTACGAAAAGGAAACATAAGGAAACATTATGTCTATTTCTTCTTCTATAAATCTCCCGTTTTCGCTTCAAAATCTCAATACGCTTACGGTTCCTGTTCCTAGTACTACGACTGAACCCTTAAGCTTGGAAGACAAAAAAGAAATTCATAACGCGAAAATAGGCGCTTCTGCGTGGGCTGGAGTATTTGGTTTTTTTAAAACTGGATGGGATGCTCTCTTTTACGACCCCAAAAAAGCAGCTAGCAAAAGAAAAGATGTCTTAAACAATCAACGTTCTATCGAATCGGCAATAACCCTAGAAAGAGAAAAGAAAAAAGCGCAAAAAAAAGCCAGTATTTTACCAGCCAGTGTATATACGGCCTTATTAATTATTCTATTAGTAATCCAAGCACCTGCTTACAAGAAATATTTACCTGAACAGTTTAAAATTTTAAAAAATGGTATGAAATCTAATTTCTCTAGTGAAGAAATTAATAGGCAACTGGACAATTTGAGTGATCGTTTGAAAGAGGATCCGCTATATAAAAAAACCAAAAAAATAACTGCATTTATACAAACTTTGAAGTGGATAAACATAGCATTAGGACCTTTACTTTATGGTTTCTTTGAAAAACCCGACTCACCCGACTTCAACAAACAGCTTTAAACTACTTATTCATGCGGTAGCGAGAGCGCTTGACGGCAATGACATCGGGCAGTTGCTTGATGTTGCGAATCAACTTTTCCAGCTCTTCAAGGTTTTTGACTTCAAGCCCAAGCTCAATATACACACTCTTTTCGCCCGTTAAACGCTTGCAATTGGCGGAAAAGATGTTCACCTGCATATCTGAAACCTTGGCCAACACATCTTTAAACACTCCCACTTGATCCATCACCTGCATTTCAAGCAACACATTGTGAAGGGTTTGTTGCATTTCAATGGCCCCCGTCCACGAAAGGTTCATCACGCGCTGGGGATTGGCTTGCACAATGTTCATGCAATCGTCCCGATGGATCATCACCCCGCGGCTACGGGTCACAATGCCCACAATCGCATCCCCCGGAACAGGCATACAACAGCGCGCAATATGGTACTGCAAGCCTTTTAGGGCTTGTAAAGAACCACTCGCATTAAAGGAATCGACCGTAGGGCCTTGTTTTTCAAGTTTGGCGAGTTCTTCGGCAAAGCGTTCAGAAGTACTATTTTTTGCCTGCAAGGCTTCAGGGCTTTGCGAATTGGGTAAATCCACATAGCCATGTTCTTTGAGGTGCTCCGCTTGTTCGGCTTGAATCTGGGCATGGTGATCCGATGTAGTCGAAATCATTTTGCCTTTTTTGACTCGGTTTATAATGCGAGACAGCGTGATTTCACCATAACCCAAGGCCACGTACAAATCTTCAATACTTTTATAGTTCAGTTCATTGGCCACTTCAAGCATTTTGCCTGATTTCACCAGCGTATCGACTTTCGCACGAGTGAGGTCTGCTTCAAGCAGTTGGCGTCCTTGGGTTTCGTGTTGATCTCGATAGTGTTTTTTGTACCAGTGGCGTATACGGTTTTTGGCTTGTTGGGTCACCACAAAGTTCACCCAGTCCAAGCGAGGGGTGGCTTTTTTATTGGTGATAATTTCAATAATGTCGCCGTTTTGAAGTTCAGTGTCTAACGGTACCATTTTTTCGTTGACAATCGCCCCCGCGCAACGGTTGCCCACTTCGCTATGAATCCGAAACGCAAAATCTACAGGCGTGCACCCCCGAGGCAAACTAATCACACTGCCTTTGGGCGTGAACACAAAGACTTGATCGGGGAAGAGATCCAGCTTTACATTTTCCACAAATTCAAGGGCGGTGTCCGCATTGGCTTGCATTTCAACCAACTGCTTCAGCCACCCAAGCGTTTCATCTTCTTTGGAACTTTGATAGGCGGTGGCTTCATCTCCAAAACGCTTGTAATGAAAGTGGGCCGCAATACCAAATTCAGCCACCTTGTGCATTTTTTCGGTGCGAATCTGCACTTCCACAGGGCGTTTATTCGGCCCAATAATCGTGGTGTGCAAAGACTGATAGAAATTGCTTTTCGGCATGGCGATGTAATCTTTAAAACGCCCAGCGACAGGCGTATATTGATGGTGAATAATCCCCAAGACTTCATAGCATTGGGCTTCGGTCTGCACAATGACTCGCAGGGCGGAAATGTCGAAAATGTCGTTGAGTTCTTTTTTTTGCGAACTCATTTTCTTGTAAATACTGTAATAGTTTTTGAGTCGACTGTAGATTTTTGAATGAATGTTATGCTGAAGCAAGGCCTTTTCAAGATGTTGCGTCATTTCTTTAATCACGCGTTCGCGTTCTTCTTGTGAATCGGCCAGTTGCCCTTTGATTTCGTGAAACTGCTCAGGATCCAAATAACTCAGAGACAAATCTTCCAATTCCGCCTTGAAGTTCCCCATCCCGATGCGGTTGGCGAGGGGGGCAAAGACTTCCAGCGTTTCATTGGCGATTTTTTCTCGTTTATGGGGCAACATATGCTCAAGGGTTCGCATATTGTGGAGCCTGTCCGCAAGTTTAAGGGTCAACACGCGAATATCTTCCGCCATAGCCAAAAACATATTGCGAAAGTTTTCGGCCTGCTCTTCTTCCTTACTGCTGAAATGGTACTTGTACTTGCCTAGTTTCGTCACGCCTTGCACGATTTTCGTGACTTCGGCGCCAAAATATTTTTCCATGTCTTCGGCCGTTGCGGGCGTGTCTTCAAGCACATCGTGCATCAAGGCGGCCTGTAAGGTAGGCACATCCACCCACATATCCGCTAAAATCAGGGCGACGCTCACGGGGTGCATAATGTAGTTGGTGCCGTCTTTGCGTTTTTGCCCTTCGTGGTAGTGCCGTGCGTAGTCAAAGGTGCGTTGCACCAATGCCAAGTCATCAGGTTTTGCCCCATGAACCACCAGCTTATGGCGCAATTCTTCCATAAGCACTTCTTCAATAAGGCGATCGTCTTGTGTGGTGGGAAGGGAATCGGTCATTCAGCAGGGCTTTCATTACACAGTAAAGGGATGCGAGAGGCACCCCTGCTAGTATAGCGTATTTTTCGCGTTGTGGGAATAGCGCCTTCTTGAACTTTTGTGGTTGTAGAACAACTGTTTTTCGGCTACACTAACGCTATCATTCAAACACCCTAGAAGGACGTTCCCCCATGAGTTCCCAAAAACCCTTTACCGTCATTGCAGGCCCTTGCATTTTAGAAGGCGAAAACGGCAAAATGAACTTCGGTGTTGCCAAACGCCTGAAAGAAATTATGGCCAGCTACGGCACGGATGTTGATTTTTACTTTAAAAGTTCTTATGACAAAGCCAATCGTACCTCTAACAGTTCCTTTAGAGGCTACGGCGTGCGTGAAGGCTTAGACATTCTAAAAGTCATTAAAGACGAAGTGGGCGTGCGCATTTGCACCGATGTTCACAGCCCTGAACAAGCCATTTTAGCCGCTGAAGTCGTCGATTTTTTGCAGATTCCCGCGTTTTTGTGCCGTCAAACCGACTTGCTCGTGGCGGCTGGGGAAACAGGCAAACGCATTAACATTAAAAAGGGTCAGTTTTTATCGCCTCAGGAAACGCAGTTTTGTGCGGAAAAAGTCTTCGCCACAGGCAATCAAGACGTCTTTATTTGTGAGCGTGGCACCACCTTTGGCTACAACAACTTGGTGGTGGATATGCGATGCTTCCCCATTGTGAAAAGCCTGGGGCTTCGCACGATTTTTGATGCCACGCATAGCGTTCAACAACCCGGCGGGCTGAACGGTAAAACAGGCGGGAATCGTGAGTTTGCGCCTGTTTTGGCACGATCCGCTGTGGCGGCTGGGGTGGAAGGCTTGTTTTTTGAGACGCACCCTAACCCCAAAGAAGCGCTTTCCGATGGGCCGAATCAGATCCCTGTGGAATGGGTGGAACCGATGATGGATCAACTTATAGAAATGCGTCAGGTGCTGGCGAAGTATCCTGATTTTACTATGGTCAATGCGTAAGCTTGGATTGATACGCTTGCTTTAGGTTTAAGCACAAACACTCAACGTGTTTGCTATTGAATCTGTCATTTGGTATCACGATGTAAAGAAACGCCCTAATTTCGTGTGTCGGAAAGTCGATTTTCTGGCCACAAAAGTCTGATTTCTGGCCACGAAAGTCTGATTTCTGGCCACAAAAGTCTGATTTCTGGCCACGAAAGTCGGTTTTTTGTTCGATTTTCAAGGAATGTGCTGGGGGGTGAAGGCTTCTTGAAAAAAGCCACTCTTTTTCAGTATACCCTATTTTTTAGCCCTTTGCCTAGTGGCTAAACTGCACGATTTTTGGGGTTTCTCGCTCCGTTTTGAGCTAGCCAAAACGACCAGCTCTAAACGGAGCCAGCCAAAATCAGGAGAGGGTTGGAGTGAGGGTGAAAGTTCTCTCTATATAATCTCTGGGTTATTTTCTAACGTGCCACAATCGGTCATACTGTAAAAAGTCATCGGTTTGAAGGGTTGCCGAATGACCCACTCAACCCTTACAATAAAAACACCCTATATTTTAAACGACTTGAACTTGTGGAGACCCCTTCTATGCGTGGTTTGGCTCAACTCTATACGCTTTGCTTCGGGATGCTTGGCCTGCTGAGCCTCCTGTTTCCCCTGACCCACGCCACGGCCGCGGCCTTGCGTTACGCCCCCGCAGGTGGCACTGTGACCAGTGAGTTTGGCTACCGCGTGGATCCCTTTACCAAGCAACAACGCTTTCATAGTGGGTTAGACATTGCAGGCCCAATTGGCACCCCCATTTACACCCCAGAATCAGGCACAGTGGCTTTTTCAGGCACTTACGCAGGCTATGGCAATATGGTACTCATTAAACACGACCGTCAAGGACTCTACACGATTTATGGGCATTGTTCCAAAAATTTGGTGCATGAAAAAGATCGCGTCCGTTCTGGCCAACCCTTGGCGTTAATGGGTTCAACAGGGCGTTCAACGGGGTCTCATCTGCATTTTGAAGTGCATTATAATAACAAGTATATGAACCCCGTGGATTATTTGCTCTTTTTGCAGAATGAGCAAGTCGCCAACGGATTAATTCCTTCGCAAAGCCTTTTGGAAGAAGATCGGGTGCCACCCACGCCCTTACCCCCCGCGATCGGGGGCCCTGAGCTACCCGTGGACATCAACAGCTTGTTGCAAAAATTGGGGCAGGGTCAAGAATAAATCCTTCCTTTTATCGTCCACTAATGTACCTGACCTAAAGACCTGTGGTATAGTATTTTAAATAATTTTCCCTACAGAGACTTCTATAGTTGTGCTTCCACACTGGTCACTTTGTCCTGCATGGTTTGCGTGCGATCCGTGCGCGTCCCAATTTTAATGGTGCTGGTAATGCGTGGTGCGCCTTGGGCATGAACCGCTTCATGGCAGGCTTTTACACAGGCCATCACCTCATCCCACTCGCCTTCAATGTTGGTGCCATACGCATGCAGGTGATGCGACAAGCCCCGTTCTTTTATAATACGTTCACACGTAGCGACATACGCCGAAACACTTACGCCTACGCCTAAAGGCACAATGCAAAGATCCAAAATAACGTGCATTTCACGCTCCTTTCTAATAAAAGTCACTAAAGGCCGAAGGATTCACGGGCATTTCAAGGGCGGCTTGAGCAATGGCCACACAGGCGGAAGATCCAATGCGAGTGGCTCCCGCGGCTTGAACAGCCAGCGCGTCTTCTAACGTGCGAATGCCTCCACTGGCCTTAATCCCCATGTGAAAGGCGCCGAGTTCATCAAGCGTTTTTCGAATAAAGGCAATGCGTTCAGGGGTAGATCCCACGCCTTCTTTCAAATACCCTGTAGATGTTTTAATCGTGTCTATATCCGCTTCAACCGCTTGAACAATCGCAAAACGCAACTCGTCTTCGCTCAGTAAATCCACTTCTAAAATGAGTTTAATCGGCATATCGTAAGCCACCATGCGCAGGCCTTGCAATTCTTTTCGGGTGAACTCGCCGTTAATTTCAAAATCTTTTTTAAGAAAGGCCACGTTCATCACTACATCAAACTCTTCAGCCCCTGAACCTTGCGCCGTGGTGATTTCTTGCAATTTGGTGCTTGAATTGCACGCCCCAATAACAGGGCAGGCGTCATGATCTTCTCGACTGACGGGACGTTCAGGAAAACCCGCCACGGCCGCCAGTACGACGTTGGTTTTATGCCCCAGTGCTTCACGAGCCGTCAACACGTGTTCGGGTCGAACGCAGACGGTCGCCATACCGTAATGCTTGGCTTCTTCACACAGTTGGCGAACCGTGGCGTGAGCATCTTCACCATAGTCAAAGCTTAGTTTGGTGTGTTCTAGCTTTGTAATGAGTTGTTGAGCAGGCGTAAGAGGAGAAGTCATCGGGTGAGTTTCCTTTTTTTAAGTGGGGGTATGTGTTTATCATAGCCCTAATGTGTTTTTTCTTCAACACATGGCTTGCAGAGGTTTTGATAGTCGTATTCCTTTTTTTAGGATAGAATACTTCCATTCCCTTACTTCTGTAAACTTTAACAAAAGGACGTTTAACTATGATGACGCATCACCACCCCCTTATTATTATTGGTTCAGGCCCAGCGGGTTTTACGGCAGGCATTTATGCGGCTCGTGCCGATTTGGCCCCGCTTATTTTTGAAGGCATCCAACCCGGAGGCCAACTCACCATCACCACCGATGTTGAAAACTTCCCCGGATTCCCCAACGGCATTATGGGGCCAGATCTCATGGATGCCATGCGCCAACAAGCCCAACGCTTTGGCGCTACCACCGCGTATGAAATGGTCACCCACATTGATTTTTCCAAGCGTCCGTTTACTGTGACCACCGACAGCAATTGCTATACGAGCGATGCCCTGATTCTGTGTACGGGGGCATCCGCCATTACGGGGGGCTTGCCCAATGAAGCGGAACTCATGGGTCATGGGCTTTCGGCGTGCGCCACCTGTGATGCCTTCTTCTTTCGCGGAAAAGAAGTCGTCGTCGTAGGCGGAGGCGATTCTGCCATGGAAGAAGCCCATTTCTTGACGAAATTTGCCAGCAAAGTCACCATTGTGCACCGTCGTGACGCCTTTAGGGCTTCAAAGGCCATGCAAAGTCGAGTGCTTGAAAATCCCAAAATCAACGTGATTTGGAATACGCAAGTGGTTGAACTCATTGGCAGTAAAGAAACGGGCTTAACAGCCGTGAGCCTTGAAAATAAAGAAGGCGTGCGTTCCAACTTGCCGACAAACGGCTTGTTTTACGCCATTGGCCACAAACCCAACACCGACTTATTTAAAGGCGTGTTAGACATGAATGAGGTGGGTTACTTAAACGTGGCACCCCATTCAAGCAAAACCAACGTAGAAGGCGTGTTCGCCGCGGGCGATGTGTGTGATCCTCACTACCGTCAAGCCATTACGTCCGCAGGGGCGGGGTGTATGGCCGCCATGGATGCCGAGCATTTCTTGTCCACACAAGGTTCTGTTTCGCATGAGGGGTAGTGTGTGACTGAAATGAATCATTTAAAAGACAAAGTCATTCTGATTACAGGAGCCAGCAGTGGCATTGGTAAAGCCATCGCACAAGCGCTTGATGCCTACAGGCCGCGTTTGGTTTTGGTGGCGCGAAGGGGTGAAGCCTTACAGACGCTGGCTGATTCGCTTGAAAGTGAATGCCTGGTGATTCCCGCTGATTTATTAGACACCGCGACTTTAAAACAACTGCTGGTTCAAACCCTTGAACGCTTTGGACGTTTAGATGTGCTCATCAATAATGCGGGCGTGGGGGGGAAAGTGGGGCTTTTGCCAGAACTGCCTGATGCTCAGATTCTTCGTATGATTCAGTTAAACCTCAGCGTCCCGATTTTACTTTCTAAATATGCGGTGGAACAATTTACCCAACAAGGGGGCCGCGGCACGGTGTTGAACATCAATTCCATTGCAGGCAAGTGGGCCTTTCCCTACTGGAGCGTTTACGATGCCAGTAAAGCGGGGCTAAAAGCCTTTACGGAAGCCATGAGCGAAGAGCAACGCGTCAACCAAAACCGCTTTATAAGTATTTACCCAGGGGCTTGTGCCACCGCGATTTGGGACAGCGTGGATCTCGCCCAAGTGCCTGATGCGTCTGGCATGCTAAGCCCCCTTCAAGTGGCGAATGCCGTGGTGTATGCCCTCAATCAACCGCAAGAGGTTTTGATTTCAGATATTACGCTGATGCCCACCCAAGCCTTGCTTTAGGGTAGGGCTTAGACTTCGTTTTCTTCAAGGGTGGACGAGTCACAAATAGACGTATAATCGCACCATTGGCAGTAACTGGTTTGAGGGTTTGGCGAAAACCAACGTTCTTGCCACAAGGGGGTTAAGACTTCTTCTTGCACATTTTTAAGCCAACGGGCTTTTTCGGCGTGAAAACGGGGGACATCCAACGGCACAAACACCGAACCCGTTGGATTTTCTTGAATCGAGCGAAACAGTTGTAAACCCGCTTCGCTCACCTGCTGGGCTTTTTTCGCTTCATAGCCCAGCAAATAAATCGGCAATTGCCAATACAAGTCATCGCTCACACTGGCGTCATAAGCGATTTGCCCCGCACTTCTTTGAGGCAAACCGTCTAAAATGCGGTTGACTTTCGCTTCACGAGCTTCGGCTTTTTTTTGTTCAAAGGTGCCTTTGGCCGTTTTATAATCCACCAAGCGAATAGAGCCATCTTCGTACTCAAAAATGGCGTCAATAAACATTTTCCAGTCAAAGCCTGCCAGTTCGGGAAGTTTGGTTTGAATGCGCAACTCCGATTCCACACGAACGGGTGTTTTTTCAAAATAGCCTGTTTCTTGTAGAGATTCAACCGCTTCTAAAATGCGACGCAGCCAACTTTGCCTCACCACAATGGGCTGTTGCACATACACGTTAAAGGCGGGTTCTTCCAACAAGGCTTGGGGGGGTTGCCACATCGCGGGGTCATCTACATCCAAACACTGACGCACAAAATACGTCAAGCGTTCAGAATCAAAGCTCAGGCGTTTCGCGTTACAAGCGTCATGGTAAAGTTCAAACATTTTATGCACCAAGGTTCCCCTAGACGCCTTGGCATTAAAGGGCGTGCTAAACTTAAAGCGTTTGTAATACAACTGACGCGGGCATTTAACGTAAGTGTCTAAATCGCTGGGGCTTAAACTTGTTTGCCCGCCCTGCCCGTAAGACGGGTAGGCTAAGGCGTCTTGGCCCAAGGCGTCTCGTAAGTCGTTTAAAGCGTTTAGGGTTTGCGGCGTCAAAAGTGGGGTGTCGCCTTCAAGGGCATCCTTATTTTGAACGGGAAAGGGCGTCTGGCCTTGAGTGAAAAAATCTGCAAAAAAATGTTGAAACACTTGACGTTGGGCGTCATTATACCCGTGCAGATGTTCAGGCTGAAGGATGAAATAAAGCGCTTTGACCCCCGCCAACTGATGCACCCATGTTTCCACTTCATTTAAGGCGTTGAACGTTTGCGTCAAGGGCGTTAAAACCGTTTCTAGCGCCTCGGTTTCTAAATCTCGAACAAGGCTCCTTAAGCCCCGTTCTTCACGAGACGCTTGAAACACTTGAGGGATAATCACAGTATGCAAGGCATAAGCGGGGGCTTCTTCAAGCGTGTAAACATTCACCAAAGCAGAAAGTGCATCAGGCGCGCTAAGAGACCGTTGGGCCTCAAGCGTTGAATGCAACCAGCCCCCCCACGCTTTTAGGGGAAGTGAACCTAGGCCCTGTGCGGATTGCAAACGAGATTCAAGGGCTTCAGCACGCTTATACACCCCTTCCACAGAAGGGGTGAGAACAGCGCTAAACGGGGCTAACCACGCCCACAACCACGCTGAAAATGACACAGAAGCTTCCCCCGCTTGAAGGCTAAGGCGTTGAGAAAGGGTCGCTAAAAACGACTGGAACGCTTCAGCGGTAAAATGACGGTTGGGGTGAATAAGCGTCCACGCTTGATTGACAAGGCCTTGCAAGGCATCGGCCCAATCGGGGGCGTTGACCCATAGACGAGGATGCACCTGCCACATCGGTTCGTGTCGCGGATTAAACAAGAACGTGTCGGCTTCAATGGCGCGTTGAGGAAAATCCGCACAAACGCTTAAGAAGGTTTGGCCTATTTCAAGCCACGCCCACAACAAGGCTTCTTCAGTCGCTTCACGGGCCCCCAAACATTGTGAAAGGAAGGTCTGCCACTGCTCTTTTTCTTTTCGTGTGGGGACGACAACCGAAAGAGGCGTCGGTTGTTGACAAGCCAACGCATTTTCTAAACACGCCAATACGCGTTCGGCCACGGCCACGCGGTGGGCTTCATCCAATGAATCGAGGCTTTGCACCCAGTGGGCATGGATGTGGGGGGCCTTCGAGTTTGCTAGGGGGGCAGAAGCTTGCCAGCGGGTTTGGATGTGTTCTTTGAATCCGCAGGTTTCAGGGGGTTCAGAACGTTCAGGCTGTTCATCGGGCAAAAAGGTTAACCCCACAGGCAGGTTTAGGGTGTCTTTTACGGCATCCCAAAAGGGCGGGCGAGACAACGCACGCCATGAAGCAGGCTCCCCTTCTTCAACAAAGGCATTTTCAGCAATGCGTTTATGGAAACTAAAGTCATCGCCAAGGCTCCAAATCGTGGTGCCTTCTTCTTCGAGTAAACGCATCCACGCCCGTGATGTTTCGGGTAAGGCATGGGTGTAATCCACCATCAGCAAACGAATGCCTTGACAAAAATGATGCAAGGCCTCGGCTTCATGGCTTTGCAAAAAATCGACCGTCGCCCACGCCAAGGGCTCCACCCACGCATAGGGGAGCAACCCTTGTGCCACGGTATGCTGCACGAACCACGCATACAGTTCGCTTAGGCCATAGGCGTCTTTGAGTTCTGAAAAATGAGTGTCACACAGGGTTTGCCAGTCGTTGAGGTGCTTTGTGGCAAGCAAATCGCTGAGCAATCGTGCTTTGTCGAACCCATCCACGGCTTCAATAGGCGGGGGGGTGAGTTCACTGGGTTGACTCGCCCAATAGGCTTCTAGCACAAGCAACAGATCGGTTGAAGAAAGCAATTGCCACGTGTCTTGTTGAAAAACAGGGGGGGAGCAAGACGCTTCTAATCCCAAGCCATGACGAAAATGCGCCACCACTTGGGGGGCAAGTCCAATGCTTTGATTCAGCCAATTCAAGGACCACTGAAACCAGCTCATCACCTTAATGCCTTGAAAACGAACGGCTTGAGGAAAGGTTTGTTCACAAAAAGCCTGCCACGCTTCGACTTGTTGACGATGTTGCACCAACAGATAACACGATTCAGACAAGACCCCCTGTTCACGTTGCCACGCCGTCAAACGTTCCAACACCTGTTTGAATCGCGCTTGTGGCGTGCCCCCTAAAAAAGCGTGATGCGTTTGAATTTTTGGCGATGATGAAGGCATATTGACGTGCATGACCTTTATTAAGTGAGTGAGTCGTGGTTGAAGCTTGGGTTATTTTTTATGCTAGAAAATGTGCGCGGAATAAGGCCTTACACTTAACGACACGCCCCTAACGCCCGCAGTTCGGCTTTGGCGCGATTCCAGTAGGCGTCCCACGTGGGGAAGTCTAAATCAGCCAAGGCGCGTCCTTCGGCCAAAATCATCGATTCCATGTAGCGAAAGCGCTGTTCAAACTTTGCGGTGGCTTGCACCAAGGCCGTTTCAGGTTCTACCCCAATTTGTTTGGCAAGGCTTGCGCAGGCGAAAAATACATCGCCCATTTCATCCTGCAAGCGAAGGGGGTTGCGAGGCGTGGCTTGCATTTCCGCCTTAATTTCGTCGAATTCGCTCATCACACACGCCCACAGGGTTTCATCATCAGGCCAAGTAAAGCCCGCTTTAACCGCTTTTTTGCTTATTTTACCCGCACGAGCAAGCGCGGCTTGACCTTTATGCACGCCGTCTAAAACAGACGCAACACCTTCAGAAGAGGGGGGGGCTTGACGGGCTTTAATCGCCTGCCATTGCGCGGTAACCGCTTCTGGCGAATTGATTTCTGACGTGTGAGAATCAGGCTTAAACACGTGCGGATGCCGTTCAATCAACTTTTCTGCCAAATGGGTGCAGACGTCTTGAAAGCTAAAATGCCCCGCATCTTGTGCGATTTGACTATTGAGCAACACTTGTAAAAGCACATCGCCCAATTCGTCTTTCAAAGCATGAATGGCTTGGGGCGAATGAGAGGAGCAGGCTTGCATGGCTTCAACCGCTTCGTAGGCTTCTTCAAGCATAAAAGGCGTCAGACTTTGGTGGGTTTGCTCAAGATCCCACGGGCAGCCGCCTTCAGGATTACGAAGCTGTTGAACCACCGCAAGAGCCTGTTGCACGCCTTTTAATTCAAGCGAAAGCTTCGCTTCAAGGGCATCGAGCTTGTGTTGCATAGCCGTTTCAATTGTGGCTTGCCCTGTCATACATTCGCACCTTCTTGCTTACATTATTTACTTATTTTAGCGCAAACACCTCATTTAGACAAAAACCATTATTTCAAAAGTAGGTAATTCCACCACAGAATTGGTCCTTTGGTCGTTTGTTGACTTACATCCGTATGTATTTTAGACTGAACTAAGTTTACACGAGCTGAAATAAAGAATCGAATATGCTTATTAATGACAATTATAGACTTCGATTGATTGAAGAAACAGATCTAACTTTTTTGAAAGATTTAAGGGAATCTCCAGAAACAAGTCAATACTTAGGTTCTTTTTGTATGTTGAATATGGCGAGGCAAAAAAAATGGTTTGAAGGCTTGCAAAACGATTCATCTAAACTGTTTTTAATGTTCGAACAGTTTCAAGAATCCGATTGGCAAGCCATCGGCATGGTGAGAATTTCTGACATCGATTTTATTAACCGTTCAATGTGTGTTGGCGGAGACATTTGCCCAGAATTTCGAGGCAAAGGGCATGCCCCAAAAATGTATGATCTCATTTTTAGGCTTGGTTTTGATTATTATAATATGAATCGTTTATGGTTATTGGTGTTAGAAAATAATGAGCCGGCAAAGAACCTCTATAAAAAAGTGGGTTTTGTGAATGAAGGCGGACAACGACAAGCGATTTTTAAAGAAGGGCAGTATCACGATTATATCATGATGAGTCTATTACGTGGAGAATATGAAAATGGAACATAAGAAAACAATCCCACTATTTAAGGTTTTTATTTCCCCTACGATTGACAAACCCTTGCTAGAAGTCATTCATAGTGGCTGGATTGGTGAAGGCCCTAAAGTTAAAGAATTTGAGCAAAACCTAATTGCCTACACCGGCAATGAAAAACTAGTCACCGTAAATGCGGGAACTTCTGCACTTCATTTGGCTTACCATTTGGCGTTAAATCAAAAAGCTTACAAAGGCTATTATAATTCTAATGAAGACGAAATTATTTCAACCCCCATTACATGCACCGCAACGAATACGCCTATTCTAAATTGCGGAGCCAAAATTGTTTGGGCAGATGTAGACCCCATTACAGGAAACATTCTGCCAGAAGATATTGAAAGAAAAATCACCAAGCACACCAAAGCCATTTCAATGGTGCATTGGGGAGGAAATCCCTGTGAAATTGAGAAAATCAACTTAATTGCACAACAGCATGGACTTAAAACCATAGAAGATGGTGCACATGCCATGGGTATGGAATACCAAGGCAAGCCCTTTGGCAATCATTCTGACTATTCAATGAACTCTTTACAAGCCATTAAACATATCACTTCTATAGATGGAGGCTTGCTTTACTTTAAATCTGAAGAAGATTTTGAAAGAGCCAAGTTGCTCCGTTGGTTTGGAATAGACAGAACCATTCGTGAAGGTGTTGATTTACGCTGTGAAATTGATGTGCCTGAAGCGGGGTATAAGTTCCATATGAATGACGTTTGTGCCGTTATTGGGAATGAAAACTTTAAGCACCTGAATGATATTGTGGGCAAGCATCGTGAAAATGCGTATTTTTATAATGAAGCGTTTAAAGAAGTGGACGCCATTACGCTGTGCCCCGAAAATCCAGATGGTAAATCGGCTTATTGGCTGTATACCTTTCATGTAAACAATCGAGATGAGTTAATGAAAACGCTCAATGAAAAAGGGGTAATGTCTTCAAAAGTTCATGCAAGAAATGACACGCATTCAATGTTTGCAGAGTTTAGGGCAGATCTTCCCAATGCCGAACAGTTCAATGCCACTCATCTTTGTATTCCTGTTGGTTGGTGGGTAACAAAAGAAGAACGAGAATACATTGCTGAAAAGGTGATTCAATATGCTCGCTAAACGATTAAGAAAACTGTCTCGCTTAACTATAGAGGTGTAAAATGAAAAAGTGGACAATTGCGTTTGTCAACTACAAAACCAGTGTGTATTTAAATTGGCAACTCAAAGGGCTTTATGAATTTAATGACCCTGAAAGTTTTGATCTGATTATTGTGGACAACTCCCGCCCTCACGAAAAAGAAGCGCTTGAACAGCTTACTAAAAACTACAATAAACAATATAATAATATCAAAATTATTTACTACACTCCTCAAGAAGAAAGTGCATCCGGCCAACATGGGGAAGGTATGAGCGTTGCCTTAAAAGAAGCCAATAGTGAATACTTTTTCGCGCAAGATCCTGACTTCTTTTTTGTAAAGCAACAGTATTTAAATTTTATGGAAGAATACCTTGAAAAGGGAGCTGTTGCGATTGGGGCGCCATACCCTAGAGGAGTAGGCGGTGGGCATCCTCATTTTCCATGTGCTTTTGGCTGTGCACACCCTATGCACCTTATTAAAAATCTGGATTTTACGGCATTGGTTTCCCAAGAAAAAAGAGACGAAAGTGTACGTTTATACCCCAATCTCGACTATTCTTATGACGTGGGCTGGAAAATTCGCCTTGCATTGTCTACAGAAAAAGACAGTAGCAATTTTGTCGCTTTTGATCAAGAAGATTTTTTTAATTTGGCAGACAGCATTGGGTGCCATACCTATGAATTGATCAGTAAAAAATACAGTTTAAATGGTGAAGATATTGCCTTTCATTTATTTAGAGGTTCCTTTACAGATGCCGTTGAGGGATACAATGACAAAAACAAAGATCTTTCCACGCGATTATTAAAAATCAGGGACAAAATGGGACGTTACTTCTACGACTATATTTCTACTGAAAAAAAGCCTTACATTCGTCCTTCATATCGCATGCTGAAGCGTAAGATTAAAACATTGAAACAAAAAATAAAAGCCATTAGGCACAAACTCTTCAAAAAAAAGAAGCCTTAAAAAAGCTTTTCGGCTTTATGGGTTATATTAAGGGGCTGTTCGTATCGTGACTTTTAAATGAAATACGTGTGTTTATGGTATCTTGTAAAATAGAGTTCTCACATAAACGACTGAAAGAATCAAACGCCCCATGCTCCAAGCTCAAAATGTGTCTGTCTATTTTGGTTCACACCAAGTGCTGAAAGAGGTTTCCCTAAAAATTACCGCCCATAGCCGACTAGGCTTAGTTGGGGCCAATGGGGGGGGTAAATCCACGTTGCTTAAATGCCTGATGGGTGAACTTACCCCCAGCGAAGGCGAAGTGAGCCGTCTGCCCAATGTGCGGATTCGTTGCTTGACGCAAAACCCCGAACTCAACCCCGCCTATACCTTACAAGAAGAGTTGTATAGCGTGTTTACTGAAGTCAACGACGCAAAAGCCGAAGAAGTTCGATTGTTGAGTGAGTTGGAACACCTTAAAGGCAACGCCTATGACGATGCCTTAAACCGCATCGCCACCTTGCAAGAAACGCTTGATCGCTTGGGGGCCAAAGAACTCGATGCCAAAATTAGTCGCATGGTTACTGGCTTGGGCTTTGGCTTGCATGAACTAGAACGCCCCGTGCACAAGTTCAGCGGGGGCTGGCAAATGCGAATCAACCTAGCTAAAGTGCTGTTGCAAGGCGCCGATGTTATTTTAATGGATGAACCCACCAATCACTTGGACATGGAAGCCTGCCAATGGCTGGAAGGGTTTTTGCGTGAATACCCAGGCGGTTTACTGGTGGTTTCTCACGACCGTCGCTTTTTAGATGAAGTCGTCACCGAAATCGCGGAACTTGAGCGTGGGCAGCTAACACTGTACGGCGGTAACTATAGTTATTATGTGGAAGAACGAGAACGAAATCGTGAATTACAGCAAGCCGCTGCAGACAGGCAAGAAAAAAATCTAAAAGCACAAATGGCCTTTGTGGAACGTTTTAGAGCCAGTGCCACCAAAAGCACCCAAGCCAAAAGTCGTGAAAAACAGTTGGCTAAAATCGAACGGATTGAAGCGCCTCAAGCAGAATTGAAGCGTCTGCATTTTCAATTTCCCTTAAGCAATCCCAGTGGGCGTGAAGTGCTCGAAATTCACAAAATCGCCAAAGCCTTTGGGCAACAGAAAGAACATCAACTCTTTTCTGATGTTTCGGCCACCCTAGAATGGACGAAAGATGCCCCCCAGCGGGTGTTTATTTTAGGGGCAAACGGCTGTGGTAAAACCACGTTATTCAAACTGCTAATGGGGCTTGAAACGCCCGATTCAGGCACCATTCAATTTGGCAATCGGGTTGAATTGGGCTATTATGCCCAGCATCAATTACAGATTTTAGATCCAGAAAAAACCGTGTTTGAAACACTTGAAGAAGCCATGCCCCCGACGCATCAATCCGAAATACGGGGCATTTTAGGGCGGTTTCTCTTTACGGCAGATCAAGTCTTCAAAAAGGTGGACGTCATTAGCGGGGGCGAAAAGGGACGCCTTGCCATGGCAAAGCTAATGGTGGGTGGCCCCAATACCCTGCTCTTAGACGAACCCACCAATCACCTAGACACCCCCGCACAAGAAGCCGTAGAATCAGCCATTCGCGCCTACCAAGGCACCGTTCTGTGTATTTCTCACGATCGCTACTTTATTCAAAGTCTGGCCACCCAAATTTGGGAGTTTGACCACGGTAGGCTCATTACCTTTGAAGGCACCTACGATCAATACCTTGAAAAGCGAAACCTGTTGTTGATGCAGTCTCGTAAAAATGCAGGCATTAAACCTACGGCGAACACGACTTCAAGTTCAAGTAGCGACGGGGGTGGCGATTCCAAAGCGCATCGGCGCCAGCTGAAAGCACTGCAAAAGCAACTCAAAGCGGTCGAAAAAGGTGTGGAAACCCTGACAAAAGAGCGCGATGCCTTGATGGAAGAAATGGCGCATCCGCGTGTGGCGAATGATTACTTGGCGTTGGACCGGATGGGCCAGACCTTAGAAGCCATTCAGTTAAAACTTTCGGGCGAAGAAGCGCACTGGGAACTCTTGAGTGAAGAGATCGAAGCGCTAAATTCAAATTGAAGCGAATCGTTCATTTGAAGCTACAGAGAAAGTCCAGTGTTTGTGTTGAGGCAGAGTGTTTTAAATACTTTCCCCTACCGTGTCTATACATTTTCGCTACGATTATTTTGTTCAGTCATGTAGGTCGTCTATCTACACTCCTTCACAAAATAATCTAGGCTCCTCGTCTAGCCTACTGTAAGGAAAACGCCTTAAAACACTATATAGAGCACACCCATTTATGTTCATGCCTTTATGCCGATGAGTCCCCTTGTATTGACCGTTACTTTCAGGCACAATAAATACGTCTAATGCAAATAATTTCTTCAACGCCACATTCTTTCACCACTTCAACGCCCTTGGCGTTGCAACGCAGTGGTTTTAATCCTAAAAACATGGCTCAGCAAAGCAAGCTTCTTACAGCGACTTTGCTCAAGTTTGGGGTACCTCTAGGGCTAGCAACGGCGTCTGGCGCCAGCGTTTATAATGTAATGTCGTGGCCTTTGGTGGTGGGTGGCATGGGCATTAGCTATGGCGGTGGCTTACTGGCCAAAGAATTGATGAAAGACCTCACCCAGCACCCCCCCACAACTTCTGTGACGACCAGCATATTGATGAATTTAAACCACGCCGATTTTTCAGGCCTACTGCTAGATGAACAAGGCTACGCTGAACTAGGTACCAGCGTCATTAAAGGAACAGAAAAGTACCGCAGTAAGTATGAATACTTCTTAAAGCAAGTCAATCACCTTGGTGGGCATTGGTTGGGCTTATTTGACGCCGTTAAACCCTACAAACAGGGTAAAAAACAACAGGCCTTAATGCAAAAGGCGCTAAGCACCTATCAACACCGCGTTCAAACCGCGCGGCATCTTACACCGGCTCAACAGGCCAAGGCCATGCTCGCCTTTCATTTTCAACAAAAAAACGACATGCCCCTTTTAGCACGGGGCATTAACGGTCTGCTTCATTTTGCCCCTGTTCGTTGGGTTACCAGTACCCCTCTGTTTATGGCGTTCGTCCCAAAAGTAGACGGCAAACGCGGGACGTTAGATCAAGTCGATAGTTGGATTAGCAATATCCCCGTTTTTGGCGCCGTGTTGGACGCCAAAGGCAAAGCCCTTTCAAAAGCCAAAGATCTTTATTTTAGAACTGACCCCAAAGGCGATATGGAAGAGCTTAGACTCAGCCATTGGCAAGAGTTCCTTCGCCACATTCAGTTTTTAAACAAAGGCATTACTGAACAAAATCAGCACTTGCAAAAACCCTTGCCCTTACTTCAAAAAGACGAAGCCACCTTTAAAGAATACCTCCACGTGCTTTCTCGTCATGAAAAGCAAACGGCGGTTCGCTTGGCGCTGTATAAAACCTTCTTTGATTTATATGCCCATAAAGATTTAGGCATGCTGTTAAAAGTATGGCATGACGTTGATGGCATGGCCTTGCGTTCGATGTTTGACATTGCTCAGTGTTTAAATCCTGCCAAAGGGTTTATTTGGTTTTTGCATAACCTGTTTAATGAAACGTACGCCACGCTGGCCAATGGAGGGTTTGCCACCCTAATGCAATTTGTCACTTCGCTGGTGCCCTCGCCATTTAACGGTTTTGCCCGATTCTTAGGCGATTCGTTTATGTTGGCTTTTGACATTCGCCTAAAACCCATTACGAAACAACGCTTTGACTACAACGGGGTGGATTTTCGCCCCCAAGTAAACAAAGTAAAACCACGCCCCTAAAACACGATATTTAAGGGTTTAAACGGTATTACATGGGGGGCTTTAGTGTGGCGCCTTTGTAAAATAAAAAGGGACTTTGGTAAGCGATGTTTTCAGGGGGTAAATCCACCTGTGGCAATCGATTTAGGCTGTCAAAGGGATCTTGAGGGTTTTTCACCCACGACTGCACGCGTTCAGCCAGTGCTTGTGGGGAAAGCGGGTAAGTGGTGGGGTAAATGGGTTTAGAAGTTCCCTTTTCTCCTTCTTGTTCTAAAGAAGCGTCATTTCGCTTGCTTAAATCAGGCGGAGAAGGGAGATCCGACAAGTCCAACGTCTTTTCAGGTGTTGGAGAGCTTGTTTTTTCAGGTGAATCAGACATAGGGTTGAAAACTTTCCTTAAAGTAAAGAATTTAAATTTGGATTTGGTAAACTGTATAGTGTTAAAAAAGATGAAAGAGGCGATGAGGATATTCTAGGAGCTTAGATTTTTTGTGCGGGCGTGTACACTGACGACCATAACCAAGCAAAAAAATCGTCGTGACAACGAAGAAACCATAGACCGTTTTATCTTTAGAACACTTTATAATTTCTTTAAATCAGTTTATCAAGATTCTTATTAACGAGAGTTCTTAATATGTCAACTCTTCGAAAAAAAATCATAAGCCTCTTTTGGGTTGCTGGAAGCAAGTCTTCCAGATTGTATTCTTGTAAAATACTTTCTTTAAGTTCAAAATATCTGTGGAAAGCACGCCGTAAGAATATAAGCAAAGCCTCATTTCTTTTTCTTCTTGGCAGGTCTGACAATAGAGCTTCTATCTCTGTTTCAGGTAAGTGTGCTATGCGAGACTTTAGTTGTTTATTAGGTGCTTTGGGTTTCTCAGGAGGAAAAGTTTGATTGAAGGCATCAAGAATGAGTTTTCTAGTTGCTTCTTTTAACGTTGTTTCTTTTGGGTTAGAAGCATTCTCGCGCCTTACAAAGCGAACTATTTTGTTAGATCCTTCGGGGGGGGGGGGGTGAGAAATGGAGGGCATCATATCATATTGTTACCTTTCATAATTAACGGAACATAGAGAAAAGCTGACTGGCTTCCAGTTAAATAGTATAGCAAAGAAAAACCGCTGTCAAAAAGTCCATCAAAGATAACAAAACCGTTACAAAGGAAAAAGGGTGTTGACAGGTGTGCGGGTTTGTAGGATATTAGTGGAACTGGAGGGAAGCGGGGTCTTTTTTATAAGAGATTAAGGTTTCCTTGTGGTGCA
>JBIKTR010000010.1:0-64574 GCA_044348005.1 Vampirovibrionales bacterium | reverse complement strand
CTGTTTGTGCATAAGGATCCATGTTATAGCCACCGTAACTGGATTGAGGCATCCCGTAGCCACCTGTTTGTGCATAAGGATCCATGTTATAGCCACCGTAACTGGATTGAGGCATCCCGTAGCCACCTGTTTGTGCATAAGGATCCATGTTATAGCCACCGTAACTGGATTGAGGCATCCCGTAGCCACCCATTTGTGCGTAAGGATCCATGTTATAGCCACCGTAAGATCCTTGGCCACTGGGGTAAGAATTTCCACCCACCCAACCTTGGGGAATGTAACGAGGATCGTTGGTTGCGGAACTACCGTAGCCATAGCCATCACGACGTAAAGACGGGAACGTGGAAATGGGCTGGAAGAATCCTGGGAAGCTAGCAGTGGTGGGGTTGCTGGCTAAACCCCCTTGTTCAGGGGTGCCCCATGAACTGAGACTGAATCCGGGCGTGATGGCTGAACCAATAATGGAAGTTTGTGAGTACTCATTCCCCCATAAACCGGGATTTCCTGTAAACAAGGCGATTTGACCAGCCAAATCACGAGACAAAGCTGCTCCGACTCGGCTGATGTTTTGAGGCAATTGCAAGGTGGATGAAACGTTCACTAATTCAGCTGAAGGAGGAGTGGCGAACTGTCCGCTTCCCTGTTGAGCATACGTGGGGTAGCCTTGGGGTGGTGCATACTGTGGGTTGTTCATATACATGGTAATAATAAATCCTCTATTTTATACTCTATGTGTGGTTATTTTCTGGTGTTCGAAAGGTTGTGCGTCGTAAGATGAAACCTGTTAGCTGTCTATGTGCTTTAATAAAGTATTAAGGCTGTCTTGAATTGAGGTTTTGAAACAAATTGTTACAATACAGAAGAATAAAAATGCCTTTTGTAAAAAGGGTTACAATCCAGTAACAATAATTAAACTTTACTTATTAACTGGACGAATACTTAAAAATAACCTATACTTGTAGTACAGGTCAGGTTTGGGTAGCTCGGCTACCTATTTCAGTTGAATAATGAGGAGGATCTAGCACTATGATGACTAGACTGTCGATTCATGGCCGAAACATCGAATTAACGCCCGCGATTAAAGATGCGTTATTCGAAAAAATGGGACGTGTCTTTTCCCATTTTGACTTTATTCAGAGCGTAGCTATTCACCTGTCTGTTCAAAAGAACCCCCGAATTAGTGAAGCCCATTGCGCAGAAGCTTTATTACATGTCAATGGTGGTATGGTCAAAGTAGAAGCGTCGAGTGAAAATCTCTATGCCTCGATTGATGGATTGGTTGACAAAATCATGCGTTCTTTAACCAAGTACAAGTCCAAACATTTAATGAGACAAAAATCAGCGCGTAGCCAAGGGGGCGAAACCTTACGGATTCAAAACCTTGAACAGATGCCTGAAGCCTATGAAGAAGACGCCTACCACATTGAATTAGAACTTACTAATGACAATGAAGCGGCGGCCTTTGCCGAAGCCGAAGTGCAGAGCATACGTTACGCGTCTTAACGCAACACGTCGCTACAGAAAAGCCTTACATGAAAAGGGATGCCTCTCCAAGGAGAGAGCATCCCTTTTTTTTTCGGGCAGGCGATTACCCCAAGGCTCAAAGATCTATCTATACTAGCGAAGTAGTCCTTGAGCATAAAATGCCTTTAAACAAACCTTAAAACCCGACCAACGTCCTTTTTGAAGCTTGTTGACAGTTTGAACAATCTTTGTGGCGACTTCAATGGGGCTTTTGGAGTTTGAATCCCTGACGAGCTGTTGAATAGCATCACTTAAGGGCTGTAGATCAGGGTTAGTCGGGGTCGCGCTTGAAATCAATTCCTGCGCCCCGACTAAAATATCTTGAAACGATGCTTTCTTTAGTAAATCCTTTTCAATCCGATCAACCGTATTTTCCATACTGCTTTGGCACGACTTTAAAGCCGACATTTCCTTCATGTTAAAGGCCAACAACGCCAACGTAGCCACTTGGCTCACCACCAAAAAAGGGAGTCCCCATTTCACATAAGCAGGCACAGGCGCTTCTGGGCGTTGTTCATTACGTTGTTCAAGTGAATTTAAGACGGCAAACAACCGCGCGTTGAAAGACGCTTCATCCCGATGGGGTGGAGGGAGGGCTTGCGAAAAAGGAGAAGGCATCGGCGAAGGCGCCTGCATCGAAGCCGTTAGGGGGGTGGGCATACCAGAAGGACGAAAAGGGGTTGATGAAAAAGGAAGGCTTGCCATTTAGGTTTCCTAAAAAATCGAGTTCCATTAGTCACATAAAACACCCTCAAGCCAAAAAGATGCTAGGGCTTATAAAGAAACCTTTTCCCCTGGGGTTCAAAACAGGTGAACTCAACTCCACCAAAAAAGGGATGCCTGTTAGAGCATCCCTTTTTAAAACAAGTTCAGGTGATTACCTAATAGCGTTCGCGACCGCCTCCGCGACCCCCACGGTTTCCACCGCCACCACCGCCACGAAAGCCTCCACGATCAGGACGCTCTTCGCGTTCAGGGCGTTCGCTCAAGGTTTCAGGCACCACGAACGGTGCCAAGCCAAAGCTGGCACGCTCTTCATCGGTCACATCTTTCATCGAAAGATTGGTACGACCCCGTTCGTCAATGGCAGTCACACGAACCACGACTTCATCCCCAATGTTGACGGCATCTTCAATAATACCGACTCGGCAAGGGAATTGTGAAATGTGAATCATGCCGTCTTTACCTGGCGCTAGTTGAACAAACGCTCCAATGGGAATAATACTTTGCACTGTTCCTTTGATCAACATGCCAGGTTCAAACTTACGGGTCAAATCTTCAATCTTCTTACGCGCCGCAGCCATGGCCACGCCGTCGTTTGTGGAGATATGAACCAAACCTTCGTCGTTAATATCAATGGTGGCGCCCGTTTCTTCAATAATGGAGCGAATCATTTTACCACCTGGGCCAATAACCGTACCGATTTGGTCTTGATCAATTTTGATCGTTTCAATGCGAGGGGCATAGGTCGACAAGTCAGGACGAGACTTCGGAAGGGCTTCAGCCATTTTTTGTAAAATGTGCAAACGTCCTTGACGAGCTTGCTCTAAGGCTTGACGCATAATGTCAATGGAAATCCCTTGGATTTTAATATCCATTTGAAGGGCCGTAACGCCTTCGGTATTACCCGTGACTTTAAAGTCCATGTCACCCAAGAAGTCTTCAAGGCCTTGAATGTCGGATAAAATAACGGATTTGTCGCCTTCTTTAATCAGACCCATGGCAATACCGCCTACGACTTTTTCAATCGGCACCCCAGCATCCATTAAGGCAAGCGTCGCTCCGCAAGTGGAACCCATAGAGGTTGAACCATTCGACGCAACAACTTCACTCACCACACGCAAGGTGTAGGGAAAGTCCGCTTGTTTCGGTAAAGAAGCCGCAACCGCACGTTCAGCCAAGCACCCGTGACCAATTTCACGACGCCCTGCCCCACGGTTGGGGCGCACTTCGCCTACACTATAGGCGGGGAAATTGTAGTGGTGCATCCAGCGTTTTTCGGTGTCAGGCTCAACGCCGTCTAAGCGTTGAAGATCCCCCGGTGAACCAAGCGTTGCGATTGATAGCACTTGAGTGCCTCCACGTGTGAACAAAGCGGAACCATGCACACGAGGCAGCACGCCTACATGGCACTTAATGGGGCGAATTTCTTCAGAATTACGGCCATCGGCACGCACGCCTTCGTTGACGACCATGGCTCGCATGACTTTTTTCTCAAGCGATTTGAAGGATTCGCTGAAAACAGGCACATCTTGAGCCTTGATGAGGACGTTCAAGTCGTGGTCTTCACCCAAGGCTTCGAGGGCTTTTTTAGCCTCTTCTTTAATCGAAGCGACCAAATCTTTGCGTCCGTCACGATCTTCATTGTGATAAGCGGCATTGACTTTGTCGTAATAATTCGCCTTCAAGAACTCAACAACAGGGCTGTTGTCAAATTCAGGGGTAAACGCTTTCACCACAGGCACCCCGCAAAGGTGTGCAAAGGCTTCTTGAGCCGCGACTTGGTTTTTAATTTCTTTATGAGCGAAATCCAAGGCTTCGATGAGTTCGTCTTCGGTGACGAAATCGGCGCCTGCTTCCACCATCATAATGGAATCTTTAGTCCCTGCAACGACCAAGTCTAAAGGACTTTCAGCCATTTGCTTGTAAGTCGGGTTAGCGATTAACGAGCCGTCGACTTTACCCACACGAACCGCACCGATCGGCCCTTGAAACGGCGCATTTTTACACAGCGTCAACGCAAAAGACGCGGCTAAAATAGCCAAGGCATCCATGGGGTTTTCGTGATCGCTGGCCAAGCCATTGACGACGATTTGCACATCGTTACGGAAGCCATCAGGGAAAAGAGGACGAATAGGGCGATCAATCAAACGAGAGGTTAAAATCGCTTTTTCACTCGGGCGAGCTTCACGCTTGTTGTAACCACCAGGAATGCGACCAACAGAATAGAGCTTTTCTTCATAATCAATGAGCAATGGGAAGAAATCAATCCCAGCGCGAGGGGTTTCACTGGCCGTGGCGTTGGCCATTACAGTGGTTTCACCACATTGTAAAATAATCGAACCGCCAGCCGCACGAGAAATACGTCCTGTTTCGACGTAAACGGTTTTTCCACCAATGTCAAATTGAGCGCGTTTCATTTCAGGGTAAAAAGCGTCAAGCGTAGGGCTTTTAATACCAAATTCACCCGACTGTTGGGGGTGGGTCAAGGTTTCTTGAGACATCATCATAAAATTAGAATCTACTTTCTTTACATCAGGGCTTGCGTCGCAAACCGTTATTTATCAATCGCTTTTACACGTTGCGGGTATTATACAACAGAAACATAAAGAAGTAAAACAAGGGGCTTTTTTGGGGAAGATTAAAGCCCCCTCCATTCCACCGATGCCCCTACAGCTTACGTTGAAAAACGTCGAAAGGGCTTCAAACCCTATAACACGGAGGCTATTTATAATGACATTACTCAACGCCATGAACATTTCTTCTTCAGGCATGACGACCCATGCCCAACGCGCCCAAGTCCACGCCACGAACATGGCAAATTTGGGAACACCCGGTTACAAGCGTCAGATTCCCATACTCAGCCAGCAAGTGCAAGTGCCGTTTGCGGACTTAATGGGCAATGTGAAAGCCTCGGCGTCGGGCGTGCCAGCCAATACGTTGAACAATCTAGGCGAAGCAGGCGTCACCATGTCAGGCACGATAAGCGACCCCACCAAAGGCACACAACTCTATATGCCCTATCACCCCGCAGCGGATGCCAACGGTTATGTAGAAGCATCCACCGCCAACCCACTGGTGGATATGGCCGATGCTTTAATGGCCAACCGCATGTTTGAAGCAAACTTGTCGGTATATGGCATTTTAAAAAGCATGGCGTCACGATCGGTTGAACTGGGTTCAGGCCGATAGTTTTAATTTGCTTTAGGAAAAGACTTTCCCGAATTGTAATTATACTCTATACTTATATACTGTATGATGTGCTTTGGAGAGGAGCTTTTTTCAATGGATTTTAAATTACTGATGTTTACCTTGCAACATGACTGGGCCGTGTTGTCTCCCATTGTGGTGGCGTCTTTGATTACAGGTGCCGTCGTATTTAAGCGCTTGAGCTTTTTCAAAAGCCAAGAACGTGAGTTAGAATCCTTTGTGCAACGCTTGCAACGTGAACTGGCCAAGCATAATTATGACAACGCCCTGGCTATTAGTGAACAGCTCGGCGGCATTTATGGCCGTGTCAGCCAAGAAGGGATTCAACTCCTTCGTCAGCACGCGCGGGATGCCAAAGCCTTTGGCAGTGCCTTTGACATTACCATTGCGCTGGCTTTGCGTCGCCTAGAACAAGGCTTAAACGTGTTAGGCACCGTGGGTACCATTGCCCCCTACTTAGGTTTATTTGGCACCGTGGTGCGTATTTTATTAACCTTCGGAGAAATGGCCAATTCCAGTCAAGGGCAGGCGTCTCAAGTGATGTTCGGCATTGGTTCTGCGTTAATTGCCACTGCCTTTGGTTTGGGCGTAGCGATTGTGGCGGTTGTGGCGAATAACTATTTTAGATCCAAAGTCGAAAGCTTTGAAAATGACTTTCAATTACTCAAGCTCGTTTTACTTTCTTCGGTGGATGCTCCTTCAGCCACGTCACATGAACAGCATCAACACCCAGTTCATGCTTAAAAAGGACTCATTCCCGCTATGGCTGCTCAAGTGAAACACTTCGACGAAATAAACATTACCCCTTTGACGGATATTTTCCTAGTTCTGCTGATTATTATGATGGTCATTGCCCCTAGCATTACTCAGAAAAATGAGTCGGTGGCTTTGCCTGTGCTTGAACATGGCAAGGCCATTAGTAAAAATCTCATTACGGTGGATGTTTCCGCCGACGGTCATTATGAGGTTCAAGGTGAACCCGTTCAAGCAAGCGACTTAGGGGCCAAAATAAAGGCCTTACTGCCTACCGTTACAGAACAAAAAGTGTTATTACGGGCGGACAAAGCCAGTTCTAACAAAACGGTGTTAACCGTCATGAAAGCAGTCGCCGGTACAGGCGTTGAACGAATCGTGTTTGAAGGGCAGACGCTTGCCACAAAGAAAGTGGCCCAAGAACAACCTGCAACGACTGAAGAAGGAGCCTCTTCTCATGACGAGTTCTAAGCGCCTTAAGCATTTTGATGCCATTAACATTACTCCCTTGACGGATATTTTCTTGGTATTACTGATTATTATGATGGTGGTGGCCCCCATGCTCAACAGTCAAGGGCTCAGTATTAACCTGCCTAGCGTGTCAGAAGCTTCACCCACCCTTCAAAAAGAACAAAAAGTCATTGAAATTGACATTTTACCCACGAATGAAATTAAGGTAAACGACCAATTGTGGGTAGAATCCAACGATTTAACCCAACAATTACGAACCTTAAAAACCACGTTTCCGGATGGTGTGATCCTCCACCTAAGCCCTCAGGCCTTGCACGCCACCAGCATGAAAGTGTTGGATGCCGTTGAAGGCGCCCAAATAAGTGCTTTGTCTATTGTGGAATCTGCCATTTAAGCCTACGTTATTAGCCTTTAGCTCAAGAAGATCTTCCGCCCATGCTTGATATTAAAGCCCTTCGCCAAGACCCCCACACCGTTGAAAAAGCCTTACAACGGCGTAACCCCGATTTTTCCCTTCAAGCCGTGCTAGGCCTTGACGAAAAACGCCGTGCCTTACTGCAAGAAGAAGAAGGCCTGCGCAACCAGCGTAACGCCTTAAATAAAGAACTCGCCACCCTAAAAAAAGCGGGCGAAAATGCCGATGCCGTGATGGAAACGGCCAAGCACGTTTCTGAACGGATTAAAGCCATTGAAAGCGAAAAAGACGCCCTCGCCGAAGAGCAAGACCGCATTGTTATGAGCTTGCCCAACCTACCCCATAAATCGGTGAAAGACGGCAGCACGGAAGAAGACAATGAAGAAATCCGCCGGTGGGGATGTGAGTTTAAAGCTCGTCCCCACGCAGAGGGGCAACCCCACTGGGACACTGGGGTTGCTTTGAATTGGATAGATTTTGAACGAGGCGTCAAACTCGCCAAGTCTCGCTTTTGCGTCTTTCGTGGCAACGGCGCCCTGTTGGTCAGATCTTTAATTCGCCTGATGTTGGATGTCCATACCATTCAACACGGCTATGAAGAACTTGTGTTGCCTTTGCTGGTGAATGAAGCGAGTATGACAGGCACTGGGCAACTGCCTAAGTTTGCGGAAGACATGTACAAAGTTTCTGAAGAAGCGTTGTATTTGATTCCGACATCTGAAGTGCCGATTACCAATTTGTATCGGGATGAAATCGTGGAAGGCGCTCAATTGCCGATGCAATTTACGGCACACACCCCGTGCTTTAGACGCGAAGCCGGCAGTGCGGGACGAGACACCCGTGGCCTCATTCGACAACACCAGTTTGACAAAGTAGAACTCGTACATATCACCACGGCAGAACGTTCATTTGAAGCCCTTGAAGCCCTCACCCGCCATGCCGAAGCGATTTTACAGCTATTGGAATTGCCGTATCGCGTGGTGTCCCTATGTACGGGGGATCTTGGCTTTTCTGCCGCCAAGACGTATGATCTTGAAGTGTGGATGCCCAGTCAAGGCGTCTATCGAGAAATTTCCAGTTGCTCGAATACGTTGGACTTTCAGGCTCGTCGCATGAACTTGCGGTATCGTGCAACGGAAGGGGAAAAGCCTCAGTTTTGTCACACGCTGAATGGTTCAGGCATTGCGGTGGGTCGAACCGTGGCCGCCATTTTAGAAAATTACCAAGTGGATGCTCACACCCTTCGCCTTCCCAAGGCGTTGGTGTCTTATATGAACGGTTTGGAAGAAGTCACCTTTTAGTTGATAATGAGTTGTGTAGCTTTTTAGATTTTCATTTTATTTTAACGATGGTCGTCGTCAGAGACCTTTGCTCCGCCAAAGGTCTCCAACACCTCTAAAGGCGGTTTAAGGAGGGGGAAAAAGAAGGAAATTGTTGCGGCTCTCCTTCTCTTTCCCCCTCCTTAAAAATCCTCCCCCTTTCTCATCCTTTTCGCTTGCATCACTTGCTACACGTCGGACGTCCGCAAAATCGCTCGGGGATTCGCAATTCGCTCACCCGCTCGGATTTAGTGCTTGGACGTCGGCTTGTGCAACGGTTGGAGTATCACTTTTTATTCATAAAACACTATAAATACTAGACTAAAACGTCGACTTTTGCAAGCCACCGTCGACGACAAGCGTTTGCCCGCTCATGTAGCTACAGCCTTCGCTACATAAAAAACTCACCACATGCGCAAATTCAGAGGCCTTACCAAGACGCTGGGCAGGAATGTTCTGCTCAATCTGGCGTTGGGCCTGCAAAGGCGTGGTGCCTGTTTGTTCCGCCCTAAAGTGAAATAAATGCTTCAGCCGTTCGGTTTGAATATAACCGGGGGCCACACAATTAACCATCACACCAGAAGCAGCCACTTCGCTTGCCAAGGTTTTAGAATACGCACTCAAGCCCGCTCGCAACGCATTGGACACCGCCAAATGTGACAAGGGTTCTTTTGCGGCAAGGGAGGTGACATTAACCACGCGTCCCCAACCGCGTTCTACCATAAGCGGAACAAGGGCTTGGTTGATCTGCACCACACTCAAAAATAGACTATTAAATCCTTGCGTCCAATCGACGTATTCGGTGTCTAAGACGGTGGAAGGCGGGGGGCCTCCCGTATTGTGAACAACGATATCAGGGCCAGCGGGCCAAAGGGCTAAAAGCACTTCAAGTAGTTTGGTGCGTTGGCTTGCGACGTTCAAATCACACACATAGGTATGCACCTGAACAGAATGAGCTTCTTCGAGTTCTTGCTTGACTTTGGCCAAGCGTGCTTCATTACGAGCCACCAAAAAAACGTTGTGCCCCTCTTGCGCCAAGCGATTCGCCACCGCCAAGCCCAAGCCTTGGCTACTGGCACAAATCAGAGCATTTCGTTGTTGTGAACTTTGGTAGGCGTGCATAGGAAATGTATTCCTCTCTCTTTTAATTTACTTCATTATACACCAAAACAGGTTTTAAAGGTTTAACAAATACACAAACTCTTTGTCGGGATGATTCCCCACCATATATAGGGTGTTGCCCACATGCTTAAACCCCACACGTTGATAGAAGGTGTAGGCTCGTGGATTTTCAGAAAACACGGTGAGATGCACCGCATCACTAGGGGTGTTGGACTTAATCCAATCGAGTGTGGCTTGCATGGCTTGTTGGGCAATGCCTTTACCGTGAAAAGAGTTCAACAGATAGAAACGTTCTAAATAGGTACTGCTTTTCGGTTCAAGTTGCCCCTCATCCATATCATCCAAAAACTTACGGCATTGTGGAATGATTTTGATGTACCCTGCCAAGGCACCCGAATGTTCGTCCCACACACTAAAAAACACATTGGCAGGGTCTGAAAGTTCAGTCCCCAACGCATGACGAGAAAGCCGAGATTCCATGTAATCGTTGAGATCTTGAGGATTGTAATTCATGCCAAAGGTTTCTAAAAAGGTGCGTTGGGAGACATTCACCAAAGCCTCTAAATCAACCCAGCCCATCCGTTGAATCACGAAAAACACTACCCGCCAACGCCTCCAGCTAAACAGTGGCCAAAGGCGGTTGTGGGGCTTGATGACTGGCCACAGCCAGTTCACAAATCTTTGCCACTACCGCATTACTGGCTTGTGTTAATTGCAAAGCCGCTTCACACGTGGGGTTTGAGATCACAATCGGCATGCCTGCATCAGCATCTTCACGCACTTGGGGCAACAAAGGCACCTGCGCCAACAAATCCAGACCCAGTTCTTTGGTAAAGACTTCGCCACCACCTTCGCCGAAAATGTTTTCCCGTTCGCCATGACGATTGACAAAATAGCTCATATTTTCTACCACCCCCAACACAGGGATATTCGTTTGCTTGAACATGCTATTGGCTCGACGACAATCCGCCAAGGAAACATCCTGCGGAGTGGTGACAATAATACCGCCCGTAATCGGCGCCAATTGACTGATAGAAAGCTGAGCATCACCAGTGCCGGGGGGAAGATCAATCAACAAATAATCCAGCTCACCCCACGCCATATCGGTAAAAAATTGCGCCAAAGACTTATGCAAAATCGGGCCACGCCAAATCATGGCTTGATCTGGTTTGACCAAAAAGCTAATGGACATCACCTTGACGCCATGGCCTTCAGGCAAAATAGCTTTTTTGTTTTCATCCACCCCTTTAAGGCTTTGGCCTTCAACGCCCATCATAATGGGGATGTTCGGGCCGTAAATATCGGCGTCTAAAATGCCGACTTTTGCCCCAGCAAGCGTCATGGCACAGGCCAAATTAACGCTGACGGTGGATTTACCCACACCGCCCTTACCGCTTGAAATCGCAATAATGTTTTTGACGCCCGGAATGCCCTGCTTTTCAGGCAAGCGAGGGGTCAAGGTTTTGCCCGAGATGTTCACGTAGACTTTACCCACGCCTTCAAGGGCTTGAACGGCGGATTGTGCGTCTTGACGGATTTTTTCTTTCAAGGGGCAGGCTTTGGTGGTTAAAATAATGTCAAAGCTCACGTCATTGCCGTTGATGACGATATTGTCCACCATCCCCAATTCCGTGAGAGACTTATGCAATTCAGGATCGTTGACGGTTTTAAGGGCATTAAGGACGTCTTCTTTTTGAAGCATCATGGGGGGTGTTTCCTTGTGGGTTTAAAATAGGGAATAGACGATTAGAAGAAGGGGAACAACGCTTAAGACGGTTTGGGGTAGACGACTTCAGCATCCCAATGGCTCATGCCATGTTCTAAGTTGTACAACGGGGCAAGGGTGGTGTCCATATGTAGGACGTTTTCCATATAATCGCAGGCATAAAGACTTCTGACGCCCCCACGGCACATAAAGGCGATGGGTCGGGTCACATCAAGCGTACTGGCCCAATCCGCAATGGTTTGTACGGGAAGGGTCAAGGAACCAGCAATGTAGCCCAGTTCGCTGATTTCTTCAGGCGTGCGAACATCCACCAGTTGTAAGTTAGGGGTGTTTTCAATCAATTGACGAAGCGCTTCGTTGGACACATGAATAACAGGCATGGACGCGTTCCCTTCAAATAGCTTGACTATACCGTTATTCTATAGCAAATAAGCCATAATACAAGGGTAGCACAAAAAGATATTGAGCTGCTTTTATAAAGGTATATTGTGTATACTTTTGTATAGTCTTCTTCTGTAAAGTCTTAGGCTTTCATAACAAGTAAAGGTGTTCTGATGTCTATTCCCCCCTATGCCCGCTTCTCGCTTCCCGCCGCGCCTTGTGTTTCAAAAGGCCAACCCCTTGATTTACCCACCTTTTCGGTGGACATTGCCCCCTTAGACATCCCTCCCCCTCCACCCTTACCGAGTACATTTTTACCGCCGTCTAGCTACGGCTGGGCTTCTATGACCCCTCCACCACAGCAGACAAGCCCCCCCCCCGAAGTGGCGTCCTCCCCTGTAAATCCCCCCCAAGGGAACCCTTCCGCCATGCCACTTTCGCCCGAAACGCCTCCAGCGTCTGATCCAGTGGAAAATCCCCTAGTCACCCCGAATCCACCTAGTCCCCCAAAGCCGTCGGATCTAAAGGTGGATCCTCCAGCGTCTTCTGGCGAAGAGTCAGAAGCCTCTTCAGAAGTCAGCGCACCGCCGCCTGCTCAAAATCCAGACCCTTCCCCCCCGCCAACGGAACCGACCCCACCGTCTCCCGCCATTCCCACACCAGTGGAACTACCCCCTAACGTGCGGGGCTTTGATGATGGCATCATGCGTTCGTTGAATCTTCGCTTGGAAGACCCCGACTGGATGCGACGCGTCGATGCGGCCAACGACTTTTTTATTATTTTAAGCGCCAATCCCAATTTAGAAAAACGCCCACAGTTTAAGCCGTATGTCGATGCCTTTGCGCTTAAAATCTTGAGAGACCCTTCTGCCGTGGTGCATGAAGCCATGTTACGCGCCATGCAAGTGGGGTGCTACCGCTACCCCAGCCCCGAAGTCTTAAACGAACTTAATCGATTAAGAGACAGCGTAGGCATGCTTGGCCTTGAAGCCCAAATCGTGGATGACGCCATTTCAGGCCTGCAAAAATCCCAACTTCAGGATGCTCAAGACGCGCAAAACCAACAAAAGCCACAAACGTCCCCTTTGCAACCCACTAGTGATGCAAAGACGAAAGAGACGAACAGCGCTTCAACATAGCGACATAAAAACCATCGTGCAGGGCGGTCATCGGCAAGGTATGCTCTTCCACCAAGTGCCAATCGGTGTGGGTGTTTAAAAAGGACTCAATCACACGCTGATTTTCCGCCACTCGCCATGTGCAGGTACTGTAAATCAAGGTGGATGCTTCATGGCACAAGCACGCCGCCTGTGACAAAATCGCCAACTGCAAGGGGGGGAATTCCTTCAAGCTCGCTTCACTACGGTTCATCCACAAATCAGGGTGATGCGACACCGTCCCCAAGGCGGAACAAGGCGCATCCACCAGCACGACATCGGCAGGTGTTGCAAGTGTAAACGTCGTCGCATCGGCGGTATGCACACTCACGCGTTCGTTGAGTTTGAGCCGTGTCATATTTTCGGTCAACCGCTCCAAACGTTTGGCGGAAACATCCACCGCATGAACGTGACCACCGTTTTCAACGGCTTTCGCGAGCCACCACGTCTTAGAACCGGGGGCGGCGCATAAATCCACCACAACAGGCGATTCATAGGCCTTCATCGCGTCGCATGCGTGACGCGCCACCCATGCGGAACCATAATCTTGCACATACCACGCCCCAGCGTCCCAAGCAGGCAAAGTCGTGATGCCTCCCTTTAAAGCGTCTTCAAGGTGGATCGCTTGAGGAAAATCGGGCAAAAACGGTTGATGCGTTTCAATGCCGTGTGAAGCCAAGTGTTGAAGCACTGGTTGCATCTCTGCTTGACTGCGGGCTTGCGTGTGAAACAGCGTCATCGGCTGTTTTTGGTGAGACGCTTGAATGTAAGCGTCCACCGTTTCAGCATCCGTCGCCTGCTGGAGTTCCTTCAACGCCCATGTGGGCCATCCGCTGGCGAGGCTTTGGCGTTCAAAGGCTGTCCCTTTAAAGTTAGCTTCTACGTCGCCCAAAGGAGCCAGCTCTTCAGACGCTCGACGCAAACAGGCATTGAGCATCCCCACTTGGGCAGGAGCCAATTTACAGGCTTTCGCTAGTTCGACCCATGCTTGTACTTGGCTATAGCCACGTTCTTTTTCACGTTCTTGCGGATGCAAAACGCTCAACAAGCCCAGCAAAAGCAGGTGTCTCAACGGAGCTTGCAAATCCTTAAACCGTTTCTTAGTGAGGGTTTTAAGCCGACTTTTCAGCGTCAAACTCCACCGCAGGCTTTCATTGACGAGCATGGTGGCGAGTCCCCGTTCTTGAGGCGTCAAACGGTCAAAGGGAGCGTGGCTTAAAGCATCGTAGAGGGCGTCATCGGCCTTGTCGAAAATGTCCAAGTCCATGCCATAAATCAGACGCAACGCCAAGGCATGTGGGCTAGGAGGCAAGTTTTTAACACTCGACGGAAAGGAACGGCTCATCATAGATCCACCACCGCTTGAGAAGGATCCACTTTCGTCGGAGGGCTTTTGCCTTCCACAAACAAATCCGCCCGATGCGTTTCTAAAAAGGTCAACAACAACGCATAATTACGAATGTTCGCCTTGAAAAAAACATCAAACACATCCCCTACAACAGGCACCACACCAATGAGGTAATCCAGCGTGATGTTGCCCAACATTTTGAACAACAACGACGCAGGGGCTTTATAATACACGGCTAAGGTCAACAAATACCCTGAAATTAAAAACGTAATCGCATCCCCCAGTACGGGAACCGCGCCGACCAAGGCATCGATGCCGAAGGTTTTTTTCGTGAAGGGAATGCGAAAGGCGCTGTCCATCAACACACTCAGCATTTTGGCGACTTTAAGGGCCGGTGGCGTTCGTTTTTTGAGCAGGACTTCTTCGTTGAAGAAGGGGAACTTCATAAGGCGCTCGCCTCTTCGTTGGTATCATCCATAGGGTATGGTAACGGCGTTTCAAGGCGTTCTTGGTGATACACATCCACATACTGAGACGCCGTGGCCAAATTACCCGCAGGACGCAAAGGCAGTTCAAGCACTCGTGCGCGGACGATTTTATTGCCGAACCGTAGTTCAAGATCATCGCCAATTTTAATGGCGGTGGCGGCTTTGGCCACTTTCGCGTTTACAGTCACGCCCCCCATATCACACAATTCGTTGGCCAAGGTGCGACGCTTAATGAGCCGTGTCATTTTCAAAAACTTATCGAGCCGCATTTGGGATCTCTACCCCCAGCCAGTCTAAACACACTTTACCCACGTGGTGAAACCCTTCAAGCGTGCCAAGCACACCGCCTTTTAAGCTAGGGCTGTACGCCACGTACGGCACATACTCTCGAGTGTGGTCACTCCCCGGAGCAGTCGGGTCGCATCCGTGATCGCCCGTAATCACGAGCAAGTCGTCTGGGGTCATGGCGTCTATAAAAGGCTTGAGCTGAACATCGATGGCTTCAAGGGCGCGGGCGTAGCCGTCTACATCTCGACGGTGCCCATAGTTCATATCCGTTTCCACCAAGTTGTTGAAAATCAGTTGTGGCGCGTTCGGCTCAAAAGTGGCTGTTGTCAAGGCAAAAGCCGACAAATCGGTTTTGCCTTCCACGAGATCCTGCATCAGGGCTTGACCGTGGGCATTGTCTTGACTTTTCAAACTATGGGTGATGCCCACGCCACAAAAAATATCGTGAATCTTGCCGATGCCAATGACTTGAGCGCCTGCTTCTTGGGCCGCGACTAAATAATTGCCTTCACGAGGCGGTTCCACCGCATAGTCATGCCGAGCCGAACCAATCCGCCGAAACGCGCCCACTTCGCCTTCAAAGGGTCGTGCAATGACTCGAGAGAGTTCATCGTCGCCCCTTAAAATCTCACGAGCGATTTCACACCAACGGTAAAGCGTTTGAAGGGGGACTTTTTCCACATGGCAGGCAATTTGCCACACGCTGTCTGCACTGGTGTACACAATCGGAAAGCCCGTTTCCAGGTGTTTTTCGCCCAATTCTTCTAGGATTTTTGTGCCACTGGCGGGTTTGTTGCCCAAAATATCGCCACAGCCGCTTTGCTGAATAAACGCGTGCACCAGTTCATCCCGAAAGCCGTCGGGATAGGTTGGAAACGGCGTTTCAAGCACGATGCCTGCCATTTCCCAATGCCCTGTTGTGGTGTCTTTCCCCTTTGAATGTTCTGCGAGCTTGGCGACGCTTGCCAAGGGGGTTTCCACGGCGTTTACATGCCTTAAGGGCAGAAGATGCCCCAAGCCCAAGGCTTCTAGCGTGGGAAGCTGTAGACGCGTGACGCTGGCATCAATATGCCCAAGCGTGTTGACGTCAAGGCTGTCGTGGTAGTCAGGCGCATCAGGCATGGCGCCAACGCCTAGGGCATCAATCACAAGAATAAAGGCGCGGCGGGGTGTGGTCATGGCGTGGGCTTTCATGGTAAACGGGTGGTGCTTTCAGAGTTTTATCATCCTATAAAGGCCTACAAAAAGCAACAACACCCCCACACTGTAACGATTAACCCTGCTAATCATTGTAAATAGCTTCATAAATCGCCTGATTGTTGGCATCACTGGGCTTGCATTCCCCCGGCTTTAAAGGGTAGTTAGCAATAGGGATGGCAAACGCGATGGTGGCATCGTTTAAATTACACGTCAGTTCTAGTAAGTCTGGCAAATCACCCAAGGTGGAATCATTGCTCGATGGCCCTTCCAGTCGTGCATCAATTCTAAAGCGAAGTAAGCCGTCTGCCCCCAAGGCTTGAGGGATCCAGACTCTCGCTCCAGAAGGTAAAATCCACCGAGCCGAACTCCCTGTGACGAGGCTCGGTGCAGTGGCACCCGCCCCCCATTGCATTTGGCAATTTACGTTTGTGGTGTTGCCAGCTTCACAAGGCGTGGCGTTGAATTGGTTCGTAAAGTAAGTGGTCAGTCCGCTATCGGGGTTGGCCACATTAAAATCGGTCAACTCGTTAAAATCAGCGTTATACATACCATTTGAAACTACTTTTTGAAGAGCGCTTATGGTTGTTTTATAGTTGCTACGTAAGCTATTTTCATTGGTGACTTGTATGACTTTAGGGATGGCAAAGGCACCTATAAGTCCTAGTACAGCAAGGGAAACAAGTAATTCTGTTAAGGAAAAAGCCAAGGCGTGTGGGTATGTTAATCTAGGCATTGGGACTCCTTTTTTTATGTAGTTCGGTTCAAAAGTCTAAAAACTATAATGGTATTTTGAAAATGTTACATGAAAGAGATCAGTCAAGGTTCCAAAAAAGATGTGTGGTGGTTTTAGTATAGTAGGAACTATTTTATAGGGTTTTTTCATGTCGTCTTTTCCTACTACTCCACCCCTTTCTTTGTACAGTCAGGTGCGAACGGCCATTACGCCGTCGGCGCCCGTGCTTCGGCCTGCCGTCAATACCCATCACGCTGAAGAAGCCCGCAACAAAGCCAAGGCGCGTGCGACGCTTTCGCCTGTTAAAACGGCTGCTGTGGTCGGGGTGGGCGTGGTGGGGCTAATGGGGTTGCATCAGGTGTGGGGAAAGGTGCATGACTTTTTGTTTGGGGAGTCTAAGCAAGCCCCGCCCGCATCCATTACACCACCGTTAGCCCCCGCCGTAGAAGTCCCAGAGGCTGCTCCAGTGCCTAAGGTAAAGCCACAAACAAATAAAGTGCAAGAAGCATTTAGGATTCGAGACAAGGCAGGATGGAACGCTGAAAGTGCTGTATTGGAAACTATAGGGGAAGCTGGAGATAAAGTAGCAAAGACATTTATAAACACGGTAGCTCCAAAACTAGAAATAGACCCTCAAATATTTGCTCTCATTGCAAAGGCATTAGAAACTCCTGCGGGTAAAGGAGGTTTGCTTAGTATTATTTCCGTTTTGTATGTCGCTTATGCTGATAGAATACCGAACATTGGTAACTTAATTGATACAATTATAAATGGGGTGAAAAACTTGCTTCCACACACAGACTTAAATCAAATGTTCTCAAATATAATAGACAAACTTCCTACAACATTAGTATGAAAGTACTCCCAAGTAATTTAAACCCTAGCGACCCCACGCGGGTTGGGGGCGTGTAAGCCGAGTTTTAGGCGTTGTAACAAACCCACCGCCTCATCGTAATTGTGGACTTCATAGTAACGGCCCTGGGCCACCAATTGCGCCACCGCGTCCTGCCCCAAAAGCGCTTGCGCGCTGACGGACAACACCGTTTGATTCGATCGAACCGCAATCACGGGAAGGCCTCGTGCAACGGCCGTTAAAAACGGCACGCCCCCCATGCAATCATACGGCAACACCAGCGCATTGAGATCTTCACACGTGAAGCACACACCCGCGTGTTTAAACGCCGAAGCATCCGCCACAGGCACAAAATCAGGCGCCCGATGCAACCCCTGTAACACACACGGCAAAAAGCTTGCCGTCGTGTATTCAGATGCTGTAAACGGATGCACCAACTCGTTGCGACGCGGTTGAGCCTCCTCCCAGTCAAAGCACGGGGCATTGGCCACAGGAATCCCCAAGGCCTGCACCAGCGTATGAGACACTATCGCTTCTAAGCCCCCAATCGGGTCCACCCCTGTTCCCGTGTTATACACACTTTCAGCGGGTTCTTCCATACGGCTGACCACCGCTAAAGCACTCACCCCATGGTGGTGCATTAAGGTTTTCGCCACTTCTAGCACCGCTTGCGGATTCTGCCAAGTCCCCACCGAAATCCCCGATTCGTTGAGCGAAAGGCTGAGTTGAAGGGGTTCCGTACTTTCAGCCAAGGCCACCACTGAAGTGCCGTAAGTGGCTTGCACGGCGTTAATCACGTTATGTTGAAGCGTCTTCATGCCCGCTTCAAGTCCAGCATCTAAAATCACGCCAACCCGTTGTGCAAGCACGGGCTTTAAGGCCCATTCCCCTTTAAAAAAGGCATCTAGGCCATAGCCTTCTACATATAACGCATTACGAGGCAAGGCTTGAAAGGCCGCGGCGTTGGCCACATTCGGATGCGTCAGCAGGGTATCCACGACAGAAGCCACCGCATTCATCCACACGGTGGCATCGCCCCCATACCCGCCTTGACTGGCCCCCACCCCTGTGGGAATGACCATGGCCACCGTAAAATTAGGACGACGCATCATCAGAAGACTCAGCACCTATATAGCGATAGATTTCAGGCAAGTTACGAAAGTAGCCCGCAAAGTCCAGCCCGTAGCCCACCACAAAGTCATTGTCGATTTGAAAGCCCACAAAATCACACACAATCTCTTGGGCTTCACGTTTGCGACATTCGGCCTTGTCCAACAACACGCCCAAGGCCAATGAAGCCGTATGGTGCAAGTTGCGCAAGTAATTCATTAAAAACGACAGCGTCAAGCCCGTGTCAATAATATCTTCTAGCACCAGCACATGCTTGTTCGCGAGATTAGGCAGGGTCAAGTTTACGGATTTCACTTCACCACTGCTGTGCATGCTTTCGCCATAACTGGCCAAACGAATGAACTCCAGCTGGCAAGGCACTTTTAAGTACTTGACTAAATCACTCACGAACATAAAACTGCCTTTTAATACGCACAAAATCGTGAGTTCTTCTACCCCCGCGTAACGTTCGTTAATGGCCAAGGCCATAGCTTGAATGCGTTGATCCAACTGGGCTTTGTCGATGTAGAGTTCCAAGTTTTGACAGACGTGTTCATAGCTTAAGGGCGTTTGTTCGCTCATGATTGTTCACCTGTAGGGGGTTCAGGCAACGCGTCTAAATCCAGCACCTCTTCTAAATCAATCACTTCAATCTCATCGGGATCCAAATCATGTTCAAGCATCAAGCGTTCGGCGCTTTTAATGTGGTTGACTTCATCAAAGCCTTCAGGGTCTTCTTCTAAAAGATCTGTGAGAGAATCTTCAGGCGCTGAATCAGCCAAAACGGCTTCGAGCGATTCTTCTAAAGTGTCTTCAAGCAGGTCGGCTTCTTCGGCTTCAATCAAGGTGCTGGGGTCTTCCAAAAAGCGAAGCGTCCTTAGTTGTGTGACTTCTTCGGTGTCTCCAAGCATCCACGTGTGGGTGGGCGGGACTTTCATCGTCACCCGTAAGGAATCGCTCACGCCAATACCCGGTACCCACAACACTTCACTGCCACAGGCCAGCACGGGCCATTCGGCACGCAGTTCTTGAGGAATGCGTTGTGCGATGAAGAAAGCTTTTAACTTCATGCGTTTGCCCTTCATGCCCAAGGGCTTGAGCCAATCGCCGGCTTCGCGCGTTCGCAATACGATGCTTTGCCCCGCGTAATCGCTCAAGTTCACCAATACATCTTTGGATTTGGCGGAGGTCAACTTACGCACGTCAAACATACCCGCTCGCTTGGGGAAAGGCTCCACCCGTAGGGCTTGGCCAGCATCCCACGGCAGTGTAACAACGCCCCCACTTAAAGGCACCCCCACACGCTGAGCAATCAGTTCACGATACGCCTGATCACGACGCGGATGCACCTCAATCCAAAACGCGGAATTAGAGCGCAACAAAAAGCGTAAGTCGCCGTCTTGCGTGGTGCCTAGGGACATCTTCACAGAGGCTTTGGGCTGTTTAAACAGGCCTTGTTTGTCTTTCTTATGCAGATGCAACGTCTGTAAATCTTGGGTCAAAAAGCCAATGAGTCGTTGGGTGTCTTCAAAGTCACTTTCAATGTTAAATTGCTGTAAGAGGTGACGCACCAAGCGACGCTGATACGGCACGCTTAATTGACAAAACAAGGTGGTAGAACGCTTAGAGCCCCACTGAAACACACTGGGACTTGCCCCATGAAGTTCAAGAGCCTGCCACTGGCTTTGCGTAATGTGATCCAAAATACTCAAGTCCCCTTCCACCAAGTGAGACAATTTCAACACCGCCTTTTCATAAGTGGGGAACTGGGCTTTGATCACAGGTAAAAGATTATGACGAATGGCATTTCTGGCATAGCGGGTATTGGTGTTTGAAGGATCTTTAAAAAATAGGAGTTCATGGGCCTGCGTGTATTGGGAAAGCACTTGTTCGCTTAAGCCTAAAAAAGGGCGCAAAATGGGGATGTGGCTCGGGGTGTCGGTTCCCTGTTTTTTGAAAAACAAGGTTCGCTGAATGCCTTCTAAGCCATCAGGGCCGGTGCCTCTAAAAATGCGAAACAAAATCGTTTCGATTTGATCGTCCTGATGATGGGCCGTTAAAATGGCTTCGGCCTTAAATTGCGTGGCCACCTCAATCAAGCGTTCATAGCGAAAATGTCGGGCGGAAACTTCGCTTTTTTCTTCATCGGGGTGGGGGGGGGCAAACACCAAGGGAATCCGCAGGCGTTGGCAATTTTTATGCACCCGCGGGAGCTCAGGGGCGGGGGTGCCTCTCCAATTATGGTGATAGTACACCGCCAACGCTTCAAGGCCTTCGGTGTCTCGCAATTGAGCCAAGGCATGCAACAGGGCGGTTGAATCGCTTCCGCCTGAAAAGGCCACCACCACGCGGGGGGGGCGTCCCATACCGATTAAGCCTGCACGACTCAATTGTGCTTTGAGTTCTTGGATCACGGTGACTTTAACGCTTGGGGCAGGTACGCTCGCTGGAGGGGAATCGTTTGATTTTTCTGTGAATTTCGGGTTGTTCGCTTTTGCGGGAGCAGGCGTTTTAAGCGCAGAAGGTTTAACGGGGGCTTTTGAAGCCTCTTTCACTTTAGGTGTGTTTTTTTTAGGTGTGTTTTTTTCAGCCGTGTTTTTTTGAACAGAACTTTTTTGAACAGTGCTTTTACTATTGGATTTCACCGATTCTTTCACGGAGGTTTTGGCGGATTTGGGAGAGGCTTTTTCAAGGGTTTTTGGGCCTGCTTTAGACGCTTCAATGGCTTTGACGTCTACTTCTACAGCAGGTTTAGGCGTTTTCACCTTGGGGGATGCCGTCTTGGTTTTGCTTAGGCTAGGGGTACTTTTAGGTTTAGGCATGGGGTATTACGGCGTCCTACAATCACAACATGTTCAACGAATACAGATTCATTTTAGCACAAAATCAAGCAAAGCGAACAAACCCTTGGGTAATTTTTCAAGCGCATGGCGGTCTTGCCTTAAGGCTTCGGCAATGCGATGGGCAAGAAACGTTTTGTCAAAGCCTTCTAAACCATGAGCCACCCAAAATCGATGGTACACCTGAGAGCGACTGCGCTTAGAGACCTTATGCGCAGCGCACCAGGCTTGAAAGTCTTGCGCAGTAAGAGGCAAACAGCCTTGGCGCACTTGATTAAGGACCTTTAAAAACAGGGGCAATTCATAACAATCTTCAATCGCACCTTGGGGAATAAGGTAGAGGGCATCTTGCGGGTGTAGGCTTTTTTGCAGGGGGCGACTAATGTCCGTGGCATCGGCGTCTAGCACCAAGCGAACGCGTCCGCTAAACCAAGGGCGTATGCGTTGATAATGAGCCAGCATCGCCGTTTTGCCCCCACAACTTTGCACCCGAACCCCTTCATAAACGCCCGCAATGTTGAGCAACGCGGGCAACAACACCTCTTCGGTCATGCCTTCAACCAAAACCAAGGTGTGAATGGGCTGGGGGTACAGGGGAGCAGGCGCTTCTGAAAAATAAGCATGGGCCAACGCCAACGCCCGCGGAACTTCTTTAAACTGTGGGTTGCTAAAACGCTGATACAACGCCGTATGCACCCCCAAATAATGACACAAGCGCCCCCAAGGCGCCAGAATCCCTAAAGACACGCAATATCCCAACGGCGAAGGCAACGCCTCTTCTATTTCAATAGGAGCCAGACCCAAGTCAAGCACCTCCCTTAACTCGGCAAGCCCACTCACCCCTTCAGGATGCTTAAGCATGGCTTCGCTAAAATTCAGGGTCGATTCCTTCCAGTAATCACTCAGGTAAGACTCATTCCACTGCGCAAAGCGTTGCCGTTCTAGCAACAGGCTAAAGGCCTTGCAACGCTTGACTAAGTCAGGGTCTTCCACGGTAGGCAAACTCGCTTCAATTAAGGCATACAACGCGTAATGCACCCACAACACAGGGCATTCTTTTAAAAAATGTTGATCATAACGAATTGAAACCGTGGGCTGGTACTGCTTGACTAAAAGGGGGCGCGCCACGTGTTCGTCAAACTGTTGAGGCGACTTAAAACGCAAGGCATGATCCAACACATACACCATTTGAGCCAGATTTAAGGGACGAAAGGAAAGCGGCAAATGCCCATTCAACGTGCCAAAGGAAAGGGTAAAAACATCAGAAGGTGAAAATCCGTGAATCAAGGGCGTCTCATTATTTCACAAGGTAACCTTACCAGCATACACCAAAAAGCCCTAATGGGCTTGACGCTGTTGTAAGATATACACTTCCTGCAACAGATCAGCCCCCATACCCTTTTGCCGATGACGCTGACACAAGTGAAACACCCATTGCTGGAACAGGCGTTGGGCTTGGACGTGACGGCCATTTTCTTCAGCATCCACCAGAACATACCACCCTTGTTTAACAGAAGCCTTCAAGCGATTGAATAGTCGTTGTAGCTGTTGAACCTGCTGGAACACCCACGTTTCAAAGGCATTCAACAACGCTTCTTCTTGTGTTGTTAAGCGCGCATACAAATAATCAAGCTGTTCTAAGTGAAGCATGTCTCGATCAAAACTATTTTTTAATTGAAGGCACCCACGGGCTTCAAGCGTTTGACGGATCCAGTCGGCGTGCTGGGAGATCGCTTTTAGCCGTTCATATTCTTTGGCATGCTGGCGCTGCCAATAACGACGCTTTAGGGCGGGTGATTGCAAGTGAACCGAAAGCCCATCGGTGGTTTGAGTGTCCAACAGATTTAAGACTTTGATGAGGGGTTGACTGATTTTAGGAAAAGGCCCTTGAAAAAGCGAAGGCGCGGGGTCTTCCTTCAAGGGAAGGGAACCTAACGTGAAGCTTTCGGGGAGTTGGAAGGCATTTTTCATCATACGAATAAGCATGACCCATTTTAAGTCCAAGCAACTCCTTTAGGTGCAGGATTTTAGAAAATTGTTCATCAAAAACAGCTAAAAACACATCCCCTAACACGTGCCAGAAGGGTTCGCTTACTTTGAAGCGGTATGATTGAGCACTTCTCCATGTTCCCCATAAATAGGAATATGGATTTCTTCCTTAATCGGTAAAATTTTAAGTTCTTTTTTAGGAAGCGTTTTTGGCGAAGGTTTCTTGGCAATCCGTTCAGAAGAAGGTGCTTTTTTAATGGAAGGAGACTTGGGTGTTTCTTCAACCACCACGGGAATCACTTCTTGAGCCGCCTTATTTTCAATACTATAGCGATGCGTGGTGTCAATCAACACCTTTTCTCGGCGGGCTTCTGGAATGGGATCCACCTGTTGTGCTTGTTCACGGCTATGTAAAACAATGTCAATGCGTCGGTTTTTGGCACGGTTTTGCGCCGTGCTATTGGAGGTCACTGGCCGACTTTCGGCGTAGCCAATGGCGGCTAAATCAGTCGGGTTAAACTTGTGTTGATTGATAAAATGACGCACCACCGCACAAGCCCTTGCCGAAGAAAGTTCCCAGTTTGAAGGGTAACGCCCCGAAATGGGCGAAGAATCCGTATGCCCTTCAATATGCACCAAGTGGGTGGGCGTGCTTTTCAGCAAGCGACTGGCGACTTGATCTAAAAAGCGAATACTTGTTCTATTTAATTCGGCAGACCCTGAGGGGAAGAGCAAACGGCTGTCAAAACTAATTTTAACCCCACGTTCTTGCAAGGTAACTTCTAAACCCCGTAAAGGAACACCCGCCAAGTCGTCTAAGGGTTCTGCAAAATCTTGAGGCGAGCTTGAAAGGGCTTGTTCAATATATTGTTGCAGTTCATTGGCCACTTCATCCAATTCTTCAAGCAGTTCTTCCATTTGCTTTTTTTCGCCATGGGTTAGAATCAAACTTTCGTATTTACCCACCACGCCTTCGCCTTTGCCTGTTTCTTCAAAGGCAGGGTTGGGCCTGTCGGTCGGGGTGCTTTGCCCCTGAAAAACAGAAGCAATGCCTTTGAGCAACGTTTCTTGCTGAAAGGATTTTTTAATTTCTTCGGCGGCTTTGTTGTCGTCTGTTAGTTTAGATTGTGCAATGGCGTACAAGGCGGTAAACGTGGCAAACAGCAGGGTAATAAAGTCTGCGTAAGAAACCAACCACCGTTCTAAATTTTCATGTTCTGGGTGTTTTTTGTGCCGCGCCATGGAAAGAACTTTCATTCACTGAAGGGGTGCTATGCTTTTTTAGTATAACGAGCTTGCCCCTGCGCGTGAGACAAGGGGGCTTAAAAATCATCCGATTGGGCAAAATCGTGCGTTTTAGCCACTGGGCAACGGGCTTAAAAATACGTTATACTGAAAAAGAGTGGCTTTTTTGAAGAAGCCTTCGCACTCTCACAAATTCCTTGAAAATCGAGTAAAAAATGGGTATTCTGTGGGTCGAAAAGTCGACTTTCGTGGCCAGAAATCGGACTTTCGTGGCCAGAAATTGGACTTTCGTGGCCAGAAATCGGACTTTCGTGGCCAGAAATCGGACTTTTGTGGCCAAAAATCGGACTTTCGTGGCCAGAAAACGGACTTTCGTGGGTCGAAAAGTGCGTTTCTTTTTTAATTTTGGTGTAGAATGAAACACATAGATGGATCTCATCCCCTTCACAAAAAGGAAGCCCCATAGATTATGTGGAAATTTTTAGGTGTCACTGTTACCCTGTTACTGGTTGCCATTATTGGCGGGATCGCTATTGCGTGGGGGCAACTGACCAAAGACATGCCCAGTGTGCGTGAACTCATTAACCAACGTAAATCACAGATTATGTCGGCCCAAAACTCGACTGTGGTGTATGCCAACGACCAAAAAACCGTGATTTTACGCAACGAACGCTTTAGTATTCGCCCCGTAAAACTCGAAGAAATCGCCCCAGCGTTCCCGCAAGCCCTTGTGGCGACTGAAGATCGCCGTTTTTACGCTCACAGAGGCGTAGACCCCCTCGCCATTGGGCGCGCCATTTTACGCAACACCAAGGGAAGAGGCGTCAAAGAAGGCGGTTCTACCTTGACTCAGCAGTTGTCTCGCTTATTGTTTTTAAACAACGAACGCACCTTTTCTCGTAAAATCAAGGAAATTATTTTGTCGGTACAACTTGAACAAGAATTGAGCAAGTCCGATATTCTAGAGCTTTACATGAATTACGTCTATTTTGGGCAGGGGGCTTACGGCATTGAAGCTGCTTCTGAAGTGTATTTCAACAAAACCCCCAAGCAATTAACCGTCGCTGAAGCCTGCTTGCTGGCTGGATTACCGCAAGCCCCTTCGGCCTACAACCCAATGGTGGCGCCTGAAAAAGCGGTGGCTCGACGCAATGAAGTCATTCAAAATCTCGTTGAAATTCGATCGATTACGGCTGAAGAAGCGAAAGTCCTTCAAAAAACGCCGTTAAAGCTCAAACCCAACCTTGAACGCCTTGCAGTGACTGATAAAGCCCCTTATTTCAATCAGGTGGTGCGTCAACAAACCCAAGAATTACTAGGCTTAAGTGAACAAGAGTTTTGGCAAGCGGGCTTGAGCATTTACACGACTTTAGATCCCAAAGCCAATGCTTCCGCGCAAGACGCCATTAGCTCCGCGGTGAATCGCTATAAACGCACGGCGGCGCAAAACCAAGTCATGCTCATGGCGATGGACACCCACACAGGGGCGGTTTTGTCTTACGAAGGGGGGAAAAAGTTTTCAGAAAGTCAGTATGATCGCATTCAACGCTCACCTCGATCCCCTGGTTCATTATTTAAAGTGTTTACTTATACAGAAGCGATTCGCCAAGGCTATTCTCCTTACGATGTAAGGATCGATGAACCCATTAGCTACGGGTCATGGAAGCCTCATAATTACGACAAAAAATTTCGCGGTGCCATGACGCTCACCAAGGCTTTGTACCTTTCTAACAACATTATTGCCGTTAAATTGATGAACGAACTGTCTCCTCAGTCCGTGATTGCCACCGCCAAAGAAATGGGGATTGATTCGCCAGTGGATGCCAACCTTGCCGCCACCTTAGGAGGCAGTTCCATGTACATGGTGGAACTGATTCGGGCCTTTGGGACGTTGTCAAATCACGGGATGCGAGTGAGTCCCTACTTTATTGAAAGCATTGACGGGCCTCAAGGCGAAAACTTTTTTACCCAAGAACCGGTTGAATTACAAGTCTTGGATGCGTCTGTTGCGGATACGATGACCAAAATGTTGCAAAGCGTTATTACCAGTGGCACAGGGCGCGCCGCGCAATACGGAGGCCCCGCCGCAGGCAAAACAGGCACCAGTGACGACTATCGAGATGCCTGGTTCATTGGCTACACCCCTGATGTTGTGGCAGGCGTGTGGATGGGCAATGACGACAACACCCCCATGCCCCGAACGTTCACGGGAGGGGTCATGCCTGCGGTGATTTGGCGTTCATATATGAGCCATGCGGGTTTCCCTCGTAAGGGCTTTACACGGGCGACCCTTAAAGTGAAAGCGGATGACGCCAAGACGCCCCCGCCCGAAGCAACAGATGAAACCGTCCCACCGCCTGAAGGTGTTGAATCGACTGAAGATCCCACCGCAATGAACAGCGAAGGGCCTGAAGAAGAAGCCCCTCAAGATTCCCCCCCTGCCCCCGTAAAAACGCTCAAGACTGCCCCCCCCGCTGAAGAAACGCCGAGTCGCGCGTTGAAATCAGTGAATGACCCCCTGCCCAAGAAAGAAGAGGCTGATTCGCTTCCGCCCACGCCCAGTGGTGCTCCCACGCCTTAGTTTGATCGTATTTTATTTATAGAATAGTATATATAAAAAAAAGGCGTGTTGTTTGAAAACACGCCTGTACATATATGGTGATATATGTTGAGAGAGAGAGAGAGAGAATGAATGGATAGGTATGAAACCTAAGCTTTTGGCGCTGGCACAGGCGTACCTGGGGTGGGGCCTGATTGAGTGGAGCCACCTTGAACAGGTAAGCTCACGCCCATTTGAGCCAAAATCGCCTGCGCTTCAGGGTCACTGGCCAGTTGCTTCATCATGGCTTCGCGTTCTTGAGGGCTTAGACTGGCCACCATGGCTTGGGCTTGCTTCATCACTTCAGGGTTTTGTTGAGCCAGCTTTAAGGCTTGCGCGGGATCGGTGGGTTGCCCTGCTGGCCCTGCAGGCGCCGTTGCCCCTGAAGAGATGGCTTGAAACTCTTTAACAGCACCCGCAATTTCAGGATCACTTTGTAGGAGTTTCGTCAAATCAGCATCCGAAATTTGAGCCGCCTGTGGAGCCGTTTGCGGATTCATCTGTAAAATCTGACGCAACGCAGCGACATCCGCTGGGGTCACAGGCGTTTGTTGGGCTTGCTGTTGAAGGCTTGCTTGAGTCGGCACGCCTTGCGGAGTGGGGGCGCCTGCTGTTGGGCCAACACCAGAACTTGGGGGCGTGTTCGGGGCAGACGCATTCGGTAAAGGCTGGTAATAAGGCATGCCTTCACCAGGTAAGGGGGCATTGGTGCCATAACCGGGGCCACCGGGGCCGTAATAAGCGGCCGCATTGGGGTTGAAATTGGCTTCAATCGGTAGGGGGCCTGCCGCAGGCGCGGTAGGAGCCGTAGAAGGGACCCCTTGGGCTTGAGCATTTACGCCTGTATTAGGGTTTGCTAAAGGGTTGGGTGTAAGGGATGCAGGGTTGCCTGCCGTAACGGGTTGGGTCATAGTAATCGACTTTCCTAGGGTTTCGTATTGGGACTCTTCTTGTAAATACTCGGCTTTCTTCTGTTCAAAGACTTGGGCCGCGTCGCTCATGGCTTGGTAAGCCATTTGCGTTTTTTCGTACTCATCTAACAGCATTTCTTCTTTCATCAGGCGTTCTTTTTCAGAAAGCAACTGTTGACGTGCAGAAATAACTGGATTCAGAGACGTTGACACATTTGAAGTAGACATTTTTTCTTCCTTAACAGTTTAGTCACATCATATATTAAGTCATCCATGCGCATTTCATACCCTTTAAACGGTATTACGCATCTCTTATCAGCTTAAACACGCCGAAAAGAAAAAGTTGTGCTAGTTTTTTAAAAAAAGTTTCAAACTGTTATAATTAGACCTTAGACCTCTTCATCCAGCGGATACTGCGGATACTATAGAGTCGTCTCGATGAAGTAAAGCACTACTGCTTAAAGCCTCTGTCATGGTATTCACCCCGGCTGAACGCGGTGGATTCTTCACGCCTAAAGTGTTCGCTAGTTGGCCTTGGGCTTGATAAATCAACCACGGCTCCACTGCTTTTGGGTGCACCCCCCGTTCAAGCGCAATGGCCAGGGCCTGTGCCATGGCTTCGCCTACTATACAGCCATACTGCACAATACGGCACGCCCCTTGTGAAAGTGGACTAAACCCAGAAGAACGCCCCACAAACGCCAAGTTTTGAACCTGTTTAGGGAAATGAGCCGAAAGCCCCACATTAAAAACAGGCTTTGGCAAGGGATGCAACGCTGGGTAAGCCTTCCACGGGTGCACGCCACGAAAATCAAGCCAATAACTAAAGGTTCCCACACTCTTTGAAGCGTCCACCCCGCCTAGAAAGACGTCACGCGCTGTGATGTTTTTTTGGGCTTCAAGCAAGTAGGTGTGGCGAATATAAAGTTCTTCAGGGGGGTGTAATTCCAGCGAAGGTTCGTGGGTGATTTCTTTGAGAAACGCGAGAAAACGCTCCATGTCAGCGAACATTTCTTCCGTTGGGGGCTGCCCTTCTTCAGAAGCGAGAACTTGCTGAGGCAAAGGCATGCGGGTGACAAGGCCGTTAAAGCCGAGTGTGCCGTCGTTTAAACGGGCGATATTAAAGCCATCCACCCAAAACGGGGCCGATTCATAAGGAACGCAAGAGGGGGCTTGCGCATATTTCCAGTGATGAAAAGCCACGCCAATGACGTTATTGAGAATATCCAAATAATCGGACTCTTCAGGGGCGTAGGTGGGGCGTTCAATCAGGGCGTGGCGTTGCGATTCGTTCAACCAAGGCATGTGAAGAGCGAGTAAAGCGGGCATATCCGCACGGTGACGCAAGGCTTCTTCAGCACGTTGTAAGATTTGGTAATCCAACCCCGCCACACGAAACACGGGACTCACGCCCAACGCATTGAGTGTTTCATCTTCCCCAAACACGCCCCCTAAACCGAGTAAAGCGGGCACCCCTGCTTGACGCGCCATGGTGGCATCGGGGGTGGCATCCATGTAAAAATCGGCGGTGTAGACGTGTTGGCTGTGGGCATCTTGAACACCCGTAAGGCGTGTGGCATCCTGCATCAAGGCGTGAACTTGCACCCCACTCACCACATGGACTTTGGCAAGGGCCAACTGTTTTTTCAGAACAGCATCCGCCGTGTGAGCTTCTAGGGCCACTCGTTTTAGCCCCGCTTCATTTAGAATGGCCTGCATCATGGGGGGAATGAACTCGGGGGTGAGATCCATGTAGCTTAAGCCCCCACGCGTTGAAAGCCCGCCAAGCATGCCCGTACTGCGACGCAACAGCGTGACTTCCACCCCCTGCCGACCCAATACGCAGGCGCTTACGCAGGCTTCAAGCTCATCTCCAACAATTAAAACGCGGGGGGTCATGGGGTTCCTTTTTTTATTTAAACAAACGAGTATACACTACACTAGCACAAAATTAGGCGCTAAATGTCTTTATGCTTTTGACAACTGTTTTTTATAGTTTAGCACATCATAGACCCTTTTAGGACGACCCATGAACGAGATAACGTCAGGCATTACATTTGCACAACAAGCACAGGCCCAACAAGACTTGTACGGCCAATACGGCCAAGCCTTGTTTAACCAATCAATCCCTGCGGTTGATTCGCCCTTTGCCTACAACCCAGCCGCCTTGAACCCTTACATGCAAGACTTTCAACTGCCTAGCACTTCGCAATGGCAACCCCAGACGCCACAATTTCAAGCGACTCCACAGGCACCGACACTGCCTAGCCTCCAACGCAGCGGCCAAGAAGAAGCAAAAGAATCCACCGCACCGTGTGACGTGGCCGAAGAAAACAAACAGCTTCAAGCGTATTTTATAGAAACAGCCAAAGCCCTAGGCTTAGATGAAACAACACAAGCTGGCATTAAATACCATTTGACCAATGGCTTTGAAGTTTCTAGCGTGGAAGCGGCCAAGGCAAAAAACATTACCGAATTTAAACCACAAGAGGCCCAAGCGCTTAACGCCTTATTACGCGCCAGTTACGAAGAACTCAACAGTTCACAAACTAAAGAAGAAGCGAAGATCAAGCTGGGGATTTTGGGCAACAACGGAGAAATGCCTGATTATGACGCGTCTACGCAAAGCTATGTGACGTATTCTGCGGAAAAACAACGGCTCACCGATGCCAAAGACCCCAAAAAAACGGGTAAAACCAATGTTGTGGAACGCTATTGCGTCAAACAAAACGTCATTCGCGTGGACGCACAAGGCCGTTTACAAGTGCAAACGCGCGCCGTGCAAGCCAGTGAAGTAGACCCTTCCGCCCGCAATTTCGACTTGGTGGATGCTTCCACCACCAGCAGTGGCTTAAGTAGCGATGCAGCGGTGGTGAGTCGCTTAACTTCGACGCTGAGTTCAACAGGTTTTACCAGCGCCTTTGACTCAGCCGCCAAAAAAGCCGACTTTGGCAACCCCGATGCTTCAAAAATCACCGAAGCCCTCGCCCCCCTTCAAGCCCATATTAGCAAGGCTTTTGGCGTAGAAGGGGTTAAGCTTGCCATTCAACCCAAAAGCATGGACGGCGGTTCAACCCTTGCCCTGTTCAACCCCAACAACAATACCATCAACATTTTTGCACCCGCGATTCGAAGCTTTTTAATTAAAGGCACGCAAGCCGGTTACAGTGGCGAAAAATTGAATCAATATGTACTGGCGCAACTGGTGACGCAACTGGTGCATGAAACGGCCCACGCCAGGCAGTACGACGCCATAAAGAACCCCGCCAAGTACGGCAACACCGAAGCCGACAAAAAAACCATTGAAAGCTTTAAAATCAACAAGCAACTCTACAATTACCCACAAATTAATTTATTTTTGAAAGGAGGATTACAAGATTACGAAAACCAGCCAGTTGAAAAAGGCGTTAAAGCCTTTGAACGTGTGGCCAAAGACGCCTTATTGGCGAAAAAAGGGTTTGAAACAGCAAATGTAACAAATCCGTAATGAAGCTAGCACAGAACTAAGCGGATTCGATTTAATGCTAGTATAGGTTTTTTGTTTCATGTAAAGTATTTGCAAGATGTTTGTTTTGTAAAGACTGGTTTATTTACGATAAATGTAAAATCATAAGGAAGAAAGATAATGATCTCTCAAGTTAGTCAAAGTTACCCACTATATGCACGAAACGGGGCTCAGCCTACTGCTGACGCCACGGCCGTTCCTGCCGAACAACCAACGACTGCTGTAGCAACACCAGATGCAACAGCGTTGACGGCCCAACCTGCGGACGCCTACACCTCATCCACAGCACTAGCCACCGCACCAGAAGTAGAAAAAAAGGCTAAACCCAACTGGTTGGCTTGGGGTGCTTTAGCGGCTGGTGGAGCATCAGCAATCTATTGGCTGGCAACTAGAGGTAGAGGCGGAGCTGAAGTATCTAAGACGGTAGCTGAAGCTGCACCTAAAGCAGGCGAGGCGGTCGCTGAGGCGGGCCAGAAAGTTGCTACGGCTGCGACGAAGGCCGTCGATGATGCGCAAAAAGCCGTTGCTGAATTGTTCGGTATAAAGATCGATAGCACTCATACCGCTGATGATATTGTAGACATCTGCAATAAACGTATACAACAAGAAGCAGGAAATGATGCTTTGTTGCGTTCAAGTTTGGAAAACCTGCTGCCAAAAGCAGAACTTGACAAACTTCTCGGGCATCAGCACAACATAGCTTTCGAACCAAATACTTCTGTTTATAAAGGTATTAGGCAAACTGATGGCAAATTTACACCTTTCAAAATAGGAGATACTGAATTTGTAACTGCTAAAATGGACCCTGGAAGTGCCGAATTAGTCAGAAGTTTACATGAAGCAGGAGCTGATGATGCCTTTGCTAAAGCTCAATTAGCCACTGGTAAGTATCAGGTTACAGGTGTAACTACTCATAGTAAAAGTGGTGATAAAACTGCCATTGTAAGATTTGTATCTGGCACGGAATTGCCTAAACAGCAAGAAACTGTTATTGCCACTTTACGTGCAGACCAATCTAAAGAAGGTTTCGAACGAGCAAAAGCTGTAGCAGCCAAATTTAAATTAGAGCTTGTAAAAAATGCTGATGGCTACAAGCTTAAACCAAAAGCTCCCGGTAGTGGAACGTCCGAAGTATTAATTCCCAATAGTAGTTTTATCAGAAATGAAGGGAATAAGGACGCTATCTCATTCGTCGGAGCCGATGGTCGTCAACTTAATAGTGATCAGTTGACAGAATACTATAGATTGTTGAAATCTGCTAAACCAGAAGAAAAAGCTGAGTTAACAGCTCAGTTTGGTACCCCAAAAGTCTTACATCCTCAAGTAGGAACTGAAAAACCGATTGTTCAGTTAGGTACTACTCTAGCCGATTTAGGGGATGTTAGTTTCTAGTCAGAAGATGCCTACAAAAAATACCCGCCTGTTGCAAGGCGGGTATTTTCGTTCTTGGGGGGTAGCACAAAAAGTGTTGTGCGCGGTTTAATGTATATAGTGCACCCCTTTACCCAACCCATTTACAGGAGTTTTGTTTCCATGAGCCTTCCCATCAATCCGTCTCAGTCGTTTAATGCGTATTCGCGCCCCGCTTCCACTTCACCAAACCTTGCCTCGCCTGTTGAAGTCAACCCAACAACGCAGGCAACATCTGCTGTTTCGGGTGAACAGCCGGCGTCCGATCCCGTTCAACAGTACCTTACCCCCAAAAACCTACTCATTGCAGCAGGGGGCGTGGCGGCTTTAATCATTGCGGGCTTGGGCATTCGCAACCGCAACTGGAAGTTTTGGGAAGATGCCACTCAAAATAAAGCATTTCAAAATAAGGTAGCCGAACTGGAAGAAGCGCTGGCAAAACAAGCTGAAGCCGTGAAAGCGTCTATACCTGAAGTCAGCTATACAGGGGGTAATCCCCATGGCATTCCTGAATCTAGTGAGGGTTCATTAAAGCGTGGTTTTAGATGGCGTAGACCTTTTAAAAATGATCCCATAGTGAAACGCGCTAACATCGCAGAAGTGTTAAAACAAGAAGGGGTGACCTTCAATGGGGGGTATTTATTAAACGGTAAACCCATAAACCCATTAGCTGAATTGGTGGATAACGAACTTTATTTAGCACGCGAACACAACAGGGCGCCTAATTTTACGGCGTTGCTTAGGGAACATCCTGAACTTCGTGTAGAAGAAAAAAAGGGATACTACTGTGTTTCCAATCTCGAAACAGGGGTAGTAAGCTATTTGCCTCATGCCAAAAAATGGGATTCTTCTTCCGTTCCTTATGGTGAAATGAGATACCTGATTGATAAGAAAATTTTTGTATTGCCCCCTAACGAACAAAGTGGTGGATTTAGTTGGAACACTAGATTCCGTGTTCCCAAGCATAGGTACCCACATTTAGTGTACAGAAACGGTGAAGTCGTACAACTTTTACCAGGCCTTTTACAACCTAACTAAAAAATAGCCAGTGGGGTTCCCCTGCCTGAAGGAAATACACTTTACTTTTTCGATTGTGCTTGAAATATGTTTACACTAACATAAGAACACATTCGCATAAATCGGGAAGTGGCGCAGCTTGGTAGCGCATCTGTTTTGGGAACAGAGGGTCGCAGGTTCGAATCCTGTCTTCCCGATTCTTTCATTTTCGTGCAAACAAGCCGAAATACTTCAATCAAATTAAGGACTTCACGCAAAAAGTACTTGCCAAGCCTCGTTTATTGAGTATTATAGTAAAAGATTAGTTAAACAATTCATAGCTCTTTTGCGTCTTCATCTGTGCATGAATCGTTAAAAAGTTATAGTCCAATATCGTTCATTCCTCAGTAGCTCAATGGTGGAGCATTCGACTGTTAATCGACAGGTTGTAGGTTCGAATCCTACCTGGGGAGTTTTTTCTTTTTTCGTGTTGTTGTGTGATTCTTGCGAAACAGGGGGCGTCTCCTTGACTGAACAATCCTTACCCCCACTGCCTACCCACAAGCAAGACTGGATTGAGCTACTTTACCAACCCCGTGCCGTTGCAACCTTCAACGAACTCCGCCGAAGCCAAGGCTTTGAATCCTTAGATTTAAGCGACTCTTCGTTTCGTGGCTTAAACCTTTCTGGCATTAACTTTTCAAACTGTATTTTGCACCACTGTGATTTTGAAGAAACCCTTTTGCACGACGCCGTGTTGGTCTTGGCCGATCTTGGAGAATCAGAATGCTTTGGCACGCAGTTCTTTCACGCCGATTTAACCGAAGCGGATTTTAGCCATTGTATGATGGCACAATGCGTCTTAGAAGGGGTCAACGCCCAAGAAGCCAACTTTAGCCATGCGGATCTGAATCAAGCCAGCTTTTTAGAAGCCGATTTGAGCGACGCCCTGTTTGAAGGGGCCACCTTAAACGACACCAACTTCACAGGGGCCACGCTCAATGGCGCCAACTTCACGGATGCTTTAATGGAATTCGCCATTTTAGAAAACACCTTGCATGACGAAGCCACGACGTGGTCGGTATACATGCCTGAAACGGTGCATCTTGAATCAGATGTTTAGCCAAGTGGGGCTTTCATGCTAGAATAGGGGATATGGTCTAAAAAGGATTGTTCCATGTCTGAATCAATTAAAGAAACAACGAATGCCCCTCTGGTGGTGATGTCGGGGATGAGGGCCACGGGTCGCTTGCACCTGGGGCATTACATGGGCGTGTTACGGAATTGGGTGACGCTTCAAGACACGTACACCTGCTTTTTAATGGTCGCGGATTGGCATTCGCTGACTACTAAATATGAAGACACAGTGCATTTGCCCGAATATCGTCAACACATTGTGCTCGATTGGCTGGGGGCGGGGATTGATCCGAGCAAGGCGACGTTGTACTTTCAATCGGCCGTGCCTGAAATTGCCGAACTTCACCTGCTTCTTTCCATGATTACGCCGAGCAAATGGTGCGAAACCGACCCCACCTTGAAGGACATGGTTGGTACAGAAGAACTGAATTACGGGTTGTTGGGCTACCCTGTTCTGCAAACGGCGGATATTCTGGCGGTGGGGGGGAGCCTTGTGCCTGTGGGTAAAGATCAACTGGCGCATTTAGAAATGTCTCGGGATATTGCGCGGCGCTTTAACCATCTGACAGGCACCTCTATTTTCCAAGAACCTCGTCCCCTATTGAGCGAAACGCCTTCGGTTATTGGCTTAGATGGCCGTAAAATGTCGAAATCCTATCACAACAGTATTGAACTCGCTTTTTCTGAAGATCAAACCCTGCAAGCCATTAAAACCGCCGTGACCGACGCCAAGCGCCTTAAAAAAACAGACCCTGGTGAGCCGAATGACTGTGTTGCCGTATTCCCTTGGTACCAAACCTTTACGGATCTCCCGACCTGTGAAACAGTGGCCAGCGAATGCCGTGGGGGACTTCGAGGCTGTATGGATTGCAAAAAACAGTTGGCTGAAGTGGTGAATGAACAGCTTCGCCCCCTTCGTGAACGTCGTGCCCATTACGCGCAAGATCTTAGTCAGGTGGAAGCAATTATTGAAGCCGGCAATGCCGTGGCGCGTGAAAAAGCAGGGGCGACGCTAAGCAAGGTGCGTCAGGCGTTTCACTTGGTGTGAAAGCATCGGAGTTTATCATTCAGATACTATACCAAAAACCGTTTAGTTTGAGTCAGATGCCGTATTCAACCAAAACCGCGCCAAGTCGAGGTCTTCAGGCGTGGTGATTTTCAAGTTTCGTTGAGTAGACGGCAAGACGCACAACGACGCTTGGGGGCCTAGGTGCCGTTCAATGAGTTCGGCGTCATCGGTGATGGTATCGTCTATGGCGACGGATTGATGGGCGTGCCACAGCGCTTGAAAGCGAAACACTTGAGGCGTCTGAACGGCCCACAACGCTTGACGCGCCACCGTGCTTTCAATGCGTGTAGCATTGTCTTCCACGCGCACTCGCTTAATCGTATCCTTCAGTGGAAAGCCCGCAATCACGCCGTGTAAATGGGGAAAGGCTTGAAACTGTTGCATCGCCAAAGGCAAAAAATGAGGAGGCAACAGCGGTCTTGCCCCGTCGTGAATCACCACGAATTCAGGCAATGCTGTTTGAGTGAAAGAGGTGAGATACTGAAGCCCTGCATAAACAGAAGCCCGCCTGTTGCTCCCCCCTTCCACCAAAAACAAGGGCGTGTGGGGGAATTCCGCCTGTAGCGCTTCAAGAATGACTTGAAAATCAGCCATGGCGTTTTTGGGGGCGGTTACAATAAGGCCTTTAAAAGGCATTGAAACCAGTAACGCCCGCAGGCTATGGGCCAGTACGGGCTCCCCTTCTAAGGGATTTAAGAGTTTGTTTGCAAGAAAAGTGAGCCCTTGACGCTGGGCATCCGTTTGAAAACGTTGACTTTGGCCTCCCGCGGTGAGTAGCGCCCAGCTCTTTAACGGCATTTGGCTCATGTGGATGCTGACTCCGTTTTAAAGTGTTGGAAGCTTTTGGTTTCGTTGAGCCCTTCACGCACGTCGTCCTGCCAATGCACAGACGCATAAGGCGCGTGTTCCACATAGGGTTCAACCACCCCAATTTCATAGAATCCCACTGCTTCTAAGGCGTCTTGATGCGTCAACCAAGCGTCCTGAGCGACACTGGCCACCAAGTGAAAATCTTCCCCGCCGTAAAAAATTAAATCCAAGGGATCGACTTCTTCAAAATGTATTTCCGCCACCAACAGTTCAGAAGACACCACCACCTTAGACCCTTCAACGGCAAAATGGGTGCCACTGGCTTTGGCACATTTAATCAAGGCATCAGCCAGGCCGTCGCTAGAATCCATTAAACACGCGTCTGGAATGAGGCGGGCCAAGCATTGCCCTGCCAACAGTTCGGGCATGGGCGTTTTAAATTGCTGAATCGCTTGGGGAAAGGGTGAAACCTCTTTACCAAGGCTTAGTAATTGGCATCCCAACCCTGAAAGACCGGGGTGACCTGTGGTTAAAATGACATGGCCCACCTTTGCGTGACTGCGTTTCAGCGTCACAGGAGCAGGCACTTGCCCAATCACGCAGAGGCTAATCACCCATTGTTCGCCTTTGGTGGTGTCTCCGCCCCACAAGGGTAGTTCAGGGGCCATGGCTTGGGTGGCGTCAGCAAGGCCTTGGTAAAAGGCTTCTACGTCTTCTTGCGTGACGTGTTTAGGCAAGCTTAGCCCAATAAAATAAGCCAGTGGGGTGGCCCCGCAAGCCGCCAAATCACTCAAACTTCCAGCCAAGCAACGCCATGCCACGCTGTGGAGCGATTGCCATGCCAAGTTAAAATGCGTCCCTTCTACAAAGGTATCCATGCTGTAAAGACGATTCAGTTCAGGGGTCAGGGCTTCGTGAAAGCAGTCGTCGTTTTGGGCAAAAGAAGGCATTAAGCGTTGCGCAATCCGCCACACATCGGCTTCTTGAATCATGGTTATTCCCTTTTAGTCTACTCGATTCATCATACAAAAAAAGAGAGAAAAAGGCGAGGTGCCAGCACTCATTTACACTTTTTTTACTCGAGTTTTCTCTAAAAAACCAAAGGCTTGCCGTCTTACTTGAAATGTAACAAGGCTTAAAGTTTCTGTCCCCCCATTCGAAAGAAAGCGTGTAGCACTATCAATATCGTCTTATACCTATTCATTTGAACCGATGAAGGATCCCCTGCCATGGTAAGCTCGTCTGCAAAATTTAACCAGCATCACTTAGAAGCCCTTGAAGCAAAATGGCTTCATCAACCTCTCCACTGCTATTGCCCCCAAGAACAACAGCAATGCAAAAAAGCTTTTTTAGAAGCCATGACCCCCTATGTGGAAAGTTTTGTGCAAAGCATGGCGCGTCGTCATAGTGACCCCAAAGAAGATTTGCTTCAAATGGGGGCCATTGGCGTCTTAAAAGCGCTTTCGCATTATGATCCTGACAAAGGCAGTTCCTTTAAAAGCTATGCCAGTTTTTATGTAACAGGCGAAATTCGTCGCTACTTACGGGAACAATCCTTGTTGTTTAAAGCGCCACGGGCCTTACAGGAATTGCACTATCGTATGCAAAGCATCAGCAAGAACTTTCAAGCCCAAAACGGCAGAGAACCCAACGACGTTGAACTGCTCAACGCCCTGCAATGCGAACCCACCACCCTAAACGAGCTACGTCACCTTGAACGTCGTTCGGTGGCATTTTCATTTGAAGACATCTTCTATGTGAATGATAACGAGGTGATCCAGTCTGCGGGTACGTTAAATGATTCCCCTGATCTTTCAGAAGAAGACGTTCCTTATTTTGAAACTTTTTCAGAATTGCAAGACACCGGCGGGGTGCCTGAAACGGAAGACAAGTTAATGATTAAAAAAGCATTGGCCCGCTTGGCTCCAGAACTTCGGGAAGTGGTGACCTTGAGCTTTTTTGAAGAAATGCCTCAACAAAAAATCGCGGAACGTAGTGGGGTTTCGCAAATGCAGGTGAGCCGTCGTCTCAAAAAAGCGTTACAAGAACTGAATCGCTATTTTTAGGGCATTTTTACATCGTCTTTTAAAGCGTGAAAACCGTTGCTTGGGTGGCTTGGCTAAAGAGCATCCCTTCCCTTTAGTTGAGTTTCATGCCCGATTCAATATAGCCGTATTTCCATGAGTTCCCTTCTTTGACCATGCAAATATCCACCTGCCCTTGCTGACCGTTGGGATACTGCAAGACGCAATCCACAACCGCTTTTTCGCCTTGTTGAGCCTTGAGCGTAAATGAACCAAATTGGTAGAGTTCTTGCGTGCCACTGCTAAAGTAAAACGTCTTCCAAAAGGTGTGAATCAAGGTTTTTTCATTCATGCGAAACATCATTTGAACTTCTTTCAACCCAATGCCTGAAACTTCCACCGCTTCAGGATTTCGCTTTTTAAGTAAGTCATACGTGTATTCTAAAAAATAGGTGCGGGTTTCTTTGGAAAAGCAGTCAAAGGCCGCCCCAAAATTGTTGCTCATAAAGGTATTTAAAAACTTCTTGAAGTCATCTGGCGGGCTAGACATTACAAGTCCCCTTCTTCATGTTCAACACGGCCTAAATGGCAGGCCAACACGTGGGATTCTTCGCCGTTTACGGCAAGCAGTTCAGGTTCTTCTAAGGGGCAAGGGGTGAAGGTTTCGGGGCATCGCGTGTGAAAACGACAGCCACTGGGGGGATTCATGGGGCTAGGCAGTTCGCCCACTAAGGGGTGACGCATGGCGCGTTGCCGTTTGGCAAGCACGGGATCCGCAATGGGCATCGCGTCTAACAATGCTTTGGTGTATGGATGCTGAGGCCGTTGAAAAATCGTTTCCGTAGAACCGACTTCCATAAACTTGCCTAAGTACATCACCGCTACTCGATCGCAAAAGTGCTGAACCACGCTTAAATTATGGGCAATAAACACATAGGTGAGCCCCAACTCTTTTTTGAGATCATCCATTAAATTAAGCACTTGGGCTTGTACCGAAACATCTAAGGCACTGACGGCTTCGTCTGCAATGATTAACTTCGGTCGCAAAGCCAACGCCCGTGCGATGCACACCCGTTGACGCTGACCACCTGAAAGTTCACTGGGGTAGCGTTCCACCACACTAGCAGAAAGGCCGACCATGTCTAACAACGCCAACACTTCATTTCGCAAGGCTTGTTTGCTGGCGCGCTTAAAAATTTCCAGCGGTTCACCAATGGCTTGGCCCACCGTTAAACGTGGATTGAGACTGGCATAGGGGTTTTGAAAAATCATTTGCATGTTCGCACGTTTTTGCCGTAAAGCCTGATTAGACAAGCCCAACCAGTCTTGCCCGTCAAAAAAGATTTGCCCTTTATCGGGTTCTTCCAAGCGAATAAGGCAGCGAGCGAGCGTGGATTTTCCGCATCCGCTTTCGCCCACAATACCGAGCGTTTCACCGTGATTAACGCTAAAGCTGATTCCATCGAGCGCTTTGACTTCTGCAATGTTCCTGTTAAAAAACCCGTCTTTTACGGGAAAGTACTTTTTAAGCCCCTGTACTTCAATCAAGGGATCCTGTGAGAGATGTGTGGGTGCTTCAAGCAAAACGGGGGAGTCATTCAGCGTCATGTATCGTTCCTTCAAGTCCTTTTTAAAGCAAAGGGGAATGAAAATTTCATTATTTTCAGTATATCGCATTTTTTGATATAATGGTGAAATCAATCAGCACCACCTGAATCATTAAAAATACGAAAGGAGTCTACGATGCCTCTTCAATCCACCCCTGCCGAAGGAAGTAACTTAATTTCGTTTCGTCAACGTCGCCCTGTAACGTGGCCACTGATTTTAAGCGTTCTTGCTCTAGTGCTTGCCAGTACAAGCCTTGCCTTTCAGTTTTTCCCACACCTGTTAACGGTCGTAAAAGATCCATTTTCTTCAGAAGCCAAACATGCGTCGGCTTCTGTGCCTGTTCCCCCCCGAATCACACGGCAAGCCGTCAACAGTCCCTTTTCCAGCGTGCTGGCGGATATTTCAGAATCACTGGCACCAAGCGTGGTAAACATCGAAGTGCGAATGCGTCCACAAGGCGTGAGTTCAGAAGACGAGTTGTTTCGATACTTTTTTGGCAATCAAGGCTTTCCGTTTCCCCAAGCCCCCCAAGAACAAGAAGGCCAAGGCAGTGGCGTGATTTACAATGCACAAAAAGGCTACATTATTACGAACAACCATGTGGTGCAAGGGGCTACACAACTGCAGGTGCGTTTGAATAATGGTAAAGTCTACGCGGCTAAACTGGTGGGTAGTGATCCGCTTACCGATTTAGCCGTGATTCAACTACAGTCGTCTGACGCTCCATTAACCGCCGCCAAACTAGGTAATTCTTCACAATTACGCACGGGCGATTGGGTGCTTGCCATGGGTTCGCCACTGGGGTTTGATCATTCCGTAACGCTGGGGATTGTTTCAGCCATGGCGCGGCGGGTGCCTGATTTAAACGAAGAAGTCCCCTTTGTGCAGACGGATGCGGCGATCAATCCCGGTAATTCAGGCGGTGCTTTGGTGGATTTGTATGGTGAAGTCATTGGGATTAATACCGCAATTTTGCGAAATGGGCAGAACATCGGTTTTGCCATTCCTTCAAATACGGTGAAGCAAGTGGCCGATGAACTCATTGTTCGTGGGCAAGTGAAACGAGCTTACGTGGGCGTGATGCTGGCTGAACTCACGCCAGAAATTATAGAACAATTGGGCTTGTTTCCTGCTGTTAAAGGGGTAGTGGTGGGGCAAGTTGTGCCGAATTCGCCTGCGTCAAAAGCGGGTTTGGCCGTGGGCGATGTGATTCAAGCCGTTCAAGGTATTCAGGTGCAAAGCCCTAAAGCCTTTCGGGATGTCGTGCGTCAAGAAGGCATCGGCAAGCGTTTAAGTGTAAAGGTGTTAAGGAATAAAAAACGGATGGTGATTTCCCTTAAAACGGAAGTCATGCATCCAGAAGCGTTTGATGCAGCGCCCTAAAATACCGTCAAAAAGTCTGTATAACGCCTAACACCGTGAAACGTTTTAACAGGTGAGGCGTGTCTATTTTCTTGGGTTTTTTTATTTGAAAGTCTCGTTACCTTGCGGTTTTGTATGTAACGTATTGTAACAAATCAGCAATTCTAGGTTTGAAATCCTGTTTATTAAGACACAGGGAAAGTTAAAAAATGAATCACTTAAACGGGACAACGATTCAGATATTAAGCGTAGGGTAAGATTCAAACGAACAGACACAAAGGCTTTTTGTTGAAGTTCGAACAATGATTCTGACAAAGAGAAAAAGATAGGGGAAATGAGACATGATGGGATCATACATGGGTAATGGCGTTTCACAAATGATTATGGCAGCACCTTATAACATGCCACAAGTGAACAATTTTTATAATCAAGGTTCTAATTATGGGCAAGGTTATAATCAAAATTACGGGCAACCTCAAGCTCAAGCAACTTATGCACAACCTCAGCCACAAAATCCTCAAGGCTACGGGCAAGGCGCCATCCAAAACATCAGCTATTCTGCTCCAAGCGTGAATAACTATGCGGTTCAAGAACCAGCACCCACTTATGTGGAACCTCAGGTTTCTTCAACCTATAATTACCCACCTAGCCAAGGCACTGGTTATAACTATAATGCGAACGTGCCGATTGTGAATGTGTATAATCAGGTGCAGGCGCCTCGTTATAACAACCGCATTGAAAACAGCCAAACGCCCACATATCAAAACGTTCCAGCACCAAAAATTTGCCCACCTTCTAGGTTCGATGATCAAGGCATGTTCATGTCTCCTGATTTCATCAAAGGGTTTATGATGGCAAGCATGGGCATGGGAATGCTACAAAGCCAACGGGGTAATGTTTCTAGTCCAGATCGTAGCTACAATAGCAAAGATGCCTACTGCCCACCCGGCATGAAAAAGCCTTCTTATGGTATTAAAAAGCATCATCACCCAACGCCAAGGACTTACGGCCAAGACCCTTATGGTGAAGTTGGAACCGTACCCATGCTTAAAAAAACACCCAATTTTCAATCCGACACGTATAAGTTTTGGGGTCAGATGCCTACAGCACCTGAAGCCTTGAACCTCGGTACGACAGATTTTGATTCACAATTTATTGAAGAAATGAGTCAATTCTTCTGCTTTATTCTTGCCACGGCTTCTGAAGGTTTTGTTCCTGAAGCGCCACAACAAGAACAGGAAGGATTTCCATTTCCTCCAGAATTGCTACAGTTGATTCAAGGATACATGAACTAATTTAATTCAAACATTGATCGCTTTTTGTAATGCCTCTCGTGTCACTATAAAAAAGGGCCATGGCGTTTAGGGGAAGAGTTAGAAAAATACCTTCTGGTATTGAACGAAACACGCCGTTAAACACTAGTGCCGATTCTCTCTCTCTCTTTCAGAAGAAAAAAACAGAAGAAAATAAAAAATAAAAAATGAACCATAGCCGTACTGATTAGATTCGTAAATTAGGGGAAAATAAAAGGGAAATAAATAGGGGAAAATAAAGGAAAATCGGGGGTATGATCCCCCCTTTTCAGAAGAAATAACGACTCACAACACTTTTATTAGAATAGATCCTTCATAGACGACTCTCTCACGTCTATGAAACCTTAAGCCCTCGTCTCGCCAAAGATGGGGGATTTTTCTTTTTATAGTGTTCGAAAGATCAAACACTATAAGGGGGTCACACATAACGACGCCCCCACCGATTCAAACAAAGTGCGTCCTTCTCCCGTAAAGCCACTCAAGGCCTTTTGCCATAAATTACGTTCAGGGTGAGGCATCAACCCCATGACATTACCTGTTTTATTTGAAATACCCGCAATACGGTGAAGGGATCCATTGACTTCATGCACGTAACGAAACACGATTTGGTTGTTTGCTTCTAGCCGAGTAAGTGTTTCAGGGTCTGCATAATAACACCCTTCACCATGTGCAATGGGCATTTCAACGATCTGCCCTTTTTGGTAGCCTCTGGTGTAAGGCGACGCCGTGGAAATAACTTCTAAGGCGGTGCGTTGTTGACAAATAAAACGTTTGGACGCATTCGCAATTAACGTGCCTTCTAGCAAGCCTGCTTCACATAAAATTTGAAACCCATTACAAATGCCCAGCACATAACCCCCAGATTGAGCAAAGCGCTTAATGGCTTGCATGAGCTTAGAGTTTTTGGCCATAGCCCCACAACGCAAGTAATCTCCGTAGCTAAAGCCCCCTGGCAAAATTACCCATTGAAACGTGTGTTCTAAGGGCTGGTTAGGCACGTCGTCATGCCACAATTCAACGACTTGGGCGTCTGGCACACTGCATTTCAAGGCTTCTATGACGTCTTTGTCGCAATTGGTGCCGGGGAACACCACCACCCCGATTTTTAATTGGGCCATGCTAAAGCGCCTCCAACAGGTTGAGTTGGGTGATGTGGGTGTCTTCAATCACGGGATTCGCCAGTAATTGTTCAGCCATTTGAAGAATCATATCTCGAGCCGTCGCCTCATCAGCAGCGTCCAGCGTAAAGCTAAAGTGCTTGCCTATTTGCAGATGCTTTACACTGCCATACCCCAAGCCATGCAACGCTTCTTGAACGGTTTTACTTTCAGGGTGTAACACATTGCTTCGCGTGGCAACCAGTACTTCAGCGAGAAAGGTAGGCATTTAAAAGTCTCCTCTACGATTTTTTTAATCGCTTACATGGAACGACTTTATTATACCCCAAACCGTGCTTATTTGAGTTGTTTTTCAACGTGTTTTTTTAAGGCATGCGCTTTTTTGGCTCCATACACATTGCCTTGTTTTTCATGCAGTAAGGCCGAATGTTGCGCTTCTTTTATGGCATGGCGCGTTTGCCCCAAAAGACTCAACACTTTAGCGCGGTGGTAGCGGGCTTCCGCATGTTCTTCATCAAGTTCAATGACTTTGCTATAACTATGGGCGGCTTCTTCAGTCTTGCCTAACGCTTTATACACATGCCCACGTGTGTAATGGGCTTCGGAATCATTGGGGTTAAGTTCAATCGCCAGATCTAAATCCTTTAAGGCGTCTTCATGATCTCCTTTCGCTAAAAGAAGTGACGCCCGTTGACAATACGCTTCTGCATGTTTGGGATCCACCTCAATGGCTTTATTATAATCCGCCAAGGCTAAATCAGGCTGTTTCAGCAAAATATACAAATCCCCACGATGGGCGTAGACTTCCCCTGCTTCTTTAGGATTAAGTTCAAGGGCTTTATTATACGCCACCAAAGACGCTTCATACTTTTTTTGACGCTTATAAATCCCCCCCACATAACGAAAGTTCTGCCAATGGGTGGGATCTAACTTAATGGCTAGCTGAAGATCCGCCAAGGCTTCATCCAAATTATTCAGTCGTTTTTGAAGCTTACCACGGTAGGTATAGTAAATTGCTTTGGTGGAATCGAGTTCAATGGCGGTATTAAAATCTTCTAAGGCACTTGGCAAATCGCCCAAGCCCGCCAATGCTTCCCCACGATTCAGATAGGCATCCGCGTATTTTGGATCCAATTCAATGGCTTGATTATAGAATTCAATCGCTTGTTCAAAGGCTTTACGTTCCACATAAATGTTACCTAAGTTGTTAAAGGCGGCTTTTTTTCGAGGGTCCAAGTCTACCGCTACTTTATAATCTTGAATGGCACTGTCAATATCGTTGAGCTTTTGTTTGACTAGGGCTCTGTTATAATACAGCCCCGATTTTTCGCCAGTTAGAGCTAAGGCGACGTTATAATCAGCCAAAGCGCCTTTGTAATCCCCTAGTTCTTGCTTCAAGTTACCACGATTCATTAACGAAACAACGTGTTTGGGATCTATACTTAAAAGCGTATTGTAGTCTTCCATAGCCCCTTTGGTATTATTTAAGTGCTGACGCGCTAAAGCTCGGTTAAAATGCGCACCAATGTTTCGTGGCGCGCGTTCTAGGGCTTGGGAATAATTCAATTCAGCTTCGGCATAATCACCTTTTCTAAAGGCTTCGTTTCCGTTTAACAAGGCTTCTTCAAGACTGTTGTATTGAGCAAAACTTGGCACATTTAAAACCATCAAAAGACTTAAAACGCACAAGCCACGCATCACAATCATAAAAAATAACATAGAAAGTTTCCTTAAGAATCGGGTTGGCTCTTCATCGCGGGGACTTTCGCAGAGCTTTCTATAGTTTAAATGATTTTGCAAGCTTTTACTGATGAATGGCTTGACTTTTACATCGCTTGCATTATTGTAAATTCTTAGTGATAAGAATTTTAACCCCCGCAGGAAACGTTATGCCTCATCTCGTCATTGTAGAATCCCCTGCAAAAGCCACAACGATTAACAAATACCTCGGCAAAGACTACGATGTGGTGGCTTCTGTTGGGCATATTCGAGATCTCCCTGCCAAAAACGGATCCGTAGATCCCAGTAACCAGTTTCAAATGGAATGGGAGCTGTCGCCTCGTGCAAAGGCCGTGGTAAGCGATTTAAGCAAACGCGCCAAAACCGCTGAAAGCATTATTCTTGCCACTGACCCTGACCGCGAAGGGGAAGCCATTTCATGGCATATTTTTCAGGTACTGGCTGAAAAAGGCATTTTTAGATCAGGCAAACCTGTGCAACGTGTGGTGTTTAACGAAATTACCAAAAATGCTATTTTAGACGCCATGAAACACCCTCGTCAAATTGATGAACCCTTGGTGCAGGCGTACTTGGCGCGCCGCGCGTTGGATTACTTGGTGGGCTTTACCCTTTCGCCCGTGTTGTGGCGAAAATTACCCGGATCTCGTTCCGCGGGACGCGTTCAGAGTGTGGCCCTACGATTGATTTGCGAACGTGAAATGGAAATCGAACGCTTTGTGGCCCAAGAATACTGGTCCGTTCGAGGCTTTTTCAACGCCACCCCTGAACTAAAAGCCCACTTGTTTAAGTGGCATGGCAAAAAGCTTGAAAAACTCTCTATTCAAACGGCTCAAACGGCTGAAGACGCCCAACGCACGCTTGAACAGAGTCAAGGCTTTGTGGTGGCGAGCATTGAAAGTAAAACCGTTCAACGGCACCCTGCTCCGCCATTTATAACGTCCACCCTACAGCAAGAAGCGTCTCGCAAACTGGGTTTTGGGGTCACACGCACCATGCAAACGGCGCAAAAGCTTTATGAACAGGGGCTCATTACCTATATGCGTACGGATGGCGTCACCCTTTCTGCCGAAGCGTTAGCCAGCATCCGCAACCACATTCTAAAAACCCGTGGCAAAAACTACCTGCCTGAACAAGCCAGAGTCTATAAATCAAAGTCCAAAAACTCTCAAGAAGCCCACGAAGCCATTCGCCCGACCAATGTAGACACCGTCCCTTCGATTCTACCCATTACGCTGACAGACGATCAACGCCGCTTGTACGACTTAATTTGGAAGCGGACGGTGGCGTGTCAAATGGCCAGTGCTCAGTTAGAAGCGTCAACCGTGTTGATTGAAAATGTTGAAAAAACCGCCACGCTTAAGGCCACAGGCTCATTCCTATTGTTTGACGGCTTTTTGGCCGTTTACCAAGAAGGGATCGATGATTCGGATGATGAACATAATCAACGCCTGCCTAAACTCAGCTTGGGCCAGGCCATTGCCCTAAACCGTGCGGAACGCGAACAGCACTTCACCAAAGCCCCCCCTCGCTTTAGTGAAGCAAGCCTAGTAAAAGCCATGGAAGAACTCGGCATTGGCCGACCTTCCACCTACGCCAGTATTATTCGTGTGTTGCAAGAACGTAATTATGTTAAACTCGAACAACGGCGCTTTATTCCAGAAGATCGCGGACGCCTTGTTACCACGTTTTTAACCACCTATTTTGCTAAATATGTGGAATATGATTTTACCGCGTCTTTAGAAGATCTCTTGGATGATGTTACGTCTGGAGAAGTGGAGTATTTAAAGCTTTTACAAGAGTTTTGGGAACCCTTTTTAGCCACTGTGGAGGCGATGAAAGACTTAAGCATCACTGAAGTGATCAACACGTTGGATGCTACGTTGTCCCACCACTTCTTTCCCCTGCAAGAAGGGCAAAGCGAAGAAGACGCTCGCAAATGCCCCAAGTGTGGCGAAGGGCGTATGGGGTTGAAACTAGGCAAGTTTGGCGCTTTCTTGGGTTGTTCCCAATACCCTACTTGTAAGTATAATAAACCCTTGGCTGAAGCGGTGAGCGATGCCAAAGGCGACGGTGAAGGGGCTGAAGTCTTTGAAAGTAAAGTGCTTGGGCAGGATCCTGCAACGGGCAAAGAGATTACCCTTCAAAAAGGGCCTTATGGCTATTATGTGCAACTCGGTGAAGAAGAAGAAGTCCCCCCACCCGCCAATAGCCGGGCCAAAAAACCGAAAAAAATCAAGCCACGTCGTTCGAGTTTAGAAGCAGGCATGAAACCTGAAAGTCTTGACTTAGAAGTGGCCCTGCGCTTACTTAGTTTGCCCCGAAGCATTGGCACTACTGCCGAAGGTTTAAACGTTATTAGCAATAACGGACGCTTTGGCCCTTACTTGCAAGTGGGCCCCACCTTTGTTTCCTTGAAAGAACCGTATAATGTGTACGAAATTACCTTAGAAGAAGCGGTTGCCTTTTACGAAAAAAGTGGAAAAAAAGCGCTCGATTTAGGTGAATATAAGAAAAAATCCATTACCATAAATAAAGGACGCTACGGGTACTACCTCAGCCATAATCGTCAAAAATACGCCTTGCCCAAAGGCACTGAAGCGCAAAGCGTGACTTTAGAACAAGCCATTGCCTTAATTGAAGCGAAAACCCCAGCAACCAGTGCAACCAAACGTCCCGCCAAAGGCACGGCAAAGAAAACGACTTCAAAGTCGCGCCCCCCTCGTTCACAAAAAGCTTAGATAATCGTATTTTTTATGGGGTGAAGCTGTTGTTGTTTTAATTGCTGGTAAGCCGTGTGAATGGTGTTGGATGTTTCAAACCACTGTTGCATGGCATCAGGGTTTTTTAAACCAGCGCGCATCTCTTGCAAGAGCCGAATCATTTCATCGAGCACGATTTCCATCTGATCCGCATTACGTTCATACACAGGCCCCCACATCTCAACGGGACTCGCCGCCAAACGCAGTTGATCGTCAATCCCCCCCCCGTGAAAGCCCAGTAAATGCCCCGGTTTATGTTGAGCAATCAAATTGGTGAGTAACACGGCATAAAGTTGGGGCAAATGACTCACATACGCCATGGCTTCATCGTGATGCGGGGCATCTAGGACGACAGGCACCATACCGATGAGTTCTAAAAAAGCCTTGAACTGATTCAATAAGCGGGTTTCTTTAAATTCAGGGTGTGGAGTGAGCAAAAAACGCTTCTGAAAAAACAACAGAGAAGTCGCATTTTCAAGCCCCTGCTTTTCACGGCCCGCCATGGGATGCCCCCCAATAAAGGCGTTGGGCAATAACTCAAAGCCCCGTTCCACAATCCCGCGTTTTACACTGCCTACATCCGTAACCAACACATCCGCGCAGTGGATTCGCTTAGCCACTTCAGGCAAGTACACTTCATTAGAATCCAAGTGCGTGGCCAACACCACCAAATGCGAACCTTCAAAGGTTTTGGGCAACTGTGGTTGCGCCACATTCGCGATGCCTTTACGTAAAGCCAGTTGCAATCTTTTTTCGTCTTGATCAACTAAGGTAATGTGCAGTTGTTCAAGGCCAAAGCGTTCTCTCATTAACCACGCAAACGAACCGCCAATAAGCCCTGCCCCAATAATGGTGACTCGTTTAAACGGCGAAGGAAGATCCAACAGGAGGTTTTCATCAAAAGCGGGTGGAACAGTGGTAGACATGAAACCCCTTTACGAACATAGTGCATGAGAAAACTAAAAAATGGAGCGGGCGACGCGACTCGAACGCGCGACAGTCTGCTTGGAAGGCAGATACTCTACCAACTGAGTTACACCCGCAATCTCTCAAATACCTTTTCACACTAGGTGAATACGTATAAGCTTCTTTGACTATTAAATCAAAAAAACAAAATAAATCAAGCCCTTGTTCTCAAAACACGTTAAATGGACTATCCGCCGACTTTACCGCCGAGCTGTTCAAGGGTGCTTTCATAAAAGTCGTCAAAGGTGCCGGCTAAAATGTGTTGACGGGTTGTTTTGGCCAGTTGTACCAAGGTATGAATGTTGTGAATACTCAACAGCGTTTTGCCCGTATCTTCCCACTGACGCATGAGGTGTTTGACGTATGCACGGCTATGGTTTTGGCAGGTATAGCACTCGCATCCTTCGACCAAGGGGCCGAAATCTTCGGCAAATTCGGCATTTTTAATATGCTTATTGCCTGAAGGGGTAAAAAACGTGCCATGCCGTGCGTTACGAGTCGGCAACACACAATCAAACATATCCACCCCACTACGGATGCCTTTCAACAAGTCACGGATCGTGCCAACCCCCATCAAATAACGGGGCTTGTTTGCTGGCAATAACGGCGCGGTATACGCCGTAATCGCCTCAATCAAGGGGCGAGGCTCGCCCACGCTGACGCCTCCAATGGCGTAACCCACAGCGTCAAAGTCCTGCACCATGCCCGCGTGCTTAATGCGTAAATCTTCAAAGGTGCCGCCTTGCACAATGGGGAAAAGCGCTTGATCGTGATGCCGTTTGTGAGACGCCCAGCATCGTTCGAGCCAGCGATGCGTGCGTTCAAGCGAACGCAAGGCGGTGTGATGTTCAATGGGGTAGGGGGGGCATTCGTCGTACGCCATAATAACATCCGCCCCCAGCGCGTTTTGAATGGCCATGCTTTCTTCGGGGCCAATGAAGTGCTTGTTACCTGTTAGCGGATCCCGAAAATGCACGCCTTCTTCGGTGATTTTTCGGAACTTCGCCAACGAAAAGACTTGAAAGCCTCCTGAATCGGTGAGAATGGGCTTTTTCCAGTTGCTCCACCCGTGTAAGCCACCTGCTTTTGCCACCAGTTCATGCCCTGGTCGCAAGTAGAGGTGATACGCATTGGCTAGCACGATCTCCGCTTCAAGATCATGAACGTTTTGCCAGGTGACGGATTTAATCGTGGAATTGGTACCCACAGGCATAAAAACAGGGGTATTGATGACACCATGGGGGGTGGTGAAGGTGCCTGCTCGGGCGTGGCCTTGCGTGGCGTGCAAGGTGAAGGAAAAGGCCTCATTGACGCGGGATTCAGCGAGAACAGGCAGGGTATCAGGGGCGAGGGTTTCCGTCATAGCAAGGGACTTTCGTTTAAGATGAAGGGTATCCCTTTAGTATATGACAAATAGAGTTGTACGCCAAAAAAGAAAAAGAGCGATAGACTTCAAGTCAATATCGCTCATACCTATGTATTCCCCCTGTGTAAAAATTGGGTTAGACGAAAAAGGAGGGGGAATAGCTAGGGTGGTTGTGTGTGGTTTGTTTGGTCGGTGGGTTTACCGTGGGTGAAGGGCTTGTGATTGTTTCTTGCACCTTACATAAGCATTAAGTATTTCTTAAGAATTATGATGCTATTTTGTAACAAACTGTTTCAAAAAGGCAATTTCTAACTTTGCCAAACAACTCTCCTTCAGGCAAGACAAAATCTTAGAAATAAGGTATACTGGTAAAATCATTCTTGTTTTACCTTAAAGAGGAATCCCCATGAAAAAATTGAGCCTGTCGCTTTCACTCACCTTTATTACCCTACTTGGCACCGTGGGCTTTGCGATGGGGGTAACGCCTGTTAGCCCAAATGTGGCCAAACCCCTTGCGGTGACTTCCACACAACTGGTGAAAGAACCTACCATTTACCTGAAAAAATCGGTGGAGTTTACGGGAACCCTCGCGGGCTTTAGTGGCCTAGGGCTGGACTACCCCGCCGTAAAGCGAGACGTGAAAGATTATGTCACCATCCTTGTTTTTCGTGCGGATATTCCTCCCACCTACGAAATTCCCTTGAGTGAACTGAAAATTTTTGTCAACCGAAAATTGCTCAAAGACTTTAAGCGTATTGGCCAAGGCGATACGATCAAAATCACGGGCACGGTGATTTCTGATGCGCTGGGCGATGCGTGGGTAGAAGCGTCCAACATTACGGTGCTGAACTCTGTGCAAAAAACCGATGTGGACACCGACACAGACAACGACGAATAAACACGTTCAAGAAGGAAAAAAGTGTCATGGCCTTAGCGTCTCTTCTGTTGCGATACGTATTTACAGGTCAAGCCAAGGGCAGTGAACCCACGTGCTTAGAATGGTGTGAAGTTCAGTGGGATTCCTGTTCTGGGCGTTTACTTAAAACAACGGTGGTGCATGAACATCCCCATGAAAGTGATGCCTTTCGTGTGGCTTCACGTCTGGCCATGACGCCTGCCTTTGTCAATGCGCACACGCATTTGGACTTGTGGACAGAAGCCCCTATTGAAATTCGCGAAGGTGAAAGCATCGTCACGTGGTTGCAACGGGTGAATGACGCTCGTGATGAAGACACCGCAGAAGATGTGGCCGATCGTGTGAAGGCGTCGCTTGCTTACCTGTTTAAAACAGGCACAGGTATTGTAAATGATATTACACAATCGCCTGAAACCTTGGTACAACTGGCCGAAGCAGGCGTGCAAGGCACCGTTGCCCTTGAATACTTTCACCCCGCCCCGTGGGACGAAGATCGTTCGCCGTTGCACCCCAAGTTACTGGCCTTTTACGAACGTTGGAAGCGGTATCAACGCTTTTGGCATGAAATGGGAGAACCCAGCACGTTATTAGCGGGTATTTCTCCGCATAGTCCTTATAACGTGAGTAAAAAAGCCTGGCAGCGTATTCATCAGGACTTAACGCCTCGCGTGATTCATAGCCACTTGGCCGAATTTCAAGCCGAACTGGATTATTTTTCAGGGAAAGACCTCACTGGTATTGACGACTTGCATCTTTCAACCGTCCAACAAACCTTTGTCCCCCGCGATGCCTTTGTCGATTACGTGCAGCCTGAGCTTTGGAACCCTCAAGATGCTGTTCCCACGCCCTTGGCAATTATTGCCCATGGCAGTTTATTAACGCCCAAACAAGTGCAGGCCTTTTATAAGGGGCATCCGCATAGTGTGTTGGTCACTTGCCCACGTTCTAACCTGTTTTTACATGGGTGCACCATGTATACGGATGTACCCTATGAAAGCGATATGCCCGTGATTCTGGGGACAGACAGTGCCATGAGCTGCCCCACCCTGAACATTCGGGACGAACGCCTGGCGTATATGACGCATCACGGGATTGAAATGTCGGCTTTTGAAGGCTTAGAACTATTGACGCTTAAGGCCTGTAAGGCCCTTGGGCTAGGGGCAGATTTAGGGAGCTTAGAAGTAGGCAAGTTGGCGCACGCCAGTGTGTGGCAACTCCCTGAAGGGAACTTTCACACGGCAGAAGCGGTGCTTGAAGCCATTTTAAATCCCGCGCAGGTACCTTCTGTGCAAGCCATGATTGTAAACGGTCGTTTAAGCCCACAGAAGTCACTGTAACGTCGAAGTTAAAAAAGTAAACGCGTGGGTGGGCTTGGTGGTTTGTCGTTTGTGAAACGCATTACGGTATTGCGTGTGAGTCGACAAAAACAAGCCTTGCATGGCTCGCGTAAAGCCCACATACAACAAGCGCGCTTCTTCTTCCAAATGTTGACGCTGAAAAGCAGTAATGGCGTCATTCAATGGCCGCAATGGCGTGTTGGGTTGCTGGCGCTGCAAGGCCAAACGCTGAATGCCAATGAGGGCTTTTTCGGCATCCTTCACCCGAATTTGTGCCAGTTCATCAGGGAAGTTGGCTTGTGTTAAGGCAGGCATCCACACGAAATCAAACTCCATGCCTTTTGATTTATGCAAGGTCATAACATGCACGGGGGGTGTTTGTTCTTCTAATGGGCTTGAGGCTTTTACTGTTGGATTCAACAATTCTTCGGTAAATACTTGCAAATTGCGACGGCTGGCGGTGAGGCTCTTAAAATAGCGAAACACCACTTCTAAGGGAGACAAACTCTGCCACGGGGCAAGTAGGCTTAATTGTTGCGATTCACTGTGTTCTAAACCCAGCCCATAGCGTTGTAAAATGCGTTGGGCATGTAAGGCACATAAAAACCCGTTACATCGTTCTAACACCTGCGTTTCCCCCATCGTATCCGTTTGACTCAGACGCAAAATCCAGGACGGCAAATCTCTTCGGGCAATATCTCGTTGAAAATCGTGCCAGTCGTAGTACAGTTGCTGAAGTTCAGTCGGCAGTGTGGTGAGTTCTTCAACAGGCAACGCAAAAAGCGGGACAGACGCCAGAACATCTCTCAACTCCACAAAGGCTTCTTCACTTAACGCGTGAAGGGGGTGGGTTGAAACCCCCCGTAACGTGTGCAGTAAGGTTAAACGCGCTTCTGCTTGTTCAGAATAAAGCAACACACCCAGCCATGCTTCTACCCGCTTGAAAGTGGCCACACTCGGGAGACGTTCGCTCAGAGAAAGGGTGGCAATGCGACGTTCAAGCAATTGGTGCGAAAAACGCAGGACGTCTCGATTATAACGCCATAGCACCGCACAACGGGCTTGTGGATACTTGGCTTGCACGGCCAAGATCTCTTTAATCACAAACGCGTCTTCTTCTTGCGCTTCCGTAAAAGATCGGGCTTTAATGGGGTACGCCAAGGGCGGATTCACCCCGCTAAGGCCCTGCATTTCAACAGGCATAAAGGCGTCTTTTAGGGGGCTTTTTGCTTGACTGGCTTCTTGAATCCAGCGATTGGCAAGGTGCATAATTTCGGTGGCACAGCGCCCACTATGCGTCATGCGCACATGGGCATCGGCTTGGGTAATAAACTCTCGAAAAACGGCGGGCTCTGCGGCGCTAAAGGTGGTGGTAATGGATTGGTTGGTGTCTCCACAACGCACCAAATTGGGGGTGGGGCCTCCCAGTAGATTTAAAAATCGTTGCAATAAGCGAGACGAATCCTGCGCTTCATCTTCCATAATGACGCGAAACTGCTGTTGAAAATGCGTGCGAACATCGTCATGTGCTTCAAGCAACTGAACCGCATAAACGATTAAATCCGTAAAATCTAAAGCATTGCGCGCTTGAAGCAGTTGCTGATACCCCTTCATCGCCAGTCCCATGGCTTCTAAACGCGTGTTTTTTAATGTTTTGGCATCTTCAATCAAATCCGCCCACGAAAGTTCCAAACTTTTGGCGTGATTGATGGCTTGACTCACGATGCGTTGCCACGCTTCTAGGGTGAGGTCGCTTTCAGCACTGGCAAGGGGGTAAACGTCCAAGGCGGCTTGTTTTTGAAGGGCGTCTTGTTCGGTTTCATCCACCATGCGAAAATGCTCAACATCCAGACCCAAACGCCGTGCGTGTGAAGCGTCGCCAAGAATTTTAAAGGCCAAGGCGTGAATCGTGCAAACCGTGGGTAGTTGATGAATGCCCGCCCCCGCCAGTTTCGGTTTTAGTCGGCCCAGTAACGTGCGTGCTGCGGATTCCATATACGTCAACACCAAAATCGAATCAGGAGGCGTACCCCTTTTAATTAAATGCAAAATCAATTCAACGCTTACAAACGTTTTACCCGCCCCTGGAACAGCACTAATGGCTAAAGTCCCCGTGCGATAGGTTAAAACGCCTTGTTGATCTGGCCTTAAGGTGGCGGTAGCAATCGCGTCTAAATCAGGTTCCGCCAGTAAAGGCAATAACGATTGAGTCAGGGCTTGAAACAACAGGGGTTGTTGTTGCGCCTGTTCTCGTCCTTCTGCGTCTAATTCCGCTGAAAAAGCGTGAATACGTTGGCTGGCCCCATACGCCAGTTTTCGCAATAAATGCCCCGCCCGTTTACGACGCTGTTGTTCTGTTAGCGTAATGACATCTAAGGGGGGGCGTTCTTCAAGGGGGGCTTGGCTTTCAGCAAACGCTTCAAGGCGTCGCCACCCTTGGGGGGAATGCACCGCCGTGTGATACAAGGGGGCTTCATCGCTTTTGCTCCAACGGGGGCTTTGCACATCAAGCCAAATCTGAACGGGACGACGCACCGCAAAGTCAATCACTTTTTGAGGCGTGGCAATAATTAAGGCCTGAGTTTCAAGCGATTTAGGGGCATCGGCGGTGTCTGCAATTTGGCCGTATTTAGATTGCCACAACCACTGTTTGGCGCCTTCTTGCGTATGGACTGAATCAGGCGAAAGGGCGTTCAACATCTTAAGTTGCCTTTGCCAACTACGGTAAATTAACTGGAGGGCTGAATCCGATTCTCCTTCAGCGAGCTTGGGGTAAATCCACTGGTGAGCAATGGCCTGTAATTGCGCTTCAATAGACGCTTGCCCCAAGTTAAAAAGCGCTTGACAAAAGCTCGCATAGCGTTGACGACTGGCTTCATAAATCAGCAAGTCTTCAGGGATTTCACGCGGTAAGGTGCTGGCCCCTGTCTGCCCTTCGCTTAAGCGACGCATGGCCGATTGTGTCACAAAATCACAAAACGCATCAAGCGTCTTGGCTTCAGCCGTCTGTAAACTAAGGCAGGTGCTCAGAACAGTTCGCCATTCAAAACGGCTCAAAGGTAACTGCCATTCATGGCTATGCAACACTTGAATTAGTAAAAGCAGGAGCTTGCCTTGTAAGGTGTCGACAGGGCGTTGTGTGCCACTTAAAACTTGAAAGGGGATCTTCTGTTGATTCAAAAACGTGGTTAAGGGAGCCAGAGTCAAGGCGTTGATTTCAGGCATCACCAGCACCACATCTTGCGCGGGTAGGGTGTTGAGCGTGGCACAGGCGGAATCCCACATTTCAATAAGGCTTCGCTGCGCGGGGTGCAACACCAGTTGAGGTTCTAAAGTGAGGGGGCGTTCATGGCCCAAGCCCAAAAAAGCTTGGCATAAGGCATCCCCCACGTGAAGGGGGGCGGGGGAATCTTCTTGAAGCGGTGGTGAAAGAAGGTGTTCAGTTTGTTCGGCTTGGGCCTGCCACGACTCAATCAAGGCTTTCGCGCCCTCAAGATCGGCATTCAAGTAACCTTGTCGCGCCCCCCCCTGTGGATCTACACTCACCATAACATGCGCGCTTTTTTCAGCCAGCAAACGCAACAAGGCCTGTTCAGCCGGCGTGCTTTCATCGGCGTCTAACCACAACAACAGTTCAGGGTCGACATCTAGGGCCTCTTTCCATTCAGGATGCTCTTCAAGCAATGCTAAGGCAATATCAATTTGCTTGGTCGAATCGAGCCAGCGCATTTCTAAGGCACTGAGCTCAAACACCTGTTCCAAATGGTGAATCAAGGCGTGTTCGGGGATGTTGAGGGCGTGATCCATAGTGTGCATTTGCACGCGAGTCAACCGCTGTTCGGCACGCAGTCGTTGACGCCGAATCAACTGACGAATGAGGGACGCTTCATCAAGCTTTAGGGCTTCAAAGGCATCGTTGAAATGGCCTTGCGCTTTGGTTTGTTCAATTAAAAAGCGAAACAAGCGTTCACTTTCTTCAAGCCCCACCAGTTCAGGCACCAGGCAAGTGGCGTGTTGTTTGGATTTAAAGGCCTGTTGCAATTTCAGTTCCGCATAGGGCCAGAGCCGTTGCACAATGTGACGAATCAAGCCGTTGAACGTATACACGGGTAAACGGTTCATGGGGTTTTGCCACCCTTGAATCAAGGCGTGTTGCAGGGCCTTTTGCTGGGTGGTATTGTTGACCAAAATCAGCGTCTTTCCCGCCAAGGTGGGGGATTCTTGCCATTGAAGCAACACGGCTTGCACGGCGTCAAACCCCGCCAGTTCAAGGGGGTTCCCTTCAATCAAGCTGAGGCGTTTAAGCGTCGCCATCATGCTTATACACCCACAAGGGTAGGGGTGGTTTTACAGCGACAGACTGCTGAACTCTGCCCGGCTTCAGGTTCTGTAATAGGAACGGCGAGCATGCGATCTAAAGTCAAGCGGGCTTTTTCAAAAACATCAGCGGGTATTTGTATTTCTTCGACGTCCCCGCGTAAGGCTTTGGCCACATTTTCCAGCCGAGTCATCTTCATATTGGGGCATAATGCTTGTTGACGAGACGGCGTGTAAAACGACTTGTGCGGTAAATCTTGAATCAAGCGTTGCGCCACGCCATCTTCTGTACAAATAATAAAGGCATCCGCTGAACAGAGGTGGGCTTGTTCTAAAATATGGGTGGTGGAACCGATATAATCGGCCAAGTCTTTAACGGGTTCGTCGCATTCAGGGTGTACCAAAGTCAAGGCGTTAGGGTGCTTGGCTTGCAAGCTTTTTAAATCGTCTAAATCAATGCGTAAGTGCGTGGGGCAGAAGCCGTCCCAGCACACAATCTCAACGTCAGGCAATTTGCTTTGAACGTAGGCCCCGAGGTGTTTGTCTGGCACGAAAAGGACTTTGTTCACCTTCAGGGAACGCACGACATCCACCGCATTGGCACTGGTGCAACAAATATCACTTTCCGCCTTGACTTCTGCACTGGTGTTGACATACGCCACCACAGGCACATTGGGGTGGGCGGCCTTAAAGGCCCGCAGTTGCTCAGCGCTAATCATATCCGCCATGGGGCAACCCGCATGCGGATTAGCCAAGTACACCTTTTTTTGGGGGCTCAATAGTTTGGCTGTTTCCGCCATGAAATGCACCCCACAAAAAATAATCGTGTCGGCTTCTGTTGCGGCTGCTTGACGACTTAAGCCAAGGGAATCTCCTCGAAAATCGGCGAGATCTTGGACTTCAAGGCGTTCATACACATGAGCCAAGATCACCGCGCGTTTTTCATGCTTAAGTCGTCCAATCTCTTCTAAAAGTTCGGCTTTTCGACTTTTCGGTAAGGGGGGTGAAAAAAAAGACATTGAACACGTTCACCTTGTACTTGATGTGACTTTACATTTTAGTCAAAACACAAGTAAAAAGCTAGTCTTTATTTACAGCTACCCTCAACTCCGTTTTCTATATTTGGCGGGAATCAGCTGACTTCTGACCCCAAAATGCACACGCACTGAAGGTTGCGCATTGGGTTCTACAGCATCGCGTTCGGTTAAGCCTACACCAAAATCCACAAATCCTTCTAGGGCGTCATTAATCGCTAAACGCAAACCAACGCCAGTGCCCACCAGTGTGGTATTTCCACGTTTTGAAGCGCTGTCGAGTCTTCCGCTGGTATGTTTGTCCACCACCACTTGGCTGGCATCAGCAAACAAGACCCCTTGCAGATTTTCCGAAAGTTTGGGGGCTATTTTAGACAATCCCCAAATCGGGTAACGATATTCGGCATTAACGGTCACGCCTCTGTCTCCGTACAACAAGCCTTCGGTAAAGCCTCGTACAGAAGAAGAACCCCCAATTTGCATTTGTTCAAAACCGGGTAAAGGGCCTGAAGAAAGCATGGTGTACCCATTAAATACCAGGTACTGGTTCTTAGGCAGGTTGAAAATTCGTGTACCCGCAAGTTCGTACTTCATGAACGTGTTGTCGCCTCCCAATAAGGCGGAACCAGCGGTCACCGTCCCGTTGAGGTTACTGCGTCCAATTTTATCGGATTTGTCCCAGTTAAATCCAGCAGTAGCACTGGTTACATCACTTTCACCGGATTCAACCCCATTTTCTAAAGACGTAATTTTACGTAGGTTGAACCCCGTGTTTAGAGACAGACCTGAAATTTGTTCAATATTCTGATTCAAAAACACACTGTAATTATGGGCGTGTCCCGTCAAGCGATCGGAGCCTGTGCGGTTTTGCACATGTACATACGCAAAACTGTATGCCACACCAACACTGGTGCCACGGTTGTTCACAGGAATGGTATAGGCGCTTTCAGCAATGGTGGTGCCTCTTGCCCCAGTGTAGCCTAAGGTCAACTTGTCTCCTTTGCCTAGGGGGTTGGCATATTCAAATTCTGTTCCCCAGCGTGTTTGCCCAATTAACGGACGCCCACGATTGTCACTAAAAACAGACAGTTTAAACGGCAAGCGTTCTTCCACTTCATAGGTTAAAACGCTTTGTCCTGCTTCTTTGCCAGCACTTAAACGTGCTTTCACCTTATACAAATCTTGCGAACTGTTCACGCCTGCCACAGTGTCTTGTAACTCTTTTAGATTGAGGAGATCTCCTTCTTTTAATTTGAGATCCTTCAAAATGTGTTTGTCTTTTTGGAAGTGATTGCCGTCAATGTCAATTTGGCTGACGCGTCCTTCCACCACACGAAGACTTAAAGTATGATTGGCGGAACTTTCAAAAAGCGTTTTACTGGTTAAAAACCCTTTTTCATAGTACTTACGATCCATCTGATGAATCAACGCTTGCACGTCTTTAGTACTGCGGCTGCTTGCTAAAAAACGATCCACCAAGGGTTTGAAGTCCGCTTCCGTAAAAATGGTATTGCCCACAATTTGAATATGATGCAAGTCATCATAAATCTGAAAAGACGGGGTGCCAATGGCGTCAGGCAATTCTAGGCGGACCACTTCGTCGGTGGGTTTTATTTTTTCGTCTTCAACAATACCGTAAACGGGATTTCGTTCCAGACGATTTTTTTTGTTCACCTGTTCTAAACCCGTATTGGTTAATGAACCAGGGTTGCTGGTGGGTGTAATTCCCCCCACATCATCTGCAAAAGCAGGCAAGCACGTAAGGCCTAAAGCGGAAAAAAAGGCAATAGGAAAATAGGCATGACGCCTTAAGGTATGTATGGGCATGGTTGGTTCTACCGATCTAATCTAAATAATACAATAACGAAAACAACGGACTGTTTAAAAACAATACAAATGACTGTTTAAAAAATCATACCCTGTTTAAGACCATTAAAACAACCCACTCAATCAAAAACCATTTATATGACGTACACACCCTTTGGCATCATCCCAAAGGGTGTGTACGTTGTTAAGAAAAGCAACAGGGATCTAAAACTCGAAGTCAATGGAAGCTCTGTCGCCGTGTCCATCACCGTGACCATCCACATGGCCTTCCCCGTGGCCTTCCCCGTGGCCTTCGCCATCATGTCCACCTTCATGGTTCGCACTGGCTTGTTGGTAATTGGTGTTTACAAATGAAGCTGAAAATTCCAAGGCTGAATCATCCCACTTCCAAGGGGTTTGATTGATCACTAACCAGTGGGCTTGGTCTTCTTCTGTCACAGCGTCTGAAGTGACATGTTCAACCGTGGCGTGTAATTTGGAACGTAAAGAGGTGACTTCATCTATGCCTGTAACAGCTAAACTTACAGCTGAACTGCTCAACAAGGCAACAACGGCTAAGGTAAAAACTAAACTATTTTTCATAATCGAACTCCTTTATCTTTCGGACATAACTGTTTTCGCCCCATGAACGATTTACTGAATAGGCCGTTACGTTTTGTTACATGATGGGCTTGAACCTCATCATCGACTTGGCTATACTGGTGGGATATGAAAAACCTCCTTGAAACACTTCGGCTACTCACCCATGTGGGGCTTGAAACGCTGTACCGCATTCAAAAAGGCCTCAGTGCCTTAATGCTGGTTGGGGTAGTTGGCTTTATGCTCGGTGTGCATGGCCAAATGATCCCCCTAGGCTTGCACCCTTGGCTTGTAAAAGGGGCGATGCTTTGGGGCCTTTTAGGGGTAGGCTTTTGGCGAAACTGGCCTATTGGCGTCAAACGACTGTGGCTTTTGCTACTGGTGAGTTTAGTGGGATTTTTTCTGGCCGTTCTTCGATTTCACCCCGTGTATGTGCCAGACTACTTAAACGGCCAATACCTACGGTTGCCCGGTAAAATTTCCCCCCATGAAAAGGGGCTAATCCTTGAAACCGCTCATTTAGACACTGCAACCCCTGTGCGCCTGTTGCTCAAAACCTCCCACCCCTCAGATTTTCCCCTAGGCAAAGCAACCTGTATTTCTGGCCACTTTGAAAAAGGCCATGCCCTTCGTTTTTTAGGGGATTTTAATGAAGCCCAGTACTTACAAAGTATGGGCATGGCGGGCACCCTTCGCCAAGCCTTTCTTGATCAAGACTGCCTTCAACGGCTCCCCCTAGACGCTTCACTACCCAAGCCCACGGGGTGGGAACACGCACGTGCGGGGGTGGAATCGGCGATATTGAAACAACGCCTTGGTTTTGTGACGCTACTAGAAAGGACGCTTGGCCCTGAAGCCGGTCGGTTGATGGGGGGCATCGTGCTGGGAGACCGCGCCAGCCCCTTACCCCCCGCACTCAAGCAAGCGTTTATAGACACAGGGCAAATCCATTTGGTGGCGGCCAGTGGCATGAATGTCGCCATCATTGCCGCAGGGCTGTTGTTCTTACTTCGGCTTGTGCCTCGCTTTCCTCGCGCGGCGGCCTTTGCCCTAGCCAGTTTAGGCGTATTGGCCTATGGGGTGGCGACAGGGTTTCCGCCTTCTATTTTACGCGCTGTGGTAATGTGGTTCTTGGGCTTATGGGTGAAGTACTTCTTTAAACCCTTGAATCCCTTATTTTTACTGATGCTGGCAATTAGCGTAATCAGTGTATGGCAGCCTTACTTATGGCTTAATCTGGGGTTTCAACTTTCGGTATTAACCACCTTTGGCATCGTCACGTTATTTAGCACGATTGAAGCCTTCCTTCAAAAAAAAGGATGGAACAGCAAGCGCAACCTCATCGCAGGCCTCCTTTCCGCCGGATGCCTCACCGCTGTTGCCCAACTCTATGCCACGCCGTTGATTTTACACGTCTTTCATAAAACGCCGTTGCATGCGGTAGCCATGAATCTGTTGAGTGGGATTTTGGTTGCTCCGTTGACGCTGTGGGGATTCGCGAGTTTTGGGCTCTATAGCCTTTCACCCTCTTTCGCTGGCCTATGCCTCATGCCTAGCCAACTGCTGTTAAAGGCCCAAATCGCGTGGACGCATTGGGGCGCGAGCTTTTCGCACCTGCAGTTTAGAGTCCCAACGCTACCGCTTGCGTGGATGCTTTTGGCCTACATGGTTTTATTAAGCCTGCCGTGGTGGGGTGAACGCGTTCGACGAGCCACGCAGTCGCTTCGTGGGACGCTCATTCGCTACGGGGGCATCAGCCTGATAAGCCTCGCCTTAATGTTGTTCCCTCTGTACTGGGATGCCACGCGCTTTCAGAGGCATCCCCAGCAGGCGTGGGTTCGCCTACCCATTGGGCAAAGCCTTCGCCATGAAGGCGTGCGTATTTTCCATTACAAAGACGCGAAAAACGTCCAAAAAATGCACAGCATTGTATTTGTCGAAGCCCCCCTTTCTAGGCGTGAACTTGAAGACGTGAATCGGTATTTTGACGCCCAACACCTTCAAGCGCCTGAAGAAGTGGTGTGGCTTGAAGCGTCTGCTTTAAAAGCCTTGCAAAAAAGCGAAGCCCCCAAAAAGCGTAAACGAAAACGTGCCAAAAAAACAACACCCAAGGCCCTGCTCAGCCCGCTTCAAAAACACCTCAGACGCGTAGAAAAAACCGTTCACACACTGGCCAAAGGAGATGTGACTTATTTGATCAAGGGGAGTCAAACCAAGCTAAAACAGCCCCAACAAGATCTTTTGGAATCCGAACAAGCGATGTATACCCTGGCGTTTTTTGAAGATGATTTTCATCACTTAAAAGTGCCTAAAACCCGTTCAAAAGCGCAAAAACTATTTACCACCGACACAAATGACCACCCCCCCCTAGCTACCCAACGCCTCCAGCGCATGAAGCGTCCCCAACAAGCGCTTGAAAAAACGAATACAACAACGCCACTTACAGCTAAAGAAGGGACCTCCTCCTCTCACTCGCCTCGTAAAAGAAAGGCGTCCCACAACAGGAAACGATCTCATTCTTCCGCCCAAAAAACCCCGCAAACCCTGAAACAAAAGCAGGCTCGGCAAGACGCCAGACGCCGAGCGTTTGAAGAAAACGTGCTTCTTCAATGGAACAGGACCCGCTTTTCAACCTTTCCGCAACATCGCACGTCGTACTTAAAATGGCAGGCCAAGGCGGGTAAAACCTATGAACTTTCGTTGCCTGTGTTGGGTTTTACCCTTCGCGGGCACTGGCAGGCCTACCCCACCGCCAAAGGGGTTCGTGTTCAGTTAATGTGGACGCGGGTATAGAAAGCGCTGCGAAAGTCTAATTTGCTTTGTTCCTCCTCCCTTAGGGAGGAGGTGAGGAGGAGGAGGGACACCAGCTCTGGACGGGGCATCCCGCCTGCTCCATGGACCCTAACCCCCCGCACCAAGCGCCTAACACTTAAAGAATTGTAACAACCCCGCAAGAACGTGGTAGAGATTGTTTTTATT
>JBIKTR010000028.1:0-8110 GCA_044348005.1 Vampirovibrionales bacterium | reverse complement strand
CAAAACACCGCAATAATTCGCGAAATTTACGTTCAGAAATGTGCGACTGTTTATAATACTTATTTTTACTAGGATTCATAATACTTTAGCCTATCATAAAATTAGCTAAAGTTTACCAGACCCTAAAATATGTTGAGACGTCAACCGCTTAAACGAACGGTTCAATTCATACACAATATCATCCAGCGTATGCGTCAAGACTTCCACTGCTTTTCGGTGTTGATTGTCAAATACAGCAACCGCAAGCCCCAAGCCGAAAATACTGGTAATGAACTTACCTGAAAGGGCGTTAATAAAGTCCCCGATGCCTTTAATTTCGCCTACGCCTGCGTAATTTAATTCACTTAAACCAGCCGTCAACGCAATAAACGTAAACAATAAGCCTGAACTACTCGCCCATGTGGCATAATACGACAGTGGCTTGACCACTGGTTCCACCAACAACGACGCCTTAAAAAACTCTTCCGCTTGGTAGACGTTCATCCATTCGCCGTTGTATTCCTTCACCCCTTCGGAAAACTCTCGCCATGCGTGGCAGAGTTGCTTCACCGTGGGAGAGGGATTTTCGTTTCGTTCTTTAAAATACTCGTCAATTTGATGCTTGATCGGGGAAGCGTCGAGGCTAGGCTTGCTTTGTACGAGTTCTAAAAATCCCTTTAAATCATTGTGAGCTTTCTCTTGCTCTTTGCGTTTTTGTATTTGCCTAAAAAGCAACGGAACTATTATAAGGACAGCATAAATAATTACGAGCCATGTAATTTTAATGCCAAAAAAGTCCCAGTTTTCAATGATGTCATTATTTAAAAAAGCGATCGTGAGTTCAGTTGTCATAGTGGTCGTCCTTTAATGTGGGTGAATAGATTGACGTATTGTATCACAAAAGGCCATGCTTTCGTTTTGACTCCCCCTTTGAAAGACTTGTGATATAATTCGGCGGATTCAAGTAACAAGTGACGAAGAGAACATCGCTCATCCGGCTTGACATTCTATAGAACCCTCTGAAAAAGGGTTTTTTGGGCAGAATGGAGAACATGCAACACTTATTGAGAGATTTAATCATGCCTAAAAAACAACCCGAACCGCCAAATTTCTGGCTGAAATGAATGCTGTCTTGCCTTGGGATGCCTGAGTGGCTCTCATTCAACCCTTCCATAGTGTTCGAAAGAAGATTTTCTTGCCCCACCCCAAGGCGCCAAACACGCTAAAAGCCCGACGAAAACAGGTGATAAACTGTCACAAAAAAGACGAAAATCGTCACATAGTCGTCATATAGTCTGTTGTATCTTAATCTTGTGAAGGCCATTAAGGGTCATTCACTCACTCAGCCCTTTAACATAGGATGCAATCTCCCATGTCAACCTGCTGTTTTTATTCGATGCACACCAACGATACCGCCAACCTACACAGTAATGTGTCTAAGCCTTTACTTGCTTCGAATACTTCGCAACCAGCCATTAAAACATCTGTGGATTTAAGCGTAAATCCCAGTTCTGGTTTGGTGCAGTTTGTGAAAAGCCCTGCTACCTTGAAGCCTAATGTTCAGCGCGAAGGTCAAGCCAAAAAACTAAACCTCTTCGCCTAAACAGTATTCGCTCCCTCCGTTTCTTACCTGTAAGTAAATATTCGGTTTTGTTCCCCCTTTTGTTTTGAGAAAATGTTTTATTTATAGTTCAGGAGACTTCCCCAAGTCTCCATTTTTTTTAGGGGGTTAGGGAGCCCTAGGGTTTATGGTGTCTACGCTGTTTCGGTTTTATGTTGCTTATATATTGCCTCGACTAAACGCTAATGCTAAAATAAGTAGGATACTCAATCCTAAGGAAACTGTCATGCCCCCTGTCCCCCCTCAGCTTAAACGAATCTGCCTGCACTGGACGGCTGGTGGATTAACCCCCAATGCCACCGACAAACTACATTATCATTACATCTGTGCGGGTGATGGCAGTATTCACTTAGGCAAGTACCCACCCGAAGCCAACGGCAAGTCCCTGACGAATCGAGACAAGTATGCCGCCCATTGTGGCGGAGGCAATAGCTTTACGATTGGTATTGCCGTCTGCGGGGGGCCTAAAGGCTATAAGCCGGGGGTGTTTACTGAACTTAGTTTAGAACGGGCCTGTGAAGAAATGGCCCGATGTTGCCTTCACTACGGCATAGCCGTAAGTCCTGAAACCGTCTACACCCACTACGAATTTGGATTGCGTCACCCGGGGACAGACAGCGCCGGTAAAATTGACATCAACCAACTCCCGTGGGACGCTTCCATCAAGGCTCAAGACGTGGGCCACTTGATTCGTCGTAAAGTGAGTGGGTACATTAAAGCATTCAACACAAACGGCGTTCAATAAGTCATGATACCTCTTTCATCGTGGCCGTCCATTCTTTTAGAACTGTATACGCCTCGCCTGCGTTACGGCTTTTCCACCAAGCCAGACTTTGTGGCAGGCCTTGAAGGAGACCCCGCCGTGCTCAAGCAACATCGGCAGGCGTGGCTCAAACGCTTTGGCATGAACCCCACGCGTCTGGCCTTTCCGACTCAAGTCCATGGGGCCGACTACTTTGCCGTCAGTCATGCTCAGCAGGGTGAAGCGGATGCCATTCTTGTGGATCACTCTCATCATCCTGCGGTGGTTTTTAGCGCGGATTGCACACCCATTATTTTATATGCCCCTGACATTCACCAAGGGGCGCTCGTCCATTGCGGTTGGAAGTCCACGGCCTTGGGGTTGGCTCCTAAAATGGTGGATGTTCTGGTAAAAGCAGGCGCCCAAAGCGCTCACATGATTGCCGTGATTGGACCGGCTTTGTCGATTGAAGGCTTTGAAATTGACGTGGAGGTCTTGGAACAATTACAGGCGTCCCTTTCTGGGCAAAGCGAAGCACTGTGGTACAGAAGAAGTGAGCACACCCCCACGAAGTTTCATGCGGACGTCCCCTTTGTTAATGAACTACAGTTGCGCCAGGCTGGAGTGAGACGCATTGAACGACTCGCCGCGGCGACAGACACGCATGCGGATCTGTTGTGGAGCTTTCGTTCAGGGGATTGGCAACGCCAAGGCACGTTTTTGGAATTATTGTAAAAAAGTAAAAGATTACTCCGATAAGGGGTTGAACTTGTCGGCTTGCTTTGTTATACTAGAGATATCATCCGATAAGGAGTAAGCATGTTTTATTTTCATAAAAATGCACAAAAACAACTCAAAAAAGCACCCATTGAAATACAGAAAAAAGTCTTAGAATGGGTCAAAATGGTTGAAGTCAAAGGCTTGTTTTTAACTCGCCGTGCGATGAAAGGCTTACATGACGAACCCTTACACGGTGAGCGAAAACATCAACGCTCTATTCGACTCAACAAGCAATGGCGACTCATTTACGAAGAACACACCCACGAAATTATTGAAGTACAGGAGATTACCCCACATGATTACCGAACACGATGATGATGAAAGAGACCTTGTTCCTGCTGAAGACGTCTTTGCTTCAATCGGTTTAAGCTTAGATGAACCCTTGAGCTTAGGGCGACATATTCGAGTCACTCGTCATGCTGAAGGGTGGACTTTGGCAGAAATTGCCAGTCAATTAGGCTGTTCCCCACAACGCTTAAGCGATTATGAACACGGCAGACGTCTGCCTAGCTTTACAACGGCTTTAAAAATGGCTCAACTGTTTGAGTATTCTAAGGGATATTTCATTCAATTATTGATTGAAGAACAGCTCAAGCGAGAAGGCTTAAACCTTCAAGAAGTGGGACTTTACTTCAGTCAAGCCCCCAAATCCCCCCGAAAGGCGAAATCATCATGAAACATATTTACCTGCTCAATGGACCCAATTTAAACATGCTGGGCTTACGAGAACCCGACATTTACGGCAAAACCACGCTGGCTGAGCTGGAACATCAGTTGATTCGCCATGCCAATGCCAAAGAAAAAGCCACCTTGGTGCATGCCCAATATAATAACGAAGCCCAAATGATCGAGGCCATTCACGCCATTTTTCACGAACCCAAAGCCGTTGGACTCATCATCAACCCTGGGGGGTGGACGCATACCAGTGTGGCTTTACGAGACGCACTGGCCATGTTAAGCATCCCCATTGTGGAAGTGCATATTTCCAACATCCATGCGAGAGAAGACTTTCGTCAGCAGTCGTATGTGTCAGGGGTGGCAACGGGTGTGATTTGCGGATTGGGCTTAAGCGGCTATCACTTGGCACTCGACTTTCTTTTGAGTAAAATAAACCCGTAAACACCGTTTTGAGGCAAGCACTCCTCTCCAGAAAGTTCATTATGCCCTTTGAAGCCACTGCCCTTGTCTTGCAAGATCCCACCACGCCGAATGCCCTCTTGTTTTTAGGACTCTTGGGCTTAACTGTTGGTTTTTTGTCGGGGCTGCTCGGCATCGGGGGAGGGTTGCAAATGGTCCCCGGATTGATCCTCATTCCTCCCGTTTTACTAGGGGGGGATTTGGTCAGTGTGCAAGCCGCCACAGGCATTGCCGCGGTTCAAGCCTTGGCCAGTTCCATGTCATCCACCTACGTACACATTCGCAATAAGGCCATGAAAAAACGGCTGGTGCTTTTATTTGGGGTGCCTTCGGTGTTGGGGGCGAGTATAGGGGCGTATTTTTCCGCCACGTGGTCTCGTTCGCTGATCTTAAGCATTTTAATGATCGCGTTAAGCGCCACTTTAGCTTTAGGCGTGCGGAAGTACCTGCAAGTGGTGTTTCATAAAAATGTGGTTGAACGCCACGACTTCATTACCGATTTTAACCATTTGTGGCAAAAATGGGGGCTTATTGTGCCGTTTTCAACCGCCATTGGGGGACTCGCAGGCATTGTAGGCATGGGGGGGGCTGTTTTTCTTGTGCCGTTTATGACGGAAGTGTTAAAAATGCCCGTTCGTCAAGCCATTATTACAGGCACAGGCGTGGTGATTTTAACTTCCTTAGGCACCGTGGTGGGAAAATCGCAAGCCCATGTGGTGCCTTGGAAGCTTGCTTTGGGCATTTCGGCTATTGCCTTTGTCGGCGGATGGCTAGGAGCAAAGGCTCAAGCCAAACTGCACAACAAACACTTGCGCCTGCTCCATTTGCTTTTGGTCACGTGGGCGATGATTGAAACCTTGCGTAAGATTTTTAGTTAGCGAGTGTCAACCCTTTTTGTGAGTGGTATACTAAAATAAGAAGCGAAACCCGTTGAAAAGGATGCCCCTATGCAAGAGGTTCCCTTGCCCTTGTCCCCCAAAGCCCACCACCACGCCGAAACCCTTAAGACGCACCCCGCCTTAAGCCGTTTGGTGTTTACCGGCTTTATGGGCTGTGGTAAATCCACCTTGGGCCGAAAACTAGCGGGCGTGTTAGGGTTTCGTTTTGTGGACACCGACAACGCCATCGAACAATTTCATCGCAAAAAAATTGCCCGTCTCTTTCAAGAAGACGGCGAAGCCACGTTTCGTCGTTATGAAAGTGAATGCTTGGCACGCTGTTTAACCCAAGAACGCACCGTCATTGCCACTGGCGGAGGAGCACTGGTGCATCAAGACAATTTGGATCTGGCGCTCGATTTGGCGCTGGTGATTTACATTGAAGTGGATGAAGCCCATTTGCTAGAACGGGTCTTGTTTTCCCCCAAAGAACGTCCTTTAATCAACGTCAAAGATCCCGCTTCTGTTGTCAAACGACTCTATGCAGAGCGAACCCCCTTTTATGAACAAGCCCAAGTGCATGTTCAAACGGCCTATCTCAACCCCCAAGAAGCCTTAGAAGCCGTTCTTGAAAGCCTATATAATTATGTGACGTACTTTCTACCCAGCATGCCCAAAAACGTCCCCACCACGGAGCCTGATTAAATGAACGCCCCCCACCCTCAACAAGATACCCCTTTAACCCTTCAGCTCACGGGGACGCGTCACACTTATGACATTCTCATTCAGGCGGGGGGGCTCAATACCTTGGGGCAAGACCTGCTTCAGGCAGGTATTCACACCAGACAAAAAATCATGATCGTGTATGATCTAGGCTTGCCAAAAAGCTATGTGGAACGGAGCCGCACGGTGTTAGAAGCCACCGGCTTTGAAGTCCTTCAAGCGCACGTGCCTCAGGGAGAGCGCGCCAAAGACTTAAAAATACTCGAAGGCCTCTACCAGCACGCCATGCAAGCAAGCATGACCCGAAAAGATGTGTTTTTGGCCTTGGGGGGGGGCGTTGTGGGAGATTTGACGGGGTTTTTGGCATCTAGCTACTTACGTGGCACGCGTTTTGTGCAAGTGCCCACAACGCTTCTCGCGCAAGTGGATTCTTCCGTCGGTGGCAAAGTCGCCGTCAACTTTGGCGACGTGAAAAATAGCATCGGGGCCTTTAAGCAGCCTGATTTAGTGAGCATCGACACCGACACCTTAAAGACGCTTGCCCCTCGAGAAATTCGAGCAGGACTTGCGGAACTGTTCAAATACGCCTTAATTGAAGCCACCGCTTTAGATATGGAAATCGATGAAGGCACTGGCTTATTGGCTGATTTTGAACGCTTAGGCGCCGATTGGCGACGTGAAGAACAGGCCTTCATTCGCAAGGCGTGTGCCATAAAAGCCGAGGTGGTCATGCGAGACGAAACAGAATCCTTCCCCGCCCATGACGCGCGCGGTCGAGTGTGCTTAAACCTTGGGCATACCTTTGCCCACGCGTATGAAGCCTACTATGGTTACGGCAAAATCCTGCACGGGGAAGCGGTGGCGCTTGGCTTACTTTGTGCCCTTTTAACGCATGACGCTGTTTTAGGCGAGCGTTGCGTCAAGCGCGTACTTACCCTCATGGAAGGCTTGTCTCTCTTTCCTGATGAACTCAAAACCCTTCTCACCCCCTACCCTTCGCCTGCAAATCTGTTACCGTTTATGGCGAAAGACAAGAAAGTCCTTCAAACAGGGCAATTACGACTGGTTTTACCCGTCTTGCCGTTGGGGACGCTTTTTGTGGGAACGGTGAGCCCAGACGCTGTTGTACAAGGCATTGAAAAAGCACACGCCTATTTAGAAAGACCCGCCCTATGAACCTGTTGCAACGGTTGAACACCAAAGCCACGCATTATGCCAATCTCGTTCGCTTAGAACACACCGTGTTTGCCTTGCCCTTTGCCATGACGGCCCTTCTGCTGGCCAATCCTTCTCCTGAGTTTCCTTCACTCCACACGGTGGCCTGGGTGACGCTTGCCATGATTGGGGGGCGTACCTATGCCATGGGCCTTAACCGACTGGCAGATGCCCACTGGGATGCCCTCAACCCGCGCACCGCGTCTCGAGAAATCCCCGCGGGGCTGGTTTCCAAAACAGAAGCGTGGCTACTGACCCTTGGCGCCTTAAGTCTGATGATCTTCGCCGTGGGGCAACTGCCTTTATTGTGTCAGCAATTATTGCCTGTCGCTGTTTTGATATTGACGCTGTATTCGTACACCAAACGATTCACGAGCCTGTGCCACTTGGTGTTGGGGCTTGCGCTTGGCTCTTCCGCTATTGGGGGGTGGTTGGCGCAAAGTGCTTCTTGGCAAGGGGGCCTGCCCCTATTGTTTGGGACTTCGGTGGCGTTGTGGGTCATGGGTTTTGATGTCATTTATGCGTGCCAAGACACGGACTTTGATCGTTCGCACGGCTTGTTTAGCCTGCCTGCGCAATGGGGCGTTGAAACTGCCTTACACCTAAGCCGTTGGATGCACGGCGCTTCGATACTGGCGTTACTGCTTTTTGTAGGAGTTTACAGTAGGTCTTCTTACGGGTTTGTGGGCTGGGGCTTTTGCCTGGCCACCGTGCTAATGGGCCTTTGGCTGGTGAAAGAACATCGTTTGGTCCATGCAGAAGACTTAACGCGAGTCAATCAGGCGTTTTTTACGTTAAACGGTCAAATTAGCGTGGGCTTTTTGGGGTTGGTATTGGTGGAACGTGTGATCCGATTCATCATTTCTTAACTTTTGTAACAATTAAAAAACAATCACTTGGCATTTTCCTTTGGGTCTGGTAAACTTTAGAGAGGATTTTTCCTCAATTCCTTTAACAGAATAGCATAGATATTTTGAGATCTCAAATTAAATCGCCATTCACATTCTTTCAAATGCAAATAGAACGTTTGGTCAC
>JBIKTR010000003.1:0-191661 GCA_044348005.1 Vampirovibrionales bacterium | reverse complement strand
GCGCATTGATGCCAGCGGGTTGTTCAGCGTCATCTGTGTAGTTGTTAATATCCATGCGGTTGGGCAGGCTTTGCCCCGTGACCTTGTGAGACAACCACCGCTGTACCCAAGGAGACAAACGCCCCATCACCAAGTAGCCCCCTACAAGGCTTGCCACAATGCCCACCGTATGCCCAAAATAAGACGCCTTCACCTGATGCCCAATGGCGGTCGATTCCTTTTTCGCCAATTGAGACAAGCGATAAATCACATTTGCCACGCCTTTTTCACCATGTTCTTCGTCAAAAGCAGGCATGGCTTGCGTTAAATCAATCCCGAATATGGTGGGCTTAAACAAACGGCCATGCGTCAAGGCAGAGAAAAAGCCTTCTTGATGAATCGGCATAACCCCTTCACTCATCAGGAGATCCACAATCACGTTGTCATTTGGCTTGTAAAGGGTGGAAGGCTTCTGCATGTGCGTTGAAATCGACTTTATAATCGGTTCCATGAGTGCTTTCAACTTCTGTTGAGAGGCTTCTTCTTTTTCTTTGGCCATCAGCGTATGGTGAGCGGTATATTGTTCAAAGGCTGCTTCTAGTTCTTCTAATTGTTCAGCAGTAATCCCAAACTCGGCAAGGGCTGTGGCAAAGGCTTGCTTCATCTGTGGCTGAGATTCCCCTTTTTGGGCATAACGCTGCAGCACGGCTAAACTGTTATAGTTTAAGTTCTTGAGCAGGGCGTGATCCTTTATTTTGGGCAGATTCATCACCCCTTGTTGAATCATTTCTCGCACTTGGGCGGAACCAAAATACATCATATACAAGCAAATGGCTTCAAAGGTAGCCCAACGAATTCGATCGTTGTTGTCTTCTGCGGTTCCAATTCGACCCCCTGTAACGAACGAATCCACTAATAGTAAGTTTGTGATATTGGGGTTTTTATTCAAATAATCCACCACACTCACCACGGCACTTCGAGGCATTACGGGTTCGTAAGTTTTACCCAATCGTGCTTGAACCAAGTTTTGTTTGAACTGGGCTTGACGCGCAGAAGTGACCGCGTTTGTTTGAAGCAGTGCTTGAGCGTGTTGCCATTGTGCCGTCAACGATTTAGAGGGCGCGTCTTGAGTGAGGGCATCAGTGGCGTTTAGTTTTTGTTGTTTCAAATCATCCGCTTTTTGACGAAACTTTTTCTTGGTTCGCCCACGAGCAACGTTCGGGATGACCAAGCCTGTTATAACGCCTGCAATACCCCCCGGTAAAAGAATTCCCCCAATTTTCGCAAAGTTCATTTGCTTGAAGAAGGTTTGGGCGTCTTTTGTGGCGATTTTTGTATAGCCTTGGGCCAGTTTTTCCGCTTGCTGAATCACAGAAGCTTCCTTGCCCCTAAAGCGATCTTTAAGCACTTGACTATAGGCTTCCGCTTTTGCCACTGTTAGTTGTTGGGATCCTTTGTCCCCGTCCATAATGCAGTTGTCCGCATGTTTGGCAAAAGGCAAGAAGGTGTTTAGAGCATTGAAATACAAGTTTTTAAGTAAGAAATATCCACTTCCCCACGTCACCCAAGCCCCCCACACGTTTAGGCTCACTTCACTGCCTAAATCTTTATTTTCTTTATTGGCTTCTTTTACCGTCCCATAATTCATCAGGCCATCTCGCACCAAAAGGGTGGCTGGCCCTTCTTGAGTTAGTTGATACAGGCCATTAACAACGGCGGGGTTAAATAAAGCGGAAGAGAGCATTCCCATTCAATACGTTCCTTAACAATACGACGCGACATAAAACCATACGACGGGGGTCGTTGAGTCGTCCTGCACATCTATTGCGGTAAGTAAAAAGCCGTTAAATAAGGGTAAAAGTCCTTAATCCAGTAATTTAGCGACCCTAGCAATCGAGTGCAGGGGTACTTCGTCGTCGAAAAAGCGATGGGATTAAATCAACGTGCATCAAGGCAATTCCTTAAAGGGGTGAATGTAAACGTTTCACCAGTTTTAAATATAGCTTCATTCCAATACAATTAGTGTGACAGAAGCATAAAATAAAATCAACAAAAAAAACTGCGTTTTGAGACGTTATACGTCTTTTTGGAAACAAACGCAACGTTCATGGCAATTAAACAATGGGTGAACTCATACCGCAAGTCCCTAAAAAGCCCTTTGTGAAGCAAGCTTGTTTATGCTACTTTCTTAGAAGAAACAGGGCGTTTGCTTTGCGAAAAACAGCCCCAAAAACAGGTAAACCGTATGTTAGACGTTCTCATCATCGGGGCAGGGGCTTCAGGATGCTTCACCGCCCTAAGACTCAAAGAAGAAGATCCCAGCCTACGGGTCGCCATTCTTGAACGGCAAAGTAACCCCTTGCAAAAAGTCAAAATTTCTGGTGGGGGGCGTTGTAATGTGACCCATAATTCTGATGATCTGCCTTTTTTGCTTCAGCATTACCCGCGTCAACATAAGCAAGTCAAGGGCCAACTCAACGCCTTTCCTCCCAGTCACATGAGGCAATGGCTCAAGGATCGTGGGGTTGAAACAGTGGTGGAAGCCGACGGGCGCGTTTTCCCCAAAAGCCAAGCGTCTCAAGAAATTATTGACGTGTTTTTAAGTGAACTCAAGCGGCATCGCGTGACGATCCACTTCAATCAAACCGCCGTTTCCGCCACGTGGGCCACCGATGAAAACGCCTTTAAAGTGGAAACTCAACACCAGCAGTGCTTTCATGCCCAACGGGTCGTCTTGGCAAGCGGTTCTCAAGAACAGGGGTATCAGCTGGCCCAAGGCTTAGGCTTACGTTTGACGCCTTTGGTGCCTTCCTTGTTTACCTTTTGCGTGAAGGATGCGCGTCTTCACGCCTGTGCCGGCCTGAGTGTGGAAGAGGTTTCCCTCACCTTAAAAGTCCCTGATGCCCCAAAACCGTTTAAGCAAAGGGGGGCTTTGTTATTGACGCATTGGGGGGTGAGTGGGCCTGCTGTGCTGAAGCTTTCCGCGCGTTCGGCGGTGGAATTAAAGGCGTCCAATTACCGAGCAACGCTTTTTGTCGATGCCCTTTCAACCCAACGGCAAGACGCCACTCGCTTGGCCTTAGAATCGATTCAAATGGAACACCCCAAGCGAGATGTCAAAAACATTAAACCCCATGACGCCTTACCTTGGCGGTACTGGCACCTGATTTTAGCGCAGTTCAACATTGATTTGGACAAGAAGTGGGGCGAACTTTCCAAAAAAGAACTCAATCAAATGGTAGAAGCGATTCATCACCTGCCTTTGCAGGTAGAAGGCAAGGGGGTCTTTAAAGAAGAGTTCGTCACCGCAGGCGGAGTCGAGGCGAACGACTTACATTTAAGAAATTTAGAAGCCAAGCACCAACGCCATTTGTATGTGGTAGGTGAACTGTTAAATGTGGATGGCATGACAGGGGGCTTTAATTTTCAGCACTGTTGGGCGTCCGCCAATGCGGTGGCGCTGGGCATTACGGCTTCATTTTAGGCAATTTCAAGGGCTAAACTCAATCGCCAAACGCAATGGCAAAGTAACTCGTGTCAACTCGTTTGCCACGGGCCTTGGCCACAGCGCAGGCTCGTTATCCAAAAAAGTCGAGACGCTGGCCAGCATTCTTTTGGGCGACATTTTTGCCCTTGGCAGAAGGCTTTGCCACGGTAACAGAACCGCCACTCACCCACGCTTGGAGCATACCCATATTATTTTGATCAATTTCTGAAGATCTCGGCATCACAGAAGAAGACTCGGTATGGTTTTGCTTGACCTGAGAAGATGTTTTATGTTTAGCTTGGATGTTATTAGGAGGCATTTGGCTAGGAGAAATCAACGACTGTAAATAGTTCATAACATTAACTCTTTAAAGATTCTATTGTAAATAAACAGGAAAAAGTACAACCTAAGTAGAAAACTTCAAAATGTGTACAGCCTATTATAGCATGTCGATTCAGGAATTGTCTTTAATTTGTAACAAAAATGTAACAAATAAAGGACAAAAAATGACACTTGTATGACCAAGACGCTAAAATTCGTTTTTTCGGTGTAATGCCTCATTCACAACGTGCATTTTATGGTATGATAAAGGATATTAGTTTGTTGAATCGATAGAGGATGCGCCCATGTCATGGATCAATATCGCCTTGCTCATTATTCAAGCCATGAGTGGCTGTTTGGTCGTGTTGTTGGTATTATTACATTCCCCTAAAAGCGACGGGGCCGGCATTATGGGAGGCATGACCACCAGTTTCGCCACCCAACGCGGGACTGAAACCACCTTAAATACGCTGACGCGTTATTTGGCAGGGGTGTTTTTTGTGGTGTCGTTCATTTTAGGCTACTATTTCTAAGAACGTTCAACTCCGCCGACTGATGACGAAAAAGCCGTTGACGGGTTACATGAACCCTAGCTATAAAAAATCTCACTCGCCACAAACAAGGAAGTGTCATAAACCGTGTGTTTATAGCGGTTAAACACATTAGTCACCCCCGTTTTTCGAATCTGGCTGTTCAGGCTGCTTGGGCTTTCAGGCACCGTGGGTTTTTCGCTCAAAGGGGCTGTTTCACCCGCGGGGCTAAAGCTGTTATGGGGGTGGGAAGAATAAGGAATAAGCAATGGATGCATGGCGGTGTTCTCCGAAGCTGGGGGGTAAACGTAGAAAGAGATTGTTTGAAGGGGAACTTTATTCATTGAACTTTTAAACTAAATTGAGTATACCACGTTTTGTTATAGAGAATGATTAATTTTTCAAGAAGCCCCCTGAATAGAGGGAAACGTTTCGAACAAAATAGTGGGGTTTAGCCACTAGGAAAAGGGCTTAAAAATAGGGTATACTGAAAAAGAGTGGCTTTTTTCAACAGGCCTTCACCCCCCAGCACATTCCTTGAAAATCGAGTAAAAAAACCGACTTTCGTGGCCAAAAAACAGACTTTCGTGGCCAGAAAACCGACTTTCGTGGCCAGAAAACCGACTTTTGTGGCCAAAAAACAGACTTTCGTGGCCAAAAAACAGACTTTTGTGGCCAGAAAACCGACTTTCGTGTGTCGGAAATTACACCCTTTTTTTACATTGACGCAAAAACTCATACATCACCACCGCCACCGAATTCGACAAATTGTGACTCCGTACCCCTTCCACCATCGGGATGCGAATGGCATGGGCCTGCTGGTTTTTCACAAACGACGCAGGCAACCCCTTGGTTTCACTGCCAAAAACAAGCAAGGCTTTCGGGGGGAATGTGACGTCCCACAAGCTTTTTTCGGCTTTGGCACTGAGGTAAAACACTGGTGTTTCAGGGGGGTGAGCGTCCAAAACAGCCTGAAATTCATAGTGATGCACGGGGGTGACGACATCTTCATAATCCATCGCAGAACGGCGTAAGCCCTTGTCCTGCAAGCGAAAACCCAGATGCCCCACCAAAAAAAGCTGTGCACCCGTACATGCGGCCAACCGCATGATGTTGCCCGTATTCTGCGGAATTTGAGGTTCCACCAGCACAATGCTTGCACCACTAGATTGAGGCAAAAAAGCCGAAGAACGCTCTATACTTGGGTATAAGCCCTTTTCTTCAGGCGTCATAGACATGTAAGTCGGTGGGGGTGAATCGTTTTTAGGCGTCATGGCAAGGCGATTCTATCGCATCACGGAAACGCGACCGTCGTATTCGGTGAGTTCCAGCACTTTTTTGTAGACAGGATCCGTCAAAATACGCTCAGCCCCAATCACCACGCAGGAAAGGGGGTCTTCTGCGACGTAAACAGGCACTTGTACTTCTTCTTGAATAAGTTCATCTAAACCCTTTAGTAACGCACCACCGCCAGCCAACATAATCCCGCGATCCATAATATCGGCGGCCATTTCGGGGGGGGTATTGGCAAGGGTTCCTTTAATGGCGTCAATGATTTTATTGATGGTGGGCAAGAGGGTTTCACGAATTTCAGTCGTCGTAAGCGTTACGGTGGCCGGTAAACCTGAGGTTAAATCAATGCCACGCACATCCATTTCAGCTTCTACCGTACTTTCAGACGCACTGCCCAAGGTGTGCTTAATGTCTTCTGCCGTACGTTCGCCAATGGCGAGATTATGTTCGGCGCGAAGATATTCTTGCAATTCTTCATTCATTTGATCGCCCGCAATGCGCAGGCTGTCTCGAACGACGATGCCATTTAAGCTCAATACCGCGATTTCAGTGGTGCCTCCGCCAATGTCCACAATCATCGAACCCGTGGGTTTGTCCACAGGCATGCCCGCCCCAATGGCAGCGGCCATGGGTTCGTCCACAATGTAGACGTAACGCGCATCGGCGGAAAAGGCGGCATCCCCAACCGCACGACGCTCCACTTCTGTGGCTTGACTCGGCACACACACCACCACACGCCCTAAAGCGCCTGTAAACACGTTGTTGTTGCCTTCAGTGACTTTGGTAATGAACTCTCGTAACATGGCTTCAGCCCACTCAAAATCAGTGATCACGCCTTCACGCAGGGGGCGCACGGCCCGAATGTTGGTGGGGGTGCGTCCCATCATGGCGCGGGCTTCAAGGCCAACTGCCAAGACTTGGGGGGGCAACTGGCTAGAATCAACGGCAACAACCGAAGGTTCACGCAACACGACGCCTTTTTTGGTGGAACAAATCAAGGTGTTGGCGGTACCTAAGTCAATGCCTAAATCTTGGGTTTCGAGGCGGTTGCCAAACCAATTAAACCAGTTAAACCATTTCACGATGGGGGAACTCCTTGTTGGGTGGGTTAAGTTAAACAAATAACCCCTTTTAGTTTAAGACAAGCAAACAAAATCAGCAGTGGCCCGTTACATACCCGGTAGTTTGAACCCCGGAATGTTGAGGCCTTTGGTCAAAACGCCCATTTTGTCTTGGGTTTGCGTCATAATCGATTGTGTTAAGGCTTCAAGGGCTTCTACCACTAAAGCACCAGTTTGATTCCCTTGGGCTTCTTTGGCGATGTCCACTTTCCAGTCTTCAAATTTCCCTGTACAAGAAACACTTACTTGCCCGTTCTTGGACTTCCCTTCAAAGCGTGTTGACGCCAATTCTTCTTGAATTTTCATCATTTGATCTTGCATTTTTTTGGCTTGATTCATCATTTTGGCCATATCAAACATCATTTTCAGGGTCTCCATATAAATTAAACACAAGGTGTTATAGACTCATAACCTTAATTTTTATCATAACAGAAATAGGATTTTATGCTAGACTTAATTTTTAATTGGTTTGATTAGATTGAGGAATGCGTTGTGACGTCTTTTTGGGAAACCACTTGGAATACCCCCTTGCGACTGGGCTGGATGCTGAAATCGGCGTGGTTACAAACGGGGCGTCATGCGGATGTGATGTACCCGCTGTTTTTAATTCTGCTTTTAAGTGGCCTGCTGAGTCCCTCGCCTGCTCAACTCGCCACAGGCGAAGGCGTGATTTTGCTTTGGCAAGGCTTATGTATGCTGACGACCCTAACGCTGATGAGTGGCTGGATGCAAGTCCTGCATGCGCGCACATGGTTGTTGATGTTAGAAGAAGCCCAAAAGCACCCCAAAGAACTGTTATTAGACCCTGCCCGCGTGCCGTTTGCTGATTTTAGCCAAGCGTCGTTAGAAGCCCCCCCGCGATGGATGAACCCGCTGCAACGCACAGAAGGGGATCAAAGCCCCGTGCAAGACGCCAGCAAACTTGAGCATCCAAGCTTTTTACGACCCACCATTACCCCTATGTTTCAAGGCATCGGACGCTTTTGGGGACGTAGTTTCGCCATTAACGCCATTCAAGGCATCGCCTTTGCAGCAGCGGTGATTCTGCCCTTTATCCTGATTTATAAAACCTATGGCGTGCCTGATTTGTTCGCGCAAGCCACGCCTGAATCGCTTGAACGGTTGGCCAATCTCAGTTCGGCTCAAATGCAAGCGATGCTTTTAAAATTGCCTGCCACCCAAATTACGTTGATTAGCCAGTGGATGATGGGCCTGTTTATTTCCATGATTTCGGCCTTAGGGGTCTTTCTCGCCACCGCCTTGTGGTGGGTGACGATGCTGGTGACGGATGCATCCATTGGTCGAGCCTTGATTTTGCAATGGCGATTTTTTAAGCACGATTACCTGCGAGCCGTCTTTATTGCGGCGGCTCAAGTCGGGATTTTGGGCTTTTTTGTGATGTACCCCTTGGCGCATTCAGGCAACGTGTGGGTGAATATGCTGTTGAATGTGGGCTTGTTTTTTGGCTTTTTATTTTCCACGCACTTGGCGTTTATTTATGTGTATAGTGTCGTAAAACCACCATTTTTACCGCCCTCTCTTCGAGAAAGCATCCTCAAAAAAGCCTCCACGCTGGATGCCATTGCGTGAAGCCACACCGCAAAGCCCAGCTCGATGCCCTTGTGGCGACCTATCATCACCCTGATTTTGTGCGAGACGACCCCATGCAGTTTGCAGCGTCGTTTAAGCATGATCTTGCTCGATGTGAAGCCAACGCCTTGTTGGCGTCTTTGTTGAGCTACGGCAGGCGAGAAGTCATCATCCGCAAGTTGACCGAATTGTTCGACCGTCTGGAAGCCCCCGTCTACGACGTGCTTCACGCGGAAAGTCTCGCGCCTGTGGAAAAACGCCTGGCAGGCTTCATCTACCGCTTTAATACGGGGGCGGATTTGGTGCAGTTACTGCGGTGGTGGCACGCCTTTTATGAACGGCATCCGTCGCACCTGGCGTGTTTAGAACGTTTGCCCCAAACCCAACACGGCGTGACGCGTGACACCCTAAAGCCCGTGATGAGCGCTTGGTTGGATGCGTGGTTGCCTCCCGATTTTTTAGCGGGGGGCTATAGTTATGGCACACGCTACTTGGTGCCTCATCCTGCTACAGGCGGAGCCTGCAAACGTCTGCACATGGCCTTACGCTGGCTGTGTCGAGATGACCAGTTCTTGGGTGAAAATGCCGTTGATTTTGGCGTGTGGACGTCTGTAATCCCGCCCCACGCCTTGCTCATGCCCATGGATACCCATGTGGGGCGGTTGTCTCGGCAGTGGGGTTTACTCAAGCGAAACAGCACCGATTGGAAGGCCGCAGAAGAGTTGACGGCACGGCTGGCTCGCTTTAACCAGGGGGATCCGTGTCGTTATGACTTTGCCTTCTTGGGTTATGGCGTCGATGAGGTGCGGGGTCGTCTATAGCCGCCTTTAGAGCTTCCTGTTCAGGGTCTATACTTTGTCGCTACGATTATTTTGTTCCGTTATGTACGTCTATGTACACGCCCTCACAAAATAATCTAGGCTCCTCGTCTAGCCACCTGTACAGAAAGCTCTAAAGACGGCTATATCTAGATCCACACATCTTTCGTGTTGTTGAGAAAAAGGACATCCCCTTTACGATGTTGCGGATTCGGTACATTCTCAAATTGAAGGGCGATCAACCGTTCAATGAACTCCCCTGCACTGATTTTATTGGCTTTGGCAGCCTTTTTTAAAAAGTCTTTAATTTCGGGTTTTAGTTTGGTGTTGAAGGTTTCACGTCCTAAGGCGGGGCGTCCCACAGGTTTGGGTTTTGAAAGTTCGGCGACTTTGTTTTGAGCTAAATCTTCTAAGCAATCATCCAACATTTCGGACAGCATTTCCATGGCGGAATCTTTGCTCATACCTGTGCCAATGGCGATGTCCCAACTGGGGCAGTATGCGGTAAAGCAATTGTCTTCTTCGCTCCATTCAACACGAGCGTCTTCCATGAGTTGTTTTTTACTTGGGTTCACGATTGGCATCTTTCATTTTTCTTAAAAACTGTCTGACATAAACATCCAACACTTCTCGTTTCGATCCTTTACTGTGATGTATCGCAAAGGGCATCAGCAAAAGTCCATCAATATCAATGATCTTATGGTGTTTGGTACTGTGTGCGATCGAACAGCCATAAGAACGTACCAGTTTTTCAAAGGCTTTTTCATTGAGTGGACTCATACAAATGTCTTTATTTTGGACGTTGACACTTTCAGTATAATATAATGCGTACGATATGTCAATACCGTACGCACAAAATAGTCTTGCTTTATAAGATACTTAACTTAAGTCGCCTGTGGTTTCCGCCGTAGTCAACGCTTCAAGTGGAGCCATCGGTTGAGACTCCCCCGCGTCTTCAGCGCCTTCCACATACTGCTTTTCCATGCCGTGACTGCGGGCAAAGGCTTCGGCGTCAAAATTTTCAGACACAGGCACATCGATTTGAATCTTACTGCGGAAAAATAGGCTGACCACATCGTTTTGAATCTGCCACATCAAACGCTGGAACAATTCAAACGCTTCACGCTTATATTCCACCAAGGGATCCTTCTGGCCATAAGCACGCAGGCCAATGCCGTCGCGTAACATGTCTAAATTATGGAGGTAGTCGACCCATCGGTTGTCAACCACCTGAAGCGTGATGTCTCGTTCCATTTGACGCAAGGGGTGCAAACGCTCAGCAATGGTGGCTTCGCTCAAGCCTTGGGCTTCCCATTCAGCGCGTTGAAGGGCGTCTTGCCCGCTGAGCTGAACACCGTGTTCTTGCTGAAGTTGTTGCATCAATTGCCCGATTTGTGTTTCTAAATCCACGTAAAGTTCCTGGGCTTTGGCTTGCAACAGGGCAATCAACTCACGAAACTCCTTGTTGTGCAGATCTTCCACACGAAGGACGGCTTGTAAATTGGGAATCATTTCAACGGCGGATTGGTAGACGTCTTGCAAGGCGCGTTGGGTGTCGGCGTCTTGCCCGCCAGCGACGAATTCAAGGGTTAGGGTGCTACTGACGCATCGTTCCATGACTTTGTTGAGCATGTGAAGCATCGACTCTCGCAAACCATCCAGTTCTAGCACGCTTTTACGCTGGCGGTAAATCAACTTGCGCTGTTCGGTTAGCACATCGTCATACTGTAACACGTTTTTACGGATGTCAAAGTGATAGGCTTCCACCTTTTTTTGAGCCACTTCAAGCGAAGAGCTCAGTAATTTGTCCGACAACGGAATACTTTCTTCAAAGTTCATGGCCGTCATCGCATTCATCACCATTTGAGACGGAAACAAACGCAACAAACTATCTTCTAGGGACAAGAAAAACTGCGTGGTGCCAGGGTCTCCCTGACGACCAGCGCGCCCGCGTAACTGGTTGTCAATACGGCGACTTTCATGGCGTTCGCTGCCAATAATGTACAAGCCCCCTAAATCCAGCACGGCTTGACGCTCCGCATCCGTTATCGGTTGGCGTTCAGCGACTTTGGCTTTAAATTCAGCTTCGCTGAGGCTTTGCCAGTCAATGTCTTGAGCGGTGAGTTCGTCTTTGACCATGGCTTCGGGGTTTCCACCTAGCAGAATATCCGTGCCGCGGCCGGCCATATTGGTGGCAATGGTCACAGCCCCTAAACGCCCCGCTTGCGCCACAATGGACGCTTCTTGAGCATGAGCTTTGGCATTTAACACGTGATGCGGTATACCCTTTCGAATTTGGTCAATCGCAATGACACTACCTTCCATATTTTCAAGCCATTTGGCCGTTTCATAAGACGCCTGCAAGCTGGCTTTAAAAGGCTCAACAGTCGTTTGCCACGCTTCATAGGTCAACGTGTCTAAATTGGCAAAAAGAGGCGTAAAGGCGGTAATCGCATCGGGCAATTTATGATTGTTCAAGACGTCTAAAAAGCGAGCCGACTTGCCTTTTAGGTAGTCCACATGAGGCGTGGCATCGGTGATGAGTTGCGACACATATTCAGATTGTTCAATGGTGGTGGTTCCCACCAACACGGGGCGGCCTTCATGGTGACGCATGGCAATGGATTCGGCGACTTTGAGGTATTTAATGGCTTCGCCTTTAAAAATTTGATCTGGTAAATCTTCACGTACATCTTTACGGTTGGTGGGAATGGCGGTGACTTCTAAGTTGTAAATTTTAGAAAACTCACTTTCTTCGGTCATGGCTGTTCCCGTCATGCCCGAAAGTTTGGGGTACAAACGAAAGAGGTTTTGAAAGGTAATACTGGCAAGCGTTTGCGTTTCGTCTTGAATCTCGACCTTTTCTTTGGCTTCCACGGCTTGATGCAACCCATCGCTCCATCGACGCCCTTCCATCAGGCGACCCGTAAACTCATCCACAATCACGACTTGGTCATTTTGAACGACGTAGTCTACATCTCGCCTGTACAGGTGCTTGGCTTTTAAGGCTGAAATTAAGTGATGCGCCAAGCTCAAGTTTTCGGTGAATAAGTCATCTAAACCCAATAAGTTGGCGGCTTGATCCAAGCCTTCATCGGTCAACACCACGTTCTTGGTTTTGGCGTCTGAAGTGAAGTGTTTGTCTACTTCAAACAACGGGGCCAGTTTGGCCATGGTAAAGTAGGTTTCAGCCGACTGTTCGAGCTTACCGCTAATAATCAACGGCGTGCGGGCTTCATCAATCAAAATACTGTCGACTTCGTCAATCACCGCATAGTGAAAGGGACGCTGGGTCATGGCATCTAGGGTGTTGGCCATATTGTCTCTCAGGTAATCAAAGCCAAACTCATTATTGGTGCCATAGGTAATATCCGCGGCATACGCTTGTTTTTTGATAAAAGGGGGTTGAAAGCCCGTATTGCTTGAAAGCACACAATCGACGCTTAAGCCTAAAAACCGGTAGAGTTGCCCCATCCATTCGCTGTCTCGTTTCGCCAAGTAATCATTCACAGTCACCACATGCACGCCTTTTCCCGTAAGGGCATTGAGGTACACGGGCAAAGTAGCCACAAGCGTTTTTCCTTCTCCTGTGCGCATTTCAGCAATGTTGCCTTTGTGAAGCACATAACCGCCAATAATTTGAACGTCATAATGACGCATGCCCAACACACGCTTACTCGCTTCACGACACACCGCAAACGCTTCAGGCAACATGGTATCGAGCAATTCTTGTTCCGCTTTGTAATCTTCTTTCGGGTCGGCTTCTTTGGGGCGGTTGCGGAGTTCTTCTTGGAAAAAAGCGGTTTTGGCGCGTAATTCATCATCACTTAAGCGACTCAACGTCGCTTCAAAAGAACCGACTTCATCCACGATGTGTTCAATTTTACGAATTTTACGTTCGTTGGCGGATCCAAATAGTTTTTCTAGTAGTCCTAGCATCATGGCGAATCGTGCTCCAGCAGTCAAAGGGTATGAATATGTAGGTTATTGTAGCACAAATACAGAAACACGCTGAAACCTTCACGCAAATGGCCTATTTCCAAGCACGTTTCTACAATTATAGTGTTTTTTAACAAAAAGCGACTCGCCTTAAATGGTTGCTAAAGCAGGCGTCCAAGCACTAAATCCGAGCGGGTGAGCGCACTGCGAATCCCCGAGCGATTTTGCGGACGTCGTGCAACGAGAATGATGCGAGGAGGTAGGTCAAAAGGGGGTGGATTTTCAAGGAGGGGGAAATGAGGGAGGAGAAACGCAATACGTCCTCCCTTCCCCCTCCTTGAACCGCCTTTGGGGGTTGTGAACAATCTCCCTATTTATCAGACAAGCTAACATGTAGACCGCCTATGGCGGTTTGGCGGCGCAAAGACCCCCAAGCACCAGCGTTAAACGGAGGGAGAAACCCCAAAATACAATGATTGTCAAGACCGCCACTTATCTTATGTATAAAACACTATATAAAAAAATGTTGACCTTTTCAGCACATCTTCTATAATAAAGAAATGATTAAGAAAATCATCCTGAGTGAATAAAATTGTTGACCATCCATCAAAAAAATACAGAAACGCAGATTCAAAAGCGTCTGCGTTTTTACGTTGCAAATGACACGCGTTTGCATTAGAATGAACCCATTAAGTCATGGTTTCCATTAAAGGCGTTCTTTTTGACTCGTCTTTCGGAGAAAACAACTGATGGTTTTTACAATGCCCGTTCCTTCAAAAAAAAATCACTCCTTGCCTGATGGCGCTTCTACCCTAGCGGCACAATCAAAAGGCACCTGCTGTAAAATTGTGCAATTGCTGAATACTGAAGCGGAATTGACCTTGTTGCGCTTTGGTTTAGGGGTGGGAGACACCGTTTGCGTGCTTTCAAAAGTCCCCAACAAAGGCCCGCTGATTTTAGAAGCCCATGACATGGAGTTTGCCTTGGGCTATGACTATGCCTCCTCTATTCTTGTGGATGCAATCCGTGAATAAATCAAGCGAATCTCTGACTCATACCGAAGTGGATGCCTGCTGTAATGCCCCCGCTCCTGTAGAAGCGTCGTGTCGGCACGCCACCAGCGATGCCTTGCGTCAGTTGTATCTTCAAGCTGGGCAAAGCCTTTTGGATCTGAAGACGGTTGCGCTGGCGGGCAATCCCAACGTGGGTAAATCCGTGGTGTTTAATGCCTTAACGGGCATTTATGTGGATGTCTCCAACTTCCCTGGGACGACCGTAGGCATTGCCAAAGGCGCCTTAAAGGCCCACCCCCATATTGAAGTGCAAGACACCCCAGGGGTGTATGGGTTGTCTCGCTTGAGTGAAGAAGAATGCGTCGCAGAACAGGCGTTACTTTCGGTAGATGTGATTATCAACATCGTCAATGCCGTGACGTTAGAACGCGATTTGTTTTTAACCCAACAGTTGATTGATTATGGGTGCCCTTTGATTGTGGTTTTAAATCAAATGGATGAAGCCCAAGCCCGTGGAAGAAAAATTGATGCGCTGGCCCTTGAACAACAGTTGCAAGTGCCAGTAGTCACGTGTGTGGCGGTGCGTGGGGAAGGGATTTCAGATATTGTGGAAGCCTTGCCTTACGCGAGCTATGGGCGTCGTACCCCAGAACTGCCCTTGCCTTCAGAGTTACTTAAAATTGAACATAACAAAGTCGAACAACTGCGTATTTACGGGCATCGGCGTTTGTATTTAAAAAGCTATGTGTCACAAGTCACTTGCTCGGCCGATTGTTGCGACACCCCTAAAACGCTTAATTTTCAAGCTTTTTCAAAAGCCTTGGGCAAGGCTTTATTGCACCCCGTCTTCGGTGGGGTAAGCCTGATTGTGGTACTCATGGCGTTGTATCAAATTATTGGGGTGTGGATTGCGGGCGATGCCGTGGCCTTGCTAGAAGGCAAGCTCATGCTCGGGATCTTTGTGCCGTTTGTCAATTCCTTGGTGTCGAAGTTTTTTGCCATTGGCACGCCCATTCATACCATACTGGCAGGTGAATTTGGTTTGCTGACGATGACGCCCCGTTACCTGATTGGGGTGTTGGCCCCCTTGGTGATTGGCTTTAACTTGTATTTGTCTTTACTAGAAGACACGGGCTATTTACCGCGCTTGGCAGCCTTGAGTGACAGTGCCATGCGTCAAGTGGGCCTTAACGGACGCGCCATTATTCCCATGATTTTGGGCTTGGGTTGCGTGACCATGGCGGCCATTTCCACACGCGTCTTGAGTTCTCAACGCGAACGGACCATTGCCACCACGTTGCTTGCCATTACCATTCCCTGTTCCGCTCAACTGGGCTTAATTATGGGTATGATGGCTTTGGCGGGGGGATTAAAAGGGTGGTTGCTTTACATTATTATTTTAACGGGCCTATTTATTGCCATTGGCTCTGTGCTGAATAAAATTATGCCTGGTACTTCAACGGGTTTAGTGATTGATCTGCCGCCCATGCGTTTGCCACGACTTAAAAACATCGCCAAAAAAACCTGGACGCGTTCATGGAGCTTTCTCGTAGAAGCCACACCTTTGTTCATGCTAGGGGCATTGCTGGTTTCTTTGGCGGAAATTACAGGCGCCTTAGCGTGGATTCAAAACGCCTTAGGGGGAGTCACCGAAACCTTGTTGCACTTGCCGAAAGAAGCGGCTTCGGCGTTTATTATGGGGATGGTGCGTCGGGATTTTGGCTTGGCGGGTTTTTATCAGTTAAAAAGCGTGTTAAGTCCGCTTCAAATGCTCACGAGCTTGGTGGTGATTACCTTGTTTGTGCCTTGTTTGGCGACTGCCACTGTAATGCTCAAAGAACGGGGTTGGAAAGAAGGGGTGGGCGTCTTTTTATTTTCGTGGGTGTTGGCGTTTGCCACAGGAGCAGTGGTGACTCGGGTGCTAGAGTTTCTGCCGTTTTGGTCTTAATGAATTACAGTGCGATGCAAATGTTCATGCAAGTAATGCCCTGTCAAACTTTCCGCCACCGAAGCCACTTGCACAGGCGTGCCTTCCGCCAATACGCGACCGCCCTGTTCACCCCCTTCAGGGCCTAAGTCAATTACCCAATCACTGGCCGCAATATAATCCAACTGGTGCTCAATGGTCAACACCGTATGCCCCTTTTCCACCAAGCGTTTTACCACATCAATAAACAAGTGTAAATCATGCCAATGCAACCCAATCGAAGGTTCATCAAACAAGTACAGCGTATGCCCAGAAGGCTTTCGCATTAAATCGGTGGCCAGTTTTAAGCGCTGGGCTTCCCCCCCTGAAAGCAGCGGAGCACCCTGCCCAAGCGCCAAGTACCCCAAGCCTACATCGCACAACAATTGCAACTGTTGCCCCAATGTGGGGTGACTATCAAAGATCTCAATGGCGGCTTCAATCGGTGTTTCCAGCAATTCGTAAATGTTCTTGCCCTTATACCGCACGCGTAAAATTTCAGGCTTAAAACGCTTGCCGTCACACGTTTGGCACAGCAGTTCAGCATCGGGCAACATCCCCACAGAAAGCGTGGTTTTCCCCGCCCCTTTGCACGTTTCACAACGGCCGCCTTTGACATTAAAACTAAAGTGAGACGCGCTTAAGCCTTGGGCTTTGGCTTCAAGCGTGTTGGCATACAAATTGCGAATGGCATCAAACATCCCTGTATACGTGGCGGGGTTGCTACGACTGCTGCGGCCAATGGGTGATTGATCCACCACCACGAGTTTGTCAATCTGTTCAATGCCTTCAATGGCTTTGACGCCTTTGGGCATCGTGAGGTTTAAGTCTTTAAGGGGAATATCCTTTTTTCGCCCGTAAGAACCCATTGTGGCTTGAATGTACTGTTCCGCATAGGGCAGTAAACAATCAAACAGCAAGGTGCTTTTGCCTGAACCACTCATGCCCGTAATCGTCACCATTTTACCTAAGGGCAAGGTAATGTTCAGATTTTTCAAATTGTGGTGGGTGCATCCCTTTAGGCGAAGGACTCTTTCAGGCTTGGGAAGCTTTTTAGTGGTGTTCATTTCAATGCGCCGACGCCCCGCCAAGTAATCCCCAGTAACGGAATTCGCCTGCTGTTCAAGTTCACTTGGATGCCCCGCAAAAACGAGTTCCCCCCCGTGAATCCCCGCTCTAGGGCCAATATCCACCACATAATCGGCTTGACGAATCAGCTCTTCGTCATGTTCTACCACAAGCACGGTATTACCCTTGTCTCGTAGTTCTTTTAGGGTGTGAATGAGCTGTTGATTGTTATGGGCATGCAAGCCAATGGAAGGTTCATCCAACACATACATGACGCCTGAAAGCCCACTGCCGAGTTGGCTAGCCAAACGAATCCGCTGGGCTTCACCCCCTGAAAGGGTTGAAGCACGACGCCCAAGCGTTAAATACGGCACGCCCACATTCTTCAAAAACTGCAAGCGCACCAATACTTCTTTTAAGGGGGTTTGGGCGATTAACGCTTCAGTTACGGTTAGTTCAGGCTCAAGCGCACTCAGGGCGTCATACGCTTGACTTAAACTCATCGCACTAAGCGCCTTCCACGTAAGCGTGTCGCCTAATCGCACGGCAAGAGAAAACGGCTTTAAGCGAAGCCCCTCGCAATCGGGGCAATCGTCTTCTAAGGTAAATTGGCGAAAGTAGGCTTGACTGGTCAAACCGCCTGTATTGGCTTTTAAACGCAATAACGGCAAAATGCCTTCAAAGTTTTCAAAGAAGTTTTCCCAGTCATCGGGGCTGTCTTCATAGTCGACTTCCGCCATGGGGACAAAAGCCGAAGACGCCTTTTCTTTGCCGTAAAAAAACAGATGCTTTTCGGCCTTGTTCCACGACTTCCACGGTTTGGAAACAGGCAAGTGCAAGTACTTTTCAAAGGCCGTCAACACCCGCTTGTGCTTGCCCCATAACAAGTAGGCCAAAGCTGGCATGGCGCCGTCTTTCAGGCTAAGCGAAGGTTCTTTAATGAGGGTGCTTTCGTCAATGTGTAACTGATGCCCCGTGCCTTTACAGGTGACACACGCCCCGTAAGGCGAATTAAAGCTAAACAACCGAGGCGCCATTTCGCCAAAGTCCAAATCACAGGCATGACACGCCATAAAGGTGGACATCAACGTTTCTTTTTCGGTGTCGTGATGCGGTTCTTGGCTCAACAAACGCATATAGCCATTCGAGCGTTGAACCGCTTTAGACAAGGCTTGTTCCAAACGATGCAGGGTGGCATCCTTATTGTGACGCATGACGATGCGATCCACCACGGCATCAATGTGATGCACCTTATAGCGTTCGAGCTTGAAATCGTCGGGCAACTCATCTAAATCCAGCATTTTACCGTCGACATAGGCACGTGCAAAGCCTTCTTTTCGCAATTGTTCAAACAAGGCTCCGTAATCGCCTTTGCGTCCTCGAATCAGGGGGCTTAAAATCTGAATGCGCGAGGCTTCGGGCAGTTTTTTGATGCGTTCGAGCATTTGGGCGAGTCGTTGGGGTTGCACGTTTGCCCCACATTGCGGGCAGTACGCCCGCCCTGCTTTGGCAAATAGCACGCGCAAGTAATCCATAATGTTGGTGACGGTACCCACAGTGGAACGAGGCGAGTAGAGCGTGGTTTTTTGTTCAATGGCAATGGCGGGCGAAAGCCCTGTAAGCTTGCGAACGGGTGCTTTTTCCTGCTTGCCCATGAACTGCTGGGCGTAATCGCTTAGGGTGTTCATGTAGCGACGCTGGGCTTCGCTGTAAAGGGTATCAAACACGAGGCTACTTTTACCGCTGCCTGAAATGCCTGTAAACACCACGAGCTGGTGCTTGGGGATGTTCAGCGAAAAGCCTTTTAAATTGTGCGTTTGCACGTCTTCAAGGCAGATGTATCGCTGGGTGGTGGAGGGGGCATCGTGCAGGGCAGGCATGGGGAGGGTCTCTTGCGTTTGTGGGGAGAGTACCCTTCCATTATACGCCAAACAGTTTACGGTGTCGTTTTAGATTTTGTTACAGAGACGCACTTTTTTGAATAAGATTGTTTTTATACTTATATATATGTATTCTCTCCTAAAAAAGGATGACTCTATGTCGATCTCTTTATCCAATCCTTATCAACCTCACTATTTGCTTCCACCAAATACTGTAACTCAAACACCTCCTCCCATTCTTCAACCAAACAATGCACTCTCTCCTCCAGGAAACCCCTTTTTTCGTGAAATTAAACCTGTCGTTCCTGTATATATGTTTCCATGGCAACCTCCCACTGAGCATAATTTTGCATCTCAACAAGTCTATCAAAATCCCAATGCGGGTTCTGATGGAGTGGTCAGAATTGATAGCGAGCTTAGTAGTTCAGATGTTGTTGAATTAGATGACACAAAAGCTAACTCTGAAGATGTTGCTCAAGAAGTCGAAATTGCCCCTATTAATCCAGGGGAAACAGCAGCAAAGTCCCTCACAATAAATTTGGGTGCAAAGGACAGTCTTCGACCTGTTGAAGCTAGCGTCACAGATATTCAAGCAAGTGGCCAAAAGCTTACGCTTTCTTTTATGCAAACAAGTTCTATGCATAGGGGTAGCCGAGATATTAAGATTATCTTTCCTGAAAGAAGCCTAGAAAAAATAACGAAAGTTTTAGATATCAAACAGAAAGATCAACTGCTAGTGTTACTGAAAAAAGATCAAAACAAAGGTACTCTTGCAAAATTCCTCCCTGATCTTTTAGAATCTTTAGGCCAAAAAGCTTCCCCTAAAACGAGCCAGTAATCGCCACCGCTTTTAGGACGCGCCAAAAGAAAAGCGCCTTAAGAAAGACTCTCCACCCAAACATCGTGCACTTTAAGCCCTTCACACCCCAGTAAACTCCTTGAAAATTGAGCAAAAAACGGGTATTTCGTGTGTCGTAAATTAGGCCATTGCGGCACGTGATTCTATTTTAAGAAATAGGGTAAAATCCAGCGCAGGGGGTTGCACTTCCACTGCTTGAAAAACGGCAAGGCATACAAGTCCGGCACGGCTTCCACCGCATAGCGAAGTTCTTTAATTTCACGGCGGAATGTTCTGAGTTCAAGCAATCGGGCGTCTTTTTGCAAGCGAAAGGCGGCTTCCCACTGACTCACTTTCAACACCAACGACACCAACACGATTAAAAGCAACACTTCAAGAAAAAAGGCGAGGGTCACCGCCGTTTGGGCAGAAAAAATCATGGTAAACTTCCTTTAAGGGGTTGTGTTTAAAGGTTTGGGAGACTTGGGCTTGAGGCTCGTTTGGGGGTCGATCGGCACATACGGCAAGGGGTAAGTGGCTTCCATAAAGGCTTGAGTCGAGGGCATAAGGGCCTTGGCGCATCGTTTGTAGCGCATGGCTTCTAGGGATCGATAGGGAGACAAAAAGAAGCGTTGCCAAATGGGCAGGGCGTTGATATAGGCAATTTTAAGGCGCAAACGTCCACAGGTTTGCCACCCCTTGGGCAGTGAGGCTGGCACAATTTCAAAGTCATCAGCCACGGGGGCTTTTTTGACGTCCACAACCGGCACCGTGACAGCAGGTGCCTTCCCTGTAACTGGGGCAATACGGACGCTTTCTGCACCTTGCGCCGTCCACGTTATGCAACCACTCAAGAGGAACAGAATACTTAAAATAAAAGGAAACATGGTTAAAACCTCACTACCTGAAGGCTATTCTACCACATACGCCAGAAAAACCCAATCTTTTGGCGGAATTGTTACGCTAGAGAAGACGTCAAACACTTTGTGTGTTGCCCATGCGTTTCGACACCATAACACGTTTGAAGGAAGTGCTAAATACAGGGGAGAATCCCCCGTGTTCAGGAGTCTTACGGCAAAACAGCCTTCTTCTTCAAGCCATTGGTGAGCCGTCACGCGTAGGAGATGAGGCGCTTGTTGGACGAGGGCGTCAATAACACTAGCCATAGGCGTTTGAGGGAGAGACTGATAAACGGGTTGCACCATCAATTGGTGACGATGAAACGCAAGGTCGGCTTCATTGACGTGATGAGGCATCCACCGCAAGCGATGGGTCACTTGGCGAGCAAGGCCTTGGCCGTGGGGGGTTGAAAACGGCGGACCTGCGGGGTAAAAACGCGTGGGCAGGCGTCCTTTCGACAAATGCGAAAAACCGCGATGCAGGGGAAGAATCAAGGCCTCTTCCACCACTTCATACGCATAATGCCCCACCATAATCAGCGATTGCGGGTGGGTAAGCCCCCAACGCAAGCCCCCTTGGTAGCTTGCGCCCACAGGTTGCCATTCGCCCCTGTGTTTGTCTACTGAAAAAGTGGGGAAGCGCCCACTGCGTTCAGGGGGTGAAAGTCGAGTGACGGCAAAACCTGTATGCAAGTCTCTTTCGTGACTTCTGGCAAAATTGGGGGCTTCTAGTCGCAGATTGACTTGATGATTGGGGGTGTGAATGTCTTGTTGGATTTCAAGTTCCATCACCTCATGGCCCTTGTAAGACGCCTTGACGGTGATCTCGTCCTGCTGAAGCCTTAGAGAGGCGGTGGCGGTTAGGGCCTCCTGATCCACCCAAAAATCTAGTCGGTGTACTTCAAGAGAACCCCGCTTGGGTGAAGCGTTGTAGCTGTCGCCTTTATCTTCCAAAGATTCAAGGGAAAGACTCTTGATAAAGTCTTCCATCTGTTGAACGGCGTTCTGTTTCGTTTGGGAATCAAGGGGTTGAGCGTTGGACGCTTGAACATACGAATACACCGTTTCCACACGATGTGACAACGGCACTTCTGTAATGGAGCCTTGCCAGTCGTTGATTAAGCGGCTTTCTTCAAACGCTTGGCCAATACCTTGTTCGGGAGATGGCCTTTCTTTTGATTCAAAAGACAAGACACTTTCAGGCTGGCGAGGCACTTCAACGGGTAAAAGTATCTTGTACCCCAGCAACGTTTCAAGTTCACGCCGATGCCATTGGCTCCACGTGAGTGCTAAATCTAGCACGCTTTGAAAACGGGCTTCATTGTGAAGGTGGACGCTGTCTATACTGCACCCGCAAATGTCGTCATGCGGGTGATTCAACAAAAGCAACCGCCACGCTTGGGCCAAGGCTTGGCCTTCCGCTTGCCATTGCCATTGCCATTGCCATGCGCTACGGGCTTTTTGCTGCGTCGTCTGAAGATATTCCTGATGCCTGGCCCGCAGCGGTTCCCACACTTGGGTGAGCCACCATTCGCATTGGGCATTGAGCTGCTTTAACCAGACGCGAGACAACAACGTGCCACTCAATAACGGCGGAGCATTTTCGCCAAAATCACGCAGTTCGCCCACACGTGTTTCTAAAGCCTGTTTGCTTACTTGACCCGCCACCTGTTCCATAAACTCATGGGGGTGCGCCACGCAATAGCCGTCTAAAACAGGCTGGCAGGCATCTAACGTTTCCGCATCAGGCGGGGCAAGGTGATCCCCCCCCAAGGGAAGAAAAACAGGCACACCCCATTGAACCAAACGCGCTTCAAGCGCGTCTAGGGCTTGAGTTTTAGCATCAAGCGTGGGGAGCTCTACATCCTGCAAGGGCATTTGAAAATACCCTTCAGGCAACTGGTAGGTTATAAGCCCTTCCCCATTAGGAGAAACCCAATTAAACAGGGGAGATGCCTTAGGAGGCAAAGCCCGCCCTCGCCACATCATGGCATGCGTAATGCCTCGCTTATTAAAAAGCATGGGAATGCTTTCAGGTTGCCCAAAGGTGTCAGGCAAATAGGCGGTGAAATGGGTACAGCCCAGTGCACGAGCGTCACGTTGCCCGTGTTGCAAATTACGCAAAAGCGATTCAAGCCCCACCAGTTGAGTGTCTGGCATCGTGAACCACGGGCCGACATGGAGCCTTCCGCTTTGAATGTGCGGTTTTAGGCGTTCCACCAAATCAGGCAGAAGGGCTTGAGCGTCATGTAACAGAGCCGTTTGCCCGTCAAGACTGAATTTCTCAAGGCGTCCATCTTCAAGGTAAGTGACGATTCGTTCTAGCACAGCCAAGAGCCGGTGCTGGTACGTTTCAAAAGACACATACCACGCACGATCCCAATGGGTGTGCCAGCAAAGAAAAGAGTCGCCTATTGGCACTTCAGTGAGAGGTGTCGCGACTACGATATTATTATTATTGCTGTTTTTACTATTTTTTTCAAGCATGAGTCTAACCTTAATTTTCACAAACTCTTTAATGAAATAAACAGGGTTCGAAACGGGAGGGAGGGGGGGATGGGGGATTCTTAAGGGGGGCATACTGGGGGGAGGGAGGACGTAACACGTCCCTCCCCCCGCCGCCCCTTAAGCCGCTTTGGGGGTTTGGGGAGTCTTTGGCGGGACAAAGACCCCCAAGCACCAGCTCTAAACGGAGCTAGAAATCAGACCGCACGCACCTTACAACAGGCTTGATGAATATCCTTCCATTCATCGCTTAAAGAACGCATGGCATGAGACGCAAACTGCTGAATCTGAGAAGATCCCAAGCCCAAGTCAGACGCCAAGCCCGCCGCTTCTACAGGGGCGTTGGCGGAATCCACATTCAAGCCCACATGAATTAAAACGGAGGTAACAGACTTCGTGCAGATGGACACGGAAAGCTTTTTGGTTTGTTGAAAGAAGAGGTCATCCCCTCGGCGTTCAATGACATGACCTTCGAGTACATCGTTCAAGCGATGTTGAATAATGGAAGAAAACAGCCGTTGCAATAACACGCCTTCTTTTAAAGACGCGTCAAACAATTCGACAATAAAGTGTTGCATGTCTTGAGAGTAGATGTTGTCTGAATTGAGCACGTCTTCTAAGTCCACCATGCGTTCAAGGCTTACATCGCAGGCGCCTCGAAAAGACACGACGGCATTGCCTAAAATGCCCACATTTTTATAAATCCAGTGGGGAGACAGGGCTTCGCCGTTATAGGGCATGGTTTCTTCAATCAGGTGTGTTTTCATCACAACGCGTGTTCCTTCTATTTCTCACATTATAGCATAAATTGTACAGATGCTTCGTTATTTTTTATGGTAGAATGTTCAGAGTTGATAGTTTATGACATTTCATTAAAAGGACTAAAACAGTATGAAAAATGCACTTAGTAGAATCAGTATTGCTTTATTAAGCTTTTTTGTTTTAGTTGTTCCTGTACAAGCAGAACGCGCTATTAGTCCTGCCTATAAGGTTTTTAATGAGAGTCAAAATGCCATTGTAACCGTTATTAACGGAAGAGGTCATGGATCAGGTTTTTTAATTTCTAAAGAAGGTATTATTTTAACCAATCATCATGTGGTTTACCCGAATATGAACTCAAAAGTAATTGTGAGGATTAACGATGAAAATTACATCGCACAACTTGTGGGGAGTAATTCTAAATTAGATATTGCCGCCTTGAAAGTGCCTCCTGCGGTTGTAAGTACTATTAAACCTTTGGTTTTATTTAATCCTGAAAATCCTGCTGATTTGGCATCTAGAGGAGAAGAAGTCATTGCACTAGGAAGCCCTGTCGATTGGAAAACGCTTGAAAAAACGCTAACACGAGGCATTATTTCTAACCAAAATGAGTTTATGCTCTTTCATGACGCGGCACTTAACGGGGGGAACTCAGGAGGACCTCTTCTTAATTTTGAAGGGAAAGTAATCGGTATAAACACCATTGGACTTTCTGACAGAGGTCAAACTATTGCTGGTTCTGTAAAGTCAAGTAAAATTGACGATTTTTATAGATCGATTAGTCGTTCCGTTGCTAATATAAAAACAGATCTGATTAAATTGCCTGCTTACCCTTTAGAAAGATTGCCGATTGAAGCTATTTCAAAAGAAAACCCAAACTATTTTCAAATTGGGAGTTCGCTTCTTCCAAAAAAAAGAACTATCAACTTTGACAAGTTTATCGTTACTTTGACAACGCCTGTTGATGCTTATAAAGAGTTTCTATTCGCAGAATCCCTTCTATTGAAGCAACAACAAGCCCGATACGCAAAAGCGGGTAAATCGATAGATTCAAATGAGTTATTTACTACAGATAAAAATAAGGTTTACGATAACTCTTATCGCAAGTATGTGACAGTAAGCATCAATCCCAAGCAAGTACTCACAGCTAGTGCAAAAGTCAATGTAGCTTTAAGTGCTTTAAGTGGAGTACCAGCGGTTTTAAGCACTCAGTTTGAAGGAGACTTTAAAAGCTTTTCGCTTGTGGATGCTTCGGGCAATAGTCAGTGTAAACCTTATATTTTTGGGCGTAATGATCAAACCGTGGTTAATACACTTATGACAGACCGTAGCTACTTTGGTTATTTTGAATACCCTTTTGATTGCTTTGAAGGAAAAAATGAGGTCTATTTGCTTTTAGAAGATGAGCAAGGCAACATAGAAAAGCATGCTTTAAACATAAAGATCTTAGACGCCATAAAAGCAGAAATTTCTTTCCTTAACAAGTACTAAAGTATAAATTAAAACCTAAAACACCTGCACTTGCGAATCCAGCGGGTTCATAAAACGTGTAATGTTATTGCGGAAAATCAGCGAAACCGTACCTGTCGGGCCATTACGTTGCTTGGCAATAATAATTTCCGCAATGCCGGGTTTGTCGGTTTCTTTATTGTAGTATTCATCCCGATAAATGAACATAACCACATCGGCGTCTTGCTCAATAGAACCGGATTCACGCAAATCACTGAGCATCGGGCGTTTGTCGTCTCGACTTTCCACCGCACGAGACAACTGCGAAAGGGCAATAACCGGGCAACGTAATTCACGCGCCAAGCCCTTTAACCCTCGAGAAATGGCGGCAATTTCGTTTTGACGATTTTCCAAGCCTGTGCTGCCTGCTCGACCCTGCATCAACTGTAAATAGTCAATCACAATCATGCCAATAGGTTCGTTTTGGCGTTCAATCATCAATTTACGTGCTTTGGCACGCATATCCATCACCGTCATACTGGGGGTGTCGTCAATAAAAATGGGGGAATCGCCAAGACGCCCCATGGCAGAAGCGAGTTTTGAAAAATCGGTTTCGCTAATGTCACCTGTACGAATGCGTTGGGCATCAATTTCCGCTTCGGCACAAAGCATCCGTTGTACGAGCTGTTCTTTGCTCATTTCCAAACTAAAAAATAAAACAGGCGCTTTTTCTTTCATGGCCACATGCGTAACCAAGTTTAAAACCAACGCCGTTTTTCCCATCGAAGGACGCGCGGCGAGAATGAGCAAGTCATTTTTTTGAAAGCCCGACAAGTAGTTGTCTAAATCATAAAAGCCTGAAGCCACGCCCATTAGGCTCCCTTTATTGTTGTTGCGTTCTTCAATTTGTTGAAAGGTGGTGGGAAGAATGCTTTCAATGGGGGTGAGGTTGTCTGAAATGTTATGTTGAGCAACAGCAAAGACGGCTTGCTGGGCTTCATCAATCGCCAACTCTGCGGATTCACTTTCATAGGCGGAACGCACGACTTCGGCCCCTGCTTTGATTAAGGCGCGTTGCAAGGCTTTGTCTCGAATAAGGGTGGCATAGTAGGTTAAATTGGCGGTGGTCATCACAGCAAGGGCGAGATCGTTGAGATAAGATCGCCCCCCCACATGTTCTAAGAGATCTTGATTTTTTAAGATCTCAGACACGGAAATCAAATCCACGGGTTGCCCTTTTTCAAAGAGGTGACACACCGTTTTATAAATCAATCGATGGCTGGGGCGGTAAAAATGATGTTCCCGCAATACATCCACCACGCGAATCAGCGAATCAGGTTCAACCAACACACCGCCTAAAACGGCTTGCTCTGCTTCTAGGGCATGGGGGGGAATGCGTTCAAAAAAGCTGTAATCGGTGTCATCTAAGAGGCGGGCATCGTCGAGGGAGGAACTTGCTTTTTCCGCTACAGTAGGGCGCACCTGTAAGTCTGGCTCTGGCTCAAAATCGGGGAGTTCAGGCATGTTTAGTGCGGGAAACTCTAAAGCTTTTTCTTCAGCGATCATGTAAAGCTTCCCCCAATGCGGTTGATTAAAATGCTGATGACAGGAATCGAACCTGCGACCTACGCGTTACGAATGCGTTGCTCTACCGACTGAGCTACATCAGCACATTCACTACTGTCCCTACTTTAATGGAAACAGGAAAAAAAACAAGGCGTTTGCTTGGGCGAAATCCAAAAAATGACAAGAAGACTTTTATTTATATGTTATGGTAAAAGAACTATCGTGTTTAGTTGAAAAAAGGTTCTGCTTAATGGATTGGACGACCTATAAAAATCACCTTAAACAGCTCAATGAATGGGCCTACCAGTATTATGTGTTGGACAATCCCACAGTGGAAGACGCCGTCTATGATGCCTTGTATCAACAAGTGCTGGCCTTTGAACACGTTCACCCCAACCGTGTATTGCCTGAAAGCCCCACGCAACGGGTGGGGGATGAACCCTTAGACGCCTTTGAAACGGTGGAACATCCAGTGAGGTTGTATAGTTTAGACAACGTGTACAATCAAGCTGAGCTAGAAGAGTGGCATCGCAAGCTAAAGGGAGCAGAGGCGTCTGAAGGCTTGGTGGTGGAAGGCAAGTTAGATGGTCTCGCCATTACCCTTTTGTATGAAGACGGCTTGCTGGTGCGCGCCGCCACGCGAGGCAACGGCCTTGCGGGTGAAGACGTCACCCAAAACATACGCACGATTTCAAGCATTCCTTTAAAAATTCCCCGTCAAGCGGGTGTTCAGGTTCCTCGTCGCCTTGAACTTCGGGCGGAAGTGTTAATGCCCATGCGTCGCTTCAATGAATTAAATGCCCGAAGAAACGCCGAAGGCTTGGACGTGTTTAAGAACCCTCGTAACGCGGCCGCTGGAACGCTTAGGCAATTGGATTCTAAATTGGTGGCGGAACGCAAATTAGACGCCTACTTCTTTAGTGCTACCGTGTTAGATGACACCTTTCTAAGCGCCCCTCAAACCTTGTGGCACATGCAAACGTGGATGCAAAACGTCTTGGGCTTTAAGTTGAATCCTCATCGTCAGTTGTGCCACAGCATGAAAGACGTCTGGCGTGCAATTCAACGGTTGGATGCCCAACGGGCTGAGTTTGAAGTCGCCACAGATGGCGCCGTGGTGAAAGTCAACGATTTAGCGGTGTTTGACGCCTTGGGCTATACGGCAAAATCGCCTCGTGGGGCGGTGGCGTATAAGTTCACTCCAGATGTCGCCGAAACCACCGTGCTTGCCATTGAATACAGTGTAGGACGAACAGGCGCTATTACCCCAGTGGCGATTATGGAACCCGTCTTACTGGCGGGCACCCTAGTGCAACGGGCAAGCCTCTACAACACGCAACAGCTTCAACGTTTACCCGTGTTGGACGCAACCCCAACAGAAGCAATGGAAACGACCGATTTAAGAGTCGGAGACGGCGTCCGTATTTTTAAGGCGGGCGAAATTATTCCTAAAGTGGAAGGGGTCTTTGTGGAAGGCAAGGCGCGTCAACACCCTACGCACATTCCCATCCATTGCCCAGATTGTCAAAGCCCTTTGGAAGAATCTGAACATAAAACAGGGTTATTTTGCCCCAACCGCATGGGATGCCCCGCCCAAGTCAAGGGCTTGCTCACGCATTGGGCGTCGAAAAGATGTTTGGATGTCGACGGCTTGGGCGAAGAAACCGTTTCCTTACTCGTCGACAAATTGGCGGTCAAGCATCCGAGTGATCTCTACCATTTAAAGTTTGAAGCGGTCAATGCCCTCGACGGCTTTCAAGCCAAATCCACCAATAAACTATTTAATGGACTTCAAGCCAGTCTAAAACAGCCCTTGTGGCGATACCTTCATGGCTTGGGGCTGCCGAATGTGGGGATAGAACTGGCCAAAACGCTTGAAGGCTACATCGGGAGCTTGTCTCATCTCAAGGACTTACACTGGTTGGAACTCGCTATTTTTGAAGGCGTCACGGTAGAAGGGGCGAAGAAGATCGTCACGGCGTTAGAGGCGCCTGCCATGCAAGCAGAACTGGCCAAACTGATTGACTTAACGCAGGACGCCGTTAGGCCTGAACAGCCTTGGAAACGAGGAGGCCTTTCTGAAGTCAAATTAACGACTCACTTACTTCTGGCTTTAAAGGCTTATTATGGGTGGGAAAGCTTGGGGGCCAGTTCGCTTGAAGCTCTCGCCCAAGCGTTGGGGTTTCGTTTGTTTGAAGAACAAAGCCTTTGGGTGCAGACCCTTCTTGTGGAACATCTCAAAAAAGAAGCCCACCAGGCTTATGTGCTGAGTGCCTTGGCAGAAGCTTCCCTTCGCCCCGTGATCGCTGAAATCCTAGAACGCTATAGGTTCGTGCTCAATCAATCGCCTGCAACGGCGTTGCCTTTAGCAGGTAAAACGTACGTTTTAACAGGCACACTCACTCAAAGTGGGTGGAATCGTGAAGACGCCAAAGCTCAGCTTGAAGCCTTGGGTGCCAAGGTAAGTGGAAGTCTTTCAGCCAAAACCACCGCCTTAATTGCGGGGGAAGGGGGCGGAAGCAAGTTAAGTAAAGCCCACGACTTAGGCGTGCCTGTGATGAATGAACCTGCATTTTTAAGCTGGCTGGCGTCGTTGTAACAATTTGCAACAAAAGTCAGAACACCATTAAGCTTCAGCTCAACGGGTCGAAAGAGATACATGCCCGTTCTTCCCATTATTTGCAGGACACGCTTTGCCTATGTACGGTTTTTACATGACGGTCAAACGTTCTCTTCCCATTCTTCACGCAAGTATTCAATACTTGTGTTTATTGGGGGTGGTGAGTTTTTTACTTTGGGTAGGGTTACTTTTTCACGTGTTTGATGCCACCACAGAAGCCAACCTGATTTATTGGGGAGCCTTGCCGTTAAATTTTTTTTTGCCACCAAACGCCATTAATTTATTTGTTATCAGTATAATAGAGTTTTTTTTGTCGTCTTCATTACAACCATTAAAATATAAAATGCAAACCTACGTTGAAAGAAATACCCACATTGAAAAAGATGCTAAAGCCGCTGTAAAAGTTAGAAAAGGCCCACCCCCTATTGACAAAACCAAACGACGTGAAGCTATTTTGGCCTTACGAATCCCTGAAGAAACGGCCTTAACCCCCCTAAACTTACAAATCAAACGCTTCACGCAGTTTAATGCACGTTGCCTTTCTACAGAAGGAGGGTACTTTTTGATTGCCTTTCAGACGCTTGAAGAAGCAGTCGCATATACACAGTTTATTTTAACCGCCTTAGAAAAATCAGAAGTGCCTAAAAATCAATATGCGTTTGCTTTAGATTGTGTCCCCATTCTAGATTTAGATGATTCAACGAAAATTAATCACTTATGGAAAGATGGCCTGCTACTTTGTCACTTATGTTCGCAAGGTGAAGTGCTTTGTACCGAAAGCTTCTTACAGCTGTGGAATAAAAACACAAAGCCCATGGGCTTTAAGTTTGTCAACGGTAAGCCCGTTGCTTTAAAGAACACGTTAGAAACAGAACTATTGGGTATTTATCTCTTAAAAGGGAGCAATACCCAAAAAACCTTGTATACCACTGAACTTAAGTAAGACACAGGTACATTTTCTGCCCCAACTAAATAGGGATTCCCCCCATGCGAACACTCAATACGCTCATAATTTTGCCCCTTTTTAATGAGGCCTACCTCCCCTTGATTCAAGCCAGTTTAAACGCAGGGGTAAACATTATTGCCATGGGCAACCATTTAAACGAATGGACGGCCTGTTTTTCAGGGCAAGCCTTTTTTCCTGTAGAAGTTGTGTTACGCAGTGAACAAAGCGTGATGTTAAGTGTACAAGCCCTTCAAAAGCGCTTTCATTACCTAGATCGCCTGCTCTACGTCATGCAACCCCCATTGTTGGCGGAAGTTTCTGAAAATCAAAGCACGCCCTCTTCATTGCAGGGGTAGCAACAATCAGGCCATCTGCCTCGATGCCAAAATGTCGGTTACACACGCGTTTGGCTAAGGTTTGTAGGGCGCTTAAATCTAGCGTGGGCAAGTCGCGGGCGTTCATCATAATGAAGTCGTTGCCAAGACCGTGTCCTTTTTTTGAGTTTTGTTTCGTCTATTATAACAGAAAAAGAACGCGTGGCGTGTGGCTTTATGAATTTTTGTAACGCCTTAGCACGTTTTAAGTTTTAGGCTGTTTTAAGCGTGTAGACTCACGGCACTTGAGCGTTTTATGGAGTCGTTTGATGTATTATACTGTTAAAAAGGAGTTTTTAAGATGATGAAACTTGCCCCGATGAATGCTTACTCCCTCCCCGAAGGGCCCCGCGTTACACCCAGCACCCTGCGAACCGGCCATGTGTTTTTTAATAATAGCAAGCTTATGGATCATCGAGAACTGACAAGAGTCCGCCAACTAATACATGGAAAAATCTCAGAAACTGCACACCTTGAAAAACATAAAGCGCTATTGGACGCCTTCATTTTTATGGCTACACAGCCCTTGTTCCAGAATAAATTTCACTTTCGTTTTTTTGGTGATAATGCTTGTGTATTTGTGAGGGAAATGGAAAACGGCAAAGAAGTTATTTATGACTTCCCTAGAGACCCTGATCAACGTATTATTGTTGATGTTAAGGCGTTATATGACAAGTTTGCTCAGGATGTTCCACAAGCCATCTGGCAAACCCTCGGTATAGACACACAAGCAGGACCTCCGATTGGGCAAAAGTTGCTCAAACCTGCTTTGCCCGCGGGTGGGCCTGTAAGTAAGCTTGGCGCAAGCGGTCGGTGTTGAGGTGCGTGTAGATCTGCGTAGAACGAATCGACACATGCCCCAACAGTTCTTGCACCAAGCGCAATTCCACGCCGTTATTCAATAAATGCGTGGCAAAACTATGCCGAAACACATGCGGATGCAACGGCGCTTCAAGCCCCCCCGCCTGCCCCAAGTTCGCCAACAATCGATGCACCGAACGTTCGCTTAGGCGTTGCCCTCGTGTGTTTAAAAACAACGCATTAGACGCCTTGGCTGTTGAAGGTCGCTGCTGAAGCAACGCTTCACGCAACGGCAACCATTCTTCTAAAGACGCTAAAAAATCCGCACTGCAAAAGGCGATGCGTTCGCGGTTGCCTTTGCCCAACACTTTGAGTTCGCCTTCTTCACGGTTCAAAGCATAAAGATCCACCCCCACCAGTTCACTGACTCGAATGCCACTGCTAAAGAGCAGTTTTACAATTAACTGGTTACGCAAGCCGGCGTAGGGGGTTTTTTCAAGCGCAGGGGCCAGCTCAATCAACGCGTCAATGCGTTCTTTGCTCAAAAAATGAGGCAAATTTTGCGGTAAACGAGGCTGATGAAACCGCAAGTTAAAGGTAGAAAGGGGGAAAAACTCTTCTTTCATTACGTATTTAAGCAAACTACGCAGGCTTGAACTTTTTCGAGCCAGCGTCGCACGAGACAAGGGTTGCCGTGCCAAATGCCCGAGGTACTGAGCGGGCAAATCTCGTAAGGTGGCCTTGTTGGGCGAAGGCATCGTGAGGTTTTTGATGATCCAGTCCATAAACTCTAGGCTGTCGCGTTCATAAGCCCTTAGGGTGTGGCGTGAAAGCTGGCGCTGAACGTCTAAGTAGCCTAAAAATTCTAAACGCCCCTGCCACAAGGGTTTTAGCCACAAGGGCACCTGTTTTTCTAGCCCTGTTTTAGGTAAATTTGGGGGGTGTGAAGGCATGGGAACATCCTATGTTTGGGGGTTTTTGAATCGAACGGGTAAAGACGTCTTTGCCTATTTTAGCGTATTTTAGTATAATAGGGTGTATTGATGTATTGGTTGTATGGCTTGTTTCAAAAAGCAAGGCGAATAAAAAAGGAAATGCTATGTCTGTTTTCGTAAAAATGCCTCGTGCCTGGGTGGCGGGTTGCTTGAGTTTGATGTTAGTGGCGTCCTTAAGTTTAAGTGGTTGCGGTCAACCCACAGGCTTGTTGAATACGTCACAAGGCGGGGCCACCGTTATGACGATTAACGGAACGGTCATCACCAAAAATGAGTACGACAAAGCCTGCGAACAAACCGCCAAACAAATGGGCGTGGGGGACAGTCCCCAAATGGCGAACAACAGTATTTTTAAAGAAATCATCAAGCAGCAAGCCCTTCAACAGCTTATTGCCCTTAGTGTGATCGATCAAGCGGTTAAAAAGAATAACATTCAAGTGCTTCCCCAAGAACTTGAAGCCAAGCGTCAAGAAATTATTAAGCAAGTTGGTGGAGTGTCTGCTCTTCAAGCCATTTTTAAGCAAAACAACATGAGTGAAGAAGACTTCAATTACCAGCTTAAGCAAATGAAGCAGTTGGAAAAGTTGGTGGACAAATTAGGTCTTGTCAAAGGCGCGATTGCATCTTCTGAAGTGGCTTCGTTTTACAAGTCGCATGAAATTGAGTTTGATTTGCCGTTGCAAATTTCGTCTGCGCATATTTTGATCAAAGCCATTCCCGCCAAAATTAGAGCCGACCTTCAAGCCAAAAACAAATCCATTACACCTCAAGAACTTGAAAAACAAGTGCAGGCGGAAATTGATGCCAAGAAAAAGAAGGCCGAAGACTTGCTGGCTGAAATTAAAAAAGCCCCTGCTAAATTTGGTGCTTTGGCCGAACGCAATAGTGAAGACACCATGACCCAAGTTAAAAAAGGCGAAGTCGGCTTTATGCAACAACGCACGAGTGACCCAGGGTATTGGAAGGCGCTGGAAAAAGGCAAGTCGGGTGAATTGTACCCTAAACTGGTGAAATCGGCGTATGGATTTCATATTGTTAAAGTGGGCGAAGTCAAACCCGCGCAGAAGAAAAACCTGAGCCAAGCCACCCCTGAAATTATTACCCTGCTTGAAGGTCAACGACGCCAACAAGCCATTGGAACGTGGTTAGATGCACAAATTGAACTGTTGAAAAAGCAGAATAAGCTTGTTATTTCGGACGATTATAAGCCTTCTTCACCTGAAGAAATGCAAAGTCAAATGCAAGGTTCTCCTGAAGGACAAGCCCCTCCCGTTGCGTCTTCTCAACCCTAACTCTTTCTAAAGAAAGAACTTGTAGTACGTAGGAAAAATGATCCCCATGACGACTTCACGCGTGTTGGCCCTTGAAGAATTGCTTGAAACCTTGGCGCCTTTGCGAAAAGCAGGCCATAGCGTTGTGACGACTAATGGCTGCTTTGACTTGTTTCACGTGGGGCATTTACGGTACTTACAAGCCAGTAAAGCCTTGGGTGATTTGTTGGTGGTTGCCCTCAATAGTGATGCTTCCGTCAAAACCTTTAAGGATGATGGACGCCCTATTGTGCCCCAAGCCGAACGTGCCGAACTTTTAAGCGCGTTGCGGTGCGTGGATTATGTCACCATTTTTGACGCGACCAGCCCTGTGGATGTATTAAGTGCCATCGCGCCAGATGTTCACACCAAAGGCGCCGATTACACGCTTGAAACCCTGCCTGAAGCGCCTACGCTTACGGCACTGGGAACAGAAATTGCGTTTATTGACTTGGTGGAAGGACGTTCCACGTCTTCATTGATTCAGTCGATTTTAAAGGTGTACGCACAGCCTACAGCCCCTTAGAAGTCGGGGACTTTAGAAGTCGAAAAAAAGGAGGATTCCGCATGAAACGAAGCATCGTAACGGTACTAGTAGGCCTTTTGATTTTAAGTGGCTTGGGCGGGAATGCTTCTGCATTTGCTGAACCTTGTTGTACCGCCCCTAAAAAAAGCACCAAACGCTTTAGCTGCCCGTGGAATTTAAACAGCGCTGCTTCGCCTAAAAAGTCGTATTGCACCGTGGGCTTTGGTATGGATCGCTTGGCTTTAGATTGGGTCGATTCGCTTGGGCTAACGCCTGAACAACGCACAGCCTTTGAAGCCCTTAAAACCCAATACGCCAAAGAAGTCACCCCCTTAGAAGAAAAAAGTCGTGCCAGTAAACGAACCTTGCTCGAATACTTGGGATGCCCTAGCTTTAATCAAGAAACGATGAATGGCTTAATTGACGCTTACACGGCTCAAAAAAACACGTTGCTCAAAGCACGAATGGATTATTACGTCCATGCTCAGCAACTGCTAAGCCCGCAACAGCTTGAAAAAAGTCGTGCGTTTTGGGTAAAACATCTTGAATCAATGCCTCACACGATAAAGGTCATGCCGTAAAAGGCGTTAACGCTTGCCCGATTAAAAAATGGGGTTAATATCTTCCATGCGAACAATGCCTTGACGCATGGCAAAGACGGCTGCTTGGGTGCGGTCATCCACACACAGTTTTTGTAAAATACTATGCACATGGGCTTTGGCGGTGGCTTTGGTAATGACGCACTTTTCGGCAATGTCCGCGTTTGAAAAGCCTTCAACAATCAATTTCAATACTTCCATTTCACGGGGCGTCAAGGGGCAGTCCATGGTTTGATTCGGGGAATGAGGCACTGGTACGCCCACAAGGGTATGATGACGTTGCGCCGTTGATTTTTCTCCAGCACCTTGGCCAACAGGCAGCGAATTGCCTTGAAAACGTCCCAACACCAAACGCGCAATACCGGGATCCAACCAACTGGCCCCTTCGGCGACCGTGTCAATAGCGGTTTTAAGGGTTTCAAAACTCGCGCCTTTTAGGCAATAGGCATCGGCCCCAGCCCCTAGGGCGGCAAACACATCGTTGGCGTCGTCCTTAGAAGTGAGCATCATCACAGGGATGGAAGGGAAACGAGCTTTGATGCGTTGAGTGGCTTCAATGCCGTCCATGTCAGGCAAGCCAATATCCATTAGAATCAACTCACAATCGCCTTGGCGTTTTTCCACTACGCTTAACGCTTCTTTTCCTGTTTCAGCTTCACCAACAACCGTGTAACGGGGGTCTTGTTCTAGCATTAAACGCAGGCCAATACGCGTCATTTGATGATCTTCCACCAAAATCAGCTTCAGTGTTTTTGTAGGCTTCGGGGATTCTGTGGCGTGCATAGGACTTCCTTATTCTGCTTGAGGCGTAAGCAATGGGGCTTTATAGAGTGTTCGCTAGTAGTATAACATAAAGGTGTAGAAGCGGTTACAAAAATGCTTTAAAGGCTCCTCCGTTTATGCTAGACTTTGGTCGTGGTGGACTTTACAAAAAGTCCATGTGCCTTGTCCCTTTCTCATAGGGAAAGGACGGTAAAAAAGGATGCTTCCCCCCGATGCAAAACCTTGATGGTCTATTTATTGATGGTCTATTTATTACAGGGACGGACACCGATGTGGGTAAAACCTACGTCACCGCCCAAATCGCGCAATTGGCCCTTGAACAAGGCAAACGCGTGGCCATTTACAAACCTGTTCAAACGGGCGTGACTACTTTTGAAGAAGGCGATGCCTATGCCTGTTTGAAGCATTTACAGTTTCATTCAAACCTACATGTGGAAACCACCTATCAATTTACGCCCCCAGCGGCCCCAAGCGTTTGCGATGTAGAGGGGATTATTTCGATTGAGGCGATCGTGGCACGTTTTCACGACTTAAAATCCACCTATGACGTGGTACTGGTGGAAGGGGCGGGAGGCGTGATGTGCCCATTAACCCCCCATACCCTGATGCTAGACCTGATTGAAGCGTTGGGCCTTTCAACCGTCTTGGTGAGTCGCTATACCCTTGGTACTCTAAATCATACGTTCATGTCGCTTGAACTGCTTAAACAGCAAGGCATTGCGGTAGAAACCCTCGTCCTTTCTGAAGGGGCTGTTCCTTTGCCTGAAGCGCTCAAACAATCCCTTGCTGTTCAAAGCGTGGTGCAACAACTGGCCCACTATGCCCCAAACATTCCCCTGTGGGAAGCTCCCTATGCCAAAGGACTCAAAAAATCTTGCCAAGGCGGTCGAACCGATGTCTAACTCATCCGCCTCATCTTTTCCTTCTTCTTCTGGGCATCCGTTTATTTTGGAAGCACACGCCTTGGCTGGAACAAAACCTTACCGCACCTACAATCAATTTTTGCAAGACACCTTCGGTTGCCGAGTCTATAAAGTTTCCATTGACGCAGGGTTCACCTGCCCCAACATCGACGGCACCAAAGGTTTTGGGGGCTGTACCTTCTGCGACGAAACCGGCTCTTCTTCACGCACCAATGACTTAAAAACACCTATTGCCCAACAAATGTTGAAGAACATGGCGCATCGTCGTAAACGTTTTAAGGCCGAAAAGTTCATTGCCTACTTTCAAGCCAACACCAATACCTATGCCCCCGTTGAACGCTTGAAACGGCTTTATGACGAAGCCCTAACGGTGGATGATGACGTGGTGGGCCTCGCGATTTCAACGCGTCCGGATTGTGTGAGCCCTGAAATACTTGACTTGATTGCCAGCTACAAAGTTCGCGTGCCCTATGTAAGTGTGGAATATGGCTTGCAAAGCATTCATGACCGTTCGCTCGCGCTGGTGAACCGATGCGAACGTTTCGCGGATTTTTTGCAAGCCTATGAATGGACTCAAGCACGGGGGCTGGATCATTGTATTCACGTCATTTTAGGCATGCCCGGTGAAACCCATGCGGACATGATGCAAACCGCAGACAAACTGGCTGAACTCAAGGTGGCGGGCGTTAAAATTCACTTGCTGGTGGCCATGAATCATACCCCCATTGCCGAAGATTACCGCAACGGACGCTGGCAGAGCATGGATTTTGACTCGTACGTCAACACCTGTGTGGATTTTATTGAGCGTTTGCACCCTGAATGTGTGATTCATCGGGTGGCGGGCAACGGCCACTTTAAGCATGTGGTGGCCCCTGCGTGGATGGCCAGCCAACGTCAGGAGGTGATGTCCGCCATTGACGCTTGTTTTGCTCAGCGAGGGAGCAAGCAGGGCGATGCGTGCCGTTTTTAAAAAAGGGATCGATTGTCACCGTTTTGTTACAAAGCGCATCATAATTCTTAAGAAATACTTAATGCTTATGTAAGGTGCAAGAAACAATCAAGCCCCTTACCCCACGGTAAACCCACCGACCAATCAAACCGACCAAACACAACCACATAATACCAATTAAACGATTAAATATCGTCTGGCGTCTTCGTTGTCGCTCAGGTTCTCGATGTGCTTATGTACGTTTATGTACACTTCGCCCATCTGCGAGTCTAGGCTCCTAGAATCCACCTATACGCTATATTCATTCGTTTAAATGGTATAAAACACCCTAGCTATTCCCTCTCCTTTTCGTTGAAACCACTTTTTTACAGGGGGAATACATAGGTATGAGCGATATTGACGTTAAGTCTATCGCTCTTTTTATTTTTATAGAAAGCTCTGCGAAAGTCCTTATTTAAAGAGCGAAGACCATTTGACATCCACTTGCGCCTTGATCTCTGGACTCATTTCAATTTCATTGGGCCATTGACGCGTAAAGCCTTCGCTTTCCCATTTCTTGGTCGCGTCAATGCCCACTTTACTGCCATAGGCCCAAATCGGCGTGGCGTGATCCAAAATATCCATCGGCCCTTCGGCAAACATCATGTCTCGCTTGGGATCCGTATTATTAAAGACATGCCACGCCACCGTGCTAAGCTCCTGCACATTCACATGCTCGTCCACAATTACGACGTACTTGCTAAACATCAATTGCCCAAAGCCCCACATGGCACTCATGACCTTACGCGCATGCCCTGGGTAACGCTTTTTAATACTGACTAGCACACAGTTGTGAAAAACGCCTTCCCAAGGCAGGTTCATATCCACAATTTCAGGAATAAAAATCTTCAACAAGGGCAAAAAGAGTTGCTCAGTGGCTTTGCCTAAGTAACAATCTTCTTGCGGAGGCTTGCCCACAATCGTGGTCATGTAAATCGGATCCTTACGATGCGTCATCGCGGTGAGGTGAAAGACGGGGAAATCATCCGCCAGCGAATAATAGCCTGTGTGATCCCCAAACGGGCCTTCCCAGCGAAGTTCGTCATAAAGCACATAGCCTTCTAGCACAATTTCCGCATGAGCAGGCACGTCTAAATCCACCGTCTTACATTTGACGGTTTCCACTGGGGCATTTTTAAGAAACCCCGCCAAAAGCAGTTCATTTAAACCCTTGGGTAAAGGAGCCGTTGCACTATAAATCACCGCAGGGTGCGCCCCTAGTACGACGGCGACTTCAAGCCTATCTTTCCCCGATTTTTTCGAGTTTTCGTAAATATCGTTACCGTCGTGATGCTTGTGCCAGTGCATGCCAGTGGTGGCATTGTCATACTTTTGTAGACGGTACATGCCCACGTTACGATCGCCTGTGATGCTGTCTTTCGTAAAGACCGCAGGCAGGGTGATAAACGGGCCACCGTCTTCAGGCCAGCAGGTCAACACAGGGATTTTATCGAGCATGGCTTGGGTCGGCTCAGTAATGACGACTTCTTGACAAGGGGCCACCGTTCCCTTGAATTGACGAGGAAAGACGTGCCGTAATTCTGTGTATTCAGGGAGCATAGCGATCTTGTCCCACATCGAACTTGATGAAAGGGCAGCGAAATCGGGCTTGGCATATTTGGCAATACGGGCTTGTAGTTCTTCAAACGAACGCCCGCCTAATGCCATAAGCGTACGTTCATAAGAACCCACCGCATTGATCAAGACAGGCATGTCGTAGCCTTCAACATTCGTAAAAAGCAGGGCTTTATTAGCCGTTCCTTGAGATTTGGAGACTCGGTCGGTGATTTCCGCAATTTCAAGATGGGCAGAGACAGGGGTGTCGATTTCAATGAGTTCGTCCGCGTCTTTGAGCAGTTGGATGAACGCTCGGAGATCTTTATAAGGCTTAACGAATTGCTCGTTAGGCATGGGGAACTTGGATACGGGAGGCGTGGGGGTTTCAACGGAAAAAAAACGTGCTAAAGCATCTAACATGGTACTAATCTCTTTTATATAGATGTGGAAGGGACATTACTTGAATTATACGTCAGAAATAAAAAATCGCCGCATTAAAAGAACGGCCCGCGTCACACTAAGGGCTTTCAACCGCGGTGGTGTTTGTGGTGAACTGTTGCGTGGGTAAAATATAGTTTTGCACTTGCGTTGCTTCAGGCATCTTCAAATTCGCCAAGCTCCCTAAACTAGACAACGGCTGTTCGTGCACCGTTAAAATCGGAAAATGCAAATCCGCCTTTAATCGCCACACCACATTGGAATGACCATTTCGCACGGTGTTAAGCGTCACTGTGACCCAGCTAAGTTCAGGGCGCTTCTCGTCTTTTTCAAGTTTCGTAATGGTCCCTGCCAAACTGGAATCTTCCACAATAACATCCTTATTGGTGGGGTACAACGGCACATTTAAGCGAAAAAACAAGGTTTGCCCCAAACGCAAACGAGGCCCTAAAATGGCTTCTTGAGGGGAAATAACCAGGTTGAAACCCGCCCCCAAGCTTGGAATCAATCGCCATACCACGCCTGTAAAGCCTCGTTTGGTATCCATCGTGAGCATTTCTTGCGCTTGGGGCAAGAACGCCAAGCGTTCATTCAACCAACGATCGGTGACGGGAATGTTGGGCGTAAGGGGAAGATCTCTCAACACATCAAACACATAATGTTCGTATAACACTGCCAAATCTCTTTGTACAGATTCTGGGAGGGCTTCAAAACTTTTATCTTCAGAAAGTAAGGCAATGTTGTACTCATCTTTCAGGGATTCTTGAGTCAGAAGCAAGCCCTTCAACGCCACCCACACGTCGAGTTGGCTCATGGGGGTATGGGGCAACAGTCGCCAAGAAGGCTTAGGCGTCAACACATGAAACTGCCACGCCGTTTCAAGCAACGGGTAATTGGGGTCAAAGGTGGGAACGTCTCTAAAAGGGGAAAGATCGCTCAACGTCCAAGACGGGGGGATTTGAAAATGCGTCAATAGGGTTTGCGCCACTTCAAGACGCGTCATTTCTTTTTCTTCGGGGGGGCTGGGTTCAGGGGCTTCGGCTTGAAGGAGTTGTTTTTTAGGCGTTTTTAACGGTGCTTTTTCTGCCTGAAGGTTGCCCACGTTAGAGAACATGAGCGCTAGAGCAAGTAAAAAGGCAGGTGTCCGTCGCATCACGATCGCCCTACTTTCTGGGGGTTAAGGTCGCGTGAAAGTCAAAGCTTAAGTGGGAAGACGCCCCTGTTTCAAAGTTTTTAACGGGAATGAGACCACTTTCCACTTCTTGTCGACCAATCGTGTAAACATGACGCGCCGAACGTTTACTGGCGACTTGCAATTGCTTGCCAAAAGGACGGCTACTCAAATCCACTTCCACCCGCAACCCTTGTTGGCGTAAATGTTCCGCAAAGCCAAAGGCTTCCGCATGGCAATCGGTCACGATGTAGGCATCTAAGGCAGGGGCCTCTGGCTGAGTCATTAACTTAAACAAACGTTCCACCCCCATGGCCCAGCCAATGGCGGGGGTGGCTGGCCCGCCGAGGGCTTCAATCAGCCCGTTGTAACGACCGCCTCCGCACACGGTGCCTTGGGCGCCAAGCCGCTCCGTGACAAACTCAAACACCGTGCGAGAGTAGTAGTCTAGGCCTCTGACCATACGACGATTAATCGTAAACGGTACGCCATTGACGCTTAAAATATGACATAACGCTTCAAACGCCTCACTTGCTTCGGTGGACCACGTAAAGTGTTCAAGAAAGTCTTCCACCGCATCACTGGTATAAATCGTTCGACACGTCGGGACTTTGCAATCTAACATACGAATGGGGTTTTGTTCAAAACGACGCTGGCAGTCAGGGCAAAGCGCTTGAAAATGAGGCTTTAATAAGGCTTGAAGACTTTCACGAAAACGAGGGCGATCCGCAGGATCCCCCACCGTGTTTAGTTCTAAACGTAAATCACCAATGCCTAAGGCGTTTAAGACTTGCCACGCCAACAGGATGCTTTCGGCATCGGCCGCAGGGGTGTCTAGCCCAATGAGTTCTGCCCCGATTTGGTGAAACTGCCGTTGACGTCCTTCTTGCGGCCGCTCATAACGAAACATCGGTCCGAAATAATACAAGCGTTGCGGTAAACCGTGTTGACTCAATTTATTTTCCACAAATGCTCGGGCCACTCCTGCTGTCCCTTCAGGACGCAACGTCAAACGGCGCGAACTTTTTTCAAAGCTGTACATTTCTTTATGCACAATATCCGTTGATTCCCCCACCCCACGCGCAAACAGATCAGTGGCTTCAAAAATCGGGGTGTGAATGGCTTTATAATTCGCCCGTTCTAATGTCCCCATGGCCAAGTCTAGCAAATGTTTCCACGCATGAGAAAGATCTGGGGTAAGATCTTGTGTGCCTTTGGGGCGTTGTATTTTTTGAAACATCATCATCGGGGCTACAAGTTCCTTTAAAGCGCTACGGCACGTTTAAACACATTTTGACGGATCATGGTTTGCTGGCGTTCAGGCCCCACACTCACCATCCACACAGGGCAATGAGACACTTCTTCCAAGCGCTTTAAATAGGCTTTGCATGCGGGGGGTAACGCTTCAAACGCTGTAATTTGGGTGGTGTCACTTTGCCAGCCTTCAAGGGTTTCATACACCGGTTCTAAATCAGCCAGCAGGCTTAAACTCGCTGGAAAGCGATCATAAAGGTCATGGGTCTGTTTGTGGCGATAATGCGTGGCGATTTTAATTTCCGCAAAGGTATCTAAAACATCCAGTTTCGTAAGGGCAATACCGTCTAGGCCGTTGACTTCGACCCCGTAACGAGCCACCACGCAGTCAAACCAGCCTGTTCGGCGTTTACGCCCTGTGGTGGTGCCGAATTCTTGCCCGCGTTCCCCCAACAGTTCACCCACGTCGTTTTGCTGTTCAGTGGGGAAAGGCCCTTCCCCTACTCGAGTGAGGTAGGCTTTCATCACACCTAAGGTGGCGTCAATTTTAGAAGGGCCAACACCAGTGCCTGTGCAAGCCCCGCCTGCGGTGGAATTAGAGCTGGTGACGTAGGGATAGGTGCCAAAATCAACATCTAACAACGTGCCTTGCGCCCCTTCAAACAAAAGGCGTTTATTTTGAGTCAAGGCGTCTTGCAATAAGGCCACGGTGTCCGTCACATAGGGAGCTAAAATGGCTTTGTAAGCCTCGCAAACATCCAACAAATAGGGAACGCTGGCTTGTTCAAAAAAGCCTTTTTCAGACACAATGCGCTCAATCTGCTTACGCAACACATCAGGGGGTTCGAGTAAATCTCCAGCACGAATGCCGATGCGTCCCACTTTGTCCATATAGGTGGGGCCAATGCCTCGTCCTGTCGTGCCGATTTTCGATTCAGGGGCGTTGGCCGAACGAAGCAATTCTTGACGCTTGTCTTGTTCAATATGATAAGGCAACGTCACATGGCAGCGTTCCGATATTTTAAGATTGTGGGTAGAATAGCCTTTGGCGTGAAGGTCGTCCAATTCTTTTTTAAGCACTTCAGGGGCAATCACCACGCCTGAACCAATAATACACCATTTTTCAGGGTACAACAGCCCCGAAGGCAGATGATGAAACTTAAAGGTTTCGCCGTTGAACTTAACCGTATGCCCAGCGTTGCATCCCCCTTGGCTACGAATGACGACATCCGCCCCTTCAGCCAGCATATCCACGACTTTCGCCTTGCCTTCATCCCCCCATTGGGCTCCCACAACAATCACATTATGTAAGTCTTTCGTTTGAATCATCTGACGGCTTCCTTTTTATTTCAGCACGAACCCTCTTTTTATTATGACACAAACTATGTAAATAAAGCCACGAAAAAAAGGGTATGTTTCGTCTAGCGGTTGTGTGTTCGTTGTATAGTGTTTTAAAGAGTTTTCCTTACAGTAGGCTATTCTAGGCGCCTAGATTTTTTTGTGCGGGCGTGTACATAAACGAAGACACAGAAAAAGTCGGTTGTTTTTGGCAAAGTTACGAGCAAGAAGGTGGATCGGCAAACGTACCGTCTCCAATCGGGGGCCAAGTCTAAATAATGGGGGTGTTTTGCTTATTGACAAATACAATCGTGGGCGTGTATTGAGATGCTTCTTCAGACGCAAATTGAGCAAAGGCACAAATAATCACCAAATCACCCGGCTGAGCCAAACGAGCCGCCGCTCCATTGATGCCGATAACACCTGAACCCCGTTCGCCTTGAATGGCATAGGTGGTAAAACGCTGGCCGTTATTGATGTTAAGCACATCCACCTGTTCATAGGGCAAAATACCCGCCGTCTCAAGCAAGGCGGCATCAATGGTGATGGATCCTTCATAGTGAAGATCCGTCTGAGTAACGGTAGCACGGTGTATTTTCGCTTTGAGCATCGACAAATTCATAAGTTTAAATCCTTACGAGGGAGAACGTTGTCATTATCTTTAAAATAAAAGTCTAACACAAGCCATGTTTAGAATCTATAGTATTTTTTCATTGACGCACCGCTTTGTTTGAATCACAATAGAAGCAGTTTAATAGTTGTTCCCCATAGGGACTTGTCTTTTAAGAATGGAGTCAACGCATATGTCTCACGGTAAAATCACCCAAGTTATTGGTCCTGTTATTGATGTGGAGTTCCCTGTTGGGCAGTTGCCGGCCATTTATAACGCTTTGCAAATGAAGGTGAATCATGAATCAGGTTCCACCACCTTGGTGGCTGAAGTACAAAGTCACTTAGGCAACAACCGTGTCCGTTCTGTTGCGATGGACGGCACAGAAGGCTTAACCCGTGGCATGGATGTGTTAGACACTGGTTCCCCGATTAAAGTGCCTGTGGGAACGCCTACCTTGGGACGAATCCTTAACGTGTTGGGTCAACCTGTAGACAACGCTGGCCCTGTTCGTGCTGAAAGTCATTGGTCGATTCACCGCCCTGCCCCTTCGATTGAACAACAGTCTACGGATCAAGAAATTTTCGAAACAGGCATTAAGGTCATTGACTTGCTGGCCCCGTATTCCAAAGGGGGTAAAATCGGTTTGTTTGGCGGAGCAGGCGTCGGTAAAACCGTTATTATTATGGAATTGATTAACAACATTGCTAAAGGCCATGGTGGGGTTTCCGTATTTGCAGGTGTGGGTGAACGCACACGTGAAGGGAACGACCTGTACCATGAAATGAAAGATTCTAAAGTTTTAGACAAAGTCGCCCTGATTTACGGGCAAATGAACGAACCCCCAGGGGCTCGTTTACGTGTGGCACTTTCGGCTTTGACGATTGCAGAATACTTCCGAGATGAAGCCAAGCAAGACGTGCTTTTATTTGTAGACAACATCTTCCGCTTCACGCAAGCGGGTTCTGAAGTGTCGGCGCTCTTGGGGCGTATGCCTTCTGCTGTAGGCTACCAGCCCACCTTGGCGGACGAAATGGCCAGCCTTCAAGAACGCATTACGTCCACGAAAGACGGTGCGATCACCTCGATTCAAGCCGTTTACGTACCGGCTGATGACTTGACCGATCCCGCCCCAGCCGCCACGTTTGCTCACTTAGACGCGACGACCGTGTTGTCTCGTAAAATTGCGGAAATGGGTATTTACCCTGCTGTGGATCCTTTGGATTCTTCTTCTAAAGCGTTGGATCCTAAAATTGTGGGAGACGAGCACTATGAAACGGCTCGTGCGGTGCAAGCGGTGCTTCAGCGTTATAAAGACTTGCAAGACATCATTGCCATTTTGGGGATGGATGAACTTTCTGATGAAGACAAAGCCGTGGTGGGAAGAGCGCGACGCATTCAACGCTTTTTGTCTCAACCCTTCCATGTGGCGGAAGTCTTTAACGGTGTCCCTGGTTGTTACGTAAAGCTAGAAGATACCTTGCGTGGATTTAAAGAAATCTTGGCCGGCAAGTATGACAGCTTGCCTGAACAAGCCTTTTACATGTGTGGTTCCATTGAAGATGTGGTGAAAAAAGCAGAAGAACTCGAAGCCGTTCCTGCTTAAGAAGCCTCCCTGCCCCTTCATTTAAAGACAATAAAGGTTTTCACTGATGTCCATCTTCTTAAAAGTCATGTCTCCTAGTGCTGTTACGGTTGATGAAGCCGTGCGTTCGGTCGTATTACCCAGTCCTAGTGGGGAATTAGGCATCCTTGCCAAGCGTCAGCAAGTGTTGGTACGCTTAAAAAAAGGGGCGTTGCGTTATGAAACCCTAAGCGGTGAAAAGCGAAGCCTGCCTATTGAAGGTGGACTTGCTTACAACGACGGTGAAGTCGTCACTGTTTTATTGCGTTAAGGGCTTTAATTCCGTTTCATCTCTCGAATACTATATGTTTGTTAAAAAGCTATAGAAGTCTTAGAACTTTTGCCCCACCCCGAAGCTGAAGTTCTGTTGGTAATCTTTATTCGTTTTAATCAGCGGAACAGCGTAATCAAAGCGTAAGGGGCCTACACCCGGAATGGTTAAACGAATACCAGCCCCAACGGAAAGTCCATCGCCCTTACGCGCAAAGAGGCTATTCACCTGACTTTCATTAAACAAGGTACCAGCATCCATAAAACCTACGACGCGGAGCGTTTCAAGGAAGGCAATGTCCTTCATCTTACCAAAGAGTGGGAACTTTGAACGCAACTCAATACTACTGATCGCCTGACCAGAACCAATTCCCAGCCCCCCTTCTTGATACCCACGCACGGTGAAGGGGCCCCCTAGACGAAAGGCATTAAAATCGGGAATATCATTAAAGAGCGACGAAGAAAGTTGCCCATTCCACGCCAAAGAAAGCGTCTTATTCAACTGAAAGTACTTGCGTAAGTTGACGCTTGCCGTGCCGTAACTGTCTGCTCCAAAGCCCAGGGTGCCTCCAATTGAAGCCGTATTAAACCACCCTGAAGTCGGGTCGTAACGGTTGTTTCGGTTGTCATACGCAATGGTAGGGCCAAGGCTAACAAAGGTTCCCCCTTGGCCGAGTTCTCTGGCACGTTCTGTTGCACCAATGTTGAAAAAGTCTAAATTGCTGGTACTGCCCCCTTCACGAAGGGCCACATTTTCAACCTTTAAACCCAAACTGGCTGAAACGTTTTCAAAGCGTTGAATGGCACGAGAAATAGTGGCTCCGCCGCCAATACGACGCTCAAGTGCCAAAGGCACGTTGAAACTTTGTAAATCTCGGCCAAACAGGTTGACGCTAAAGGCATTGTCCGTTCCTGCCAAATAGGGCGTTGACCAACCCAAATCCACTTGGTAGGTGGGGGTTCGGGCTTGGGTGCGGGTGTCTCTGCCAATAATGCCAGAACCCACGCCAATTTGTGTGGTTAGGTTTTCGCCCCGTCCTAAAAAGTTAGGGTCACTATAGCCCACAGAGCCAAAGAATCCTGTAATGGTATCGATCCCCCCTCCTAAAGAAAAGGCCCCTGATCGTTTTTCATCCACTTCAACAACCAAGTCATATTTTTCAGGATGCTTCGTATTAGGGGTGAGCACGCGGCGCACGTCATCAAAGGCTTGTAGGGAAAATAAGCGTTTTAAATCGTCATTCATGGTGGTGTCGTTGTACACGTCGCCAGTTTTTAGCACCAAGTTTTTGGTCACCACAAAGTCTTTGGTTTTACGGTTGCCCACCACTTTAATGCTTTCAATAACGCCTTCATCCACCTTTAACATTAGCGTACCTTCAGGGGTGTCGGCAATATCCACCACTTTAGCGAGAATATAGCCTTCACTGACATACTTTTTTTCAAGTTCGGCAATACCCGCATTGAGCGCTTCGATATTTTGAGGCAACCCGATTTGATCCGCAAAAATCTTTTCAATCTCAGCATCCGTAAGGACTTGATTGCCTTTAATTTCAATGCCAGTGACTGGCGAGTTTTCTTCTAAAGTAATGTAGATTACAATGCCGTCTTTCGTGGCTTTGGGCACCGCCTTCATTTGTTCTGTGAAATAGCCGAGTTCATAAATACGTTTTAAATCGTTTTGCAACGCCGTTTTACTGTAGACGACACTGGGGCGTAGGGTCATCACATTACGCAGGCGTGCTTCATCCACCAAGGTATTGCCTTCGATGTACACATGATACACGGTAATGGATTTGTCATAATTGGGAAGCCCCCCTTCAAGGGCGGAACCTTCACTTAGGGTTTTTTGAATTTCAGTGACAGTGGTTTGCGCAACGCTAAAACCAGGGAAGCAAAAGGCAGCCAAAAGCCCAATCAGTGCGAGTTTAAACCACCTATGCTCTTTGATAGAGAGAATAGGTCTTCGCACATAGAAGACATTTCTAAACTGTTGCAACGAGCTTCCCTCATAAAAATCGTGTACACTGTTCATTTTAGCATGAAAAGGCGTAATGCAAACACAGCGAGCTTCAATCACCTGTGGATTTCCCCTTGAAAGGGTACAACACGAACAGAAACAAGACAAACCGACGGGTTTCGTATATAGTATTCGATAGATAAAACTGTTTTCTTCATTCGTAGGGGGAAAGATAAAGATGAATCCCACAAGTCAAGCCTCCTGCATGGAATCTTCACCCACGTGGAAAGTGGTGGCACTCTATCGCTTTGTTGCGCTTGAAAATCTTGAAGCCCTCAAAGAACGCCTCTTCGCTTGCTGTGAAGCACACCAGGTGTGTGGCACTTTGTTGCTCGCGCCTGAAGGCATCAATGGAACGATTGCGGGTCAAGAATCAGCCATCGAAGCCCTTTTACAGGAGCTGGATCTCTTGTGTGGCATCAAACAGGGTGAAGTGAAGACGTCTTACGCGCAAGAAAAACCCTTTAGACGCCTTAAAGTGCGTCTCAAAAAGGAAATTGTGACCCTTCGTACCCCCAAAGCCACCCCTACTGACGTGGTCGGCACTTATGTGGACGCGCATGAGTGGAATGCGTTGTTGGAAGATCCTGAGGTGTTGGTGATAGACACCCGTAATGAATATGAACTGGCGATTGGCACCTTTAAAAATGCGATCAATCCCCATATTTCAACCTTCACCGAATTTGTGCCTTATGTGGAAACGCAATTAAATCCCACCCAAACCAAAAAAGTGGCCATGTTTTGCACGGGGGGGATTCGTTGTGAAAAGGCGTCGAGCTTTATGTTGAATCACGGGTTTGAATCGGTGTATCATTTGAAGGGAGGGATTCTCAAGTACTTGGAAGAGATTCCCCCAGAAGAAAGCTTGTGGGACGGGGCGTGCTTTGTCTTTGACCGTCGTGTCGCTGTAGGGCATAATTTAGCGGAAGAGGGTTACGAAATGTGCTTTAATTGCGGATGGCCTCTTAAGCCAGCCGACCGCCTGCTGGCATCCTTTGAAAAGGGTGTGTCTTGCTTGCATTGTGTGGAACGCCTAACGCCTGAAGACGTCGATCGCTTGCGTATGCGTCAACAACAAAGTGAAGCGGGTTTGTTTGAGTAGTGCTCTCTTTCTTCATGCTAAACTAGGGATACCTTAGCAAAAGAGACCCACTACTAAATGACAAGCCCGCTCCCTACAGAAGAAAACACGACTTCCACCGACTTTGTGGGGATGCTTGAGTCGTGGGACGCTTATGAGGTTCGTCCCGTTCAAATTCGCATGATGCAAGCCGTGGAAGACGCACTCGCAAACGGCAATCACCTGATGGTAGAAGCAGGGACAGGGGCCGGTAAATCCTTTGGCTATTTACTGCCGGCCTTGTTAAGCCCCAAGCGTCCGATTGTGATTTCTACAGGCAGTATTGCCCTACAAGAACAGTTACTGCATAAGGATGTTCCCGCACTGGCCAAACTCATGTATGGAGATGAAAAAAAGTTGAAGGTTCGCTTGGTAAAAGGGCGTGGCAATTACTTGTGCATTCATAAGTTGGAAGAAGCCGAAGAGGGTCTGGGGACTGCTAAGCCTCGTGAGAATGTGGAGATTAAGCAAACGCGTTTGTCGTTTCAACAATTGCGTTCGGCGATGTATGAAGGGTGGGAAGGAGATCGTGCGGAACTGGGGCATGAAATGCCGAACAAGCTTTGGAAGGAAGTCGCCAGTGATGCGGAAGATTGCTTGGGCTGGCAATGTCGGTTTTATGATCAAAACCCGTATCGTCAAGCGCGTGAAGAAATCGACAAGGCCGATGTCATCATCACCAATCATGCGCTGTACTGTCAAGATGTCATGAGCGGGGGAGGGCTTTTGCCCCCGCATGAGGTGTTGATTTTGGACGAAGCCCATAGCCTGATTAGCTATGCCTTGAACGCCTTTTCTGCCCGTATTGGGCGGTATCGTTCACAACAATTACTGGGCAAAATCAACAAACATTTGCTTCCCCTGCCCGATGATCTCATTTGGCAGTTGAAGGAAGCCGAATCGTCGTTGATGCATCAGTTGCTTCAAAAAGCCAAGCACCAAACGACCCTTCGCCTGTACCCTGATGCCGAAATGGATGAAACCACGTTGCAAATCCGTGACGTGTTAAAAAGCGTCTTGCAGTGGGTGGAAGAGATTGATGTGCCAAGCCTGCCTGATTTCCCCAGCGAACTGAAGAAACAGCAAGCCAAAGAACAACAACATGCCAAAATCAAAGAACAGTTGAAAAACTTAGTCGATGCTTGGGGATTTTTCGTGCATGAATCGTCTGAATATTCTGGCATAGAACGGGTGAATTGGGCGGAGCTGGATCATGAACGTTTGAATTTTCAGTTGATTTCTACTCCCTTAGAAGTGGATAGCATCTTGCGCCAACAGGTGTGGTCAAAAAAACTGGGGGTGCTTACCAGTGCGACGCTTTCCGTGCGTCAACGCTTAACGTATTTCAAAAACGCCCTTGGCTTAGTGGGCACCACCATTGATGAAGACGGACACGCCGTTGAGCTTCATACCAGTGAACTGATTTTACCTTCTGCCTTTAACACGCAGGGAAATATGCTTTGCTATATTCCACCCAGTCACCGTATTCCTGAAACCCCCCAAGGCGAAGGCTATTGGCAGGCCTTGGCAGAAGAAATGGGGGCCCTTTTACACGCCAGCCGAGGCAGGGCTTTTATTTTGTTTACCAGCCACAGCGCGATGGACAAAATGGCCTTGGAACTGAGCCTTAGAACACGGTTCCCGATTCGCAAACAGGGCGATTTTCCTCGTCAACGCTTGATTGAATGGTTCAAAGAAACAGAATCTCCTGTGTTGTTGGGGACTTATACCTTTTGGGAAGGGATTGATATTCCGGGGGAGCAGTTGTCTTTAGTGGTTATTGACCGCTTGCCGTTTAGTCCGCCAGATGAACCGATTCATCAAGCCATCACAGAACGCATGAAGCGTCGTGGCACGGATTGGTTTGGGGATTATGTCGTGCCCAACGCCATTATTAAGCTCAAGCAAGGCATTGGCCGTTTGCTTAGAAGCACTGAGGATCGAGGGGTGGTGGCGTTGTTAGACACACGCCTTAGAAGCAAGGGCTACGGTCGAACGATACTGACCAGCCTGCCGAAAATGCATGTGAGCGAAGCGATCGAGGATGTGGCAAACTTTTTCGCTCAAACAAAGGAAACGAATCCTGATTAAACTGTGTTATAGTATCGATAAATCCCCCAAAAGAAAGTGTTTTTGCCATGAACACAATGACTGAACGTTTCCTTAAAAGTAAAGACGGCGAACGCATCGCCTTAAATCATTACGACCAAAAACGCAATAGCGTTATTATTATTTGCCACGGCTGGGCCATGTGTAAAGATTCCAAAGTCTTTAAAGGGCTTTCAGAAGACTTTTTTAAGCATCACGACATCATCACCCTAGACTTCAGAGGCCACGGCCAAAGTTCAGGCTCCTTCACCTTCACCGCCAAAGAACCGCAAGATCTTGAAGCCGTGGTGGCCTTTGCCAAAACACGCTATGAAAAAGTGACCCTCATGGGCTTTTCACTGGGTTCGGCGATTTCCATTATTCATGCGGCTTCTCATAAAGATGTAGAAAGCGTTATTGCGGTAAGTGCGCCCGTTTCGTTTGAAAAAATTGAAAATGAGTTTTACCGAAAAGAAGCGTTCATTCCTTCAATGAAGAAGTTCGAGTTCTGGCGAAGTTTTACCATTCGTCCTGGTAATTTATTTTTGCCCAAAACCAACCCTATTGACGTGGTCGATCACCTAGAAGACATCCCCATTTTGTTTTTAAGCGGGGGTAAAGATCGCACCATTCACGCTTGGCATGGCACGGCTTTACATGAAAAGGCCACCAGTCCAAGTGAACATATTTTATTTGAAGACGATTTCCATGCCGAAGATTTGTATTTAAGTTCCCCCCGTCGCTTTGTGGACACCTGCATTCGGTGGATTTCCAAACATGATCACGCTTCGCGTGTTTGATCAATAAAAGAAAACGCAGATTTTTGGTCAACTCAGGGCATAAAATTGTTTCGAACACTATATCGCGTATAAAGATGTAAAAATGGCCTAATTTCCGACACACAAAAGTCGGTTTTCTGGCCACGAAAGTCGGTTTTCTGGCCACGAAAGTCTGTTTCTTGGCCACGAAAGTCGGTTTTCTGGCCACGAAAGTCGGTTTTCTGGCCACGAAAGTCTGTTTCTTGGCCACGAAAGTCGGTTTTCTGGCCACGAAAGTCGGTTTTCTGGCCACGAAAGTCTGTTTCTTGGCCACGAAAGTCGGTTTTCTGGCCACAAAAGTCGGTTTCTTGGCCACGAAAGTCCGTTTTCTGGCCACAAAAGTCGGTTTTTTGCTCGATTTTCAAGGATTTTTTGGGGGGTGTGAAGGCCTGTTCAAAACAGCCACTCTTTTTCAGTATAACGTATTTTTAAGCGCTTTGCCTAGTGCGTAAACCCCACGATTTTGGGATTTTTCATAACCAATACTATATCAAGCGTATCATTATAAACAACACAAGCCTCGCATTTTATAGTGTTCGCGAGATTAACTCAACACACAAAAGGGGAAGCAAACTCACGTTGCCTCCCCTCACGCAAAACCACGGGTGGCTAGTTTTTGTCCCGCTGGACGTTCTTCGATTCGCTGAGCCAGCTCATCATCCCGCGTAACTTTCGCCCCGTCACTTCAATTGGATGGTTGGAATCCGCTTCCACCAAGCACTTGAGTTCAGGCATGCCTGCACGCACATCCGCGGTGAACTCACGGGCGAAGGTGCCGTCTTGAATTTCTTTCAAAATCACCTTCATGCGGGCTTTCGTGTCTGCATCCACCACACGAGGCCCACGGGTCACATCCCCATAACGGGCGGTGTCGCTAATGGAATAACGCATATCATCGAGGCCACCTTCGTACATCAAATCCACAATCAATTTCAGTTCGTGTAAGCACTCAAAGTACGCCATTTCAGGCGGATACCCCGCTTCGGTGAGGACTTCAAAGCCCGCTTTCACCAAAGCCGCAGCGCCTCCGCAAAGGACGGCTTGCTCACCGAATAAGTCGGTTTCCGTTTCGTCTTTAAAGGTGGTTTCAATCACCCCACCACGACCGCCACCGACGCACGCCGCGTAGCCTAACGCAATTTCTTTCGTTTCGCCACTGGCGTCTTGATGAATGGCCATGAGGCAAGGTACACCACGACCACGTTCGTATTCAGAACGCACCAAGTGACCCGGCCCTTTTGGGGCGACCAAGAACACATCGACATCAGCAGGAGGCGTAATATAGCCGAAGTGGATGGCAAAGCCGTGGCTGAACATCAAGGCTTGCCCTTTGCGGAGCTTGCCTTGAAAATACTGTTGGTACACATCGGCTTGTACGACGTCTGGACATAAGAAAAGCAGAATATCCGCCCAGTCGGCGGCTTCTTCAAAGGTGATGCTTTCCATGCCGTTGGCTTTGACTTTTTCAGCCGTTTTGGAACCCGCGCGCAACACGATTTTCACGTTCGCCCCCGATTCCTTCAAGTTCACCGATTGCCCAAAACCTTGGCTACCAAAGCCAATCACAGCAATTTTTTTGCTCAACAACTTACTACGGTCAATGTCCTTGTCATAATACACTTTAAGTGCTTCTGGCAAGGCTTGGGGGGAATCAACAGTCATCATAAAAAATGTTCCTTACACGGGCTAACAGTACAAAATAAATCCGCTGTATTGATTTTAACACAAGCCATTCGATTTAGTGCACGCCTAAGCCAAACTGGCGTGACGCGTGGGGGCTTCAATCGAATGGGGAAAGGGTGGAATGGTGAGGCCCAAGGGCTTGCAAACGGGCGTTACGCTGGCGTCTTCGACACTCAAAATATACACTTGACGGTCTAAAAACTTGCAGAGCTTGAGCATGGCGTGATCATCCGCGTAGTGAAAGGTGGTGTCAATTTGCAGGACTTGTTCAGACACTTGCGTGCAGGTGAAGGCCTCTGGGATGATGCCTCGGTGGGTGAGCGCACCGAGTACGCGGTCTACAGCACCGAGTTTGGCTTGTGTACGAATTTGTAAATGTCTTTGCATGGTCATCTTCCTTTATCCGTTCGTTATTTCAGGATGCGTTTTCTTGTAATCGTTCCAGTCTGTTTTACTGGCATGTGTGCCAAGTGTTTTGATGCCTTGAAGAACATCTTTGTTTACCGATTTTTGATTAAAGTATTCAGGTATCGCCGTAAAAAGACCCGTTGTGGTCAATATCGCAAACCAAAAGTAAGGTTTCAATCCTTTTAAATGCATATCCCCCATAAAAGGGACTTTAGCCTTTGGAAATAAACGACTTGTGGCTTCGTATGCACCTAAAGGTAATGCCGTGAAATAAAATGCATTACTCAACATTGCCTTTGTAGGGTTCGCAAGATAGTCTGTCAATGGATGATTTGACTCTTCTTTTGAGGTAAAAAAAGATTCTCGTTGTTTGGGTGTCCATCTTGCAAGCGCTTTTTCTGTCGTGTTTTCAGGATTATTAACTTTAGCCAAAGAAGGGTCAACCTTAGGCATGTTTGTGGAAAATGGTATTGAATTATTCGTCGTCATTTATTTCCCTTCAATAAGCATACGCTATCTATAAGTTGTACGTCTTATTGCAATAAACCTAAAAACTTCTTGTTTGATGCTAGGGCGCTTTATTTTCCGTGAGCATGTCTTCATTGCCTGCCCCACTCGGCACCCACGGATACACATCGACTTTTTCAGCGACGACAAAGTCAATAATCACGGGTTTGTCTCGAATGAGCATGGCTTTTTGCATCGTGGCTTCAATTTCTTCGGCTTTGGTGACGCGAAAGCCCACCCCGCCAAAGGCTTCAGCCAGCTTAATGTAGTCGGGTGAATACATCCACGCTTCGGATTCCCTGCCGTACATTTTGCCTTGCCACTGGCGAATCATCCCCAAGTGGGCGTTGTTGATGACACAGACAATCACGGGTAACTTGTAAACGGCACAAGTCGCCAGTTCTTGAAGCGTCATTTGAAAGGAGCCATCGCCAGCAATATCCACCACCGTGGCATTGGGAAAGGCGACTTGAATCCCAATCGCCGCAGGAAAACCAAAGCCCATCGTGCCTAGCCCGCCAGAAGTCACCCACGAGCGGGGGCGATCCAGGTTGTAGCGTTGGGCGGCCCACATTTGGTGCTGACCCACTTCAGTGGTGACAAAGGCATCTTTTGGTAAGTTTGCAAAAATCTGTTCAATGGCGTGTTGCGGGCTTAAATAATGCGTGGGCATCGGCGTTTCTGTTCGGCGGTTTCGCCAAAACGCGATTTGTTCAAACCACGCATCACGAGTCGACAAGCTTTCGTCAAACTCATCTAAACGCCCTTCACTGGCCTTCAATAAATCTTGCAAGACATGCTTGATTTCACCTTGAATGCCCAAGCCTGCATGCACATTTTTGTTAATGTTCACAGGGTCTAAATCAAGGTGAATGATACGTGCCTTACGGGCAAACTTGTCGGATTTACCCGTTTGACGGTCGTTTAAGCGACTGCCGACGACAAACAAAACATCCGCATTGGCCACCGCAATGTTGGACCAAAAATGCCCGTGCATGCCCGTAAAGCCCAAGCTTAAGGCATGCGATGTAGGAAAGCTTCCCAAGCCCATCAGCGTAATGCCCACAGGAATGTTAAAGCGTTCTGCAAAGGCCTTGAGCTCATCCGTGGCCAAAGCACAGTTGACGCCTCCGCCTGAAAGAATCACGGGTTGCTTGGCATTTTTTAGAATATCCAAGGCGAGAGCAATATCTTCCGCCGTGTACGTTTCCGCATTGATGTAACCGGGTAAATCCAGTCCCACGGTTTGGTAGTTGAAGTCGGTTTTCGCGTTAATGACGTCTTTGGGAATATCCACCAAAACAGGGCCGGGGCGTCCTGTGGTGGCGACATGGAAGGCTTCTTTAATGGCCGCAGCAAGATCTTTAACGTCTCGCACAATAATGTTGTGCTTGGTGCAAGGCCGTGTAATGCCTAGAATATCCGCTTCTTGAAAGGCGTCGTTGCCCAAGAGTTCAGCAGGTACATTGCCTGTAATAACCACCATGGGGGTTGAATCGTAGTAGGCATCCGCAAGGCCAGTAACGACATTGGTGGCCCCTGGGCCAGAAGTCACCAACACCACGCCGGCTTTACCAGTCGTGCGAGCATAGCCTTCCGCCATGTGGCAGGCGCCTTGTTCGTGGCGCACCAAAATATGACGCAGTTTTGGGTAGTCGGGCAAGGCTTCATAAATCGGCAAAATCACGCCCCCTGGGTAGCCAAAAATGGTGTCCACCCGCTCTTCAAGCAGGGATTCCAACAAAATACAGGCCCCGTTGAGCTGACGCGTGCCGCAGTGGGAACCGTGCAGGGGGGGGGCAACATCGTGAAGGGCTTGAACTTCTGTACAGCTGGGGCTTAGGGGTAAGCGATGTGAAGGCGAAGGGGTCATAAGCAAGGGTCTTTCTAGGGGCAGAATCCATACGTGAGCAACGGGGGTTTAGCCACAAGCCAACAGAGGGCTTATAACTATAAAAACAATACACCGAGCCTTTTGTGCTAGGCTCGGTAGGGGGGGACGCGTCATGTGGGGGGGACCTCGTTCAAGTTGTTTGGGCTGGAAAAAAATGCCCAGCAAACGTCTACGAAAAAAGTAGCACAGAAGGAAGAACTTTTCAAGTTTTTTCTTCTGTTTTGGCGCGTGCGTGACGCGTATGGAGCGCAGGGGGACAGACGTTTTGCCCTGCACCATGTTACAAAGTGTTACAACGGGCAGGCCAAGACGCACAAGGTGGCATTGACGGTGTTTTGTGCTAGCATGAAGGCCATGGCCTGTTACGGTTTTTGTTTTTTATATACCCCCCAACTGGTTTAAAAGGAACCCCCTATGTTACGAATTACCCCCACTGCCCCCCCCCCCCGCACGCGCTCTAGCCCCCACCGTCACCCAACGCGAAGGCGTTAAAAGTAATTTTTTGGACATGGAGCGGTTATTTCTTTTAGATAGTGATAGACATATACCAGCTACAGACACTATTGCTAATGCATTATTGCAAAATAATGATAATAGATGGTTTACTGTAAGACCCTTTAAGACTAAGGCTGATGTATCTTTAGAGACTTTTCCTTCTCTTGTTGTTGAATTGATAAAAAAAGGAGATCCTGAAGAACACGACTCCACCGATCTAGTGTTTTTCTCAGAAATTTTACGTGGAACTGATTCAGTAAACAATCGCTTTGCCGCCATACTGGGATTATTACAACGCCTTGAAAAAGTGACTTTTCCGTTTCTACCTGACCGCTTGGATAAAATCCCTCCTACAAGCTAAACATTTTCTTAACGCAGGCTCACTTTATGCCATAATAGTAAGGTATTCTTGATAAATCAAAAGGACGCCTGCCTATGTTCATGATGTTTGACCCTGTTTTGACGATGATTAGCTTAATCGGCTTACCCTTGGTGTTTTTGCCCCAACTGTGGGTAAAAAATACCTTTAACAGGGTGTCTAAAATTGAAACGCGCCGTGGCTTAAGCGGTCGTTATGTGGCGGAAGACATGCTTAAACGTCATCAAATCACCGATGTGCTTGTTGAACCCACCCCCCACTTTTTAGGGGATCATTATTCCCCTGACGAAAAAATTGTGCGTCTTTCCCCCGAAGTGTTTGAAGGGACTTCTGTGGCGGCGGTGGCCATTGCCGCGCATGAAGTGGGCCATGCCATTCAGCACGCCAAGTCTTATAGCCCCGTGGTGTGGCGGGCCAAGCTCTTTCCCGCCGTCAACATTGGCAGTCAACTGGGGCCTCTGTTGTTAATGGCGTCTATGGTGTTGGGGTTTATGATGAAGGGCTTTAGCCAGTTTGCCTTTCAAATCGGGGTGGTGGGCGTGGTGTTGTTTAGTTTGGCCGTGTTGTTTCACTTGGTGACCCTGCCCGTTGAACTCGACGCGTCTTCTCGGGCCTTAAGCGTCTTGAAGCGAGACAACTACTTATTTGAAGAAGAAGTCACACAGGCGAAAAAAGTGTTGACCTCAGCGGCCTTTACTTATGTGGCCACCGCACTGTATGCCTTGTTGGAGCTGGCAGGCTATATTTACCGACTGGTCCTCATGTCGTCTCAATCGGAAGAATAGGCCTCGTAATCATAGGCGCCTTAAATAGATGAATTGCTTTTTCGCCCTTGCCTGTTGAACTGGTGAGGGCTTTTTCGTATCGGGAATTAGGCGTTTGCCACGAATCGGGCGTGCAACACATTTCTTTGGCCTCCTTCAAGCAAAGGAGCGCGTTACAGTCTATGTGAACATCGTGCGAAACCTCAGTAGAAGTATACGGATATTCTTCTAAGGTAGAGAGACCCTCACGATGAACAGCATTCCCCTTCAAAATCAAAGCACCATTGCGGGCCTAAGCACCACCAGCGGTGCAGCCGCGGCTCAAGCGCGCATCAAGCAATTACAAGTGCTTAAAGCCACGCTCATCCAACGCGCCAACGCCCGAAATCTGCCCATCAACCGAAGTACTTTTAAACTGCTCTTAGAAGAAGAACTTCAAAAAGCCGCTGCTCAAAAACAGGGCCCCGCAAGCCTTCCCGTGCTTCCCAAGGCCCCCACCCCCTTGAACCCATTGAATCCAACTGAGTCAAAACAAGCCCTTAAACCTCGGGACAAACTCCAGCCTTTTCCCTTTGCCAGTCAATCCACGAAGTCTGTGCCAACGGCCTTACCTCCCACGGTGCAAGCACGTCGGGATGCCTTTAGTGATGACATCGTTCGCATGGCTCAAAAATACGGCGTGGATCCGCTCTTGGTGGATGCCGTTATTCGTCAAGAATCGGGGTATCAGCCGAGTGTGGTGTCCCGTTCAGGAGCTATTGGTTTGATGCAACTCATGCCTAAAACGGCGGCGGGTCTGGGGGTGGAAAATCCGTATGACCCCATTCAAAACATCGAAGGCGGGGTGAAGTACTTGGCTCAGCAGTTACAACGCTTTGGGGGCAATGTTTCGCTGGCTTTGGCGGCGTACAACGCAGGGCCCAATGCCGTGGCCAAATATGGAAACATTCCGCCCTATGCCGAAACCCAACGTTATGTTCGCAACATTTTAAAAAATTACTTGGCTCAAAAATACACCCCCTAACCCCCTTTATTCAACCTTATAGGAGATTTTTACCATGACTTTAAATATAGGCGCCATTAGTTCCATTCCCCTAAACACGAATCAAGGCCTACTGGGCATGGGGGGGCATCTTGCCCAAACGCAGGGCTTGATGAACGGCCAAGCCTTTCAAGGCGTGACCATGCCCCCACACTTATATGCCCCTACCCTTACGCCTTTAAATAGTACGTCTGGCGTCACTTCGTTTAAGGATGTAATGCTCAACACGGTTTCAGGCATCAATGCCACGACCAGTAAGCCGAATGATCTGATGCGTGAAGCCATGGCGGGGGGAAAAGTGGATATTCACGATGTGATGATGGCCAACACGCAGTCTGAACTGGCCATTACCCTCACCTCTCAAGTGATGACCAAAGTGATTCAAGGCTATGAAAAACTCAGCCAAATCCAGATTTAGAAAACTCAAAAAAGTCTATTTTGCCTTATCCCTCATCCTAGCATAGCCCGCCATAGGCGAGGCGTGCGACCTAAGGGAGGAGGAACAAAGCAAATTAGACTTTCGCAGAGCCTTCTATAATGTTTCGTAGAACGAACTTATTCTTGAACTGGTTTTTTAAACTGGCTTTTGAACGGCCACCGTTTCTTGCAACGTGTAATGTAAGGCATCGCTTTCTTCTGGCACTAAAACCCCAGGCAAGGCGTCGATTTGCTGTTGAATCGGGTCACTGATGTTTTTTGGCAAACTTACATGCCCTACTTTAGGAATAAACTCCCGCGCGGAAACCCGCTCCAGTCCCTTGGCTTGATCATCCGTATTCACCAAGTCAAAATAACGCTCTCCCGTCTTAGGATCAATGCCTGTGCCTTGTAATTTCACTTCATGGCCCGCCACGGTGTAACCGTTTTTAAGTGAAATCGACTCATTTAAAATCGGTTCTTCCCCTTGGGCAAGTGCGGTGACTAAATCGTTTTCGGTGTCCTTAAATTGACGAAAATACCCGTACAAATACAAATCCCCATAATTGGGATCGTTCGGGTCAGGCGGGGCGTTTAAGGCTTGGTATTGCAGCAGTTTATAGGCCTTGCCGTCGTTAATCAAACGTTCGTTAAAGAGCTTTTCATCGCCCGTTAAGCCATTATTTTCGCCCCACACGGATTCTAAAATGCCCGCCACTTCTTCAGGAGGCAGTTTGGCCTTGTAGGGGGCAAAGGCGGCTTCAAAGGCACGGCGTGCTTGATCCGCCTGAGGAATCTGTAAAGCCTTGCACAAGCCTTCTTTTTCCGCATCACTTAACGCTTGAGACGCCCACACCCCTGTTTGGGCAATGTCGAGCATGTCGCGCTTGTCGGTGGCGACATCATAGGCTTTGCGTCCGCCGTTATAGAGCAACGTTTCTTGATACAACACTTGTAAAGGAGAGGCTTCCTTAGGCCCCAAGGCTTGCCCCCCTAGGCATTTGGCCTGCGTATTTTGAGCCCGTAACACCGCTGCACGAGAGGCAGGCACTTCCACCAGTAGTTGGCCATCTGGCGTGTTTTGGTAGGCCATATTGCGCTTGGCCAGTTCCATGTACACGTGGCTCGGCTCATCAGGAGACAATTCTTCGGCCGTGGCTTTTTCATAAAAACTTTCCACAGGGCTGGTTAATTCCACCAAGTGACGTATCAATTCCTTGGGGTGTAAGCTTGCCATGCGAGACATTTCAGCGGCTTCACTGCAATTAAAGGTACGAATGATGTTCAAGTCTTCGGCCTTGCGTGGGGTGGGGAGGACTTGGGCGTGGTGTTTGTCCCCATTGGGGTGGTTCACACTCGCCAATAACGCTTCTTTAAAAGGAGCGATTAAGGGGGTGTTTTCTTGTTCAATGTCTTGCGGATGCGACAAGATGTTTACGGCATCTTTGAGCAAGGTGGGGGCATGCCACCCAGGGGCTTTGGGGGCAAAGGCCATGGCATACAAGTAATACAGGGTGCTATGGGCATTGTCTCCCGCGGTTTGAAGCAACGGCCCTTTGGCGTGTATTAAAAGGGCGTTGAGTTGAGCCTGTTCTTCTGGGGGCAGTTGTTGCGTTAATCGATGAAACATCGCCAAGCGTAACGGCGGAGTTTCTAGGACTTGCCCCTGCGCATCGAGCGAAGGGGACGTGCTGAAGACTTGCAAGAGTTGCGCGGATTTTAAGGGGTTTTTAGCCAGTTCCGCCCATTCTTTGGGCAATAGGGGCAAGACTTCAATGGGCGTAGCGACTTTGGACGCTTCAAAGGAATCATGAAGCGTATAGCGTTGACGCAAGTCTTGCGCGGTGTGGGTATTGGGTACGACGTTGAAAGACGCTTGAGGCGTCTGAGTGGCGAAATACGCATAAGGTAAGTGTTGAGAAGAGGGAGTGCTGGCCATGAAAAACACCTTTATAAACACACGAATGATAAACGAACACTTTTACAGAGCTTTCTATAGGATAAAAAAGCCATGGCTTTAAAATTGTGCTGAAATGAAGCGTTTAAAACCAAAAAGTAACAAGTTGTAACAAAACTTAAAGTTTTACGGGTCCCCTGCCGAACTAGGAAGAGAGAGAGTAATCGTGTTTAAGACTTGTGTATCTTCCGTACACGTTTTCTTGAACCTAAGCATACATAGGATCTATACCCGTTATGATGAGTATTCAACAACCTAGCATTTTAGGTGTACAACCCCTTCAATACTTGCCTAATACGCCTTCAGGAAACACGGTTCAAGTGATGAATTCTGTGGCGAACGCGAATTTAGCATCAAATGAATATGCGGGAATGTCGAATGTGTTTGGGCAAGCCATGCAGGCGGATTTGACGGCCAAAATGGCAGAAGTCAGTAGCAAAAGCAAGGGTATTCGTATTCGCTTAAGCGATATTAAAAGTGAAGCTCAAACGCTTAGTAAAATGACCCCAGAAATGGCTGTGGCCGCAGGTTTTATTATTACAGATGACAATGGAAATGTCCTAATTGGGCCTGGTGCTTCCCAGCAACCCCAGTCCTTTTCAGCTTCCCCCCAACAACAATGGATGCCTCAACAACAACAACAACAGGCTTTTGCCTTCCAACAACCTCAACAAGCGCAGCAACTGTCCAGCCAACAGCAGTATGCACTGTATTTCATGCAACAATTAGAACAAATGCAAGCCCAATTAAATCAATCTTCCCAAGGCGCCTTTACAGCCAACAACGGCTCGACTGAAGAAACACCCGATTACTGGGGAAATGAAATCAATATGGATTATCCTGCTCCTTCCACCAACAATGCACAACTTCAAGCGCAAATCAATCAAATGGCGCAAATGGTGCAAAGCCTCTTCATGCAAGGGGCCATGCCTGCTCAAATGGGTTCACAGCAGTCCTCGCAATTCGCGCTTCAACAGATTCAACAACCTTCACAAAAAATGACACTCTTAGACTATAAAGCCATGGCAGCAAGTGCCAACATGGTTGTAAACCAACCGACACAAAGCGCTTTTGCACAAATAGCGCAACCCCAACCCGCACGCAATCAAAGTGCGCTCACCCAACGGGTTATGGAACAAATGAAGCAAAGCTTTAGTGTGTAATTGCGGCGCTTTGACTCCAGTCTTTTTTTTGGGGGGGTGGTAAGCTCCTTCAACGGACTGATTTAAGCGCGTAAGCCTCCTCGATTTAAGCGAACTGTCCCCTAGGCACACCTTGCCCGTTTCTATTAAACGGTTACAATAAATCAAGGGACTGGGTTAAAGTCTGCGGAAAGCGAAAAAGGAGTCTTTTGCATGAAACTCGCCGTCATTGGAACAGGATACGTCGCCAACGTGACAGGGGCGTGTTTTGCCGCCATGGGTCACCAAGTCGTTGTGGCGGGTGTGGACAAGGAACGCATTGAACGCTTGCAAGCGGGTATTGTGCCGTTTTACGAAGAAGGCTTGGAATCTATTGTGAGATCTGAGCTGGCCAACCGTCACTTGCGCTACACGCTTGACATTCGCAACGCGTGTAAGGACGCTGAAATTATTTTCTTATGTATGTCGGCTCAACCGCTTGCGGACGGTCGCATGGACACCAAGCACATTGCGCAGATTTTAGAAGACATTTGCCAAGACTTTACCGAAGGCTACCGTTTAATTGTAGAACGCAATAACCTCCCCGTTCAAACAGGCGACTGGCTCAAGGCCGAAGTACAACGTTACTTGCCCAAAGGAAGCACTTGTACGGTTGACATTGCAAGTGTGCCTCAATTTTTAAGAGAAGGCCACGCCGTCAACGATTTCTATCACCCAGACAGGCTCATTATTGGGGCAGAAAGCCATCATTCTAAAGAACTGCTCATGGAACTGTATCAAGATTTACCCGCCCCGATTTTGATGACGGACATTACCACCGCAGAGTTGATTAAGCACAGTACCAACGCCTTTTTAGCCATGAAAATTTCGTTTATGAATTCCATTGGGCAATTGGCCGAAAAGTGTGGGGCCGATATTGAAATGGTGGCCAAAGGCTTGGGAATGGACAAACGCATTTCGCCTCACTTTTTGCATGCAGGCATTGGTTACGGGGGCATTTTCTTACCTAGAGATGTACAATCCTTAACGTATTTAGCCAGTCAGTATCACTTGAATTTGGATTTGTTAAAGGCAACTGAAACGGTGAACCGTTACCAGCGCATTAGCTTTATTGAACGGGTGGAAAAGGCTTGCGGGGGCCAACTGGCGGGCAAAACCATCGCAGTGTGGGGGTTGTCTTACCGTCCGAATACGGATGACATGCGTGAATGCCCGTCGACTCAGATTATTTGGGGCTTGCAAAATCGAGGCGCTACAGTCAAGGCGTTTGATCCGATTGCCATGGCCGAAGCCCAACATAAAGTCAGGCGTGTGGCGTTTTGTGAAGACCTTTACAGTTGTGCCGAAGGGGCTGATGCCATTGCCATTTTGACCGAATGGCCCGAGTTTTCGCAAGTGGATTTTAGCCAGTTGCGCCAAGCCACCACCTGTCGCTTGATTGTGGATGGGCGTAATTTGTTTAATCCCGCTCGCATGCAGGAACAAGGCTTTAGCTATTATTCCGTGGGACGCAAAGCCTCTTTGGTGGAAAAGGCCTGCCCCTTGTAAGAGAAAAGGCCAATTATGGGACCCACAGAAGATTCACCCTTTATAATCCTACTCGCTAGAAATATTGGGTTTTGGCGATTGTTATTACTGACGCTTGCCCTTGCAGTAAGCTATCAAATTTTTTTAAAGGTAGGATTTATTCAGGGATTCGAACTTTTAGAGTCTGCGACTTATCGTATTATTGAACCGCACAGAATCTTTCAAGCCAAAGTATCTATGAATGGACAGAATGCAGAAAACGAGCTTTTTTCGTCTCAAATGACTTCTCTTTTTCGAGTTCAAACCAATTTTAATGTAAGGCTAAATGTTGCTAAATCTCCACCAGCGCCTAATGTATCTATGTGTCTGATTAAATCACCCGAAAAATGTCAATTATTTCTGAACAGTAGAGAGATTGTAACCCCTCTACATAACGAACAAATCATCGATGTTTATGTCCCAAAAATAGGAAATTGGCAACCTCTTGAAGCAACCTGGTTGTCACCCATTTGGTTAATTGTGGGAATGCTACCTTTACTACTTTGTTTTAAATATATGATTAGAGCAAGTTTTGCCGTCGATACCGCACGAAGTCTAAGTAAACAAGAATCTATCAATCGCCTAAAGCGTTTTGTTTATAAGAATAACGAATTCAAGTAATCTGTAGAACCCTCCACTTCATGGAGGCCTTTCAAGCTTTCACTCACATCCGCCGAACAGCTTTGTAATAGGAGTTTTCACGGATGCTTCCCTTCGCCCATGGCCTTCTTCTCTTACTGAACATCGCTTTTATTTGGGGCGTGCCTGCCTTACCCTGCTTGGCTTATGGGAATGAAACACCCCCCACCCAAAAAGTTCCCCCCGCCCAAGAAGCACTGGTACCGTTCGCCTTTCATGTCGGCATTCAATCCAAACTCAATCCCCCTTTCCCCTTAGAAGGGCATCCCCCCGAATTCAAGGGTGTGCAAGTTATTTCAACAAAAATGCCCCCCATTTCACCCAGGCAATACCAACAGTATTGGGCACATTGGAAGCCTTTGTGGCCGTCTTTAGAAAGTTTCCACACACTCTTTACCCAAGCCGATGAAGGCAAAGACACCATAAGCGTACAGTATCTTTCGGCGCGTATTACGAGCCTTAGCCTATTGTACCACAAGCACTTTGAAGCTACACCCGAAGGCTTTAAAGCCTTTGAAAGCTTTCGTGCTTTGGAATCGCTCATGGCTCATTTAGATGAATTGGCCTACATACTCAAGCAACAAGGGCGTATGGATCTAGAATACCGCCCCTACGCAAACGATGTAGAAGAAGAGCAATTGGCTTACCAGCGTCACTTTAGGCAGGTGCGTCAAGACTTAGAGCATATTTCACGCTTGCATGACATGCAAGAAGTGCTTTCCACCGGTTTTCGTAAAACCGACAAATAATACCATTTAAACGGTGTCAACCCCGCCACTGGCTCAAAAAACAACAAGCCTTCCTCTTTTTCTTGAAAAGGAAGGCTCGTTATTCTACTCTTAATTCGTGTTTTGTGTTTTAAAGACTAAAATTGAATACCGAACACCATTCCAACAGAAGAACCCAACTTGGCAAACGCACTGGTGGGGAGATCATCTGGAGTGGACTGTTCACTTACTTGAGGCCGCGCTTTGGTGAGCGCAGATTTAGGCGCCGTAGACTGGACGCTCCGTTGAAAGGAGTCCCCATGAAGGTTTTTCACCTGTGAAACGGCAGACTTTTCTGGCGAAATTGGCTGAATGGATTGAACAGCGGTGGCGCTTGATTGAGCCCCAAGCCGTTGTTCGGGAAAATAAATTTGAGGACGAGACATAACGCGAGAAGCGTTTGAAAGCATGGACGTATACATGATATTAGGTTTCCTGTTTCGCTACGAATCATAATGCTTTAAAAAGCATCAGGAGCCTCGCAACAATTTCGAGAAAACCGGCTGGGGTGAATCGACACCAAAGGCGGATTGAAATGGCTGTGGGAAAATGAAGAACTCATTTGTAGGGTTAATCATATAGCATATGAAGCATATTTCAAGCCTAAAAAAACAAAACGTTACAAAACGTTACAAAACGCGATTTTGAATGAGCGGAACGTATTTGGCGAGATCCACTTCGTCATAATCTTGGTTACTTGAAGGGGTGTCGGCCATCCACTGTTCTTGTTCTGGTGAGTCGTTTTGTGGAAGGCGACCAGAAGATTCTTTGGCATCGGCGTCCATAACTAGGCGAATAAGGCGCACGTTGCTATGGGCTTGTTTGTCTGCCATGGTGGGTACAATGGAATCCGCCATCGCCACGTTAAGCGAAAGTAAGCCCCCTAAGACGGGAAGCATCAAAACCAACAACCACGCACGACTGGGGGGCTTTTGGGCGGGATTCGGGCCAGGCTTTTCTTGAAGGACGCTAGGCTTCAGCGTGGGTAAGGCTGGCATCGCCGTAAACGGTAAAGTGGGTTCAGAATCAAATAAGTGGTGTGACATCATGAATCATCAACTCCCTTTAGTCATAATTTTACAATTCTATAAAGAATAAAACCAGTAAAATAATTTTTGTGATGAAACTGCAACCTTTTGTTACATCTTCGCCTCAAAAAAAAAGGGGGAGATCATTCGCCGTTGATTTTCTTGTTTATGGTATGCTTATAGAAATTATTTTTTAGAAGGATGATAAAACCATGACCACCACCACCCCGCGCTTTAAACGAATTTTGCTCAAAATCAGTGGTGAAGCCCTTATGGGCGATCAGGGTTTTGGCATTAAGCCTGAAGTCGTGGGCAAAATCTGCGAAGAAGTCAAGCAAGCCCATGAACTCGGCGTAGACATCGCCATTGTGGTGGGGGGGGGTAACATTTTTAGAGGCGTGCAAAACAGCACCAAACTCGGCATGGACAGAGCCGCCGCCGATTACGTGGGGATGACCGCCACCATTATGAATGCCCTTGTGTTGCAAGGTGTTTTACAAAACAAGAAGGTCGAAAACCGCATGATGACTGCCATTGGCATGGATCGCGTGGCGGAACCTTACATTCGCAAGCGGGCCATTCGTCACTTGGAAAAGGGGCGTGTCGTGGTTTTTGGGGGAGGCACAGGCAACCCTTTCTTTTCAACCGATACCACTTCCGCGCTCAGGGCTGCTGAAATCAATGCGGAAGTCATTCTAATGGCCAAAAACGGCGTAGATGGCGTGTATGACAAAGACCCCAAAACCAATGCTGATGCGGTAAAATTCGACCGCCTCACCTACGACGAAGTCTTGCGTCGGAACCTAAAGGTGATGGATCAAACCGCTATTTCCCTGTGTAAGGAAACGAAATTGCCGATTATTTGTTTTGATTTTAACGCCGAAAACGCCATTTTAAATCTATTGCAAGGTCAACACCTTGGCACGATTATTGCTTCTGAAGAGTGGCAGGGCTAAGAAGTTTTGACAACCTGCGACGTGTTGAGAACAGGCCAGATGTAAAGAAACGCCCTAATTTCGTGTGTCGGAAAGTCTGTTTTCTGGCCACAAAAGTCTGTTTTCTGGCCACGAAAGTCGGTTTTTTGGCCACGAAAGTCGGTTTTCTGGCCACGAAAGTCTGATTTCTGGCCACAAAAGTCGGTTTTTTGGCCACAAAAGCCTGATTTCTGGCCACGAAAGTCCGTTTTTTACTCGATTTTCAATCATTTTTTGAGGGTGCGAAGGCTTCTTCAAAAAAGCTACTCTTTTTCAGTATAACGTATTTTTTAGCCCGTTGCCCAGTGGCTAAAGTGCACTATTTTTAGCCTTCAAGTAAACGTGTCAAAGATCCGAGACTTAAGCGTCACTGCTTTGAGAGAGTTTTTCCATCTTGGCTTTTTGATCCGCAATAATCAAGGACGCAATCACGTCTTCTAACTCCCCTTCCCCAATCACGGGGGTAAGCGGAAAGTTCTGCCCAATGCGATGTTCGGTGAGGCGATCTTGCGGGAAATTATAGGTACGAATGCGTTCTGAACGATCGCCCGAGCCGACCTGCGAACGACGCAAATCACTGAGTTCTTTATTTTGTTTTTGAAGTTCTAAATCGTACAATTTAGACTTCAACAGTTGCATGGCCACTTCGCGGTTTTGATGCTGGCTGCGTTCTGCGGTACAGTGGATTTGAATACCTGAAGGCTTGTGAAACAAGCGAACCGCCGTTTCAACCTTATTGACGTTTTGGCCCCCCGCCCCGCCGGATCGAATGGTTTGAATTTCAATATCCGCGGGGTTAATGGTGATGGACACATCATCCACTTCAGGCATGACCGCAACTGTTGCCGTGGACGTATGCACTCGCCCTTGCGATTCCGTGGTGGGGACGCGTTGCACCCGATGCACCCCAGATTCATACTTCAGTTGCCCGTAAACGTTGTCTCCACTGACATTCATAATCACTTCAGAAACACCGCCTTGGTCGGATTCATTGATGGTGACGATTTCCGTTTTCCAACCCTTGCGTGCGGCAAAACGTAGGTACATACGCATTAAATCCCCCGCAAAAATGTTGGCTTCATCGCCCCCTGCACTGCCGCGAAGTTCAAGCACAATATCCTTGGTGTCATTGGGATCTTTAGGCAGTAACAAGACTTCAATGGCGGCTTCAAGGGCTTCAAGCTTGGCTTTGTTTTCAGCCAATTCTTCGCTCAAAAAATCGCGCATTTCTTGATCTTTTTCTTCTTTTAGGCAGGTTTGACAATCCAAAACGCTTGCCGTTAGGGTTTTCCACACTTCAAAGGCGTCAATGGTTTCTTGAAGACTCGCGCGTTTTTTACCCAAGTCTTTCATTTTAGAAGGGGACGTCAATACGGCAGGATCCATCAGTTCTTCGCCCAATTGCGCGTAAGTGGTGGCAATGGTTTCCAACTGACGAACAAATTTAATATCCATAAGCACGCACCTTCATCGGTCAACCAATCGTAAAAAAACAGAGCAAGGCAATATCGGATCGCCATTCCCCTTGTAAAACCTGAAGTGGCTTACGCGTTGGTGTTGGTGTAACGACGTTTGAAACGTTCCACGCGACCTTCGGTGTCCACAATGCGAGAGCCATCTCCGCTGTAAATCGGGTGGCACGCTGAGCAAATTTCGACACGAATGACTTTGGAGGTTGAACCCACCAAGAAGCTGTTGCCACAGACGCAAACCACTTCCACTTGTTGATAATCAGGATGAATACCAGCTTTCATAATAAGGAATCCTTTGTTAGACTAAAGAAGACTCACGAATTTATCCGTGAACTTTTTACAGTTTAAGCCAAACATGCGGGGAGTACAAGGGCTGAATTGCATCCTTTTTTTTCGCAGGGGTTTCGCTCATTCTCGCCTTATTCCGTCGAAAGCAGCGACAAAGCAAAAGGCTTTAAAACGCTATAAAGAAGCCAACACGGCTTTTAACGCGTCGTGCTTAACCATCCCCTGTTCGCCAAAGCGAATCACGCCTTGCGCATCAATAACATAGACGGTGCGCTGGGTTCCGCCGTCGGCTTTAATCACGTTATAGGCGTGGGCCATGGTTTTTTCGGCATCCACCAAAATGGGAAACGCATAGCCGTATTTTTGAGCAAAACTTTCGTGCGAACTTAAGCTCCCAAAGTTAGACGCCACAACAGAGGCCTTTAAGCCCTTAAACTCAGCCAGTTCTTCTTGCAAGGCACAGAGTTGCTTGGTGCACCCAGGGGTTTTGTCTCGGGGGTAAAACACCAACACAAGGTTTTGCCCCTTAAAATCAGCCAAACTGAGGGTTTTTTCGGCATTGATCCCACTGGCGGGTAAGTTAAAGGCAGGGGCAGGCGTCCCAACAGGCAGGGGTTTTAAGTTTGGATCAGGTTTAGCAAAGGCCATGATGAAAGTTCCTTTAAGGGGTTTGGCGTTACATTTTAGTGGATTGGACTATTATAGCACGCATTGCACCGCCAAATCTTAAAACTCTATTCAAAAACAAGGAGACTTGAACACTTTTATGCTATACTGAATCAAGTAAAGAAGAAAAGGATACATCCAGCGAACAATGTATTTTAAGTCGAAAGGGCTTATAGTTTAAACTAAAGGCCTTACAATGAATAAACTGAAGCGTCCGCGTTTTATGTTTCTGTATTTTCCCTGTTTTAGCCCATCTACTTACAATGTTTGACAAGGATTCCACCAACCATGCCACATCCAAGTCGTTTTCAACACTTTTTCAATGAACTGCCCTTGGGCGAGTCGCATTTAAGCAACGCCAAAGGCGAGTTTATTACCATTGTTAAAGAAGCTTCAATCGTGACGCTTTCTAAGGAAGACGTTATTCGCCACACGCCAGAAGTCAAGGCGAAACGCTTGAACTTTAGCTTTACGCCTTCTCAAGAACTCCAAGGGGCGTATGCCTTAAGCGACTGTTGGGAAGAAACGGAAGAAGCCCATCATTACCCCGTGTCCTACACGAATCAATTTATGGCGGAATCTCTCATTGCGGAAGTGATTCACTACCCTCAGGCGATTTTAGTCTAAGTTTTCGTTTATTTTACCCCCCTATTTTTTCCCGTGGCGAACTTCACCCAGAAGTTCGTTTTGTTTATGCGCTTTTGCTCACAGACGCTTTCGACAAACGGCTACTTGCCCGCACTCTTCTTTTTAAACGGAAGAATCTGAGTAATCAGAAGGCGTTGCCCTGAGTTTTCTTCAAAAGGAACCAAGTAAACCACAAAGCCCACCACCGTGCGAAAACGATAGGTGCTATGTCTCTTGTTTTGAGAGAGAAATTGATAGTCCGCACTTTCCCCTACAGGGGTTTGCTGAATCATGTCTAACGCACGACGCATATGCACTTTTTCATTGGGGGGGAGCTGACGGAGGGATCTTAGGGCATCCGCACTTATTTCAAATTCGTGACTCATCTGGCAGGCTTTCATCATCATGGAACGTTTTTTGAGTATAGCGTATTTTCATATTTTAGACGAAAAAAGCTTAAAGCTTCCCATGCTTGAATGAATCGGCTGAGCGCTTAGGCCTTCAATCCAAACAGCGGGGGCACAAATGACCCAGAACTGTTAAGCGCCGAAGACCCAATCACACTTGGGGGGATGCCAGCGAGCTGTAAAACCGCCGCCAAACTGCCTGAAGTATTCGGAAGGCTTGCCAGTTGTTGCATGTTGGTAATACTTCCCGGCACAACAGAAGGAATATACGCGGTGAATTGTGTATTAGACACCCTTTGACCGTCGCCTAGGGAATAAAACCCTTGTAAGGGGACTTGGCGCACATAAGGCATATTATAAAAGGGGCTGGCATTATTGAGTTGATTCAGTCCACTATAATCAAAAGCAGGCAAGGGAGATGAAGGTGTTTGAGCCACCCCCGGAAGCACAGGAATACCGTTATACCCCGGCATGAAGCTTGTAAGACTGCCAATTTGCTGATTGGCCAATGGGGAGGTGGCAGGAAGGCCCAATTGTGTGAGGGCTAGCCCGCTTAGTGCGTTTGAGCCAAATCCACCAGTTCCAAATCCACCAGTTCCAAAACTGTTTAGATTTAGAGCTGGGCTCTGCGGAAGTGCGCTCCATAAGGCGGGTGTTGAAAGGGAAGTAACATTTGCAATCATGGTAAGGCGTTTCCTAATAGCTAAAGATGGGGGGATGGTCGTATAGTTGGGTCATGGGGGTAAGGAAAAAAGGGTAAGGGGGGAGAGAAGAGCGATTCATCTTCTATTAGAATAAAAACAAACAGTCTACTATTTGTTCGTTATTGTCATAATTTGTAACATTTCAGCCCCCTAAAACTACCTTCTTCCACGAATTACAAAAAAAGACTTGGCAAGTTATTGTGTTTCTATTACAGTAAAGGCTATAGAAAGCTCTGCGAAAGTCCCATTCGGCGAATCTTCTGTGTCAAAACAAGCCGTTTTTTCGTTATGTAGTAGGTCTACACGCCTCAAAAGCCGTTTATTTTTCCTTGAATCTTCATCCGACTTGAACTTTTGCAGAGCCTTCTATAGTGAAGTTTCAATCTTTACCCGAGTGAGTGATGCCTTGTTGCTTGCCTATAGAAGGCCACTTTCCTTCGATTTTTGAAGCTTTATGCCTGAATCGTTTTTTTAAAAAAAGTGAAGCCTAATTCCTCACTTTACAATCATAAGGATGCACCGCATGACACGTGCCATAGTTGAAATCAGCGGAAAACAATACCATGTTGAAGCGGGACGTTATTTAGATATTGACACTTACAAGGCCGATGTAGACACGGCACTGACGTTTGAAAACGTCAACGTGGTTTTGTCTGAAAAAGAATCTCACATTGGCGCCCCTTACGTCAAAGGAGCCAAAGTCACGGCGAAAGTCTTGGCCCATGGCAAACAAAAAAAGGTGATTGTTTACAAAATGCGCCCCAAAAAAGGAACGCGCACCAAACAAGGGCATCGTCAAGGGTATACACGAATTTTGGTTGAATCTATTACCGTGTAATGCTAGACTGTTTTTAATATCAAACACACAATTTAAGGAGTTTACACTCATGATGGCATCAAAAAAAGGCGTAGGTTCTACTAAAAACGGACGTGACAGTATTGGCAAACGTTTAGGCGTTAAGCGTTATGGGGGTCAAACCGTTTTGGCTGGAGAAATCTTGGTTCGTCAACGTGGCACCAAATTCAAACCCGGTAATAACGTGGGGCGTGGTGGGGATGACACCCTTTTTGCCCTTGAAGCAGGCGTGGTGGAGTTTAAATCCAACCGCAAGGGATCGTTCGTCGGGATTGTTCCCACGTTGCTTGAAGCTTAGCAGACCGAAGTACCTTTAGGCTATGCCCCTCGTCGATCTTCGACGGGGGGCTTGGCGTTTGTTTGAACAAGAGACGGTAGGGTTGACAGAGCGTATATAGTGTTTTATCTATAGTCTTTAAAAAAAACCTAATGCCCACGATCCACCATAAAGGCTTGTAGTTCGGCCAAAGCGTCTACCGCAAGCCCCCACTGCTTTAAGCGTTTCAAGGCCTGCAAGCCCGCTTCGTGCAAGCGAAGAATTTCGGCTTGTGTCCCTTCAATCCCGAGTAAACGCACATAGGTCAGCTTGTTTTGATCCCTATCTTTACCCGTGGTTTTGCCCAAATCGTGAACACTGGCGGTGACATCGAGCAGATCATCGGTGGCTTGAAAGAGTTGCCCCATACTGTCTGCCCACGTCGCTAAGCCGGCTTGCACTTGCAACGACGCCCCCGCTAAAATCGCGGGCGCCACAATCGCATAACGCAACAAGGCCCCCGTTTTATTGGCGTGAATATAGCGTAATTGTTCCACACTTGCGGGAGATTCATGGCTCCACATATCGGCATATTGACCGTTGACCAACCCACCAAAACTGCCCACATTCCCTAAGCGTTGGGTGACTTCTAGTAATGCTTGAAGTTCTTCTAAGGTGTTTTGTGGGCTATATTTCACCACACATTCAAAGGCAAAACTGGCTAAGGCATCCCCCACTAAAACGGCCGTGGCTTCGTCAAAGGCGACGTGGGTCGTGGGTTTCCCTCGACGCAACGCATCATCATCCATACAAGGCAAGTCGTCAAACACCAAGCTTTGGGCGTGCATAAACTCACTGCTCAAGCAAAGCCCCTTGAGCGTTTCCACATCGTGACGACTCAACGCCTGCCACACCAAGACGGACAAGATCGGGCGAATGCGTTTGCCCCCCAATAACGTGGCATGACGCGCCGCCTGCCACAACCGTTTTAAAGACGCTTGGGCCTCTGACAAATCCTTTAAGGCGTCTGCTTGCGGGTGCCAAGCCGTTTCTAACGCCTCTTCAAGCCACTGGTTTAGGTGTTGTTGCAGCCTGCCGTAACGCCATTTAAGCCAAGTGGGGTGAGACAAAGGCGGAGCATCGCTAAGTGGGGCTTCTAATAAGTGAGCCATGTGAAGGGAATCTTGCATTTAAAACTCCTCGTCGTTTAAGGGAGATTCATCATAATCAAGCCCTTCTTCAAGGCGTTGAAACTGTTGAATCTGCTGTTCTAGTTTCTTAAGGGATTGACGGTTTTCTTTTCGATTGGCTTGGCGCAATTCTGGATTTAATTTCACCACATGAACGGCTTTACCCCCTTTTTTGGACTTCACTTGTTTGGTGGCGTATTCTATTTTTTGGGATTGAGCCAAACGCAAATGCTCGCCCGCTTGGGCTTCTTTCACCAGTTCTACATAATGGGTATAGCGACTTTCTAAAATTGTTTTGCTGGCTACGGCGTCTTTCACTTGGCAGCCAGCTTCGTCAACATGAAGGCAGTCTTCATAGGCGCACGTTGTTTGTGGCGTCTTGCCCTGTTGAAATTCAGGAAACGCGACGTGGAGGGCGGTGGGTGCTTCGCCTGAAAAATCCAACTGACTAAACCCAGGCGCATCCGCAATAAGCAGGCCGTCTAGTGTTTCAAGCAGTTCGGTGTGTCGTGTGGTGTGAGTGCCTCTTCCGCCTTTGGAAGATAATTCGTTGACCCTTAATTTCAAGTGTTCGTCAATGGCATTTAGGAGCGAAGACTTGCCTGCCCCACTCACGCCCGCTAGTACCCATCGCCCCCCGATGCCTGTTAAATAGGCCTTTAACTCGTCAATACGAGTTGAATCATAAATACTGGTGACTAAGGTGGGGACGCCCACATGGTGCGTGTAATAGTGTTGCCATTGAGCCAAGGTAAAGCCGTATTGAGGCTGAGTGGGTTGAAGATCCGCTTTGCTCAACACCAGTAAAGGGGTTAATCCGGCCAGTTGAACTTTGCATAAGAGCCTGTCGATTTGGCGAAGATCCAAGGACGGTTCTTGCCACGGGCAGGCAATCAGCACATGGCTGATGTTGTTTATTTTGGGTTTAGTAAGCAGGGTGCTAGGCGGTAAAATCCCTGTAATCCACCCCATATCAGACTCCGTTTCTTCAAGCGTGACAAAATCGCCCACCACCACGCTTAAGCCCTGCTTTTTTAGGAGGGCTTTTCGCTTACATTGCACCATCATTCCATTGCGTTTACGAACGTTGTAAAAATCTGAAAAGTAAGTCACCACAAGCCCATCGGCTTCAGCGGGAAAGGCGGGATTGGGGTGTGTTAGATTCATGATGAGGGGGAATCCTTTCACGGGGGTGTCGCGTTCTAGCCTAGCACAAACATACTATAGAAAGCGCTGCGAATGTCCTTTTGCTTTGTCCCTCCTCCCTTAGGGAGCACGCCTCGCCGATGGCGGGCTACGTTAGGAGGAGGGAAACACCAGCTATAACTGAACATCCCAAATCCCTCACCCCAACCCTCTCCCTAAGGGAGAGGGAGTAAATCCACTTTCTCTGTATCCTCTATTTTAAATAATTTCCCCTACAGTGTCTATAACGCGGGTGTCCCTCCTCCTAGCCCCTTCCCCCAAAAAAGAGCGCCCCCGCATCAGCTGTTTGTGCTAAAATACCAGAAACCCCACAATAAAAGGACACCCCCCATGGCAAACTTAGAATCCCCCCAAGGCATCCCACGTTGGATGGGGAGCACCGACACCCTCAGAGACGCGGACTGGGCCTTGGTTGGCCTGCCTTACGACGGCACCTGTAGCTACCGCCCCGGCACGCGCTTTGGCCCTGCCGCCATTCGAAACGCCAGCTGGGGCATTGAAACTTACAGCCCCCTGTGGCATCGGGAATTGGGCGAAGACGTGAGCTATTACGATTATGGCGATTTAGAACTGCCCTTTGGCAATCGCGAAAGGGCTTTAAACGCCATTTCCACCGCTTGTGAAGACGTGCTAAGCGCGGGCAAAAAGTGGTTTGGCATCGGGGGCGAACATTTGGTGACCTTCCCCGCCTTTGAAGCCTACGTCAAGCGATACCCCAATCTTGCCATTTTACACATCGATGCCCACGCCGACTTGCGGGAAGACTACATGGGCGAAGCCTTGTCTCACGCCACCGTCTTACGCCGATGCGTGGAGCTGGTGGACCCCAACCACTTCGTGCAAATCGGCATTCGCTCTGGCACTCGTGAAGAATGGGATTTTATGCGTCAATACAACACGGTGTTCATGGAACCGACGGCTGATGCCATGCAAGTGGCGCGAACCAAGCTAGAAGGGCGCCCCGTGTTTGTGACCTTTGATTTGGACGGGCTGGACCCGTCCATTTTACCGGGCACAGGCACGCCCGAACCGGGTGGGCTGACCTTCCGAGAGGTGCAAACGTGGTTGCAGAACTTCAAGGGCTTGCACTTTGTGGGGGCCGATGTGGTGGAACTTTCTCCGCATTACGACCATTCAGGGGTGTCAAACGTCGTGGCGGCCAAAGCCGTGCGCGAAGTGCTGATGCTACTTTCCACCAGCGTTTAATTCGAGGCTCGGGGTTTTCTCTCTTCGGCATATCTATGTTTTGTTAAAGCAGACTCTATCTTCTTTACTAATTCATCCCATTTTTTCCGCATAAGGTAGAACTCTCCTCTTTCAAATGTACCAACAGTCTTTCTTTTTGTTTTGAGATCTGCTTCCCACTTATTTAAGTTCTCTACCAAAAAGTTTCCCGTGTCCTCACTCCAACTACTTATAATAGCGGCCTTGATTGTTTCGAACGTCATGTTTCCTTCCTGCTTAGTATCTAATATTTTGGCTATTTTTTGTGCTAAAGCTTTTATTTCTGATAATTTTCGCATCGTTATTTCAGGACTGCATGCTCTTGTAAGATCGTCCATAGAAACTAAAGTAGATGAAACTTCAGAACTCGCCGTTCCTAGTAGTGCCTCTATACAAGCATCAGCTTCACTTGACAATGAAGTAAGATATTTCTCTGAAAACCCCTGACGTTGCTGGAGGGCTGGGGCGCCTTGAGAAGCTATACTTTTGGTATGGGGGGGGGTAAAAGTGGGCGTAAGCCTTGTGGAAGAAGGCATCGCGCTAATAGGTGTCATCGTGGGAATCATGGGTAAAACCTTTCTAAAAGGGTAGAGAGAGTAAACAGAGAGAAACGCCTAAACGGCTTCAGTCGCTATATTAAGTAAAAGTTACTCGCCTGTCAACCTTTTTGGGTTCAAGGAGGGTAATGTCATTTGGATTTTGGCTATATTCCTTTAACCTTTTTATTAAGTCTATAATCTCTGTTCTAAAAGCTTCAAATTGTTGAAGTAGGACATTGGCAGGAGTTTTTTCACCTCCATGAACTGCTGGTTTCTCAAATTGTCTTATTGCGTTTTGTATGCCTGTATTACTATTTCTTGCTGGAAAAAGTTGAGGGCTTGTCTTATGCCATTGTGCATGAGCCGTGAAATAATGGTCTTTTTTCTGTTGTGAAGACAGACTAGCCCAACCAGTATCTGCTAAGCAACTAATATAGTAATCGACAATAACCAAAATTTTATTTTCTAATTTTTCTATAGCCTGTTGAATTTTTGTAGTTTTTGTAGTTGACTTTTTTTTAACCTCAGTAACAATAAAATTTACAGTACGCTTTAAAACATCTAGCGCATGTATTGAAAACCCCTGACGTTGCTGGAGAGCTGGGGCGCCTTTAGAAGCTATACTTTTGGTATTGGGGGGGGTAAAAGTGGTTGTAGGCCTTGTGGAAGAAGGCATCTCGCGAACAGGCGTCATCGTGGTAATCATGGGTAAAACCTTTTTAAAAGGGTAGAGAGAGTAAACAAAGAGAAAAGCCCAAACGGCTTCAGTTTAAATAGTAAGTAAAAGGCACCCGCCTGTCAACCCCCACGTGTTTCTGCGCTGGGCGCCGATGCCTTCCTTAACATTCTTTTAAGACGCTTACCCTTGACTTGTTTGTGAAAAACGCTACACTAAACCTAGTTAAAACAAGACCTAGTCGAAACAAGCAGAAAGGAAACCACGTGATGAACAAGTTATTTTGGACGATACTCGCCCTCTTCGTTGTAATAGGAATTTTTAAATTTATGCCCCAAAGCAATGCCCAGTACGAACAACCCCCCTACACGGTTGAAAAAAAGGACGGCGCCTATGAAGTCCGCCACTACCCCCCTATGGTCTTGGCCGAAGTCATGCTAGAAGGCGACCGTGAAGAGGCCGCCAATCAGGGCTTTCGCCTGTTGTTTGGCTACATTAGCGGGCAAAACGCCACGGGCGAAAAACTCGCCATGACGATCCCCGTCTTCCAAGAACTCGTTGGGTTTTGCCGTGGGTGTGGTTGCCCTGACACCACACGCTGGGCGTTTCGCTTTGTCATGCCTCGGGAAAAAACGCTCAAAACATTACCCTCGCCACAAGATGACCGCATTCACTTGGTTGAAGCCCCCGCCATGAAAGTCGCGGTCAAAACCTTTAACGGCCGTTTTAATACGAAGAATTTAACCGCTCACAAAAATGAGTTGGACGCCTGGGTGATTAAAAAGGGCTTGATTCTTGAGCCAGATCGCGATGAGATTTTTGCCGCGTACAACGGGCCGTTTACGTGGCCTTCCAAGCGTCGCAATGAAGTGATGTTTCGCTTAAAATAAGCCGTTGTGTGGATCCTTTTTCTTCCAAAATGCCGTATACTAAAGCCATAACGGGAGAAAACCCCACCATGCTTACCCGACTTTTTCACGCCATGGCGGTGCTTTTAGGCAGTCTTCTGCTTCCCCTGCCCGCCTTGGCGGATCCCCAATACTTTCCCACCCCCGCCCTTACCCGTAGCATCGGGGTGGTGGATTTGCGTTCGCCCGTACGTTTTTATGAAGCACCGTCGTTTCAGGCTCCGCTGGCTGAAGAATTGCACTGGCCAAACAGCCAAGACGCGCTCATACAAAGCCTTCACCACCCCACCCCCATGACGGCTCACGACTTTTTTCTCAGCTTTGTACCCAACAAGGGCATGGCTTTTTTGCCCGCGGTGGACGACACCGCAAACGGCTGGGTGAAGGTGCGTCTGCCCCATTTGCCTGAACAAGACGCGTGGCTTGCCCCCCCCGCCGAAGGCGATTCCGCGCTGGTGGATTGGTCGAGTTTTATGCGGTTGTATGCCAAAAAGTACGGATTTAACTGGCTCAACGGCATTTCTACAGAAATGAAATCCGTGTATTTACGGCCTGAAGAAACGGCCCCGCTGGCCAAAGTAACCTTCGTTCAAGGGGTTCGGGTGCTTCATGTGCGTGGCAACTGGCTTTTGGTGGAATTGAGAGACTTGGGCGAAGAGCGACCCATCGGCTGGATGCGTTGGCGAAATGAGTCGGGCGACTTGTTAGTGTGGCCCAACTTTGCAGAACAAAAGTCGTTGTTTCAATCGCCGTCGAACCCGATGAACGTGCAGAAGATGCTCGACAAATATTAAAAAAAAGGGCTTTTTCGACCCACAAAAGTCTGTTTTCTGGCCACAAAAGTCCGATTTCTGGCCACGAAAGTCTGTTTTCTGGCCACAAAAGTCCGATTTCTGGCCACGAAAGTCTGTTTTCTGGCCACGAAAGTCCGTTTTTTGGCCACGAAAGTCCGATTTCTGGCCACGAAAGTTTAAATAAATTCGTCAGTCTGAACGGATCGAGACACGTTTCAAGGAGCCACTCTTTTTCAGTATAACGTATTTTTAAGCCCTTTGCCTAGTGGGTAAACCCCACGATTTAATTGTTTACGGGGTCTTACAACGTCTGCGCCAGTTCCTTTAAACGCGCCAGTGGTTGCAGATCCCCGCGTTGACTGGCCACTTCTAGGCCCGCTTGCACCACTTGTTTTAAGGCATCGGCGCGAGAAAGCGCCAGCAGGCATTCGGCCCAACCCACATAGGCTTTGCTCTGTTTGGGATTCAGTGAAACCGTCTGTTCATAGGCATTTACGGCTTCTTCATAGCGTTCAAGTTCCTGTAGGGCGGTGGCTTTGCCGTAGTGAGCGAGGGCGTCGTTTGGGCTGTAGGTAAGGGCTTGTTCAAATAGCGAAATGCGCTCCACTAGCTGGTTTTGACGTTTTTCGCGAGCGTCTTCTTCTGCCTTTAGACGCTGGGCTTCCGCCTCTTCATCAAGCGCGGTGGCCTGTTTTTGAGCCATCACTTCCGCCATTTTTAGTCGCATCGCCACGCGAGTGCCTTCCGCCTTCCACGTTTCGGCCTCTTCCTTACTGCCCAAACGCAACGCATAAATCGACAAATTCGTATACGCCATGACCCAATCGGGGTTTTGCGCAATCAGGGCTTTTAGAATCGTCATGGCCTCTTCATAGCGTTCGGCCCGCCCTAACAGCACCGCGAGGCCTTCTTGCGCCGGCCAAAACTGCGGAAATGCTTCAACGACTTCACGCATCGCGGTGATGCTGGCCGCTAAATCGCCTTCTACAAAGCGTTGCATCGCCGAATCGTACAATCGCGTTGGGGTTTCTTCGCGTGGGGGGCTTAAATGTAGGTAGGGCGGTAGCGTTACGTGTGCGTCGATTTGACCGCCCAACACCTCCAACGGCAAGGATTGCCCCGGCTTGCGAAAGGCACGGTGCAGGTACGCCAACGCATACACGCCTTCTTCTAGTGCAACAGCATGGCCCCACTGCCCAATTTCTTGAGGCTCTCCCGTTTCACTGCTGAGCAAGACGGGGCCTTGTGCTTCAATGCCCAAGCCTTCAAGCGACGCCTTCGGCATCCACACACCCATGAGCGTTTGTTTGAGCCCGCCATAGGTTTTGACTTTGGCCAGCGTTTCTTGCCCCAAAAAGCACCCCTTCGTTTCGCTTGCGGCCAGCGTTTCCCACGTCGTTTCAGGAAGCTTGGTTTCATGCGTGTAATCCACGCCGTAGCGGGGGACTCCGCAGAGGGTTTGTAAAGCTTGAAAGTCTTTTACTGAAAGCGTTTCAAGGGAATTTTCGCGTGTTGAAGTGGCCAACAAGCAGGCCTGCATAGCGCTTTTACCTAGCAGAAGTGTTGGCGTTTGAAGGCTGTTTTCGTCTGTTTTGAGGGACTGAGGGGGATGAATCACCAGCGTTAGGGGGGAATCTAAACGCTTGAGTGTAAAGCATTCCATGAGTTTGAATTTAAGGACTTCTGCTTCAAATGTTTGGGCCAAGGGGGTTTCCACCACCGCAAAAAAGGCGTCGTTGGCCGTTTTCCACAACTGAAACAGGCATTGAATACCCGCGGTTTTGCTCAAAAAACTGTTGACCTGCGTTTGTCCTACTTCTAAGGCCTTCACATCGTTAGACGTTCGCCGTTGCAAGTAATCCACCACATCTTTCCCTGTGAGTTCAAACGCGCTGTACAGGCCCAAAAGATCAACCAATCGTGGCTGCCCAGACTGAATGGCCTTCAATTGTGCTGTAAAAAGCGCCGTCATTACGCGTGATTCGTTTGAACAGAGGCCTTGATTTTTTCAAGAATGGGTTGGAGTTCGCCTTTTTGAAGCATGTCTAAAATAATGTCGGTACCCCCACAAAACTCGCCTTGCACGAACACTTTGGGTAAGGTGGGCCATTCGCAAAACTCGTTTAAAAACAGGCGTTTTTCAGGGTTGTCTAACACATCTTGCATCACAAAATCGACGCCCAGTTGTTCAAAGGTGTCTTTTAAACGCAGGGTAAATCCGCAACGGGGGAAGTCTTGGGTGCCTTTGCTGTAAATCATAATGGGGTTTTCGGCGATTTCGGCTTGAACTTCAGGGTAAAAAGGGCTGTTTTCAAGGGCGTTCATGATCAGGTTCCATTTCAAGGGTTGTATGTGAAGACTCTACTAGCTTAACAAGGTCTAAGCGCTGCGTCAAGCGTCTCGCTAAAAAAGGGCTTGTTATTTCAAATGGATGTCGTAAACTAAAGGGTACCTCAGTAATACTGTGCCCCCATTCTTTTGGTAGACGGTTACTGGAAGCCTAAACGTTCCCTGTTTTTGATTCCGTGTCTAAGTAACGAGTGTTTGACCAAACAGAAAAAGGCCCCCCTTAATGTTTAGGAATTTGTTTCATGGCAAATAGTAAATCCGCTCGTAAACGCGTTGACACCAACGAACGTAACCGCCTTCGCAACAGTGCTTATAAGGCGTCTGTGCGTACCTCTATCAAAAAAGTACAGAGCCTTGTTTTGGCCAAAGCCCCTGCTGAAGAAGTGCAAGTGGCTGTTCAAGCGGCTCAAAGCTTGATTGATCGCGCCGTTTCCAAAAAACTCTACAAGCCCAACAAAGGCGCCAGAGACAAATCTCGCTTGGTGGGCTTTGTCACCCGTCACGCAGAAGCCGTTTAGTGCGCTTGGTTCTTTGAACGATCTTTAAAAAAGCCCTCTTACAAGAGGGCTTTTTCGTAGGCAGATTTGACTTCTTCTTCCAAGAACTTGGCAATTTGCTTGTCATTTTCTTCAGGGAATGAACGTGCGTGCAAGAACTCAATCGTAATAGTCACTCCCAACTTAGGGAAACGGTTAAGGCCCCAAGCGTCAAAGCCTCCCTTAATGTAAAACGGTACGAGCGGTGCTTGCGATTGTGAATGCAAGTAACCAATGCCTCGTTGAAAGGTGTTTATTTCACCTTCAGTCGTCAACTTGCCTTCAGGAAAAATAAGAACGCACCGCCCTTTTTTTAGAGCAATGACGGCATTTTCGAGGGCTTTCATACCACGGCCAAACGTTAAAGGAATCACATTTAAATGCGGAACGATTCTTCGCAATACAGGAATTTCAAAGGCAGCAGGCCCTGCGATGAACCAAATCGGGCGTCGCACAGCGGATGTAATAATCAAGGTATCCAGCCAACCTGTGTGGTTTCCGCATAAAAGGACTTTGCCTGTTTCGGGAATATGTTTCGCCCCAATCACATTCAGCGTGTAAAAACGCTTAAAGCATCCCACCACAACGCTTCGTAAAATAAAGAACGAAAAGGCGGGATCGAAAAACAGCACGACAGTCAACATAATAAATGCCAAGCCTGCCACCATTTTTAGCACCAAAAACGGCGATGCCACCGCAAGTATTTGTGAAACGCTCCATGTTCCGACAAGAAAGATGAAGGAGGTCAGCATGGTTTTTAAACCAAAGACTTTGCCTCGCATACCGACGGGGGTGAGACGTTGTAAAAGGGTGTCTGATGTAATGACCAGCCCTGCGTTTGCCATTCCAATAGGAATCAACCAAAACAAGGCGAGAAAATAGGTATTCGCCAAACTGGCTGAAACGGTGGTGAGCATTAAAATAAAGAAGGCTCCTGCAATCAAGTAGCTGGCCTTCACCCGATGCGATAACGCCATACAAAGCAAGGAACCTAAAAACATACCTGCCCCAAGCATGGCTTTTAGCTTGCTAAAACCTGTAAGTTCAATATGGTAAACATCAATGCCCACGGCGTTGAAGGCGTGAAAAAACAAGGCGGTAATTAGTGAAAGCACAATGGAAAGACTCAAGGCATTTTGAACGCTTTTGTGACGATTCAAATAAGTTCGGATGTTTAAGAAGTCTTGCCATAAGTGTGAAGAGCTTTTGGCTAGGGTGTTTTTATTGAGTTGTGAGAAGGTGTCTTGTAAGTTGTAGCGCCTTAAGGGAATAAACAATGCTGAAATAAAGAGCCACAATCCGCTAATAGACGCGATCAAGGTGGGCGATTGAATAGAGCCAAACTGCTTGAGAATATAGGGCGAAAGAATGCCGCCTAATAGAATAAGAATTACCCCTGACGCTGAAATCAACGCGTTGCCTTTTTGTAAGTTTTGAGCAGGTAAAACAGCTGGAATAAACGCTTGTGTAGACGTATAAAAGAAGGCGGAGCCGATGCCAAACAAAAAAGAAAAGATAAAGACTTGGCTTGGAATTGATACCGGCAAGAATGCCATCCCCCCTAGCAAAATCCCCAACGGAATAAGCTTAAAGAGGTTGCCCAACATGAGCAAGGAAGTTGTGGGGAACTTGTCATTCAGAAAACCGCTTAAAAACCCAAAGAGAAAGGCGGGCAAGCTATTGAAGAAAAAGACCAAGGCAATTTGACTGCCTGATTCCGCTTGGTTTTGCATGATGAGTTGGATGAGTCCCATTTGCATGAGGGTGTCGACAAAGTAGCTGATGCAAATAGCAAGCCAAAAGGTAAGAAAAGCGTTGTTTTTCAGAATGGACATAAAAGATATTTTCCTAAAATTATGCGTGTTTATATAAGTATAACAAGTAATTTGAGACCATTTTATTGTTTCTGTCTAAAAATACACTTTGCAACAGTGTTGCAATTTAAAGTGTGTTGAGATATAGTTGGAATATAATAAAGCAAGATCTCTCTCTCTGAATCTGCCCCAAAAGGTTTCCTTGTCTATGCGACTGTTCACGGCCTACACGCCCCTTCCTCAAAAAAAGTCTTTTCAGCGCTTGGGCCATGAGCCAAAAGGCTTAAATCACGATCACGACGCCCCAGCGAATCAAGAAACACGCTGGACTCAAATCGGTGCAGGATTGGCGTTGGGTGCGACAGTGGTGGCCTTGGGGCATCAAGAAGAAGTGCTAAAAATGGCGCGAAACCTCATGCCACAAGGTAACAAAATCCCCACATGGCTGGTGAGACGCCAAGAAAGTTCGGCTTTGCTCACCATGAACCCCATGACGTGGCTCAAGGCCGTGGGCCTAATGGGCAGTGCTTCGTTGATTAACAAAGGCTTGATGCTGCATTTGGCGCCTCCGCTATTTGCGCTGGAAATTGGGGCGATTTTTCATAGCATGATCCCTGGTAGTATTGGGATGAAGACCGCGAACTTCATCACCATGGCGCCATTACTCGCTGGTTCCGCATGGCTGGCGAGTTCTGCGCACCAACAAGTCAATGCCCCCATTGACGATCAACAACACTGGACCTCAAATCAAAAAACGATCGCCAAAGGCGTGAGTAATTTGGCTATTTCAGGGCTTACCGCGGTGGGGGCCATGGCGATTTTTCCACACGCCCACTTGGGTTTACTGGAATTACGCAATCCTTTTATGCGTCAGGCAGTGGGGCCGCGTCCCTTATTGGGGGGTGAAAAAGGGTGGTATATTCACACGGTACACGCGGTGGATGGCCTCGTCAACAGCGTGCGCGAATCGCTGAAACACGTTTGGCAGAAGCGAAACCTGCGGGAGCTACCCAAGGTGGTTCAACGCGCTTTTCAGGCACCTTTATGGGAACAGGGGCATCAGAATCTCAACGATGCGGACAACTACTACCGCACGCATGTGCCGAGCATGGTGCGCAGTCACGGTGTGGAAGAGTACGTGTATAAAATGTTGAGAGCCGTGCCGTTTACGGCCACGTCTAAGGCGTATTTGCAAACGCGATTTAAGAACGAACTTGGGCAAGTCGAACGTGGTGGAGAAGGCTTGGCGAAAGCGTTTCAACCGTATTACGAAAGCGAACTGGCTCACATGACTTCGCAAAACTTGGCGAAAAAAATACAGCACTTAGAAGCCGAGTTGCAGAAACCCGCCCACGCGAGCGTACAAAAGCAACACCAACACCTTGACGCCAAGCTAAAACAGGCGGGCGTGCCAGAACTGATTCGTCCTGCTGTTGTGGCCCAGCGCATGCTTAAAACATTGAAGAAAGAAAACCCCTTGCGCCCCGCCTATGTGGATGTGGCGTTTCATGGAGATGAGGCCGTGGGGCGGGCGATTGAAGCCAAGTTCCAAGCGGGCGACCCGTATGAGGAATTGCGCAAAGCTTACAATGAACTGGCGGAAGAGTATAATGAGTTTGGGGAGTCGGTGAGTGGTTCAGAACAACAGCGGGCCGTGCTTCAAGCCAAAAGTGATTTGTTAAAGCATTTAGAAGAAAATAGCTCAGATAGGGCATGGCATTTTACTACTATGGCAAAAATTCGTAAAGAATTACAAGAAGAAAATCCAAATTACTCAGAGGCAGACGTTTATTATCGGCTTCTTGAACGTCAAAATAATAATTCTAATTCTAATTTTAGCAATCTAATAAATACACTTGGCAGTGGTATTCTTGGGGAATCTCTATTACAAAGGATCTATAAAAAAATCATTGGTACTGTCTCCAATCCTACTGAGTTTAAAGAGATTATCAAGAGATATGAACCTTCGCATAATCATGCCAACTGCAATCATAGTCATCACAATATTGACTTTTCGGGCAAGCCAACGGTGGGGGCTTTCCACGTCTGCGATGACCCTACACACCACCACCCCGCCCCCACGTCCAACGAGCCCGCCCCTGTTTTTGAAGGCAACGGGGGGGACTTCTTCCACCTAGAACGCGCGCGTCAGCAGATGCTAGAGGCTCTAAAACACAATCCTGCGCTGGTGAATGATTTTAAAGGCCAACCCCGCATCGGGGGCTTGGCCACGCTACAAGCGCTCGCCACAAAGTTACAGTCACAACGCCCTGTTTTAGCGGTAGATTCTACCCTAAAACAAAACTTTGAGCAGGTGAATCAAGCCTTGGCGTTCACCAACGGCTTGCACGATCAAGGGCATCTCGCGCCAGACACCGCTCAAAACATTGAAGAGGTTTTAATCAAAAACCAGTGGGATGCCAAAGAAGCGAAAGCCTTTACAGACGCGCTGGCCATGTACACCAGCAAGGCGAATCACTTAAAGGGGCATAATCCGCAAGAGTTGAAGGCGTGGGCCATTACGGCAGGGGCAGGCGGGGCCGTGTGCGCCAACGGCTGTTGTGCGGGCTCCATTTTCTGCTTTAATGAAGCCGTGGCCTTGGTGGGTTCCTTGTATTCTTCGATTACGCGCTCTCTCCACTTGGGGCATCGTCAGGATGATGAACAGCAGAAGAAAACGCCGTCTGTTCAAGCTTCACACTAGAAAATGTTTTTATACTATAATAAACTAATCGTTTATTTGTGAGGATTTGTCATGTCAACTGCTGTTCGTGTTCGCCTGGCCCCTAGCCCAACGGGAAATCTGCACGTGGGCACCGCCCGTACGGCTTTATTCAACTATTTATTTGCCAAACATTTCAACGGCACCTTTATTTTACGGGTGGAAGACACCGACAAAGAGCGTTCAGAAGCCCAATACACCCAAAACATCTTCGACGGCCTTAAGGCCCTCGGTTTAAATTGGGATGAAGGCCCTGATGTCGGCGGTGCCTTTGGCCCTTACACGCAAAGCGAACGTGAAGATTTGTACACGAAATACGCCCACGAACTGCTGGAAAAAGGCTTGGCCTACTGGGATTATACATCCCCTGAAGAGCTAGACGCCTTGCGAGAAGCCGCAACCGCTCAAAAAAAGCCCTTTATTTACCGCAATGATCTCAGCCCCCACGCCCAAGCCGAAAAGGCGAACTCAGGCGTGGCGCCTTCTTTACGCTTTCGCATCCCTCGGGATTTAGACACCGTAAGCGTCCACGACTTGGTGCGGGGAGAGGTGGACTTTGACGCGTCTTTAATCGGGGATTTGGTCATTTTAAAATCCGACGGGGGAGCGGCCTACAATTTTGCCTGCGTGGTGGATGATCACCTCATGCAAATCAGCCACATCCTTCGTGGGGAAGATCACCTGCCCAATACGCCAAAGCAGATTTTGCTCTACAATGCCTTTGGCTGGGATGTGCCTGCCTTTGCGCACTTGGGCATGATTCTCGCCCCCGATCGCTCTAAACTTTCTAAGCGACATGGGGCCACCGCCGTGGATGTGTTTATGACTGAAGAAGGCTACTTGCCTGAAGCCTTTGTGAACTTTTTGGCGTTGTTGGGCTGGTCGGCTCCAGGGGAAGAAGAGATCATGAGTTTGGCGCGTCTGGCGGAACTCTTTACGGTGGAACGACTGGGGCATAGTGGGGCGATTTTCGATCGAGAAAAACTTAACTGGATGAACGGTCAATATATTCGTGCTTTGTCTGACGCGGAGTTGCTCGAACGGATCAAGCCCTTTGTGCTGGATTTTGATCTAAGTACCTACACGCCAGAACAACTCGAACAAATTGTGCATATTACCAAAGAACCACTTGTAACGCTTGTGGACGCGCGCCATGACTGGGCTTACTTTTTTGGAAACGACGTGCAACGTCTTCCACAAATTGTGGAAGAGGTGCTTCAAAACGAAACGGCTCAAACGCTTTTGGCCTTGATGCGTTCCGCCTGGTGGCCTGATTTAGATGTAACGACACTAGAAAGCGCTCAAGCAGGGGTCAAACGCTTGACGAAAGAACTCGCCAGCGATTATAAAACCAAAACCGTCATGTGGACGCTACGCGCCGCCTTAACAGGTCGCGTGCAGGGGGCGGATTTGGCCACGACGCTCACGCTATTGGGCAAAGAACGCATTGGCGTGCGTCTAAACTCCGCATCGGCAGGCCTTCATGCCTAAGCCTCCCCGCTTAACGCCACTGGGCCGTTCACACTTTGTGGGGGTCGATTTTGCCACAGGCAAAGCCATGGCGGGCAATACGTGGTTAGCCACGATTGCTGAACTCCAAGGGGTGTGGACGCTCACGCACGTTTCTTCGCTGAAAGACGCGTTAACGCAAAAACAGCTCAGCACGAACCCCACGCTGAAATTGTTTGAAAGTCTTTTACAGCATCGTGAAGCGCTTGTCGGGGTGGATGCCTCCTTTGGCATTCCCCAAGGCTTGCATGACTACCCCACCTGGCTTGAATGGCTAGACGCCTTTGCTCAGTTGTACCCTTCATCAGACGCCTTTCGCCAAGCGTGCCAACAGGCAAGCCCTTTGGGCAAAGAACTGAAGCGAAAAACCGATATTGAAGCGAAAACCCCCTTTTCCCCCTACAACTTGCGTCATTATAAGCAGACCTTTCATGTGCTGCACGATGTCTTGCGTCCCTTTGTGATGGCTCAAAAGGGCAGTGTGTTGCCGTTTATGCCCATGCAAGCGCACAAGCCGTGCCTCGTGGAAGCTTGCCCCGCAAGCCTTTTGAAGACGCTTTTTAAGAAAGTCCCCAGCTACAAGGGCAAAGAAGCGTCCCACGCGGAGGCCAAACGCCTGATTTTAGACACCGTGCAAGGGCTTTTTGCGGTGGAAGTTTCATCCACTTTGAAAGACACCCTGCTCACTCAAGCCGGAGGCGACGCCTTGGACAGCTTCCTCATAGCGTGGCACTTGTGCCGTGTGTGGCAAGAAACGCCTGAGGCGTTTGTGCCGAAAGACTTGCCTTATCGCCTTGAAGGTTTGGTGTATTAGTTATTACCTTAAAAGATAAAGGAATAATAAGTATGAGAAAAAGAAATTGGAAAAATTTAACTCTTTTGGCTATTATTATAATAATAGGCGTGTCCATTTTTTTAATAAATGCAAAGGCAAAGGCACAACAAGAAACGTATCAAGATCTCTATCAAAATGGAATGACGGCTTATTTGGTTGAACGTAACTATGAAAAAGCAATTGGTTATTTTGAACAATGCCTTGCTTTAAATCCTAAAAATAAACAAGAAAAGGATAGTCTTACTATACTTGTTGCTTATCTCCAAAAAGATTACCAAAGAGCCATTACTGCGTACTTGGGGGCATTAGAAAGTATTTCTAGAGAGAATCCAAATAAAGAGGATGTCATTTTCTTAAAAGCTCGCTTTTTTGCAGGGTTAGGAGAATGCTATAGCTTGATAGAAAATAATGACGAAGCCTTAAAGTACTTAAATTCCGCTATTGAGCTAGAAGAAAAAGAACCTCATTTCAAAAATTATTATTTAAGAGCTAATGTCTTCAAGAAATTAGATAAGTCAGTTGAGGCTTTAACCGATTATGATAAGTCTGTTGAGTTAAATCCTGATTTATTTCCTCAATCTTATCACGCACGGGCTTTAATCAAAATGTCTCTGAATGATGAAATGGGAGCCATTGACGATATTGAAAAGGCGTTATCACTTTATGCTCAATTAGATAAATTATATTCAAAAAAAACTGAAGATTATGAAAAAGCGTTATTAGATCAACAGTCCATCTTAAAGTACTTTAAGCGATAAGTTTTTCTACCACCTTTGAATGTATAGTGTTTCATCTAAAAAGCACTTTTCTTAGAGCCCTATTTGGGCTATACTTATTCTCATAAAGGGTGCTAATAAGCAAAACCCCCATTCTTACGAAAGAAAGGGAGTGGTGCCTAATGGATTATAGTATCCGATACATAAAATGATCTATTGTCTCTTCGTTGTCGCTACGATTTTTTTGATTGGTTATGTAGGCTTTCTACACGCCCTCACAAAAAAATCTAGGCTCCTAGAATAGCCTAATACCTCATTTCATCTATCGAACACTATATGAAAGAGTTGTTAGAACTCCTGATTATCCTCCTCTTAGTGTCGAAACTCTAGGAGGATAGCCACAGGACGTTTCAAGGCTGATACTTTGAAGCATCCTCCTTTTATTATTCTTTCAAATTTTCATTCGTTTGTCAAGAGACTCGTTACATTGTCCAATCCTTTAGCCCCTACCACCTTCCAATGTAGCCAATGCGGGCATTGTTGCAACACGTGGCGCGTGCCGATTGACACCCTTCGTGCGGATGCCTTGCTTAAGCTCGACTGGGTGAAGGCGCGCTTGACATCTGAAGGCGTCGCCTTTGAAGTCATCGACGATTGGGGCTACTTTCTGCCTCTGAAAGCCAACAACGAATGCGTTTTTTGGGATGAAGCAAAGCACTGCTTGATCCATCACCACGAAGGAGCCGACGCCAAACCGCTTGATTGCCAGCGCTTTCCCTTTGCTCGCTTGCCCCATGCTGATGCCACAACCCCACCTCGCTATGATGTTTCCGCCGCCTGTTCGACGGTCGCCAAATCACATCTGTTTTTGTGGAACACCCCTGTTCAACCCGCCGAACTCGAACGGCTGGCCACCGCTTCTCAAGATTTACCCTCGCCCTTTCATCCCACCCACCTGCAAGACGTCCAGAGCTACGCCCGATTTCCCTTTCCGTTTCACGGGTTTCAACGCTTTTCACGCGATTACTTTCAAGCCTTTATTGAAACTGAGGTGCTTCCCCTATGGCAAGACGCATCACTCAGCCCGTGGCAAGCGATTCGCGCGGTGCAGGATTTAACCCTCTCAAAATCTCGAAAAACCCAAGGGACGCTTGGCCCCACCCCCCAGCAACGTCATGCGTTGTTAAGCACGTGGTTGCGCAGTGAATATGGTAACTTTCCCCTGTGGCAATGGCGTTTTGGGGGTCGCTATCAGGATCCTCGCCTGTTTGGAGATGCCGTCATTACCGAAAAAGCCCTCGCTGGCATTGATTTTCCTGCCGACTTGATGTCTCGTTACGCCAAGCCTTTTTTGTTTCATCTCTTGCGTCGAGAAAGCCCGTTACTGTATGGAGCGTCGTTTTGGCATAGCGTGGTGATGGCTAAAATTGCCTATGTGTTGCTGGATTTTTATAGTAAAGCCTTTACCTTGCAATGCGAAGAAAGCGTGGTGGGTGAAGAACAGGTGCAACTGGCGATACGTTGTATTGAACGGTATTACACGGCGCATCAGCCACGCTTTTTGGCGAAGATTGAGGCGAATCCGCATTTGGCCTTAGGGGTGTGGTGTCTGTAGGTGTTACGTTTTTCTAAAATTGCAACATGGCTAATGTTTTGTGTTACGATGTAGGGGTCATCGTCGTGTTGAAAGTATCATTCCATGTCTACCCTTTCACCCATGCAATTGAGGCGCCACCTCATTGATACCCTTCAACTCATTCAAACCCAAACCAGCCCTTCGCGCACGGAACGTGAAAAAGCGGGACGTTTTTTACTCAAGCTCGCCCCCAAAGAAGCGTGGTACCCCTTCTTGTTGAAAGAACTGGAAACTTGTCCCAATAGTCAACACAAACGATTAGAGGCCATTACCGATTTAATCATGGAAATTGGCGAACTTAAGGCCTTACAAAAACCCCTTTATGCCCTTGTGGCCAACCCCCACGTGGCAGATGACGTGAAAGACTTGATTCACGTGATGCTCCGTTCCTTGGGGGATGAAGTGGACCCCGAATTCTTTTTTGAAAACATGAAGGATCCCGATGCCTTGCTCGAACGTGAAGCCTTACGCGTGTTTGACATGGCCAAAGAAAACCCTGATGCCATGACCGAATTCATTGACGCCTTCTTAGAAGTGCCAGCTGAAGAAGTCTTTGAAATTATCAACAGTATTGAAGCGAGTGTGCCTGCCAAAAGCATTGTAAACTTTGCTTTACCCCTCTTGCTTCAAGGCATGACGCTTCCCAAATTACGCCTATGGTTGCTGAAAAGCTTGGGTAATTCAGGCAGTATTTTGGCGGCGTGGGGGATTTATAATCGATACGTGAAATACGCCTCAGCGTCTAAAATACCCTTAAACGAACGCAAAGAAGCGGAAATTGCCTTAAAAAAATTACAGTTGGCTGGCGTGTATTCAGCCCATGACGCCGAACATATTGACGCCTTAAGCCACCTTCCGCCTTCGTGGGCCTCGAACATCAAACAGCAGGACGCTTACTGCACCCATATTTCTGGCGAAGGCATTCAAGTGCTTTTACTGGTGAGCGAATGGCAAAACGGGGATTTCGCCCTGTGGATGGTGTACATCAGTGACCAAGCAGGGATTGTGGATGCGGTGGTGCAGAATTACCTGACGAAAGCCGAAATGAAACGATGGATGATTCATTTTGACGACAATGAAGCGCGTTTGTTCATGCCGTTACCCGAATTTCGAAAAAAACTCTTGGCGCGTGAAGCCCTTTGCTTTGAAACAGGCGAACCCCTTCCTTATGTGTACACGGCGTGGCGTAGCCTTTTATTTACCCTAGATTCTGGCGATGAGCAAACACCGCTGCAACAATGTGCGGCGTGGCAAAATGAAAAGTACGCGCATGAAACCTACTCGCTAATTCATGAAGAAGCCTTTTTGGATTGGCGAGTTAAAGCCAGTGATTGTAAAGGCTTAGGCGTTCATTTTGACGCCTTGATTCAGCGGTGGACGGGCGTCTGTGACTTTCTTGAAAACAACGGACCTTCCGTTAAAAAAATGCGTGATGAAGAGATCTTTCCTCTTTCGATGCCTCTTTTCTTCACCACCGTTCAAGACTTTTCAGACTTTTTGGACTCTTGGTGTGACGAGCTTAAGCACGTGCTTGAAGAAGCGGGGTACGCCAGCATTTTAAAAGAACGCTTGGCTGAAGTGGCCTGCTTGTACAAATGGCAACGCCAACGCAAGAACCCCGCCTTAATTGCCACTGAAATTGCTCAATTTGAAGAACCCCTTGAAGACACACGCTTTTTAACCCAACTGCTGAGACGTTCCGCGCTGTATGCCATGGAAGATTCGTGTGAAAAAAGCCTCGAAAAAATGCAGTATTTTTCAAGAGTGACCCATTTATTAGGAAAAAAATGGGGCTTTTTACCCGTTAAATTGATATAATCCCTATAAAAACCCGTCCCAACAGAAGAGAGACTCCCCTACCATGACTACCGATTCTTCCACCAAAACCCTACTACTTACCGGTGCAACAGGCCTTGTGGGTCAAGCCGTTAGTGACGCTTTGTTAAAGCAAGGGCATCGCGTTTATGCGATTTTGCGTCCACGTTCTAAGGCGCTTCGCTTGGCAACAGGGGTCGTGCCCCTTTACATGGATTTGCTCCACTATAAGGAAACCGATGTGGCTCGTTTAGAAGCCATTGGCGCGATTGATGGCGTGATTCACTTGGCAGGAGAAAGCATTCTCGGGTTGTGGACGCGTCAGAAGCGTGAACGAATTGAGGCGTCTCGGGTGGAAGTAACCCGTAAGCTGGGTGAATTGTTGTGTGCCTTAGAACACCCGCCCAAGGTATTTATTTCGGCCAGTGCGGTGGGGATTTATGGCTTGAATCAGGGGGAGGCTGTTTTAAATGAGGCGTCTGCTTATGGGGATGATTTTTTGGCTCACGTATGCCACGCGTGGGAAGGGGCCACCGAATTGTTGAGCCATGCGGGCATTCGCACGGTGCAAGCGCGCTTTGGGATTATTCTTTCTCGTAAAGGGGGGGCCTTACACGCCATGCTTCCTGCGTTTAAACTGGGTTTAGGGGGCATTTTAGGCAACGGCCAGCAATGGATGAGTTGGGTACATATAGATGATGTTGTGGGGATTTTGCTTCATGCCTTAAACCATGAAGATGTCACAGGGGCGTACAATGTAACGGCTCCCTGCCCTGAACGTAATGTGGACTTCACCACTCAATTAGGCGAACGACTCAAGCGCCCCACGCCCTTTCCTGTGCCTACTTTTCTGTTAAAATATGGAACACAAGGCATGGGTGAATCCCTATTGCTTGCCAGCCAACGCTGTTCTTCTGAACGAATTATGGCCACCGGCTATTGCTTTGCCTTTGCGGATTTAGCGTCCGCCTTAGCTGATTTAATCCCCCCTGCGAATTGAGAACACCCCCATGAACCCGATTAAAACCGTCACCCTTCAACAACTGGGCCTTGTTTCACCCGACTCCCCCACATGGAAGCATCCCTTTGCCCCATGGATGCGTTTGACGCTGGTGCTGGCAGGGTGTTACAACGTGTTGTGGGGCGCTTTTGTGGTGCTATTTCCCTTAACGTTATTTGAATGGTGTGGCATGGAAGCCCCGAATTACCCTGAATTGTGGCAGTGCATTGGCATGATTGTTGGGGTGTACGGCATTGGCTATTGGGCCGCAGCCAGTCACCCCTTCCGCCATTGGGCCATTGTGTTGGTGGGGCTGTTGGGTAAAGTGCTTGGGCCGATTGGCTTTGCCAAGGCCTTAATTGAAGCTCGATTTCCCTTGAGTTTTGGGGCCAACATCATTACCAACGACTTAATTTGGTGGATCCCCTTTGCCTTGATTCTGCACCGAGCCTATGCCCATTGGCGTCAGCTGGATGAAGAAGACACGTTGATTTATCACGGTCAGCATGCCATTACCTTTCGCCACCTTAAAAGTCAAGACGGTGAAACCGTGATTGACCTAAGCCAAGACGCCCCTTTAATGTTGGTGTTTTTAAGGCATTTGGGTTGTACCTTTTGCCGAAGTACCTTGCATGATTTACGAGACAACCTCGCGCATTTGGAATCCATGGGCTTTAATGTGGCCTTGGTGCATATGAGTGATGAAAATCAAGAAACCCACGCGTTTTTTGAACACTTTGGCCTAGAAGAACTGCCTCGATTTAGCGACAAAGAACGCGTGCTTTATAAAAGTGTCGGGTTACGACGTGGTACCTTGCCACAGCTGTTTGGCTGGGAATCCTTTGCTAAAGGGATTCCAGCAATTTTAGAAGGGCATGGCATTGGCACTTTAGAAGGTGATGGCTTTCAGCTTTCAGGGGTTGTGGTACTTCATAAGGGCATTATTTTAAAAGTCGATTCTCACGTCAATGCCAGTGATCGCACGGATTTAATCGAGATTACAAAGGTATTTATTCATGAACGTTAAGCCCCGTCCAACCGTTGACTCCTCTGTGTATGACGTCCTGATTATTGGGGCGGGTATGGCGGGCCTTAGTGCTGCAACAGTGTTGGAATCCCGAGGTTTAAGCGTTGCGATGGTAGACAAGGGGCGTGGCTTGGGCGGTCGCTTGGCCACACGACGCATCGGTGAACTTCGTTTGGATCACGGCGGGCAGTATTTTACCGCCAGTGACGCACGCTTTCAAAGCCAGGTGGATGCGTGGCTTGAAGCAGGCACGATCAAACCTTGGTTTCACACCCTTCACTTTCAAGACGACACGCTCGATGCTTCCCCCCGTCCGCGTTACATTCCCACCGCAGCAGGCATGACTTCGCTTGCAAAAGCCATGGCACAATCGCTCACGGCGAATGTTTCCCTCGGGCAACGCGTCGTCAAGCTCACCCAAACCACTCAAGGGTGGCAGGCTCATTTAGAAGAAGGTGCCGTTTTAGAAGGGCATCAGTTGATTGTTACCGCGCCTGTCCCGCAGACTTTGGCGCTGTTTGAAGAATCTGGCATTGCCTTAAGCGAAGCTCAAGCGCAAGTCTTAGCGCGGGTTGAATATGCACCATCTCTTGCGGTTATGGCAGTGACTCCGAAAGGTTTTCCTGCCTTTGAATTTTCTGAAGGGCTTGCGTTTACGGGCAAGTCACCCGTGCGATGGCTTGCCTGCAACGTGGCCAAATACAATCAAGCCAGTGATGCCCAACACGCTTTTACGATTCATAGCACGCCTGAATATGCCAAGCATCACTTTGAAGCCCCACTAGAAGCGGTTCAACAAGACTTGCTTGGCGCCATTGAAGCCGTAAGCCACGTCAAACCTAGCGATTATGAGGTGGTGCAAACGCATCGCTGGCGTTATGCGTTGGTTGAAAAATCGGTTGAAGGGGCTGTCTTTCCAGTCGACTTGCCGAAGGGGTTTCCCCCCTGTTATTTAGCAGGCGATGCGTTTGGTACGGGGGCTCGCATTGAAACGGCGTGGGTGTCTGGTGTTGAAACGGCTTTGCTAATAAGCCAGTGAAGAAAACCCTCCGCCAAAGTTTCCAAGTCCGCCTAAGCCAGCGAAGTTGCCTCCATACAAGCCGTTTAAGGCATTGTTGATGCTATTTAAATAGGTGTTAAATCCCACATAAACAGGGCCATTGGCTGTTTGAAACCACCCCGTACGAGGGGTGAACCCAAAGCCCCCGCCGATGCCGCCACAGGACCCACTGCCACCATAACCGCCGTAGCCCCCATTGTTGTAGCCCAAGCGGACGTTTTGGTAGCCACCGTCGCCGTGGCCATTTCGCATAAATTGATCTCTGCCTGTGTAACCCCCGTGAAAGGAAGGAGGGCAAGCCCCACTGCTGTAGTAAGGAACTCGTGGTGGGCAAGCCCCTGTTTGAAATGAGGTGGGGTTGTTTGACACTGCGTGAAAGGGCAACCTTCCACCAGAATAAGCTGTAAAAACTGGAAACATCAGTCCATCCCTTTCTTGTTCAAGCCACGAATAAAAAAGCACATCTTCATTTTAAAAACAATTAAATCATATTTTACGACGTGTGTCACGATTTGTTACGATGATTGTAACATTTCTGAACTGCTGGGTGAACGATGTACGGTAGTCGCGTCGCTTTGATCGGTGGCGAGAATCAACATATCGCTAATGTTGACATGCAAGGGTCGGCTTGCCACAAACACCACAGTTTCCGCAATATCCATGGCCGTCAGAGGGGTTGTTCCTGCATAAACGCTCGATGCCTTTTCGCCATTGCCTTCAAAACGAACGGTGCTAAACTCGGTTTCCACCATACCCGGTTCAATACACGTCACCCGAATGGGGGTGCCGAGTAAATCATGCTTTAAGCCTTCACTAATGGCTTTAACCGCTGATTTGCTCGCACAATAGACGCTCCCGCCCGCGTAAGCCCTACGGCCGGCCACGGAACCGATAGTGATGATATGCCCTTTGCCTCGTGCTAACATACCGGGTAACACGGCGTGGGTCACATGCAATAGGCCCATTACGTTTGTTTGAATCATGGTGTGCCAATGTTTGGGATTATTTTCATGCAAAGGGGATTTCCCTAAGGCCAAGCCCGCGTTATTCACCAAAATATCCACATTCGCATACGCCGGTGGAATTGAAGAAACCAGCGCATCAATCGCCTTGGGCTTCTGTACATCCAGTTCAGCCACCAAGCACGGGGTGTTATATTTTTTTCGTAGTTTTAGGGCAAGCGCTTCTAAACGATCCACCCGCCGAGCCGTCAATAATAAGCGACAGCCCTTTGCGGCAAAGGCTTCTGCACACGCATGGCCTATGCCACTGGAAGCACCTGTAATAAAAACGGTTTTGTCTTTTAGCTTCATAGCCATGGCGAAAACTCCTAAATAATTTTTTCCAGTATACTAGAAACATAATGACCTTAGCAAAGAGACAATCACCCATGAACCCCACATCGTTTAATCATTCCCCGCGCCCTTTGAACATCGCCACCTTAGCGGTGGGCGACGAAGTGCTTTGGGGAGAAGTGGTGAATACGAATGCGTCTTGGTTGGCTGAACAAGCGCGCTTGATGGGGGCGGCCCCAATCCGTCACACCTGCGTGGGAGACGACCCCCGCGACATTGTTCAAGCCACCCAAGACGCCTTGACCCACTGCGACTGCCTCATTCTAACAGGCGGTTTAGGCCCAACCGAAGATGATCTGACGCTCAACGCTTTGGCGGAAGGGTTTGGGGTGCCATTGGTGGAAGATCAGGCGTCTTTAGCGGTGATGGCCAGTCGCTTTCAAGCGGTGGGTAAAACCATGCCTGCCTCCAATCATAAGCAAGTCCTGCTTCCCCTGCAGAGTCAAGCGATTTACAACCCGATAGGCACCGCCCCCGGCATGTGGTGGGAACGAGCCGAAGAGGGTAAGGTCATCGTCGCCTTGCCGGGAATCCCCGCTGAAATGCGACTCATGTGGCCCGATGTTCACAGTCGCCTGCTGGCGTGGGCCAAGACGCAACAAAAAACGCTGGTGGCTCGCCACACGCGGGATGTATGGTTTTACGGCATTGGCGAATCGCATTTGGCGGAAGCTTTGGGGGGCTTGGCTCATTTTCAACGCCCTGAAGTGGCGCCTTATGTGAGTGATGATGGCCGAGTGCGCTTGCGTTTAAGCGTGAGCGAAGAAAGCGACGCGGACGCCCTTTTCGAGCGTTTTGTTCAACAGTTGCCAGAAGCCGTACGGCCTTTTATGTTAGATGCTCCCGCGAGTCGTTTAGCTCCCTTGCTGTTGGTCCAGCTGGCACAAGCGGGCCTGCGCTTGGCGGTGGCGGAATCGTGCACAGGCGGGAGCTTGAGCCATGCGTTTATTCAAGAAGCGGGGGCGTCTGCCTTTATAGATGCGAACATCGTGACGTATAGTAACGCGTCTAAGGTCAAGTATCTGGGTGTGGATGAGGATGTTTTGCATCAATGTGGGGCGGTATCTGAACAAGTCGCGAAAGCGATGGCGGTGGGGGTTCGCTTATTGAGCGACACGCCTGAAAAATGCGTGGGACTTTCCACAACAGGTATCGCTGGGCCAGAGGGAGGCACGGTCGCCAAACCTGTGGGCTTGGTGTGGGTGGCAGTTGCCTTGCCTTCAGGGCAAGTCTTTGCGCAAGAAGCACGGTTGAATCCGTTGTGGGACAGAGTCCATTTACAAGCTCGATTTGTGAACACGGCGTGCTTTCATGCCCTTAACGTCCTTAAAACCCACGTTTTGTCGTCTCCTAGTCGCTTTAAGGATTAACGCGCTTTAGAGAACGTTTCGTCTTTCTTTGCCATACCAACAAATGCGAAAATCGTGTTATACTAGGGGATATGGTTGCAACGCGTGAGGCGAACACATGTCCCCCGACACCCTAGAACACCCCGAAACAGGCGAAGTCTACCAAAAGCCCTTTCGCCTTGAAAATACCCCCATTCCCGATATTTTAGCCATGCTGGCCTTGGCGTTCGCCTTAACGGTGGTGGCCCTATTGCATAGCCACCCGATTGGTCTGGCGTGGCCGTCTCCCTTGGCGTTGCCTTATGTACAGTTGGCCGAACAAGTCTTGGGGCAAACACCCCCTAACAACCCTGAACTGCTAGGCGTATTCCCCCTTTATAGTTACCTCATTGCGGGTTTGATGAGCCTCAAAGGCTCGACCGTTTTTCAAGCCTATAGCCCCCTATTGCTGGGCATTAACATTGGCGCCTATGTGTTGAGCATGACGATGCTGTACAGCGCGTTTCGTCAAGGGATCGGCTACATTGGCAGCCTGTTACTGGTTTTACTGATTGCGTGTTCTCCCTTGGTGTTAAACACCGTCACCGCCTTGAATCCGGCCCCGCTGTTGTGGATGTTTACGCTTGTACTGCTTCTTTTACTGCAAGTGTTGAAGGAACATCGCACGATTTTTATTGCAGGGCTGGGTACAGCAATGGCGCTTATTGCGGGGTTTTTGCACCCGTATGGGTGGTGCCTTTTAACGGCGTGGAACATGAGCTTGCTGTGCTTGGGTTTTGTGGGCACCCCGCTTTTGTCTACAGGGGTGGCGTTGCTGATGTCCGTTACGTTGCCGGGGGTGAATCTTATTGCGGTGATGGCACAGCCGTTTAACGACGCCCCGAACCCCATGGAATCCTTGGGGGTAAGTGGTTTGCTTGCTCCCTTGCAAGAACGCGTGCAAGGCTTTTTTGGAGGCGTCAACCAATTGGGCAAGGTGTTGTTGCTGGCCCCTGACCCTAACCTGCAAGAATGGCCCATGCCACCAACGCAGGAATCTTGGTTTGCCACGATGTTGAATCACGCCTACCTAGGCCTGAGTGGCATGGCGATATTGTCCTGGCCGTTGGGGGTGATGTTTGCGCTGTTGGCTATGATTAAGGCCGTGTATCTCTTTGTGAAAGAACGAGACGTGATTGGTGGTTTGTTTTTGACGTGGACGCTGTTTTTTGCCGTGTGCCTGAGCTTTTTAATGCCTAAGCTGGTGACGGGTTCCGTGTTGAGCATGGCGTTTTTACTGCCGGTGATTTTCATTTTTGGTTATTTGGCCTTGAGATCCTTGAGCCGTATTCCCTTGTTGCAGTGGTCGGCGCCTGTGCTGCGTACAGGGGTAGTGGGTTTGGCCACGGTGTGTGTGTTATTGTTTCAAGCACGTGTAGGGTACAATTACTTGGCCAGTGTTTACGAACCCCAAGGCACCAAAGGCGTCCCACAAAATGCCCCCGCCCGCGATGTTGAACGTGGGGCAAGCCCCCCCGCCGATGGATTCAACCTCGTCGCGATCAACACAGGCACCCCCGTCTCGACCCCCCGCCCTTCAAGCGAACGCTTGGATGTGCCCGCCCCTGCTCCTGCAGATCGTTTAAAGGCGTGGGTGAACCAGCGTGTTCCTGAATCTGCGTGCTTTTTAAGCAGTTCGCCTGTGAAAGACGCCTACGTGGTGGGGCGCCCTGTTTACGTGTTAGGCACGCCGTATTTAGACACCGGCCTAAGCGGGGTGGATGTCGCAGCCACTGGCTTTGCGTGCCCGTATTTTATTGAACATAAAGAAAAGCGAGACGAATACGACTGGATTCGCCAAGAACAGTACCGACGCAACGGGGTACGGCTGGTGTTTGAAGACGGCCAAGCCCAAGGCCTGCGCGTGTGGCGTTTGCGTGAATAGTAACCTTGCACATTAGGGGATAGATTCATTTAGCTGTTTTGCGGATTTTGCAAGTAGTTCAAGTTGTTCGGGTTTTAGAACTGGCCACGTCAATATGCTAGGATCAAAAGCTCTTGTTTTATCAGATGGGTTTACTGCTAAATTACGAAGATGAATCCACCACGTAAATGTTTCAGAAGGGTTAGTCTGAGGATTTAAGAAAGGCCCTTGGAAGCCTATATTTGTGTCATTAGCGAAAGGAGGCACAGGAATCCTAGTATCAATAACCCTAGCATAAATTAGACCATTGGGTGTCGCAATGAGACTTTCATGAGGCTCAAAGGGGCTTTTTGGACTTGTTGCACTCCTACCACTTGTGAGAGATATTTTACGAGGTTTTTCAACTTTATTCCCTAATAGAAAGGTTTGACCTTGTTCAAAAAATACCAAATTATGTGTATCTGGTAGATCTCGAACAGCTTTAAGGGCGTTCAAGCATTCTCGACCATAATCATAGGCAAGTCGGCTGATTCCCGACCCAAGGGCTGGCCTCTGTCTCCCATTTGAAAATGGATTTGTAAATTTAGCCCATGTAGGGCGTAAACCACCTCTTACTGGTTTTTTTAAACGAGTTTCACAAAGAAAGTCTACTATTTCACGAGTCATTGGCCGAGCCAAGGCACCTGCAAATTGATTCAACTCCTTTGACGAAAGGTTTAGCTGAGCACCTGTTCGTTGGGTGTTAGGCACCAAAGGCTCAGCAGAAACGGTCTTTAAAGCAGGCTTAGCCTGCGTCGGGGGGGGGGGGGGCGAAACGAGAAAGAGAAGCAATAGGCATTGAAAGATTCCTTTGGGTCTTAAAGGTCAAAAAGTAGAAATACAGTTCTTTAGTACATCACATAAGCATTCAACTTGGCACGCTTTTCACACACTAGAATTGAAGCCACCTTGATTTTACAACAAACGCCAGCCAACACCGTGCGCGGGGGGTTAAATTGTTACAAAACCCCCCGCCTGTGTAACAGTTTTTGCCCAAAAACCCCCCAGAGATTCTGTTTGCATTTTTAAAATGTTTCTGAAATAATGGATTTTATCTAAACTCTGGTGTATTTGTTTATTCAACACCTGCATGAGCCTTTTGTGTGTGACATTCAACGAATGGTTTGACGTTTAACATCAGTATTCCTTATTCCCTAGTCTTGGAGGTTTGAACGCATGGCAGTTCAGCACGTCGCTCGAAATGATCAGCCCTTGGGTCTTGTCCCTGAACACCCTGTCAAGTATCCGGGTATCCCCGGCACTGCGGACGGCGCCGGCATGGTGGTTCACACCAGTAGCCTCGGCTGCGACGGCGGATGCGCCTACCCCATTACGCCTTCCACCGCCATGGGTGTGGCGTATCAGTTGAATCACGCCAATGGCATGAAGAACGTTTGGGGCACGCCATTGGCGTGGGTCCAAGCGGAATCGGAACATTCGGCCGCATCAGCTTGCGAAGGCTTTGGCGTGGCAGGCGGTCGGGTCGTGAACTTTACTTCAGGCCAAGGTTTGATTTTGATGAAAGAAGTCTTGTACACCATTTCAGGCAAGCGCTTGCCGATGGTCTTTGAAATTGGCGCCAGAGCCCTCACCTCTCATTCCTTAAACGTGCATGCTGGCCATGACGATGTGTTTGGTGTCACCGATGTAGGCTGGGGCATGCTGTTTGCCCAAAACGCCCAAGAAGCGGGCGATCTTTCCTTGATTTCTCGCAAAGCGGCTGAAGCGTCATTTACCCCCTTTATGAACATTCAAGACGGCTTTCTCACCACGCACACCATTGAAAATGTGTTGTTCCCTGAACCTGATCTCGTTAAAGACTACTTAGGGGATCCTCGAGAAAAGCTACGCACCTTGTTTCACCCTGACACCCCCTTGATGAGTGGTGTGGTGCAAAACCAAGACGCTTACATGAGCGGTAAAATCGCCCAGCGTTATTACTATGACTTGGTCAAACCCGCCTTGCGTCAAGCCTTTGACGACTTCGCCGCTTTGACGGGCCGTCAATACGACTTTATTCAGACGCATCAAATGGAAGATGCGGAATACGCCATTGTGGCGCTGGGCTCTTCGGCTGAAACGGCTCAATGCACGGTTGATTATATGCGTTCTTTGGGCATGAAGGCGGGCTCCATCGCGATTACCAGTTACCGCCCCTTCCCCGGTCCAGAACTCGTAGAAGCCCTTAAAAACGTCAAGGCCTTTGCGGTGCTTGAACGTTTAGATATTCCTTTAGGGGGAGACAACCCACTCGCCGCTGAAATCAAGGCCGCCTTTGCCAACGCCATGACTGGTGAAGAAGGCTACCCTAGTATTACGCGTATTCCCACTATTTACCGTGGTGTGGCAGGCTTAGGCAGTCGCGATGTGACCCCTGGTCACATGGTGGCGGTGGTTCAAAACATGATGGATGAAGGCCGTCGCTTCTTTAGTTTGGGGATTGATCACCCCAGTGCGTTGGAAGTCGAGAAAGAGCCTGATGTTCGTCCCCCTGGAGCGTTTAGTATTCGCGGGCATTCGGTGGGTGGTTACGGTTCTGTTACCACAAACAAAATTATCGCCACGATTTTGGGCGATGTCTTTGGCTTGCGTGTTCAAGCATCACCGAAGTATGGTTCTGAAAAGAAGGGCTTGCCCACCAATACCTACCTTACCTGCACCAAAATTGGTAAAATCGGCACGCACAGCGAATTGCAACAAGTTGAGTTTGTGCCTTTGATGGATCCGACCACTTGGGCGATGGGCAACCCCTTGGTGGGCTTGCAAGAAGGGGGGATGCTCTTTCAACACACCCCTGTTGAAGATCCCAAAGCCTTGTGGGAAAGTCTGCCGATTTGGGCGAAATACGTCATCCGCAAAGAAAACATCCGGCTCTTTGGGGTAGACACGATTCGCATCGCGCGCGAAGCCTGTACCCATGACGAATCGCTGATTCAGCGTTTTCAAGGAATTGTATTGCTTGGGGTGTTCTTGAAGCTTACGCCCTTTAAAGACGAAGCGCACCTCAGCGATGAAGAGCTCTTTGACGCCGTCCGCAAACCGATTAAAAAGTACTTTGGGCGCAAAGGCGATCGTGTGGTGGAAGACAACCTTAATGCGGTCATCCGTGGCTATAAGCAAGTCTTTGAAGTCAGTCGTGAGCTTATGGACACGATGACCCCAGAAGATCTTGAACGTGGCCAAGCCGAATGGGATGCCAAAGGCAAAGACACCAACGCCTTCTTTATCTAACGAATGATGGGGAATCGTGCATTCCCCATCTCGTTTCATTCAATACTAGATTTATTACCCTAATTAACTGAGGTTCTTCCCCTATGATGAACGCAACACATGAGTCCAACACTCAACAATTCCCTGCTTGGTATGACGGCGTGCGTGCCAAAGAAGTCCTAGACGCCTACAACAACGGCGGAGGATCTTCGCTAGAAGCGGATGCGTTTGTGGCCACATCCGTTTTGCCCGCTTCAACGGGAGCGAGTCGTGATTTTAGTTACATCGCCCCTGAACTGCCCCAGCTCAACAGTGAAAACTGTGTCGGCTGTATGGATTGCGTCACCAACTGCCCAGACACCGCTATTTTAGGGAAAGTCGTGTTGCCCAACACGCTTGAAGACGCCTTGGCGGGCGTGCAAGACCAAGAGTATAAAGCTCACTTGCGTCAACAATTTAGCGAAACCCGTAAGTATTACACGGCGTTTCAAAAAAAGCATGAAAAAGATCCCGAAAACAACCCTGAAGGCGGGATGTTTGGCATTTTTATTGATCCGACCAAATGCAAAGGCTGTGGCGAATGCGTCGCGGTGTGTGGGGATCATGATGCGCTTAAAATGGTCAAAAAAACGCCAGACAACCTCCCCCAATACCTCAGTGATTTTGGGTTCTATCGCTCTTTGCCCGCGTCACCCTTGACGCACATTAACGCGAAAGACAAGCGTGACATTATGTTGAAACCTGCTGCTATTCGTCAGTATGCGGGTGGAGCTGGTTCTTGCATGGGCTGTGGAGAAGCGTCTGTGTTGCGTCAAGTCTTTGCAATGACGCATGAAAAAGTCGGCGATCGCTACGGTATTGTCGCCTCTACTGGCTGTAACACGGTGTATGGCTCAACCTATCCGTACAATCCTTTCGCCGCACCGTGGACGAACTCCTTGTTTGAAAACGGCCCTGCCGATGCGATGGGCGTCCGTGCGTTTTGGGATCAACAAGGTCAAGAAGACTGGGTGATTTGGAACGTCGGCGGAGATGGTGCGATGCTTGATATTGGCCTAAACGCCTTAAGTCGTTTGCTTGCTTCGGGCATGAATGTGAAAGTCCTGATTTTGGATACACAAGTCTATTCCAATACGGGTGGGCAGCAATCCACGGCGTCTTACACGGCGCAAGAATCCAAAATGGGCGCGCACGGCACCAGTAAAGGTGGTAAATCCGAAAAGCGTAAAGAAATTGCGCAAATCGCCTTGATGCACCCCAATACCTATGTGGCTCAAACTATTGGGCCCTTAACCACGCACTTCTACAAAGTCGTTGAACGTGCTTTGGCTTATAACGGGCCTGCGGTCATTAGTGTGTATACCACATGTCAACCTGAACATGGCGTGGCAGATGACATGGCCGCCATTCAAGCCCGTAATGCGATGAAAAGTCGGGCCTTCCCCTTGATCATTTACGACCCTGAAGCGGGGGCGACGTTGGCTCAACGTATTAGCTTAGAAGGCAACCCTGCTCCAAATCGGGATTGGGTGATTGAAAAAGATGCGGATGGCAACGATCAAGAATACAACTTCTTAAGCTGGGCCAGAACGGAAGGGCGCTTCCGCAAGCATTTTGACAAGGACGGCAACCCCAATTCGCAAACCATTTTAAATGCGATGCAAGATCGCCTTGAAAACTGGCGCCTCATTCAACAGCTTGCGGGTGTGACCAACGAAGACTTTATGAAAAGTTTAGCCACCCCTGTTTAACCCTTATAAGTCGCGCAGGCTTGTTTGAACGCAAGCCTGCTTCCTTTCTTCTGACAGCCGTTTGCCCATTAACCGAGGAATTTTAGTGATGACCCCTACAGACACGCTCCAAATTTCTTCTATTGATGCGTTGCAAGACGCCGTCATTAACGTGTTGACGGCACCACAACGGATGGGTGAACAGCTTCGTACCCAACTGGCGGATCATTACGCCTGCTTAAGCGATGAGCAGATTGAAGCGTTTTTCGCCAAAGGCTTACTGGCCCTTGAAGAATATGAGCAGGATTTATTGTTTTCTCCCCAATTTACGGCCAAGGCCGAACAACGTTTGCGTGTAGCGTCCCCCTTTGCGTTAAAGACTTATAGTAAAGAAGCCCTTGAAGCATCTTCGCTTGCGATTGAAGCGTTGGAGCTTCAGGTGACGTTTTTGCTCGCTTCTGGCCGTGAAGTCAAAGTGCCTCTTAGCGCTGTTATCGCTGAGCGCTTTATGAAGAGTCTATTGCTCCATAAGCCGTTGGCTCAAGCGTTGCGCACTTTTATTGAACAAGCGGTGCCGTTGGCCTTTCAAGCGCATGTGGCCTTGGCCTTGCGGGACGATATTTTTCAGTTTGAAAAATATCAAACCCTTTTTATAGAAGTGGCCCAGCGTCTTTCGGCGCACCACGCGTGGACGCCTGAACAAATTGATTTTCTGACAGAGGTTGTCAAAACCTATACGCCTCAAGATTTAAAAGACTTGCTTGAAAAATTAGAACGCTTGATTCAATCCTGCCAAGAAGATATGACGACCGCAGAAACACGTTCCTATCATCATCCGCAGATTTTAGGCAGCAACCTAGGTAGTGCCCATGACCTCAACGAAGCCCAAGCCGTTAAAGACCATTACCGTGAAGTCATTAAACAAGCCGAAGCTTTAATGCTTGTCTTGAAATAACCGTGCATCAAAAGAATCCATGTGTGCAAAAGAAAGGGAGAAGGATGTCCAGCGAAGAGAAACAATTGGCCGTCTTTTTTGATCGCGATGGCACCTTGAACATTGAACGTGGCTACATTCGTGATTTGGATCACTTAGAACTTTACACAGGGGTCGCGCAAGCTATTCGTAAGCTCAATGATCTAGGCGTTTTATGTATTTTAACCACGAACCAAACGGGGGCTGCGCGAGGTTTTTATGATATTGAACATATTCATGCCCTGAACAATAAGGTAAATACGTTATTGTTTGAACAGGCCCAAGCGCATTTAGATGCCTTGTATTATAGCCCCTATTACGCCCGAGGCGTCGTGCCTGAATTTACAAAAGACAGCGACTGCCGTAAACCCGGTACAGGTATGATCCGAAAAGCACTGGCTGATTTTCCACAGATTGATCTGGCCACCGCTTATGTCGTGGGGGACAAAGCCACTGATGTTGAGTTTGCGCACAATGCGGGAGCCAGAGGCATTCTGCTAAAAACAGGCTATGGCCAAAATGTATTACAAGGCAAGTACCAAGCCTTAGCCCATGAACCCGCCGCCATTTGTGACACTATTGTTGAAGCGGTTGACTTAATCATAGCCACTTGGCAAAAAGAAGGGCTGTTGTAGGGAGTCCTCTTTTATTCTATAGAACCTTCTAAAAAAGGGTTTTTTAGCAGAATGGAGAACATGCAACACTTATTGAGAGATTTAATCATGCCTAAAAAAAAACTGAACCGCCAGATTTCCAGCTGAAATGAATGCTGTTTTGCCTTGGGATGCCTGAGTGGCTCTCATTCAACCCTCCTATAGTATAGTGTTTTAAAGAGTTTCCTCTACAGTGTTTATACTTTTTCGCTACGATTTTTTCGTTTGGTTATGGTCGTCTATGTACACGCCCGCAAAAAATAATCTAGGCTCCTCGTCTAGCCTACTGTACGGAAAACTCTTTAAAACACTATATAGATGAAAAAGCTCCTGTATTTGCCTGAGGCTTTATGTTACACTTCTATAGAAAGCTTTGCAAAAGTCTAATTTGCTTTGTTCCTCCTCCCTTAGGTCGCAGGCCTCGTCTATGGCGGGCTACGCTAGGAGGTGGGAACACCAGCATTTGTGGGGAACAGGGAACCCTCACCCCACCATGGTCGAAAAAGCAAGCTTTTTCTCTTGGGAAAGAAAACCGTTGGTTTCCTCTCCCAACCTCTCCTTCCTAAAGGGGTAGATTCACTTCGTGAATGAGAAGCTTGTTTTCATCTCCCTAAGGGAGAGGGAGTAAAGCCACTTTTGCAGAGCTTTCTATAGTGTTTCATCTATCAAACACTATACAAAAATAGACCTCAACTCATTAGGATGATCAAGCGATGAACTTTTATTGGCTGTTACCGCCCGCTATTGGTATTTTTCTCTTGTTGGCCACCACGTGGTGCTTTTCAGAACATCGCTTTCGTGTGGATTGGGGACTCATTCTGCGTGCGATGGCCTTGCAGATTATGCTGGCATTGTTACTGACACAAGTGCCTCAAGCCCAAGTCGTCATGCTTTCTGTGGGCCAAGGCATCGAACGCTTACAGCATTTTGCCAACCAAGGAGCCACCTTCGTCTTCGGCGGATTTATCTCTAACCCAGACGCTTTAAACCGTCTGTTTGGTGCTAACGGGGCCTTTATTTTTGCCTTAAAACTCTTGCCTGTGTTAGTCTTTGTCGCCAGTCTCGTTTCAATCGCCTATTACTTGGGGATCCTTCAAATTGTGGTGCAACTGGTTGCACGGCTGATGAACGCTGTTTTGGGCGTTTCAGGGGCAGAAGCGTTGTCCAACTGTGCGAGTGTCTTTGTGGGGCAGGTGGAAGCTCAAATGCTGGTGAAACCGTACTTAAAAAGCGTCACCAAATCGGAGTTGCTAGCCATGATGGCAGGGAGCTTGGCGTGCATTTCAGGTGGCATGATGGCGGTTTACATCGGTATGGGCATTCCAGCCAGTGACCTCTTAACGGCTTCGCTCATGGCGATTCCAGCTAGTTTTGCGGTTGCCAAAATTTTGATCCCCGAAACACAAACCCCTGTGACCCAAGGGAACGTTCGCTTAGAAGTGGAACAAAAAGCGGTGAATGTGATTGATGCCGCTTCTCAAGGCGCCACTGAAGGGTGGCATATTGGCGTTAGTGTGCTGGCCATGCTCATTGCCTTTGTGTCATTAGTGGCTTTTTTAGATGCAGGCTTTGCCCTGTTGGGCAAACAACTCATGGCGTGGGGGGTGGCCCCTGAAGTGTGGGGGATTTCTTTAGCGCAGTTAAGTATGTCTAGTCTTTTAGGGAAGCTTTTTTATTTTGTGGCGCTGGGTTTAGGGATACCCTCGCAAGACGCTCTAAGCGCAGGGAGCCTGTTGGGGACGAAGATGATCATCAATGAATTTGTGGCCTACTCTCAACTCAGCACTTTAATGAAGCAACAGAGCTTAGCCCCTGTGAGTCAAGTCATTTTGTCGGTGGCCTTGTGCGGTTTTGCGAACTTGGGTTCCATTGCCATTCAGCTTGGGGGGCTTGGCGCCATGGTGCCAGAACGTCGAAGTGATATTGCTTCGCTTGGGATTAAGGCCATGCTTTGTGGTACGGTGGCGTCGTATTTGTCGGCAACGGTGATGGGGGGGGTGTTTTATATGAACAACCTGGACAACGTCCCGACTTGGGCGCCTTTGGGACTAATGATTTTGTGTGTATTGGTGATGATTGGGAGCCATTTTTGGCAACGCCCTTTGCGAGACGATGAACCGCGTCGTTTAAGGTAATCTGGGCATATATAGTCAAGTGTAATTATAGTGTTTTAGCCAAGACGTTTTGGAATGACCTTGTTGCGCCCAGAGGTTTTGGCTTCGTATAAGGCATCATCCGCAAATTTAATCAAGTCTTCGTAATGATGCAAGCCCCGTTTTACATCGAGAATTGCAAAATCAGCGGTCGCCAGACCAATAGAAATCGTCGATTTTAAATCTGGCGCACTCGGGAACGATAAACGTAATACTTCATTACGAATAAGTTCTGCATTAGAAGTGGCTTGTTCTAAACCTATTTGGGGAAGCAGTATAGCAAACTCTTCACCGCCATAACGGCAACAAAAGGCCTCTTTTGGTGTAAAGCGACGCAGTAATTCTGAAACCAAGATCAAAACTTCATCGCCTACGAGATGACCGTACTTGTCATTTACCTTTTTAAAATGATCCACATCTACCATCATAACGCTTAAAATCTGTTCAGTTTGCTTATGTTTGTTAAATAAGTCTCGGATTTTGTCAGAAAAGAAACGTCGATTATATGTCTTCGTGAGTTCATCCGTCACAACAGAAGTATTGAGGTGAGAAATTTCATTTTCTAAGTACTTGCCTTGCCTTAAAGCATTTTGGAGTTCGATATTTTTTTTAAATAAAATTTTGTCATATTGTTCTTGCCTTTTTTTGACATACATTTTTTCGACTACTATATTCATTAACCAATTGCGAAGGGTGGAGTAGGTATCCGTCACCACAGGACGAAGGGTAAGGTAAAAGAAACTACCCAACAAGGCCGTCCAGTTAAAATAACCCGGCATCCACGTCTTTGGGGGGCTGTTTAATACATAATCTGGAATACCTTGTTTTGCATAAACAGGTAATCTCACTAAGTTAGACTGTAACCACACACCCAAACCTTCTGAACGCATAGAAGGGAAGACATCATTAGGAAACCAGCCTGTGGCATTCCCAATTACCTGAAGCAATAAGTTTAGGGGAAATAGCAAAAATTCAGTTACGCTATAGAGTACATCAATCATAGAACGACAAACAGTATAAAGTTCTATGTAACCCACTTGCTTAACTTCTGTAAAAATAGGATCCATAATCACCAAGAAAAAGCGCAGAATCAACAGGATTGAAATCATCGTCATAATAAAATCTATAGTATTATAGAACTCTTTTTTCTGACGATTATAAGTGACGGCCTCGGAAGTTTTAGCAATGGTCATACGCTAAGCCTTTATGTGTTTACGAAGGGCTTCATACGAATACGCCCATGAACGAAGCGCCTTACACGTTTTACAAGACGCAAAGCGATTCATAAACCCTAAATCTGCGACAAAGGATTGCCCTTCAACACTTAAAATTAAGTCTTGATGTTCGTTGTAATGCCATTGAAGTGTTTTGCTAGAAGGCGAAGTCAGTTTTAAATTAAACTGCTCATCTCCACATTTGATGCATTTGAATGCCACAAGCATCGCTTCCTTTTTGTATTTAGGGTAAAATGAGATTCAATTATCTCTATTATAATGATTTTAGTTCAACTAAATCAAAATTGGATGCCATTCCCCTATGCTTGAAGGATGCCTGCACCCCCCCCCTAAAAAACTCGCTGTTTTAGGTTCAACAGGTTCAATTGGAACGCAAGCACTTGACGTATGCCGTCATCACCCCCACGCGTACGACGTCATTGCTCTTGCTGGGGGAACACAGATTGACATACTCCTTGAACAAATCGTGGAATTTTCACCCCGTTATGTTTCAGTCGCCACTGATTTTCATCGTCAAGCCCTTAAACAGGCCTTGGCTGAACGACAGGTCTACTCCCCACCCGAACTACTCACCACTGAAGAAGGCGGACTGGAAACACTCGCCTGCTTGAGCGAACTGAGCGATGTGCTGATGGGAGTCGTGGGGATTTTAGGGCTGGCGTCGTCGCTTGCGGCACTCAAAGCAGGCAACCGGTTATTGACGGCGAATAAAGAAACCTTTGTCGCTGGGGGGCATTTGGTTCAGCCTTATTTGAATCAGGTCATCCCGTTTGATTCAGAACATAGTGCTTTGTTTCAAAGTTTGCATCATTCACCAGTTCAACAGGTGCGTAAAATGTGGATTACGGCTTCTGGGGGGCCTTTTCGTGGCTATAGCGCCGAACAACTCAAACACGTCACCAAAGCACAAGCTCTTCAGCACCCCAAGTGGGCTATGGGGCCAAAAGTCACGATTGACAGCGCCAGCCTAATGAATAAGGGACTAGAACTGATTGAAGCCAAATGGTTGTTTGATTTAAGACCCGCGCAACTGGATGTATTGGTGCATCCGCAGAGTGTGGTGCATGGAATGGTGGAATATATTGATGGTAGTGTGATGGCTCAACTGGCCCCAGCGGATATGAGAATCCCGATTCAAGTCGCCATGAGCTGGCCTGAGCGTTGGGCGGGTGACTATATGAAGAGTCATTTAAACCTGAGCGAACTTTCAACACTTGAGTTTTTTCCACCAGATGAAACCGTGTTTCCTTGCCTTCGCTTGGCTCGCCAAGCCATGGCAGCAGGCAGTCGAACCACGACGATTTTAAATGCCTGCGACGAAATCGCCGTTCAAGCATTTTTAGAAGATCGACTCACCTTTAGCGAAATTCCGCAATTGATTGAACGTATTCTTGAAAAGAGCCAACAACAGCTTGAAGGCAAAGACTACCCAGACTTGGATGAATTGCTTGAAATTGACCGCTGGGCCAGACAAGAAAGCCTGAGTGGTTTATAGTGATCTATAGATATAGTATTTTTTACCTAAAAAGTGACTTGCCTTAAATGGTTGCACCAGCAGGCGTCCAAGCACTAAATCCGAGCGATTTTGCGGACGTCGTGCAATGAGAATGATGCGACGAGGTGGGGATTCAGGGGGGATTTTCAAGGGGGGACGAAGGGGAGGAGAAACGCAATGCGTCCTTCCCCGTCCCCCCTTGAACCGACTTTAGAGGTGTTGGAGACCTTTGGCGGAGCAAAGGTCTCTGACGACGACCAGCTCAAAAAGGAGCGAGAAACCCCAAAATACAGAGATTCTCAAGACTACCACTTTTAGTTAAAAAACACTATACGTCTGCGTACATGAGCGAACGAAAAAATGGAGGCGCCGAGAATAAGCTCATCGCCTGTTTCATCTTTCAAACACTACACCAACAGTAAGTCGTCTTGACGCGTCAATTCATTCGCCTTTAAACGCAAGCCTTCTGCCGAAGTCTTGGGCATTAAATCCGCCGAAGTAAACAACCCCGTTAAATGGTGATTGTGCATTTCCACCGCCCGAGCCATAAACCCTAAGGCTGGCCCACAGACGTTGTCCACCATCGTGGTTTCATCGCCCACAATAAACTGGTGTTGCGTGGCTTGACCAAACGCGGTAATGCCTTTGACGCTTACAGTGGTGGAACACGGCTTTTTGGCATGGCGAACATCGACTTTTCCGCCCACCGTGATTTTGGAACGATCGCACACGCCCGCGAGTTCTAAAATAATGTCATCGGCATGTTCCATGTTCACCAGTTCAATAATGCCCCCGCGCGCGTCCAACAACGCTTTAATGTCTTCATCGCTCATTTGGGCCACGATTTCAGCGTTGTAGCCGGGCAAATGTAAGATGTCTTCACGCACAGTCGCACGGTACTTTTCCCAGCCATCTACGCCCACCCCAAAGTAAATGTCAATGGCGGTAATTTCCGCAAACGATTGTGCCGCAACGGCTGCCACAGTGGTTAGAAATCCGGGTGTGGCCCCGCAACCCGTTACATAAGTAATGTTTTGTTCTTGTAAGCGTTCATGTAAAGGCAGTAAAAGTTCAACCGCTTTGGTGCGCTTTAGGGCGTCCACCACCACGCCTTGAAAGGGCGTTTCTGTGGCGATACGCTCAATTGTCTTGGCAAAGAAATCCACTGGCAAGTTGGGCAATGCCATAAAAATGCCGTCAATGTCGCTTCCATGGGCTTGCATCAGCTCAAGAATCGCTTCTTCACTAGAAAGGCCTTCAGGCAAGTGAGCCACGCTTTCTAAATCAGCCCCCAACACCGCCGAAGCAATCCCCGCTGGGTTGTACGCATAGCCGAGCCTGTCTGCCAAGGCCACCAATTGAAAGCCTTTTCGCGCTTCAATGACTTTTGCCATACCACGGCCCAAGCCACCCGCTCCTAAAATTGCAATCCGAATCATGAAAGTACTTCCTTTCTACGCGCGTTCTAAGTAACTGTTGGTGCGGGTGTCCACACGGATTTTGTCACCATTAACAATAAAGAAGGGGACGTTTACCACGGCGCCTGTTTCAAGTTCCGCGGGTTTTGACCCGCCGGAAGAAGTGTTGCCCTTGTCATTAGGGGGGGTATTGACCACTTCAAGTTCTACGTGCGTGGGGGTTTCCACCATCACGACTTTGCCGTTGTGGCGCACAATGTAGCAATTCATATTTTCTTTTAGGTATTTAATGCCATCCCCAATCATGGAAGCAGACACATTGAGTTGGTCAAAGGTGTTGTTGTCCATAAACGTGTAGTCGTTGCCATCAGTGAAGAGAAAGGCCATGTCGCTTTTTTCAAGGTGGGCGGTTTCCACTTTTTCACCCGCCCGAAAGGTTTTTTCGAGTGTTTGACCCGTCAACACATTTTTTAATTTGGAACGCACAAACGCCGCACCCTTACCGGGTTTAACATGTAAAAACTCTACCACTTGCCATAAGTTGCCGTCAATTTCTAAGGTTAAGCCTGTTTTAAAATCGTTGGTGGATACTACAGACATCATGCTTTTTCGTCTCCAATGGCTTTGCTACGGCAGGGTAAAAATAGGCGTAGCACTATGTTTGATATATGATTTAAGTAGTCTAACATAAAAGTTTTGAATTTGGAAACACAGAGTTTTGGACAAAACCTCCCTATTTTTTGAACAAACGGCCTTAGAAAGCGCGTTGCCCAGATTGTGTCACGCCTTGCTAAAGGCCAGTCCCACGCCTTTGATTCTCGCCTTAGACGGTGATTTAGGCGCGGGTAAAACGACTTTAACCCGCCATTTTGCCCAGGCCCTAGGGCTACAAGCGCGGGTGACGAGTCCTAGTTTTGTGTTGATGAACGTGTATCGACACCCGCAGGAAGCGGACGCTCGGGCAGGCTTAATTCATGCGGATTTTTACCGTTTAGACGACGCTTCTGCTGAAAGTGTGGTGGCTGAACTGGAAGAACACGGGGCACAGCACCCCATGTGGGTGTGGGTGGAATGGGCCAGTCGCATCCCAAGTTTCGCGCAGATGGTAGATCTTCAGTTAGATATTACAGTTGCCGAAGAAGCCCGCAGGTACTGTTTTACAGGGGTTTCAGAACAAGGGCTTCAAGCCGTGATGGCCTTAAGGGAAGCGTTGACATGAAAACCGTGTTGTGTGTGGATACCGCTGATTTTGCGTTACATTTTGCGTTGTTTGATCTTGAGCGTAAGCACGCACTTTTTACGCATCAAGCCCCAGTGGCACAACAGTGGACGCATTCGGCTTTACTGGTGCCGTTGTTGAAAGAAGCCTTGGCGCAATCTCACACCACGCTAAGCGATTTAAGCCGTGTTTACCTCAACATCGGCCCTGGGAGCTTTACGGGCTTACGGGCTTCATTAAGCATGGTGCGGTGCTTGGGGCAGTTTTTACCGACCCTTGAACTGTATGCTGTTAATCGCTTTCAGTGGCAAATGGCGTTGTTAGAAGCGTCTCATTCTTTGCGTGTTGATCGCGTGTGTGTGGGGTTCGATGCCCGCCGTTTTCAGCAATACCGCGCGGTTTTTGAGCGAACCCCGCTGAAGGGTTGGCACGTTCAAGCCCCCCCTGCACTCTTGGGGGATGAAGCCGTTTTTAATGCGTTGGATTCGCACACCTTGTACGTGGCCAATTCGACGGTGTTGGGCCGTTATACGGGCCATACCCCCAGTTTAGATGAAGCCACGTTGCTTGCAAATCGGCCTTTGGCCTTGTGGCGCGCGCGGGATCTGTTTGAAATAGCACCCACCCCGTGGCACGCCTTGGATGCCCTGTACCTGCAGGAACCGAGCATCACGCCAAACCCTAAGCCACCGCCTGTGTTTCATGGGTGAGTTCAATTCCGTTTTATCTTTCGAACACTATATAGAACAGCTATTTCCTTAAAGTTCTCAGAGTTCTATGATTACAAAGGTTGCTTCGCGGGTGTGCCTGCTTGGCGTGGATACAACCGTGGGGTGTTGGCGACCTTCATCAACTGCACCATGTAGCAGGTTTGCTCCAAAGCTTCGACGCCTTCAGGGATGAACACATCCACAAATTCGCCGCCGAGTCGTTCAATCGCATTTTCCGCCTTAAGCATCTCTTCTTCCCACTTGGGGCCTTTCAACGCCAGCATGACGCCTTCACGCTTGACAAAGGGCAGGCAGTATTCGGCCAAAACAGGTAGGCTTGCCACCGCTCGAGAGGTCACCACATCAAAGGCGCCACGCAAATGCGGTTTATGCCCCAAATCTTCCGCCCGTTCAGACAATACCTTCACGCCCGTAATGCCCAAGGCTTGGAGTGTTTCTTGCAAATACACCGCTTTTTTCTTCACCACTTCAATGGAACATAAGTTGAGATCGGGTCTGTAAATGGCGAGCGGAATCAGCGGGAAGCCTCCGCCTGAGCCGATATCAAGGACTTTGGCGTCTTGAGGAATAAACAGGCTATACAATAAACTTTCTAGGATATGGCGGGTCAAGAAAGCGCCCCAGTCGGTAATGCGGGTAAGGTTCATGACTTCATTTTTCTCCAGCAAACACGTGTAAAACTCGCAGATGCGTTGAAATTGAAGCTCATTCACCGAAAGCCCGAGTGCTTCAGCGTGAGCAAAAAACGCATGAGCCTCCTTTGTGTGGGGTAAATCAAGGGTCATCATAGGAAAAGGCTTTCTGAAAACTTTTATACTCAAATTAAACTATACCACAAAGGCATGACGCCTAAACACGAATTAAGATCGAAGTATTCACAATGGTTGAAGAGCGTGCTAGCGAAAAAAAACCCGTCCATGTGCCGCGCTTGGTAGAACGGCGTGAGCGCCTGCGGACGTTTATTTCGCCTGCGGTACTTACACGCTTAGAAAACCGCGAGTTCCAACCTCTTCGCCAAGCTCAGGAAAAAGAAAGTGACCTGCGAGAATCTAAGTCCCCGCTGGCCTTGAGCAAACGTTCTATTCGCTTTCAACCCGCCGTGTTTCGAGATCGCCACAAAGAATTGTTGCACATGGCGCGTTTTCTGAATCAACCCTATTCCAAAGTCTTTACCTTAATTGGCAAGCAGGGCGTGGGTAAACTGAGCTTATTGCGCGCGTTGGCTGAATTATTAGAACCTCGATATGCGGAGCTGTTGTGGTTTGAAGTCCCTTCTTACGGAGATAGCGTTGAACTGGCGTTGCTGATGCTCAAGCAAATCGACCAACTCGCGGAAGGACGCACCCCTGAAGAACAGGGGCAAGAAGCGATTCCCCCCGCCTTGTGGGAAGCTCACACGGTAGAAGCGCGGCAACGGCTGTTTGAACGGTTGCGTCCACGGCTGAAGTCTTTGAAGGCCACGCCCACTTTGATCGTTGTTAATGGGTTAGATGCCCTATTGAATCGGCCTCAACAATCGCTACAAGCCCCAGCCTTTGTTGAAGTGTTGAATTTTTTACTCAGTTTTGATTCCTTTAAATTGGCGCTGGCGGGCGAACACAATTGTGTGGATGTATTAGAGGTTTCCCCCCAAGGTCTGAAAACCTTTTCATTAGACACCTTTACCCCTCAAAACCCCTTTAAAGATCCTTGCCCAGAAGACTTGGCCGAACTATTGCGCACCCTTCAAGCCCTACCGTGGTTGTGGCAAGCCATGGTTAGTTTAGAAAAGCGACACCCCGCACTGGTGCAAGAAATACTCGAAGAAGGACGCGTTCAACAAGGCGAAAATACCCCAAATGGCCTTGCTCTTTCGGATTGCTTAAGGGTGATTGCCTTTGTAAGCCAACGCCACTTAGAAGCCTATGGCGTGGAAGCCATTTCCTTACTGGCGTTGTTGAGTGTGATGCGTCAGCCGTTCAACCTTCAAACGCTCGCGTACATCACGCAAACAGAACTTTCAAGCCTCACCCACGCCATGAAACACCCCTTATTTAAAACGCTCCTGCGCTTTACGGTAAACCCACATACCTTGGCATCACGCTTAAAACAGGCCACTATTTCATCGAAGGAGGACACTCAAACCCCTTTTTTGGTGGAGTTGTACCACGACATTCAACCTTATTTTAAGCAATGGCAAGCGGTGGAATTGCAACGCTATTGGCATCATCGCTTGGGGCGTTTTTATGAAGAAGAAGCTCAAAAAACGCCTAAGCAACGTTTGTTAATCGCCAGTGATACGATTGCCCTTGAACGAGAAGCGCGGTTTCATTACGACACCGAAAAAGCGTTAGAATCTACAAGATTGGGGACGGATCCTAGTCAACCCACCTATGGCTCAAACGCGCTGGGCTTGGGAAAAAGCTCTGGCTCCCCCCCCCGTCAGATGCCGCCCCTGCTTGATCCACTTCCCCCCAAAAAGCCCCAAACGCCCACAGTATATCCCTCTCCAGCGTCGCTGCGAAAAGACGCCAAAGTCAAAGGCTCCTTTTCCGCGTCCTTTGGGGAAAATCCCCCGATCGAACCCGCCCCCCGCTTGCCTGAACACGAACGACGCGCTGCCGTGGCTTCTATGGGGAAAAAAGAACCCGCTACCTTGGTCAACCCTCCAGCGACTGAAGGATCCCCCAAAGATTTAAGTCGTCCGTATGCGCAAGCCCTGCTGGAATTAGCCACCCTGTACACGCATTTAAATAACCTGCCCGCATTAGAACAGACGCTTAAGGCCCTCAAACCCTTTCACCCCACCTTGCCTAAAGCCACGTTGGCGGAACTGACCTTGCGCCACGTGATGGTTGAAACGCATCATCACCACCTAAAACAGGCGGTGGTTTTGTTAGAAGGGTTCTTTCAAGGGATGATTGCAGGGCAATACCCCGAAGAAATGGTGTCTTCCGCCTTGTTGCGACTGCTAGACGTGCATGAAAAAGGGCTTGACCTTTTTCAGTACCCAAGTGTTGGGGGCTTTTTAAGGGCTTATTTTCAAGAAAATCACGCTTTTTTGTCATGGCAAGGCGCGCCTTCTCAACCCCACACCTTAAGCGATGCTGAAAAAACCCAACGGGTCATTTGGGCCAAGGCCCTAAGCCTTTACGTACAGTGGCCTGAACTGCCTGTAGAAAAGCAGACCGAAGCACGTGGCTTAAGGGTGAGAGCCTTTTTAGAAGCAGGGGCCTTTGTGCAAGCGATTGAAGCCTTGCACGACTTGGCTGAACACTTTATCAAGCGGGCCCAACCCGAAAAAGCCTTACTTTGCCTCAAAAAAGCCGAAACACTCGATGCCTACCATGAACGCCCTACCCTGCAATGGAAAACGCAACAGCAGATGGCCCTAACCCTATGGGAACTGGGACACCCCAAAGACGCTGTTCAGCGATTAAAAGTCGTTTTACAGCACGCTGAAGCACACGAAGACGCCTACTGGCAAGCCAGCACACTTTTTTTGATTGGGGAACTAGCTTTTGATTCGCTAAATGGTGTAGAATGGGCATTGAACTGCATGGAAAAAGCCCTTGCTTTTGGGGAAACCGTGCTCGGTTCTGAACGTTACCGTGCCTTTCGTCAACGAAAACGCCAAGTAGAGGAAGAATTAACCCATGAACACCCCCACACCAGCGAACCCCACCCCCTTAAACACACCCCCAACAGCCCTCAATCCGTGGGGTGGAAGCGTCGTACTCCCCGAAAGTTGCCTTATTAAGCAAGCGCGCTTATTTGACTTGCTCAAAAGCCTTTCATTCAAACGGGGGCAGTTTACGCTTGCCAGCGGGAAGACGTCTAGCTGGTACATGGACTGTCGCATGAGCGCTCTTTCAGGGGAAGGTTCTTGGTTGATTGGGCAATTGTTTTACCACGCCCTACAGTACCTTGAACGCCCCGTTTCTACGGTGGGGGGCATGGTGCTCGGCGCAGCCCCCTTAGTCACCAGTGTGACGGCGTATAGTGCCTTTGTGGGTCAGCCGATTGACGGATTCTTGGTGCGGAAAGAAGCCAAAGCCCACGGGGGCAATAAGCAGATTGAAGGGCATTTAAACCCCTACAGTCGAGTGGTGTTGGTGGAAGATGTCGTCACCACAGGCGGTTCCACGCTCAAGGCTATTGCGGCAATTCGTCAACAATTCCCGCATGTGGATGTTGTGGGCGTACTGGCTTTGGTGGATCGTCACGCAGGGGCTAGGGAGCGTTTTCTTCAACAGGGGGTTCCACTTCACACGCTATTTGGCATTGACGCATTTCTTCAGGAATAAGCGACTGCCAGTTGCGCCCAAGGTTTTCAAAAAAGTGGTGGGCTTCAAGCACATCGTCATAGCCAATGGGGTCAAACGCCTTCAACCGTTCTTTTTCTTCGGGGGTAAGTTCAGGATCTTTATAACGGCGTCTTAATCCATTTAGGCCCACACCGCCCGCGAAACGAGGCATTTTTTGTGAACGTTCGATGTTTTGCATCAACGTGCTTAAATCGACTTCTTCACCATCTTCAAAGTCAAAGGCCTCCTCATCATCCTCTTCTTGCACTTCAATCATAATAGACGCATGAGGATGCTGTTGCTGGTGTTTTAAAAGTTGGCTTAAGTTATTTTCAACCCCAACCAAGGCATTGCCAATGTCACTATGGCAGTGCTGACATTCCAAATGCACTAAGAACGTGTGGGCGTCTTCCCGCAAAAGACTCACACTATTTTCTTCTAAATGTTGACCACATTGGGGGCATTGCATTTGGGTAAAGAAGTTTTGAATGAGTGCAAATGAATCCATGAGAGTTCTTTGTTCCTTTATGGTGAAGTTGAACGAACGTGTCGTTGCTGCGTGGGGATAGTCATTTTAAATGTTTGCGTCACAAGAAATAGATTAAAAGGACTATAACATAATCATGCAACATTATACAGTCTAGCATTTTTTTGGGATTTTGCATCAAACTCTTACAATTCTTTAACATTACGCCGTAACAATTCCCTTTTTCGCCGTATGCCATGTGGATTAAAAATGGCTTAACGTGCGCTTAAAGGCCAAAATGCCCCCAAATCAGGTACATGAACACACGGCAGGTTTAGCGAATCCTCTAAGCCCGCTTGAAGTAAGGCAGGGGCATGCCCGCCCGTTAAAATCACCGTAGGGATTTCTTCCCCAAAACAAGCCAACACCTGTTCACGCACGGCATGCGCCAGCCCCAACACATAAGGACGCTGCCCCCCATAGCCTAAGGCCGTTGCCGTGTTATGACCCAAGCCGAAGAACAGTTGTTCATTGCGTGAAGGGCGTAAATGGGGCGCTTTTTCCAACAAGGCGGATTGCCACACGCCCAAGCCCCCTTGAATCCATCCGCCAAGATGGATGCGTTCTGCCATAAAATCAACGGTTGTGGCTGTTCCCGTTGAAATAACCACCACGCCCGCTGCTTCCACCTGTTGACGCGCCGCCACCAAGTGAAGCATGCGATCTAAGCCCAGTTCATCAAGGTTGTAATGCCAGGCGTCTAAGGCAGGGGCTAGCGACGCTTTTTCGAAGGGTTCAAGCACCCACGGGGGCGCTTGGTTTGAAGCGTCTTCTAAGGCGTCTTTTAAAGTGGCTTGAAAAACAGGCGGTAAAGATGATCGCCACCGCACGCGTCGTGCGTGTTGAGCCCTTAAAAAATCGAGTAACGGGCCGGCATTTTCAAGCAACGCGGGGGTCGAAAATACCTGAACCTGCACGTGATGGTGTGCATTTTTAAAAAAGACTTTCACCGCTGTATTGCCAGCGTCTATATCGTGTGTACAATAAGAAGGGTAAGGGGCGTGACTTGTTTTGGCAACGGTATTCATGGCTCCATTATAGCAGTAAGTCATTAGTTGTACAGCTCAGCACCTTGCCATGAGCCGAAGGAAGACCATGATCACGATGATCCCACATACACGCATACGCACACGATTATGTAACACCCGCCCCACCAAACTCAAACATGCTTGGACGTACAGCCCCCAAGTCCAAGCTATTCACGGTAGCCCTAAAGCCTTGTGGAAACGCCTAGAAAATGCCTTGATTCACGTGTACGGCCCCGCCACGGTGGCCCATTTAATGCCCACGATTTTTCAGCAACTTCAAAAAAGTCGTCAAACACGCCCCACCGCCCGCCAAGCCCTTGACGATCAACGTTCGGTGGATTGGGTGAAAGATGAAGTGGTCTACATGCTTTACCCCGAACGTTTTGGCGTGGGGAGCCATACCAATCACCCCGAAGGAAAGGTTCACGGCGATTTTGACGCCATTCGTGAACAGTTGCCTTACCTCAAAAGCTTGGGTGTTACCACGCTGTATATTTTACCGTTTATGTCGTCTCCCCTTGGGGATGCGGGCTTTGATGTTTCGGATTACACCAATGTGCGTGAAGATTTAGGGGGGCTTGAAGCCTTTCGTCGTTTTAGAGACAACGCCAGTGCCATGGGCTTTAAACTAAAATCCGACTTAATTTTAAACCACATTAGCGATCAACACCCGTGGTTTCAACAAGCCTTGGCCGGCAACCCCGAAAAGCTCGACTACTTTGTGTACCGAAAAGAAGCCCCCCTCTACAAGCGGTATCGGGACGAACAACGTGGGATTGTGTGTGATTACACCGAAGCCGATGGCTCCATTTCCTCTCGTCGCTTAATGTTTCCAGATCAAGTGGAATGCCATTACCGCCTGATTCACATTGATTCAGAAGACCACTATTTTTATCATTCCTTTTACCCCTTTCAAGTGGATCTCAACTGGGAAAACCCCAATGTGTTGTTGGATGTTTTAAACGTCATTGCCTTTTGGGTCAATGAAGGCGTCGATATTTTTCGTTTAGATGCGATTCCCTACCTGATTAAAGATTTTGGAACCGATGGAGAAAATCGTCCGCGGACCCATTCCGTCGTTGAAGCCATGAGTTGCTTCTTGCAATTACTGGCGCCTAGCACCATTTTTCAAGCCGAAGCGTGCCAGTGGCCTCAGGATATTTTGCCTTATTTCGGCACGGCCGATTCCCCCACCCACCGCAGTTCAGAAGTGCAAGTGTGCTATCACTTCCCAGTAATGCCCGCCATTTGGGGAAGCTTGCTTGAAGAGCGGGCGGCCTTGTTTTGGCAAGCCATTGAAGAAACCCCCGCCATTCCAGCCACCTGTGCGTGGGCCATGTTTTTGCGTGTGCATGACGAACTAACCCTTGAAATGACGGATGTGGACACCCGCAAACGCTTGTATGAAAAATTAGAAAGCAAGGGCGAAAGCTTTAGAAGTGGTTTAGGCGTTAGTGGCCGGCTAGCGAGCTTTTTAGATGAAGACCCCCGCCGTATTATTAAGGCCTATGCCCTTTTATTAAGCTTACCAGGGCTGCCGATTATTTACTTTGGCGATGAACTTGGTGAAGTCAACAACACCAGCTTTGCGCAAGACGCTTCTGCCCAACGCTTGGCCATGATTCAATCCACCGGCCAAACGGCCTTAAGTTCCACGTACGACAGCCGAGACATCAACCGTTCGCCCCTAACCGCCGAAGCGTTAAGTCGCGTGCTTAAGCGTCGCCATAACGACAAAGGCGTGTTGTTTCAACAAATGCAAGGCCTCATTGAAACCCGTTTAGCCAGTGAAGCGTTGCGTCGTGGGGATTTAACCCCCCTTCGCTTTGGCCCGCATGCCAGCGCGTCTTTACTGGCGTTTCAGCGTCAAAGTGAACATGAAACCGTGTGGGTGTTGATTAACCTGAGTGCTTCGGCCATGACGCTAGACTTAAGTCAAGTCACGAATTTGAACCAAGAAAATACGCCTCACTTTACGTTTATGGATCTGTTAAATGACGAGGTGTTGCATGAACATCACTTGCGACTGGCGCCCTATGCCTTTCGCTTCTTAAAGCATTTGTAGGCGAATCAAAGCGTTTTCAACGATTTTGCATGCCAAAAGCAGGCGAAGCGCCGTCTAAAGCCAATGAAGGGGTCGGCACATGCACCTGTATGCCTGAACGAGGCCGTGCCTTGAGTTCTTTAATCAAGCACACCCGCCGATGCTCCACCGCTTCTGGCAAAAGGGAGGCCACTTCTTTTTTTAACGCTGTTTGGCACTGATTAACTTGCAAGCGAATAACAGCCTGAGGGTCTTGCATCCGAATATAGTCTACCCACAAGTTCAACAAGGCTTTGACTTCCACCACTTGATGCAACGGCGGTAAAATCCAGAGCCTCCATTCATGCAGCGACGGATCAACAGGGGCATGGATTTCCACCAAACACCCACACGCGTCCACCCCGCGGTGTGAATCAGAACCCGAAGAAGAAGAAGACAATGGTAAAAACCAGCGTTCCACTTGAGCGGTGGGCTTAAAATGTTGTGGCACCTTGCTTAGGGCGTGCTTCCACAACAACGGCAATTGCTGGTTATAATGTTCACACACACTGCGGGCATGGGCAGGGGTCACCCGTTTGTAACCCGCTTGCCGTAAGGCTCCTTCTCCTGTTGAAGAACGGCCTTCTTCAGAAAAAGTAGAAATAACTGCAGACGTAACCGCCGATTGCTCTTCTTCGCGGGGGCGGGTGGGCCAGTAAAAATAAGCGTCTTCTAAAGCGACTTGAAAGCCCTGATGCTTGAATAAAGTGAGTCGTGCCGAATCTAACGGGCTTAATTCAACCAAAATAAAGCGCACCCCTCGTTTTTGATGAAACTGAAACAAGGCCTCTAAAAAATCCAGCTGAATGGCCCACGCCTGTTCTAGGCAAGCGTCGACGTCAAAGCCGATTAAATAGCGACGAAACGTCAGCACAGGGTCACTTTGCATAATGGCAACCCCTAAAACCGCGTCATGATTTTGCCAGGCTTGAATCAAGGGGAAAGGCATCTGTCCCCCTGAAAGAGACGCCAAAAGCGTGTAAAGCCATAGTTTGGGTGAAGTGCACGACATCCAGCCCGTGGCCTTAAAGCCGTGTGCTTGTAAGTGCTGGGCCACCAAAGACGCATTTTTGAAAGAAAGGGTATGTAGGGACATTAAAACCTCTTTTCGATGATCTTTGGCGCGAAGCATTAGGGAATAGGACGTTTCTATATTATACTATAGAAAGTTCTGTACAAAGTCTTTTTGCTTTGTCCCTTTCCCATAGAAAAAGGGAATAACAGGAAGCAAACCCCACTTTCACAGAACGTTCTATAAAATGTAGTCCTCCCTCTCATGGAAGCTAAAGTCATGTCTAAAACCATTGTTTCAAACCGAAAAGCCTACCATGAATACCATGTGCTTGAAACGTACACGGCGGGCATTGTGCTAACAGGCACTGAAATTAAGTCCCTGCGGGCAGGTAAAGTCAGCATGGTGGACGCCCACGCCCGTGTTGAAAAGGGGGAAGTGTTCTTGTACAGCTTGAATATCTCGCCTTATGAATCAGGGACGCATTATAATCACGCCCCCACCCGAATCCGCAAACTACTCCTTCAAAAAAGGGAAATTACTAAACTTTCTGAAAAAATCAAAGAAAAAGGACTAACATTAATACCATTAAAGCTTTACTTTAGTCGATGTTGGGTGAAAGTAGAATTGGGCGTTTGTCGGGGTAAAAAGCTCCATGACAAACGAGATACCCTGCGCATTCAACAGGTCAATCGGGACATGGATCGTGCTAAAAAAAGCTTTAATTCTTAATGTACCCCTGCTTTACACCCGCCCCTTAACGCCAAAAGGTTCTCGTTCCTATGCCTTCGCCACACCCGCCAAATGACGCCATTCTTACTGAATCTTCTGCTGTTGCGGAACCACTCAAGCGACGTCGCATGGGGGCTTCTTCGCATACGGATGAATTTGGTATTCCCATTAGCACCCCCGCCAACTATGAACCGCTCGCTATTGGCGTGAAAGACGAATTGCTCTGCGTTTTTCCGCGTTCGTTGCAAGCCCCCCCCTTCGCGTTGTTGCCGTGTGGGGTGGAACTCACCTTGGCCAAAAAAGTGGTGCAACCGCAGGATGCCTCCTTACTGAATCAAATGCTTCGTCAAGCATTTCGCTTTTTAAACAATGTTCCCATTGAAACCCAAACCCCTAAAAAGCCCAGTAAAAAAAACCAAACGCTTGCCCCCGCTCTAGCACAAGTGGATGACTTAAGCACCGCGTATTACAAAGGCCAAGTGCCTGAAATTTTATTTGCGCATACGGCCTTACCCGAAGCTGAAACCGCCTTGATTGAAGATTTAGCGGTGTATGCTGAAAAATTATTGAGTATGGGCTTTATTTCGGCCGATGCACGAAGTAACACGCCCTTAAGCGCGTTTAATGAAGATTCAGCAGTTCATCGCGCCGTACCTTGTGTGGTGATTGTGGGGCATGGGTTTTTGTACCAACGCTTTTTAAAGCACTTTTTGGCTCGATTGTCCCAAGTCGGGCATAGCCAAGCGGAACGAAAAGCCCTGCAAAAACTGTTGCTTGGCCGTGTATGCCGAGGGCAATTACTCAGCGGGGCAGATGCTCCCCCCCCCACCCCCGCTGTAGATGCCATCCACGCTGTAGACGGCAAGCCTTTAACCAGCGTGGTGTTTAAAATCGCGGGGGGCTTAAATCAAACCCAACGTCAGATTCAACAAGCCTTGGGGCGTCATGGGGTTAGCGTTAGTGTGGAACATAATTCCCCTAACCCCGCCGAACGCCTTGAACTGGTGGCCTTAAATGATGTGTTACAACGTGTGGTGGTTCCCCAAGCCTATACGGACTGGGAAAGCACCCAAAAACGGCGTGCTTCCTTAAAATCCATCAGTTATTATAGGCAAACTTTGTTAAAAACGTTGTTTGAAATCGGGGTGGCGCGTCAGGCTTTTCAGCGTTATGAATTGCCGGTGGCCTTAGGCATGCCGTGTGAAAAAGGGGATTTTACCGTCCCTTCAGAAGAGGTGTTTCACTTTATTAGTGACGAACTGCGGGATTTCTTGCCCGTGTTGGTGGACTATGCCACGGAACTTCAACTCCTAGAAGACGATCAAACGCTTGCGGAAATTGCCCGTCACCTTACAAAAATATAAAAATAGGGATACTTTTTGACCCACAAAAGTCGACTTTTTGGCCACGAAAGTCTGTTTTCTGGCCACGAAAGTCCGATTTCTGGCCACGAAAGTCTGTTTTTTGGCCACGAAAGTCCGATTTCTGGCCACGAAAGTCTGTTTTCTGGCCACGAAAGTCCGATTTCTGGCCACGAAAGTCCGATTTCTGGCCACGAAAGTCTGTTTTTTGGCCACGAAAGTCTGTTTTCTGGCCACGAAAGTCCGATTTCTGGCCACGAAAGTAAGGGGTTTTGAAGGATTTAGGCATTTTTCGCCTTGTTTTACCTATCGGACACTATAGATTTTCAAACAACTACTCTTCTTTAGCATGACACATTTTTGATGTGTTTCCTAGTGGCTAAACCCCACTATAGAAGGCTCTGCGAAAGTCCTTTTGCTTTGTCCCTCCTCCCTTAGGTCGCACGCCTCGCCTATGGCGGGCTTCGCTAGGAGGAGGGAACACCAGCTATGGACGGGCATCCCGAATCCCTCACCCCAACCCTCTCCCTAAGGGAGAGGGAGTAAACCCCCTTTTGCAGAAGCTTCTATAGCGATAGATACAAAAAGGGAGCGTCTACAAGAGAGGCTCCCTTTTCTTAAGTCAAAGAATCTAGCCGTCTTTAGAGACTAACCTTCCGTCGTAAAAGGCTTGTACGCCAGCGTAATACGACGATCGTAAGCGGCAATCGACACCACTTCAAAGTTGTAGGTGGTTTCTTGCTCAAAGATTCTTCCATGTTGGCCGTAAGCACAATAGGCTTCCACCCCAGAAGTCAATTCAGCCAAAACCCCACTGGCCAGCTGTTTTGAGATACGGCCTTCCACCTGTTGCCCCACTTGAAAGAGTTCATCCACCACCGTCCAAGGGTCGGCTTCCATGCGCTTGAGGCTCAGGCTAATGCGCTGACGATCATGATCCACCGTCAAGACGCGAACCGTCACATGTTCGCCTAGGTTAATGACGTCACTGGGGTGCTTAATGCGACGCCACGTGATTTCAGACAAAGGCAACAAACCGTCAATGCCGTTAATGTCCACAAAAACGCCAAAATCAGTGATTTTAACGACTTCGCCCGTTACCACGGTGCCTTCTTCCAATTCCTTGAGCGTGTCGGCGCGCATGGCGGCTTTCATTTCAAAAATGGCTTGACGATGGCTTAAAATCAGCTTGTTACGGTTGCTGTCGACTTCTAGGACTTTTACAGGCAATTCTTCGCCAGAAAGGTCGTCTAAAGATTTGGTGACGCGCAATTGGCTAGAAGGAATAAAGCCCTTAATGTTCATCACAGAAGCCAGCATCCCGCCTTTGGTTACGCCTAAAATCGTGGCTTGCATGGTGGTTTGATCGTCTTTGGCTTGGCTTAAGGCGTCCCAATTTTTGACCTGTTGAACCCGACGCAGACTCAACACGTATTGGTGATGTTCTTCATTGTCTCTTAAAACAAAGCATTCAAGGTTTTCACCCACTTGAAACTGTTCCAGCAAGTCTTCGGCCGTATGGGCGTTGGGGATTTCTTTCATCGGCACGACGCCTTCGTACTTGCCATCAACATCCACCAGCAGGCTTTCTTTTTCAATGCGTATAATGCGACCCACGCACAACGCGCCCATGCGGACTTCGGCATTAAAGCTTTTTTCAAGTAAGGCTGCAAAATCAGCTTCTAAGGATTCATTCATCGGTAAAGTCAAATGTTGTAGAACGGCCAAAGCGATTCTCCTAATTGGGTTTGTTGCACGCGCTTTACACGCACAACACAAACAGTAACACGGCATAGCCAAGAAGGCGAAAAGCCCCTTTTTTATACTTAAAATAGCGTAAAACAAACGCAAAACCGTGTCAAGTAAGGGAGTGGCTTGAGGGGAGCAATGAGAAGGCCATGACGCACAACGAAATGTAACGATTTATTTCACCCCGTGCTTTTTTGGCATAAAAAACGCACCATTTTTGCTTGACGCTGTTTTATGAACGTGTACGCTTAAGTTAGAAGCGAACGATTTAATTCATTCATTACCCAAAACCCAAAAGAACCCCCCCCATGTTACGAACGATGCCTCAATTTACCCCCCCCACTAACTTTAGTAAAGCGAAAAACCCCCCTGCCTATTCCGCCCAACCACAACGCCAAGGGGCGGAGATAGAAGCAGAGGCCTTAAAGCAAATAGAAGAAGAGTTTGCTAGAGCTGCCAGATATCATACCCCAGCTAAACAAGCGGACTACCGGAAACAACTTGATAATTTATTGAATTTAATTACTTCACACAAAGATACGTTTACTTTGAAAGCACGTTTCTGGAAGCCCGGGGCGGGTTATTTAGATCCGCCAAAGGTTTCTAAACATCATGTAGCTCTTAGCTTATTTACTGATAGGGACGAGATAATACCGTTCGATAAACCGACCGGGCAGTTAGGCTTAGACACAGTAGTGTTGGAGTTTAAGAATGTAATGCTTTATGGGGGATATACGATGGATAAGTTGTTCAAGGGTCTCAATAACTTATACACGTTGTTACCGAAGCTAACCGATCGACACGGCCAGCATCCACTCATGAATTTTCAATCGATTACCCCAGTAATCGTTAGAGATGTGACCGAACATTTACGCCCTACAGGCCAACCTGAACCTCGTAGACTACCACCAGGCACTAATTAGGGGCATTATTTTCTTGAGTCTGCCATTAAAACGTATTTTCCGTTAAAAGCCCTCACCCCAACCCTCTCCCATAGGGGAAGGGGGTAGGAAGCCAACGCTTTTATGTGTGGGAAGGGCTTCACCGATTGAAGCTTAAAACATCCTTAAACAATCGCCCGTTTTTTGTACACATGCTACAATGAAGCGGGTATTGTTTTACTCCGTCCCTCATGCTTCTTTTTCGAATGACAGAAGGAACTTCTGATGTCTAACACACCCCCTAAACACCCCCCCCCTGAAGCCTTTCGCAAGTTTGCCCACCGCGTTTCAGAACTGGCGGGTTCGCCCAAAGCCTTTGTTTTGGCCAGTCTAACCATTGTGATTTGGGCGAGTTTGGGATCAATTTTTAACTATTCAGACACCTGGCAACTGGTGATTAACACCAGCACCACGATCATCACCTTTTTAATGGTGTTTTTGATTCAAAACACCCAAAACCGTGATGCCCGAGTGGTGGGCTTGAAGTTGGACGAAATCATTCGAGCCACCAAAAAAGCCCGAGATTCCATTATTGAGTTGCAAGCCCTTTCTGATGCTGAACTCGATGCCTTAGAAGCCGAGTTTTTGCGTATTCGTGAAGAAAGTTCTCACATGCACCATTCGCTTCATGCGGTGGAACGCCTGATTGAAGCCCACCATACCGTCAAGCCCCCCAAGAAATAAGGGGCAAGCCACTTGTTTAGCCAAAGTGCAAGCGGTTTAAGCGACTATACGCCCGCGTTTTGACGCCTTGAGCCGGTTTGACAGGCGTGTTAGGCAAGGCAAACAATGCTTTCATTGGGGCTTTAGTGGGGACGTCTTGTCGGCTTTTTTGGTGATGACGAAACGAAAAATAGGGGGGAGCCTTCAGCGTGGCCACTTTGCTCAATACAGGCGCTTCTTCCAACGCAGGGGCCTCTTCCACGGCGGGGGTAGGCACTGGCCCGAACGATTCCTTCAACGGGGGGCTGGGGGGTTGAAGCACCAAGGGGAGATCGTTTAGTTTAGGGGGGGAAGGCACTGAACCCTCAGACATTTTCGAAAGTTGAGGGATGTGAAGGCGTGGACGGGTGACAGCATCCAGGGGAATGAGCGCGGATTCATCGTCTAACAAGGTGTCTTGTTCCCAATGGGGCTGATGAGGCATCCTTGGGGCAGGCGTTTGAACGGGGGCAAACATGTCGTCCACTTCAGTGGCGTGGGGCATGAGCCAACTCGCAAAGGGTTTTTCCGGCTCATGCGAAGGATCCATTTTTTCAAGAGGCGTCAGGGTAGATTCGTCCCACGCCTTTGCAGGAGCCGTCTTAAACAGTCCTGATTTAAATCGCGCCAAGGCATACGCCCAAGTGGGATTTAGTTTAAACGCCAGTCCCAACGCCACCGCCAAAACCATGCCCCCAATACAGAGATACATCATCCATAAATGGGCCTGTAATTGGGCTTCTTCCGCCTGTAAATGATGTTTGATGCGTTCATTCAACCACGCTTCATCTTCCCACGGCAAGCGCAGGTAACGATCATACGCCTGCGCTTGAGAAATGACGTATTCTAAGGCGGGGTTGGGTTCGTAGCCTTGTTCGCTTAAGGGCTGAAGCACACTGCCTTCTGGCGTTTCTTCCACACTAAGGTTCTTATTTTCAAGGCGTTCACTTGGTAGAAGGGTGGTCTCTTCTAGGGTTTCATTGGGCGGGACGCCTCCTTCAAGGGTCGTGACTGGCTCTAACACCGCTTCAGCAGGAGGCGTCTGCTGAAGCGACTTGGGCGCCCATGCAGGCCCCCACGAAATAGGGGGGGCGGACTTTACACGGTGCGTCGCTGGATTGAAAGATCTAGACGCGTGAGCCGTCCTCTTCCATTTCGACGCCTTGTAACGAGGGCGATACCCCTGACTCGCGGGGGCTTGCGTCGTTTCGGACGTTTCGCCAAACCCAAAGGCAGGAACAATAGAAGAGGAAGACGCTTCGCCTAAGGCGCTTGGTGGCAAGGAACGTTTAGGCGTCCACGTATTGCTTAGGGCATAGCCTTGAGTCGGGGTCGTAGGGGTGGGTACGTCTGGTTGGAAGTGAAGAGCGGTACCAGTAGAAGAAGGGGCTTGCGTTGCGGTAGATTCCCCAGAATGGCTGCGCATATTGACGCGAATATCTTTAGCCGAAACCCCTGGTACCACCACGGACACTTTGCCATGTTCTACATTCAAGCGTGCGATGTGTTGGCCTGAAGCATCCATGACCAAGGGCGTGGCCTTGACTTTTTCAGACGTATTGCCTTGTAAGCCCAAGGTGTACACCCCTTCACTTTCCTGTTCATTAGGGGTCAGTTCTCGGGCGTTGCCAGTGACGTTGACGTTAATGTTTAATGTGCCGTCGGCTTGCTTTTCAAGAGAAATGTGTTCAATGGTATTGGCCAACGCGCCACTGGTGGAAAGGCCTATAAGCAGGCTGGCCACTATCAACGCTTGAAGCGTCTGGCGTTTTAAGGCGTAAAAGAGCGGGGTAATTCGTTGACATAAAAACGACCACATGGCATAGACCTTTCCGTTGAACCCCATTAAAGCATTGCAAGGGGCTTTCTTCTATCCTTCACCCGAAGGAGCTTTAGCGAAACAGGGGGAATCTCATCTAGGTGGAGGAACAGAGGAGACAAACGCCCGTTCATTCGCTACAATAGAATAACGAACACTTTAATTTACCCCCATGAGGAAACCATGCTCGTTGACGATTCCAAAAAAACAAACGCTATGATTAAAAGCATCGATGAACTCAATTGCGTTCAAAAGGTGTCGTGCTTGTTAATTTCTTTGGGGCCGGGTACTGCGGCAGAAGTACTTAAAAACATTAAAGATGAAAGCGAAGTCGAACGCTTGGCATTTCACATTGCCGGCATGAACCAAGTTGCTCCTGAAGTGTTTACTGAAATTATTACGGAGTTTTATGTGTTGTTTGAAGCCCAAGGGTTTTTAATGTCGGGCGGGGTTTCTTACGCACAAGAAATTCTCACCGATTCGTTTGGGGAAGAACATGCTCAAAAAATCTTAAACAAACTCGTGCAATCGCTTCAAAATACACCGTTTGACTTCTTTAATAAGGCGGATCCCACCCAGTTGGCGTCGTCTTTTCAGAATGAAAATCCCCAGTTGGTGGCGTTGGTGCTTTCTTACATCAAGCCAGATCGCGCCGCGGCGATTTTGTCTCTACTTACCCCAGAAGCGCAGGTGGAAATTGCGTCTCGCATTGCGGTGATGGACCGCACCAGCCCTGAAATTTTACGTGAAGTAGAAACCATTATGGAAAACAAGTTTTCTAGTGTGATGACGGGTGACTTTAGTCAAGCCGGTGGTATTGAATCGTTGGCTGAAATCTTGAACTTCAGTGACCGTACCACGGAAAAAGCGATTTTAGACAACATGGAAATGCGGGATCCTGAAATGGCGGAAAATGTGCGGAGTCTCATGTTCGTCTTTGAAGATATGGCGAAACTTGATGCGCGCACCGTTCAACGCATCTTGCGTGAAGTGGAAACCAAGGACTTGGGCTTGGCACTGAAAGGCGCCAAAGAAGAAGTCAAAACCATTGTTTTTGAAAATATGTCCGAACGAGCAGCCGCCATGCTTAAAGACGATATGGAGTTCATGGGGGCGGTTCGTGCCAAAGATGTTTCTGAAAAACAAACCATTATTGTGGGCATCATTCGTGGGCTTGAAGCGTCTGGTGAAATTCAAATCGCCCGAAGTAAGGATGAAGAAAGCTTTATTACCTAGGCATTATTACACACGATTACACATGAAGCGCCTTATGTCGCAACTAAAGGCGATAAGGATCTATCATGAGAGAAAACGTCTTTAAAGAAGTGAGCTTGGGTAAACCTGTAGAGCTTCATTCCCTGAATCCTCTCGAAGAAGAAGCCCTACGGGATCTAAAAATTTTATTGACAGAGGCTCATAAAACACGGGCTTCTTTAATGGCAGAAGCCGAAAAAGAGGCTGAAAAAATCTTAGAACAAGCCCACCTAGATGCACGAGCCTTCGTTGAAAAAGCCCACAAGCGTGCTGAAGAAATTGAAGCAAAGGCCCAGATGAGTTTTGACGCCATAGAAGCCCAAGCCACACAAAAAGGCTATGACGAAGGCTTTGAATCGGGGGTTTCGCAAGGGTATGAAGCCGCCGCTTTAGAAACCATGGAACTTTTAGAAGCGGCCAAACTTATGTTAGAAGGAGCCAAACAAGTGGAAGCCCACCGCTTGGAAAAGGCCGAAGCCCAAGCCGTTCATTTAATGAGCCTGGTGCTCAAGGAAGCGTCTGTAGTGGTGTGGCAGGAGATTCCGCAACACGTGTTGGCTGAAGCGTGGAAGCGCGCTGTAGAAGTCCATGCGCTTAAGGGAGACATCACCCTGTTGATTCACCCCGTACAATTACAGTTGATTGAAGCATTGGGGCAAGAAGCCCTTCAATTGGTTCAACAGTTGCCCAACACCACTTTAAAAACCGATGCCCACCTGCCCACGGATGCCATTTACCTGCTCAACAATGAAGTGAATTTAAACCTCAGTTTAAGTGCCGTGATCCAAGAACTGTGCCAAGCCTTATTGAACAAGCCCTCAAGTTAGTCCATCACGCCCCGTTTAAGCACCCACCAAACCCAAAGGGCGCTAAAACGCCAAAAGCTCTTGCATGGCGCGCATCACACGCAGGGGGTGAGGCATATACACGGATTCTAAGCTATAGGGGTAGGGGGTGTCTAAACCCGCGACGCGTTTAATAGGGGCTTTAAGGTATTCCACCGCTTTTTCGGCAATAATGGCTGAAATTTCCGCCCCGTAGCCCCCTGTCTTGGGCGCTTCATACACGATTAAAGCCCGTCCTGTTTTTCGAACACTGGTTAAAATGCTGGCTTCATCGACGGGTGAAAGTGTTCTTAAATCAATAATTTCAATGCTTACCCCATCACGTTCTTGCAATTTTTGCGCCGCAGCGTGGCAAATATCCACCATCGCCCCGTAACAAAACACCGACAAATCCTGACCAGCCTGCACCAAGCGCGCGGGGCCTAAGGGAATAGGCGTTGCTTCTAAAGGCACCACGCCTTTGGGGGAACGATACAAACGCTTAGGTTCCATAAATAAAACAGGGTCAGGCGACTGGAGAGCGCCAAGCAGTAAGCCTTTGGCTTCTGCAGGGGTGGAAGGAATCACCACTTTAATGCCTGGGGTTTGGGTAAAATACGCTTCAGGGCTTTGGGAATGATAGTTGCCCCCACGAATGCCCCCGCCGTAAGGGGTGCGAATAACCATGGGGCAAGCACAATCTCCACCACTGCGGTAGCGTAGTTTCGCCACTTCAGAAATGATTTGGTCAAAGGCGGGGAAAATATAATCCGCAAACTGAATTTCAGGCACAGGAATCATGCCCGCAAGGGCCATGCCGTAGGCTGAACCGATAATGCCCGCTTCGCTTAAGGGCATATCCACCACACGTTTTTCGCCAAATTGGGCTTGTAAGCCTTCCGTAACGCGAAAAACACCCCCACTGATGCCCACATCTTCGCCAAAAACAATCACGCGCGGATCGCTGGCTAAAGCTTGAAACAAGGCTTCGTTAATGGCCTGAACCATGGTAATGGGGGTTTCAGGGTGACGTTGCACGAGAGGAGCAGAAGCTTGAGAAGAAGGTGTCATGGTGGCATTCATGGTAACGCACTTTCATAAAAATAACAGAAGGTTTAAAAAGAAACGGCTTTAAAAGAACTTGCTTCAAGAAGCCTTAGAGGGGGAATGCCCCTGGGTGAGGCAAACTCAGGCCCTGTTCATAAGCCAAGAGATCGTCTAAATCCGCTTGTAAGGGGGCAGGAATTTCGGCATACACGCCTTCGATCAAGGTTTGCCAATTGGGCAAGGGGGTTTCTTGCGCGATCTTTGTGGCTTCTAGAATATCGGCTTCCACTTGGATTTTAAGGGCATCGATTTGAGGGGGGCTTAATACGCCTTTTTCTAGTAAAAAGGCTTCAAAGCGAGGAATAGGGTCTTTACCGATCCATTCGTCCATTTCGCCTTTTAGGCGGTAACGGGCGTCATCGTCAGAAGAAGAATGCGGATTTAAGCGATAGGTGACAAGTTCAATTAAAGCAGGGCCTTCGCCTCTTCTGGCTCGTTCCGCCATGGCTAAAGTGGTTTGGTACACCGCCAGCACGTCGTTGCCGTCCACCCGAACGCCTTTTACGCCGTAGCCGATGCCTTTGTCTGCCAAGTACTTGGCCCCCGTTTGTTGAGACACATGAAGAGAAATGGCATAATGGTTATTGACACAGAAAAACAGGGCGGGCGCTTTTTTGGCGCCGGCGATGGTTAAAGCGGAATGAAAGTCATTGGCTGAAGTGGCGCCGTCTCCAAAGTAAGTGACGGCAACATCGTCTGTGCCTTTGGCTTGAGCAGCCAAGGCGGCTCCGCTGGCGTGAACGATTTGCGTGCCAATAACACTAGACACCGACGCAAAATGCAAGTGATGAAAACTATAGTGATTCGGCATTTGATGCCCAAGACAGACGTCTTTAGCGGAACCAAAAATCTGATGGGCCAAGCTTTCTAGGCTCGCGCCTCGCCATAGGGGTATCCCCGCTTGACGGTAAGCGGGAAAGACCCAATCGGTGGGACGCAATGCGGCGACAGTGCCCACTTGCGTGGCTTCTTCACCTTTGGTGGTGACGCAAAAGCTAATGCGTCCACTGCGTTGTAGCTTCAAAGAACGCTCATCCCACAGGCGAAGGGTCAGCATAAGCGTGTACATTTTAAGCAAGACTTCATTGGCAGGAACCACCCCTTTAGGGTCAAAGCCGATGAGTGCTTGGGGGGCTTTTGTTTGAGAAGACGCAGAAACAGTCATAATGAAGGGCTCCTGGCACAGCGGAAGGGGGAGGCTATAGAGCTATTTTAACATGGTCAAAAAAAAAAGCTAGTTTCACAACGGGCGCAAACATTAAAACGCGTCACCAAGACGCCTGACATAAAGAGTGTTTTTATTGAAACGCCAGCCTTTTTAATCGTTTCCAATACGCCAACAGCCCCCCGAAACAGCGTTCAATGTAAGGTTCATAATACGCTGGCCGATGCTTCTTGGCGGGTTCTTGACACTGGTACATCATCAACAAATCGGCGGGCAATGCTTGGCCCGCTTGCAAGTACTGCCCCGCTTGCTTGAGTAGTTCAAACTGAATATCCGCATAAAAGGCGTCTGTTTTATGCGGCCCCTGCCCTTCAAGGCCCATGTCGCATTCAAAATGCCATAACATTTGGTAAGCCACGTTTAAAGAAGCATCTTGGCGGTTTTGGCTGAGGGTGGGCCAGTAGCTGAGGCTAAAATTAATGAGCCGTTCATCATCTAAGCAAGCCAACACCAACGTACCCGCCCGTTGACGCGCCTGCTGCAAGTCTTTAAACGTCACTTCCACACAGTTACGAACGTGATGCTTCAAAGGATTTAAGCCCGTGTGCCAACGTTTTGGTGGTTCTGGGGTGGGTGGCTTGGGGGCGCTTGTCGTCATTGGGGGTTAAGCCATTTCGTGGTGTTGAATGGGGATTGTCCTCTCCCTATTAGGCCCGCAACTAGAGGTTTGGGGTTGTTGTTGTTATTTCTTCTTAATTCGTCCCTCAATGGGGGTTGTTTTTCTTTTTTTTTCTCTCTCTCAAAGCAGTACATTTAATATACAATACTAGGGAACGATAAAAAAACCCTTAAATGAAGGAGCTTACATGCCCCACGCATCGAAACCGCCTAAAATGCTCAAGCTCTGGATGCCTCGAACCCATGTGACAAAAGGGGATTCTGACCTTTCTCAATCGCTTCAACACGAAGGGATTTTGGTGCTTGAACACGCTTTACAGGACATTAAAAAAATAGGTCATTTGGCCCTTGACCTTAATTTTAAACCCGTTTGGTGGGTGTTCACTTCAGCCATTGCGGTGCGAGAATGGGCCGAACACCTAGAAAATACAGGGCAAACCCACCTTGGCCAAGGCATCCACATTGCTTGTGTGGGTCATGCTACTGCAAATGCCGTAAAAACCTATTTAAAACGACCCGCTGATTTTGTACCTACCGCCGCGCAAGACGCCACTTACTTCACCACGGCGTTTAATCAACACCACCCAACGCCCACTTCGTGTTTGTGGGTGTGTAGCGCCTTGGCCGAAGATACCGTGCTCAAAGGCCTAAAAGCGGGTGGACATGAAGTTAGGCAGCTTCCCCTGTATGAACCCGTGGCTTTAAAGCCCGAAACCTTAGAACAATGCCTGCAAGAAGCCACGGCTTTTTCGCCTGATATGGGGCTTTTGAGCAGCCCCAGCAATGTGAGCATTTTGGCCCGTATGGGGGCCTTTGAACGGGTGCCAGTCACGCAGTGGGTTTGCCTAGGCCCGCGGAGCTTTGAAGCGACCATAAGGGCAGGGGTCTCTGTTCCTTTTAAGATGTTGGAACACCCCACGCCGAAAGCCATTGTAGAGGCTTTCTTAGAAGGGATCCTATAGACTAAACAAAGGCTTTGGTAGATAATGAAAGGTAAGCCTTGTTTTAGAGAGAGAGAAAGAGAACGTTCAACATGATGACGTGGTTTGATAACCTAAAAAAACTATGGCACACCATTGGGGCAAGCATCAGTCAAGCCCATGATCATGTAGATCGCTTTGAACAAGCGGGGGTGACGGGTTCTCCCGCCTTGGCGTTTATGAAACTCGCCGTGCAACAAGCCGAAGCGGGAGACTTAGACGTGGCGTTGCAAAACTTTCAACAAGCCCTTGTTATAGAACCAGAACGCGCTGATATTCATGCCAATTTAGGCATTGTGCTTGCCAAAGCCGGCCGCCTAGAAGAAGCGGAAAGCCGTTTTTCTTTCGCATGCGAAGTCGAACCTGAACGCGCAATTTATTACGTATTGTGGGGCGCCTGCTTAGTGGATTTAGGCGATTTAGACAAGGCTTGCGTGCAATATGAAACCGCCATTGCCTTAAAGCCTCGGCATGTAGAGCCTTGGATGAATTGGGCCTTGGCCCTAAGCCGAGCTGGGCATACCGAAGAAGCCTTGCTAAAACTTAGGCAGGTGTTACAATTCAGCCCCAGCCATCCGCAAGCGTTTTACCTGTGGGGCGCTATTTTGGCCGAAAAAAACCAGTATCAAGACGCGTTCAATAAGCTGAGTACCTGTCTCAAATACGAAGCCCATCACACTGATGCCTTACTCCTTTCTGCGGTACTGCAACGAAAGCTTGGGCACCCTGAAGCTGCCATAGCCTTACTTGAAACCTTACAAAGCCTACTGCCCGACAAACCCGAAGCCTTGCACGTATGGGGCGAATGTTACCTGAGCTTAAATCAGTTGCCCCAAGCCCAAGCCTACATTGAAGAAGCGCTCTTTTTACGGCCAGATTCTCCTGAGATTCTGTTAAGTCAAGCCCGTTTGTTAGACGCGCAAGGTCGTGTGCATATTGCCTTAAGTCTACTAGAAGAGCTAGACGCACAAGGGCATTCACCCAAAGGGCTATTTCAAGTTTGGGCGGATGTATTGATGCGAATAGGTGATTTCCCTGAAGCGTTAAAGGTGTTAAACAAGCAAACCACCCTTGCTTTAGATGAAGAAGAGGCCTTGGTGTATTTTAAAACACGTTTAACGGTTTTAAGCCGATTGGGAACCCAAGGAGGCTTCAAGCAAAGTTTAAGCGAAGCCCAAGTACGTTTCCCCAAAGAACGCGGGTTTCAATTTGCCCAAGCGTCCCTGCTTACCCAAGAAGGACGCTATAGCGAAGCCTTGCAAGCCTTTCGTGACGTCAGCGAAACCACCACCGAATTTAAAGAAGCCCCGCTTAACGTGGGCCTTTTGTTACTTCAGTGCAATGAACCAGAAGAGGCGTTGCGTCACTTAAGGGTGTTGTATCGGCAAAACCCTAGCGATTCCCTTACCATCACCTGTTACGCGCTGGCTCAACTGGCCAGTGAACAAGAAAAAGAAGCGTTTTCAAAGCTAGAAGCCCTTTGCACTCAAGCTAAAAATCCTCCCTTAGAAGCGCTTTCGGCATGGGTTTACGCCACCGCCTTATGGCAACCTGAAGCCTTAGAAGCGTTACTAGGCCGTTATTTGCCTTTAGAAGGGGAGGGATCTTGCGTCTTACATTGGCTATTTGCTCAAGCGGTCGCCTATTATGTGTTGCATCAGTCTGAAGGTGCAGCCCCCCGCAATGTGAGTCGTTTGCATGAAGCCAGTCTGTTGTGGGAAGGCTTGCAAGGCAAGGTTGTGGAGCTAAAGGGGCATTCCTTAGAAGCGTGGAAAGACGTGAGCCCATGGCACTTGTGGGTGCTTCATTTGTAAGGGGGGGGCGTTGAAGTTTTACACCCAAGCGCCGAAGTAAAAGGGTATCTCTCTCGCTCATTCAAAGGAACCTTACGCGTTGAAACGTCTGATTTCTTGCAAGTTTTTTGCGTCCTTATGCCTACTTTTCTTATTAAGTGGGAGTCTTTCAGGCTGTTTTCCCCAAGCAGGCTTGAAAGAGATGTGGCAGAAGGTGAAGACGTCTGAGCGTATGGAAGCCTTAAGCTTTCAGTTTAAGGCCATGCGTCGGGATCTTAAAACGCTGTTCAACCCCATTGTTCGCCCTTTTTTATACTACCCCCCCGCCCCTGACGATCTTCTTCGCTACAACACGGCGGATGCCCCCTTACTTGAAGCCCACTTGGTCGATGCCTTGGCGTTGAAAAGCGCCATGGAAAACGACATTCGATTGCCCTTGCCTAATATGCCTCGCATTTACGCGCATAACCCACGGCGTGGGCAGGCAAGCGTATTTTACGGGCAAGCTTCTATGTTAGAAACAGATCCTTTTTGGCAAGAACCCCCAGTACACGCGTGGGTGCAAACGCATCGATTCAACCCCGCCTTTAGGCAATTATGGAAGCATCACCCCGCATTAAACGCACCGATGACGCATCAAGCATGGTGGGCTTGGGTTCAAGCCACCTTGGCCTTTGGTGGGCATGAAGCCCCACTTTCTGTGCAAAAACAGATGCCACACAACCCCAGTGCGGCGTTGCAATGGCGTTTGGCGAAAGACTTTCCTTCTTTTCCAAGTCACTTGGTGCATGTTAATCAACGCAAGGTGTTGAGTCGTGGTGAAGGGGTGGGGTTTGCGTTATGGCTTTCGGGCCTGGCAAAAGAACGCCTTAAAATCACTGAAGACGACTATACAGAATGGTGGGCCAGCCCCATGGCAGATTCTGACGCGCGCGCCTCTGTCATTCAAGATTGGACTCGCTTAAATCCCACGCAACAACATACCTTCAACATGGCTTACGCCACGGGCTTGTTGGACGCCACCTTAAACGACAAGCCACCGCATTCGGTTAAAGCCTTAAAACACTGGCGAATTGCTTGGAACGCCCCATTAAGCACCCAAGAAGCGATTCGTCTCATGGCGTGGGCAGAAGCCAAGCGCCTTGAACCCCTTTAATTTAAGAAGCTAAACAAGCTTTGGGGTAAAATACGCGCCATAATCCCTAGACTCGATTGGTTGAGCTGTTCTTGAAAACGCAAATCGGTGACGAGCTTGGGCATGTCAACGTCTTGCAAGGTGCCGTACAGTTGTGCTGAAAAATCTTGATTGGCTTGGGTGCGGTCTTGTGTGGCGTTGATTTGATTCAGCGTTGCGCCAATGGTGGCTTGATTAGACAGCAGACTGTTCATTTGCGTGGTGAGTAAATCCAGCTGCGTTCGCGTGGTGGTGGTGTTTGCGGTGGCTAACGCATTTTTTAAATCAATCATTGTCTTAAAAAGTCCAGCGGTGGAATCCCCGAGCAAGGCGTCACCAGTGACGTTGATCGTGACGCTGGCGTTTTTCGCGACATCAATCTCTCGCTGAAAGTTCCCTGTAGAAGGCGTGCCTGAATAGGTCACCACATCCCCCACGCGCGCATAAGGCACACTGTTGGTGGTGGTGCCTGCAAACAGGTGAATATCGCCTTGTTTAAAGTTACCTAACTGCACCAATTGATCCGTCAACAAATTAATTTCTCGAGAAAGAGATAGCATGCCCACCGCCCCCGTGGTGACGGTGGCCCCTTGTGTGGCGAGTTCTTTAGCCCGCTGTACGATTTCAACCATTTGCGTGATGGCGGTGTCCGTAGCCTTGAGTTCAGAAATACCAGTGGCCATGTTTTTCATGTACTGTTCGTCTTCATTCATGCTACGTGTGACGCTGAGCAACTGCGTCACGCCCAAGGGGTCGTCACTGGCGCGAATGATTTTTCGCCCTAAGGACGCTTGTTCCTGAATTTTATTCAAGCGCACTTGGGATTGTTGTAACCACTGGTTGCTTTGTTGGGATTGGTAGCCTGTGGCGATGCGTCCGATGCCTGCCATAATGGGGGTGACTCACTTTTCTCTCTACATTGAAGGTTCATCCGAATCAATCTACTTCTGTGCCTTCACCCTTATAGCATGACAAAGCTGGGGGGGGATTTCATCCACACAGCGATGTATTTTAAAGCAATGTTTGCAAAATGTAACAAGCCCTAGCACAAAAGGAAACGCCCGATGCCTTTATGCTAGTACAAAGGCTTTCAATCAATCAAACCGCTTTTTTAAGGGATAAAATAGGACTCAAACGATTATGATCTATCCATATAACGGCACACGCTTAATGCCCGACTTTCCAACAGGTTTTACACCCGATGCCACCACCGCTGCGATCGTTCCCGGTTTGGCGTATCAACCGCTCCCCGGCCCAGACGGCATGCCAAGAGGCAACTTCGATTTAGGCCCGTACACGGATGGTTTCTTAATGAGAAACCCCTACGGCGGGACGCAAGAATTCTTTGATGGTTCCACCTTATGGAACCGTAACGGCACCAGTGACGAAGTTAAAAAGCTCATTAACGGCATGGATTTTGGCATTACTCAAATGTCTCAATGGACGCAATGGCAACAAGGTCAGTCGCCCTACCCACCCAACTTAAGATTCCCAGCCCAATACCCTGCCTTCCCTGGTACTCCTGCCAATCCGTATGGTTCAGGGGCGGAACTTGGGCTTGCTGGAATGCCTTACGGAGGCATGTATGGTGGGGGCTACCCCGGGGCCATGAACAATCGCGTGCCGTTTAATCGTCCCGCCGTTCAGCAGCCGGTTCCTCGTGGGTAGGCGTTACCTGTAAGGGAAGGGCCTTCATCACAAGAATGGCGCGAGGCTTACCTTATACAATTTTAATGGTTTCGCCACCCTTCATTTGCACATAAATGCGACCATCTGCCAGAAGAAAAACGGCATGACGAGGGCGATTGCCAGCGACTTCAGTATGCTTAATACTCAAGCCCATGCGAGCCAAAGTGGTTCGAGCCGTAATGGCATTTCTGGCACCGATATTGAGGGGGTTACCGCGTCCGCCACCGAAGGTAAACAGTTGGCTCCCGCCGATTAAAACGCACTGGGTGTTTTCCGCACTGGCTCCCAAGCGCTGAAGTTCTTCCCACAGCTTGGGCAAAGCAATATCCGCGTAGCACGCCTTAAACGTACTGTCATCAATAGGTTTTTTAAAACCCGTTGTTTGGGTTTGTTGAAATTCACTGTCAGGCAACATAATGTAGGCCATCCCGCCAACGTGGGCCGCAGCATCATACATCATCACACATAAACCTGTGGTTACATTCTTGACGTAGTAATTGGTTTTAGTAAGGGAAGACGCTTGAAAATCGCCAATTTGAACCTCTTCAACATGTGGAAGTTGTTTCAATAGATCGGCTAGTTCAAGTTGAGAAGTGCTTTGGGATTGAGTTTGAATCATGGTAATCACGGTGCCTTGCTTTACGGGGTGTGCTGATTTATTTAATGGATTCGTTCAATGTTCTAATTTCACCTTGACAGGCATGAAGGTGCAACATCAGTTCTTGTAAGGTGTAAGCATCTATATTAAAGCCATGTGCGTTTAGGTAAGTTAAATCCACGGCATATAATAAGCCGTCATTGCCCATGCCATGCCCCATCATCATGCAAAGGGCATCGGCCAAGTGCACGATCCCGAGCAATTGAAACACGTCATCACTCACCTTTTCCTTTAGTTCACTGGGTTTGTGATGGTAGCGAATCCCGTAAATCATGCGTTCAGGGAAATTCCATTTTTTACCGATGACTTCACCCAATTCACTATGGCTAAAACCCAACAGTTGACGTTCAGCTTCATCAAACCCTTGTTTAAATTCAATCGCTTGGGCTTCAAGATCTTGAAAGGCATCGCCCACATAGTCATGCAGAATAAGTTTGCCAATATCTCTTAACACTGCAATCGTAAACGCCGTGTCGGACTCCTTGAAATCGTAAAGCGTCGCGATTTTTTTGGCATACACGGCCCCTGTTAGAGCAGCATTCCACAAGTCGCCCTTGCCCAAGCCGTAGCCAGCCAATTGACGATTCAACATTTTTTGAGACAAAATAGCATAGACTTGGGCTTTTAAGGCTTTTTGCCCTAAAATGGCCACGGCTTCTTTCATGCTGGTAATTTCACGAGGCAACGCATAATACGCGGAATTGGACGCGCGTAACATTTGAGCCGTCAATTGAGGATCCAACTGAATGACTCGGCCCAATTCTTCGGCCGTTACATCGGAATCTTCAAGCATTTGCGAAAGTTTTAAAATCACATCTGGAACAGAAGGAAGTTTCGTTAATTCTTGACTAATCGATTCTAAAGTCAACTTTTTAGCAGTAGAAACCATGGGTAGACTCACTTTAATTATTTAAAGGTAACCGTTACGGGCGTACCATCCATCACTCATCCAACTATAACTCATTTTGTGTCGACAGCCTTACTGAAAAACCTTAATTTAAATTAGAAAAATGACACAAAACGTTAAATGTCCTCTATATTATAAGATTCATCACTATAAGCGTTATTAGAACATTGTTACATTTCTTCACGTATGGTGTGGCGGTGTGTTTTTGTTACAATAAAACAGGTGTTGTTGTAACCATAAGGAACCTCTATCTAATGTCTTCCCTTTGCCCCCTTGCTTCTGTAGATCCTGAAATTTACGCCATTACACAGGCTGAACTCAAGCGCCAACAATCGACCCTTGAAATGATTGCCAGTGAAAACTTTACCAGCCTTGCTGTGATGCAAGCCTGTGGCACAGTGCTGACAAACAAATACGCCGAAGGGCAACCGGGTAAACGTTATTACGCGGGTTGTGAAATCGTCGATCAAGCTGAAAATCTCGCCATTGAACGTGCCAAACAGCTGTTTGGGGCCTTTCACGTCAACGTGCAACCCCATAGTGGAGCCCAAGCCAACATGGCCGCTTTTATGGCCGCGGGCTTAAAAGCAGGCGACACCATTATGGGCATGGATCTTTCTCATGGGGGGCATTTGACGCATGGGTCGCCTGTTAATTTTTCAGGCATGTACTACAACGTGGTTTCCTACGGGGTGGATGCCCAAAGCGAGCGCCTGAATTACGACGAAATTCGTCGTTTGGCGGTGGGACACCAGCCCAAGTTAATTATTTGTGGCACCAGTGCCTACCCCAGAAGCATCGATTTTGCTCGCTTTCGTGCCATTGCCGATGAAGTCGGTGCAGTGGTTTTGGCGGATATTTCTCACATTTCAGGACTGGTAGTCGCTGGTATTCACCCTAGCCCCTTTCCCCATTGCCAGTTGGTCACCACCACCACACATAAAACCTTGCGTGGCCCTCGAGGCGGCATTATAATGTCTGCCGATGAAACCTTCGCCAAAGCCATTGACAAAGCCACCTTCCCTGGGATTCAAGGGGGGCCGTTAATGCACATTATTGCCGCCAAAGCCGTGGCGTTTAAAGAAGCCCTCAGCCCTGCGTTCAAACAATATGCCCAGCAAGTGGCCGAAAATGCGCAGATTTTAGCCAGCACATTGCAAGAACGTGGGGTTAAAATCACCACCGGCGGAACGGACACCCACTTACTGGTGATTGACTTTACGCCTCAAAACAAAACAGGCAAAGAAATGCAACAGCTGTTTGAAGACATTGGCGTCACAGCCAATAAAAACACGGTGCCCAATGACACACGCAGTCCTTTTATTACCAGTGGCGTGCGATTGGGTACGCCCGCTTTGACGACTCGAGGGTTTGACGCCCCTGCGATGAAAACGCTCGCCCATATTTTGGCGGATGCCATTCTGCTTGAAAGCCCTCCACTCACGGAACTCAAAGCACGCATCCACGGGCTGGGCGAACAGTTCCCCTTGTACCCCGAATGGTCTGGTGCCTCATCAACTCCAGGATCGTTTGAACCTGTCTCCGTTGCTCAGCCCCCCAGTGAAGTCACCTGCTAATGCCTACGGTTGCGGAAGCTTCGCAACCGACTGGACGCCTAGAAAGAAGGAAGCCTTTTTATGATCTCCCTTTCCCCTGAATTGAATTTTGATTTAGGACTTGGTTTTATGACGGCTTTGTTGGCGTCCTTGTTATTGGTGCCGTTGGTGGCGCGTTATGCCTTAAAGGCCGGCTTGTTTGACGCCCCTGGTGAACGTAAAATTCACCAAACCCCCGTGCCACGACTTGGAGGCATCGCCATTTTTGCAAGCTTTCTCATTGCCCTTGGCGCGGTGGGCGTGTTGGGCCATAGTCCTGCCACCTTCTTAATTGGAAAAGGCAATTTAGGACTCATTGCAGGGGGGACCTTGATTTTTTTACTGGGATTGTTGGATGATCTCTTTAATTTGTCGCCCTATGTGAAATTGGCGGGTCAATTTTTGGCGGCGTTTGTGGCCTTTGGCATGGGGGTTTCCATTGAAGCGCTTGATTTGCCGGGAAGTTTACTGCTTGTTTTAAATGCGTTGAGCCTTCCTTTGACTTTGATGTGGATGGTGGGCATTTCAAACGCCGTGAACTTCATTGACGGGGTTGACGGCTTAGCAGGAGGCGTGGGCATGTTTGCCGCGCTCACGCTGGCGGTGGTCGCTATTTTTACAGGTCAGCCTCAAGTGGCGTTATTGGCGTTGATTTTATGTGCGTCTTGCTTGGGTTTTTTGGTGTACAATTTACACCCTGCGCGCATTTTTATGGGCGACAGTGGCGCCTTATTTATTGGATTCACACTGGCCTGCTTAAGCGTTTTAGGCGTATTTAAAATGTATACTGTTGTTATGCTCGCCCCGATTTTGGTCTTGTGTATTCCTGTGTTAGATATTACCTATTCTACGTTTCGTCGGCTTTTACTGGGGCGAAACCCCTTTGTGGCAGACGGCGAACACTTGCACCACCGTTTACTCAAAGCAGGGTTGTCTCAACCCAAAGTAGTGAGCGTCTTTTATGCCGTGTCGATTTTAAGTGGGTTAATGGTGGCGTATTATATTCATTCCTTAGGGTTGTACCTGAAGTTTGTGGGCGTCTTAAACCTGATTGCCTTCGCATTGGTCGCTCTTTTACGACACAAAGAAATTTTCTTTAAAACCAAGACGCCTAAGGCGGATCCTTCATGAGGCGAGGACGCTGGCGTTTTTTAGAAAACTTCCCTTTTTCGGGGTGGGGAGGCGGTAAGTCGCGCCCCAGTGTTCGTCGTACGCCGTGGCAACGGGCGTGGTGGAAGGAACCCAAGTGGCAAGTCGTCAGTATTTTAGGGGCCGCAATGTTACTTTCCGCCTTGGTTTTTTCAGGCGTTCTGTTGCTAGATGCCTCTAACTCACAAGATCACCTACACCAAGCCAAACAATTTATGGAAGAAGGCAAAGTGGCGTGGGCCGTCAAAGATTTAGAAGCCTTGATCGAAGAGCATCCCGATTTATATGAGGCTTGGATTGATTTAGGGCAATGCTACTTAGAACTCAATGAACTTGAAAAAGCGGAAGCCGCCTTTGAAGCGGCCATGGCAATTCGTACCAAGCACCAAGGCACCACTCATAATACGCCCACTCAACCTCAAGATGTTCTAACCCGCTTGGCTGAATCTAAATTACTGCGACTACAACACCGTTACCAAGAAGCCGAAGGCCTTCTATTAAAGGCTTATGAAAGCCAACCCAACAATCCAGATCTCAAACACGCCTTGTGGGACGTGTATTACCAATGGGGCTTGTGGCGTTTAGAACATGATGCTGATCCGCTAAAAGCGTTGGCCGTGCTTGAAAATGCTCAAGTCTTTGTGACGCGTTACCGTTATGATGTTAAATTACAAGACGCCATTGAAGTGGCCCTTACCCGTCAATACCAAGCGTTAGAAGATGCCCACGCATCCCTTTCACAACGGCGTCTCTTCTTAAGCCAAGCGTTAAGCAAGCATTATAGTCATACCCTACTGGCCCAGCTGGCCCAAGTCGAAGCCGAAGACGCTCACCCGCAAGAATCCTTGCGGTTGCTTGAACGGGCGTATACCTTAATGCCTCGTTTGTATGCCTTACGCTACGCCAAGGCCTTAGAAGAAGCCCTGAAAACAGCGTTGATTCAGGGCGATCAACGCCAAGCCCGATATTTAAACACCCGTCTAAAACGGATTCAACACCAACTAAGCCTGCACAAAAACCAACTGCCCTATGCCTTAAGTGTCAGCGTCACGAACTTGGGGTTTAAGCAGTTTAACCCCAACACAGGGGAATGGTCGCCGAAGGTGGGGGTGCGTCTGCAAAACAAGGGGGCTTCTTCGGTGCCGTTTACCAAAATAAAGTTACGTTTATTTTCAGGCAAACAGACACTGGACACCTACTATGAACGCTTAAACACCCCTTTGACGGCTTCTAAAACCGTGGGTAGCACTCAAGTTATTCAACTTGCGACAGAATCCCATTACATGGTGCAACGACTCGACCAAGGCCGTTTGAGCTTAGACGTTTCTGTGGCATTTGAAGAAAGCAAGACGGCTCAATGGTACGCGATGGGGCGCTTTACGCAAACGGTTGTGGATCCCAAACGCTTTACAGGCCAACGCTTTCCGTGGGAAGAGACCCCTTCAGCCAAGACGACCAAGAACAAGACGTCTCAAAAGGCGACCAGTACACTGCCCACCAAAACCGTTTAACCCCCTTAGACCGTTGCTTTCATATCTTGATGCTTCATAATAGACTCACACACAAAACTATTGACAACCCAAAAAAGGACGCTCCCCCATGATTATTGAACTCAAATTAAGAGGCCACATCCTCGATTCTCTCGTACTTTCAAAATTGCTGGATCAAATTGAAGCCCTTGAAGTCGACTGTTACACCAAGGAAGTGAAAATTGGCCCCAAGCGTCAGGATCTTTCTGAAGCGATTTTTGTGATTGAATCAGAAGATGAATCCAAAATAGCTCAAGCCCTTGAACTGGCCCAAAAGCAAGGAGCCACAGAAGTTTAATGAGCGAAACAATTTTAATGTGTTCGCCTGAACACTACGGCATTAAATACGAAATCAATCCGTGGATGGACATGAGCATTCAAGCCAACCACGAAAAAGCCATGCAACAATGGCAGGCGTTGTACCACATTTTAAAAGACGATCTACACGTGGATGTTCGCTTGGTAGAACCGCGTGAAGACGTGCCTGACATGGTTTTTACCGCAAACGCTGCGGTGATGCACGGCAAAACAGCGATCATTAGTCGCTTTAAGTACCCCCAGCGTCAAGCGGAAGAAGCCTATTTCGCCGAATGGTTTAAGGCCAACGGCTATGATGTAGTGACCCTGCCTGAAGAGATGGCCTTTGAAGGGGCGGGCGATGCCTTGTACTTAGACGGCGTTTTGTACGCGGGCTATGTGCCTCGAACCGATATTTCGTCGCATACCTATATTTCCGAATTGTTGAAAATCCCCGTGATTTCAATGGAATTGGTCAACAAAAGTTTTTATCATGTGGATACCTGCTTCTGCCCCTTGACAGACGGTTACTTGATTTACCACCCTGAAGCCTTTGACGCTTACGCCAATCAAGTGATTGAAAGCAATGTGCCTGAAGAAAAACGAATTGTCACCAACGCCGAAGAAGCGTCTTATTTTACGTGTAATGCCGTCAACATCGGCAAAACAGTCGTCACCAACTTGACGACGCCTCGTTTTACGGCATTGTTGAAATCCAAAGGGTTTGATCACATTCAAACCGACTTAAGCGAATACATGAAAGCAGGCGGAGCCGCCAAGTGCTTAACCCTTAAAGTTTAAGAGGCCTGTTGCGATGCCTGAAGACATTCACGCCATACAAACTCAAATCGTGAAAGACTTTGAAGCCTTTAGCGATTGGGAAGATCGCTACCAGTACATTATGAAGCTGGGTAAAGACTTGCCTGAAATGGATGAAGCCCTCAAAATCGACAAATACCGCGTGAGCGGTTGCCAAAGCCAAGTGTGGATGCACGCTGGCCTTCAATCTGACGGTTTGGTTCGCTTTCAAGTCGCGAGCGACGCCTTAATCGTCAAAGGGTTGATTGCTTTGTTGATGAAGCTCTACAACCTTCAAACCCCTGAAACCATTCTTCAAACAGACCCCACCTTCATGGAAGCCATCGGCATGGCTGAGCATCTTTCCATGACGCGACGCAATGGCTTGGCGTCTATGTTAAAGCAAATGAAGCTTTACGCTACCGTGCTTAAAATGACGCAACGCCCCTAGCACAATTCGAAGACTTTTTGGGTTTTATGCTGTTAAAGCAGGGAACAAACCCTTACGCCGTTGGTATCGTATCCGAAAGATAAAACGGTCTATGGTCTCTTCGTTGTCGCTACGTTTTTTTTGCTTGGTTATGGTCGTCTATGTACACGCCCGCACAAAAAAATCTAGGCTCCTAGAATAGCCTCATCGCCTGTTTCATCTTTCAAACAATATAGAAACCCAAGAACAACAAGGCCTCTCTTATGAATCCATCCAAAAAGAAACCTGTGCCACCCACAGACAAACACTTTGATGCTTCTTTAGGCATGCGTTATGCCGAAGAGTTAAGGCAACTGCAACATCAGGGGGGCTTTGGGGTTTTTAATCAAGGCAGTCATACCTTAGAAGCCCGCGAGCTATTGATGTCCGACATGGTGATGCAAGGGCTCAATAATTTGGCGTTAATGACGGTTCGCTTGCAACAACAACAACAGCCCCCTTCACCGCTTTTACAAAGCATCCCTGTGCCTGTGGAAAACGGCTAGGTATTTTGTGCGGGCGTCTGGCTTGCGAAAGACTATAGAAAGCTCTGCAAAAGTGGGTTTTACTCCCTCTCCCTTAGGGAGCACGCCTCGCCGATGGCGGGCTACGTTAGGAGGAGGGACACCAGCTCTGACGGGGCATCCCAAATCCCTCACCCCAACCCTCTCCCTAAGGGAGAGGGAGTAAAGCCCCTTTGCAAAGCCTTCTACACTAAAGTGCCTTTGTGCCGACAATCATCGCTACAGAACCCAGCCCCAAACGCTCGATGCGGACATCCACCAAGCCCAAGTCTTCAAACAAGGCCTTTAACCCTTCAGGCGATTCAAACGCTTCTGTAGACGCTTGCAAGTACTGGTACGCTTCTTTATCGCCCGCAAGCATTTCGCCAAAACGGGGCATCACATGCTTAAAATACCACGCAAAACCGGGGAAATGACTCAACGGTGCGGTATCTAAATTGATAAGGCATCCACCTGCCTGGGTGCATCGCATCATCTCCGCAATCGTTTGGCGAATATCGGCCACGTTCCGCAAGCCAAAGCTAATAATGCTCGCGTTGAAGGTGTCACTGGCAAAAGGCAAGTGCATGGCATCGCCTTGCACAAGCGTTAGGTTGGAAGTATCGTGATAACGCTTTTTGGCAACCGAAAGCATTTCTTCGCTAAAATCGAGTCCTGTGACTTGACCTACTTCGCCCACATAAGGCAACATCAAGCCCAACAGGTCGCCTGTACCTGTGCAGACATCGAGGGCGTGTTGGCCCTGTTGAAGATGAAGACTTGCGATGGCATGGCGCTTCCACCCCCAGTGCAGGCCTAGGGAAATAATGTTGTTCAACACATCATAACGCTTGGCAATGCGGTTAAACAACTGTTGAACGAAAATCGGTTTTTCTTCAAGGCTAGGGAGTGTCATTGGTTATTGAGTCCGATACAGTTTGAAAATCTTCTAAATTAACGGTGACGGAACGGATCCCATCGACATGTTCACTTAAATCATCTCTAATCACTTGCCCCATAGGGTCTAAAATGAAATCAATCCCTTCGCGTCTTGCTAATTTTGCGGCAGGGACAAAATCCGAATCTCCTGAAATCAAGATAATCGTATCGACCTGCTTTTTATAAGATAAAGAAGCAATATCTAAACCTATTCGTATATCTACGCCTTTTTGAATCACATTAGGTTTAAAATCTTCATCCGTAAAAGTATTTTGTTCTGATCCTTTACAGTGCTTAATTAAGGTTTTGAGACGACCGTCTTTCACTGTCCATTTTTCGTCATGGTCTAAATAAAGATCACCTAGACGCAAGGCAACTTTTCTTTTTTTACTTAATAAACGAAGTAGTTCTGTTTTGAATTGAAATTTCTCGGTTTTTTTCCAGTCAAAACCTTTTTCGGAGATAGGAAAATGACCCTTGTTTTCTAAGGGAGGGCAATCATAAAAAAAAATACGATATAAATAAGTAGACTGCTTTAAAGACTTTCCCATCACATGAACATGTTGTGTTACTGTTTTATAAAGTATATCAGTAACCACTTTAGGGTCTTTGGCATTTAAGTTTGGGTATTTATGTTTAAATCTTTTTAAGAAAAAAGCCCCATCAATCAAAATAGCAATACGCAACATTTCAAAATCCTTAAAACAAAAACCTCTAGGGTACTGGTAGCCCATTATAGTGTGGGTACGCTCGCCTAGAGATTACTTATTCATTATAACGAACCCTCTTCTGAAAGTCAACCCTACGCTCCAGAGCTAATACGCCCGTAAACGCTGGGCATAACTGTGAAGTAAGTCGGCTCCATATTGGGCCCCATTGAGTTCCTTGGCAAATTGAGCAAAGCCTTCTGCATTGCTTTGAAACCAATTCATTTGCAAAAGTAATTCTCGCAACGTTTCACCCAAGGATTCACTGGTTAAATCGGGGTATTCTAGCTTCAAGCCCATGCCCAAATCCACCAAACGCTGGGCATTATGTTCCTGCTCGATCTGCTTGGCATCCGGCACGACCACGCACGGCTTGCCCAAAGTCATCAATTCCATCGCCGAACTATGCCCCGCTTGGGTAATGACGGCTTGAGCCGCCTTGAAAAACGACGAACATTCCGTGATGTTAGAATGAAGCGTCACATTTTGAGGCATGGCTTGCCCGTCATTGGGCACAAAGGGGGTTAATACCGCAAAATGATAGTGCTGAAACTCAAAGGCCATGCCTAAAACGGCGTCAAACAACGGGCGCCGATACTCATGCCCCCCAAGGGTTACGACAATCAAGACCTTGCCTTCCGCTTCAGGCAATTCAAGGGGAACGACTTCATCAGGATTAAAGGTCACCAAAGGACCGAGAAAATGCGTCCGTTTTTTGACCTTGGGCTTTAGGCTCAAGTTGGGCAGGCACACCGTGTAAGGCGGGGGGAAATCAGGAATGAGGATCTCTTCCGCACTACAGAGCCAAAACTTCATCACCCATTCAAAGCTCACGCCGAGCAGTTTCACCAGTGGCGTGTCTTTCGCGAAAAAGGGATAAAACGCCGATTGATTCGTCAAGACCAAGCACGGTACATCCATGCGAGAGGCGGCCACCACGGGGGCAATGCGACCATCCGCCACCACGAGCGTGACGCCATAATCGCGAATCAAGTCCATTTCTTCTTGCACCAGCTGATTAAAATTAAAGACGGCACTTTGCGTGTTGAGAATCGTTGCCCCCACATCGAACCCGCCGTTATGCCCCACCAGCTTGAGTTCTTGGGGAATAGGGATGCAATGGTAGCCCAAGCCCTTCATGCGTTCTAAGGCAATGCCGTAGGAGCCGATGATGTATTCATGCGGTTCAAAGGTTTTGGTGAGTGCCATGGCGCGAGAGGAATGACCATACCCTTCGCTTGACACGGAAAAGTAGATGCGAAACGGTGTATGCGGACGTTTGGTAAAAGATTTCATAGTGTTTTCTTTTGTTGTTTTTTTTGATTTTCAATTTTCTTTTTTTGCTGGTCGTCGTCAGAGACCTTTGCTCCGCCAAAGGTCTCCAACACCTCTAAAGGCGGCTTAAGGGAGGGAGGGTCTTGGTCGCCCCCCTCCCTTAAGAATCCCACCCCTCTCGCTTTCGCTCCGTTCCTGCCGTCCGCAAAATGTCTCGGAAGCCTCGCATTTAGTGCGTTGTCGGCAAGTTTTGCTTTGTCCACTCTACTGATTTCAGAAGGGCAAACGACGTCCGCATTCGAGGATTCGCTTTCGCTCACCCGCTCGGATTTAATGCTTGGATGTCTACTGGAGGAGTCAATCATAGCTTATTATTTCATCCAAAAAAGATTAAACGTCCAAGTTAGACACCTTGTGGGCGTTGGATTCGATAAAGTGACGACGAGGCTCCACACGCTCGCCCATCAACACATCAAAGAGCTTGTCCGCCGCAACGGCTTCTTCCACTTCCACCTGTAAAAGCGTCCGTGTTTCGGGGTTCATCGTGGTGTCCCACAACTGTTGAGGCATCATCTCGCCCAAGCCTTTAAAGCGTTGCAAGCCCATGCCTTTTTTGCCACGCTCGTCAATAAATAACTTCAAATCACGCAAGCTGTAAAACAGACGTTCTTCCTTGTCGTTAATCTGCACCTTTAAGCCATTGGCGGCTTCAGGATTCAAGGTACTCGGCAATTCAGGATTCCAAGTCGACAACGCTTCAAAGTCACTGACCAAGCGATCAAATTCGTGACTGTCGAGCATAATGCTATTGAGTTCCGTCAATAAGGCATCTTCCAGCAAGTCCACATGCTTACGACGGTACACCAAAATCGACGCTTCAATCGCTTTGGGCAATAACGCCAACTGCTCCACCACTTCAGGGGCTTCATCCGTTTCAGTCCCTTCGGCCAAATCTATTTCAGACGCATTCACCAAAGGCGTTTCTTCAGGGTCGTCTTCTTCTAAGCCCGTGACTTCAAAACGGTACTGCGGAAAATTCGCCGTGAGCTTTTCAGCCAACGCATTCACCGTTTCGGCTTCGTGGAAGATGTTGGCATCCACTTTTTCGGCCACAAGCGTCAATAAAATATCGCTGGGCAAGGCATCCAAGACATAAGAATGACGGGCCGCTACATAACGACTGACCATTTGAAGCGTTTTAATTAACGCGTCCGTTTCAACAGATGCTGATCGCTTCACATCCCACAGTACAAGGCTATTGGCCCCACGCTTATTGACGAGTTGATCCAAGCTACGGTCATTATACAGGTAACTTTCTTCCCGCCCAACGGTGACTTTGTACAACGGCGGTTGAGCAATGTAAATATATCCCTTGTCAATCAAGGGGCGAGCATAGCGGAAGAAGAAGGTCAACAGCAAGGTACGAATGTGTGCCCCGTCCACGTCGGCATCCGTCATAATAATAATTTTGTGGTAACGAAGCCGTTCCATTTCAAAGTCGTCTTCAATGCGTGAAATGTTTATGCCCAAGGCTTGAATCAAGCTTTGAATTTCGTTATTGTTGTAGATTTTGTCTAGTCTGGCGCGTTCGACGTTCAAGATTTTTCCACGTAGGGGAAGAATGGCTTGAAACTCACGGTTACGGCCTTGCTTAGCGGAACCCCCCGCAGAATCCCCTTCCACAATGTACAGTTCACAACGCTCTGGCTCCCGATTCGAACAGTCGGCGAGTTTGCCGGGTAGGGTGCTATTTTCTAACGCCGATTTCCGACGCGTCAATTCCCGAGCCTTACGGGCGGCTTCCCGCGCCTGTAACGCCTGCACTGCCTTTAAAATAACCACTTTGGCGGCTTTTGGGTTCAGCTCTAACCAATCTTGCAGCCGTTCAGACACCACGGATTGCGTAATGCCCAAGACTTCGCTATTGCCAAGCTTTTCTTTGGTTTGCCCTTCAAATTCAGGGTTGGGCACTTTAACCGAAACAATCGCGGTGAGGCCTTCACGAATGTCGTCTCCCGTGAGGTTGGCATCTTTTTCTTTAAGGATGTTGTTTTTTCGTCCGTAATCATTGATGATGCGGGTCAACGCATTTCTAAAGCCGGTGAGGTGTGTGCCCCCGTGGTGCGTGTTGATATTGTTGGCAAAGCTCAACACGTTTTCGCTGTAAGAATCCGTATACTGCAAGGCGACTTCGACACGAACGCCGTCTTTTTCATCGTCACAATAAAAAATACCGTCATACACGACGTTCTTATTTTCGTTCAAGTAGCTCACATAACTGCCGATGCCCCCTTCATAATAGAAGGTTTCGTTGAAATTACGAGCCGTATCCGTATAAATAATTTTAAGCCCTTTGTTTAGAAAAGCCATTTCACGCAAGCGGGTGCCGATAATTTCACCGTCAATGACGGTGGTTTCAAAAATGTCGCCGTCTGCCCAAAAGGTGGTTTTGGTGCCTGTGGTGCTGGTTTTTCCCACCACTTCAACAGGGGTTTTGACTTGCCCACGCGCATACGTCTGCTTGTGGACTTGCCCGTCTCGGCAGACTTCTACAATCATGCGTTCAGAAAGGGCGTTGACCACAGAAGCCCCCACACCATGCAAACCGCCTGAAACCTTATAGCCCCCGTCGCCAAACTTACCGCCGGCGTGAAGCACCGTATGCACCACTTCCAAGGCCGAAACGCCGTCTTCTTTCAGCGCAACGGGGATGCCGCGGCCGTTGTCTTGAACAGTCACAGAACTGTCGTCATGCACCGTGACGTGAATTTCGCTACAGTAGCCGGCTAAGGCTTCATCCACGGAATTGTCCACCACTTCATAGACCAAGTGATGCAAGCCCCGCTGACTGGTGCTGCCAATATACATACCGGGGCGTAAACGCACGGCTTCAAGGCCTTCTAGCACCCGAATTTGATCCGCCCCATAATCTCCAGAAGAAGCCGTTGAACTCGGCGGACTGGCAGGAGGTAAAACGGTTGAATGAGAGGGGTTCAGGGTGGAGTCTTCATTTAAAGTCATTTGCATGAGTGTTCCTTTTTCGCGTCCAAAATTGAGATTAAGGCTATTATAGCATGCACACAAAAAATGAACGACTTCATTTAAATAGACGAGACAAAACGATACAATTGCCGTGTTTAGACGTTTTGCTTCACCCAAAGGTGTAGGCGTTGTTCACCCAAAGGTTAAAGTTTGGCCATGGGGTATTTTCATTTCCGTGGGTTTGCGGTACAACTAGAGTATGAATCAACGCGTTCGACATTTCATTGTGTCAAACGCCTTAACTTTACATTTATCATCTACATTGTCCTCTCCCTCTTAGGTTCGCCCTAGAGGGTTTTTCTTTGGTTGAAGCGTTCGTGCCACAACGACAGACTTGCCTGATTGATGAACATTGTAGGCTTTTGTTTAAATCAGTAGGTTATTTACAGTTTATCCACGCTATAGTGTGCGCAATCGTGTAAGTGCATTTAATAATCGTTGTAATCTTCTAGAGTAAAGACCTAATCGATGAGGATAATGAATTTCATTTAGTGTCATACCAAGCCTCGCACAGATAGTGTCTATTCTATTGTTAAAAAATGTTTCAATTCGCTTGAAATCAGTTGGCCGTTCATTCCTAAAACGATCTAGGTTCGTAGGTAGTCCATCAAGTTGTTTTTTTAGGTCTGGACCAAGAAGATCTTCAATCCGGTCAATGAGAGCATAGGGATTCCTAGGATCGACGGAAGGAGTTATAGAGGGAGGTGGAAGTGTTGGTTCAGCTTTGGGCTCAGAAGAATAAGCTTTACTAACAGTTGCAGACGTCTTCAAAAAACGACCAAATGCCTCACTTTCACCTGCAGGAGGAGAAGGAAGAGTGTAGGGTCTTCTTTTTCCTTCACGCTGGTGTAAGGCGGGGGAAGCGGGCAAGTTATGAGTGTTTACGCGGGGGGGGGGGGAGAAAAGTCGCATCGATAAAATCCTTTTAATTCTTCAAAACACACCCTGCTTAGGGTTACTTACTATACTAAAATAAACACCAAGCACGTCAAGCCCTTTACGCACGCTGATACATATCTTCATAACGCACAATGTCGTCTTCTTCTAAATACGTGCCTGATTGCACTTCAATAATTTCTAAGGGAATCTTCCCTGGATTTTCTAGACGGTGCTTGGTGCCCACAGGAATATACGTTGATTCATCCTGACTCAACAAAAACTCACGATCCCCATTGGTCACCAACGCCGTGCCCGACACAACCACCCAGTGTTCCGCACGATGATGGTGCATTTGAAGCGACAACTTCTGCTGGGGGTTGACGATGATTCGCTTGGCCTTAAAGCCCGCAGCTTCCACAATCGTTTCATAACTCCCCCACGGGCGAAACACCTGCACATGCTCTAGTCGTTCCGTGCGTTGTTGCGCCTTCAAGGCTTCCACCACGTGCTTGACGGATTCTGCCTTCCGGCGATCCGCCACAAGCACCGCATCTTTCGTTTGCACCACTAAAATATGTTCTACGTCACACAGCGTCACTAACGCGGTTTGACTCAGCACCATGGCATCTTTCACATTGTGCAAAATCACGTCGCCTATGCTCACGTTGCCTTGATCGTCTTGCGGGGAAAGCCCCCACAAGGCGTCCCAATTGCCTAAATCGTTCCAGCCTGCATCAAGGGGTACCACCACCGCCCGATCGGTTTTTTCCATAATCGCATAATCAATGGAAATACTGGGGCATTGGGCAAAACTTTCGGCATCTAAACGAATAAAGTCTAAGTCTTTACAGCCTTGCATCAGGGCTTGACGCGCATAGCGCAGCACTTCAGGGCAGTAGCGTTCCACTTCTTCTAAAAGCGTGGAGGCTTTGACCATAAACATGCCCGAATTCCAGAAGTAATGGCCGGCTTCTATAAAAGCTTGGGCGGTGGATTCATCAGGCTTTTCTTTAAAGGCTTTAACCTTTAAGCCTTTTTCAGGTTCAGGTGAAAGGGCTTCACCGGCTTGAATGTAGCCGTAGCCAGTGGCGGGGTAAGTGGGCACAATGCCAAAGGTCACCACGTTGCCAGCTTGTGCGTGACGTTTGGCGTGGGCCATGGCGCAAGCCAAGGCGTGAGGATCTTTAATGTGGTGATCCGACGGTAAAATAAGCAGGCAGGCGTCTTGAGTGGACGGGTGCGAACACGCAATCAAGGCCGCCACCACGATGGCAGGGGCGGTATTTCGGCCACAAGGTTCTAAAATGATTTTACTTTGCGAGTACTGCATGGCCTGCATTTGTTCAGCCACACGAAAGCGATGATCTTGATTGGCAATCACCATAGGGGGTTCAAGTCCTTCTGGGGGCAAACGAAGCAAGGTTTCTTGAAACAGACTTGGCCCTTCAAGCAACGACAAAAACTGCTTGGGCATGCCTTCACGAGACAAGGGCCAAAGTCGTGTACCACTGCCACCAGAAAGAATTACAGGAATCAACATGGAAAGAACCTCAAGCATTACGAATGTTTAAACATTATATCAAAAAATAAAACCAATTGAATCCTTTGATGCGGGTGCTAAAATAAATGAACCGCTCCACTAAAAAGAGAAAGAATCCATAAATGATGCCTAAAGTCCATGTGAGTTTTGAGTTTTTCCCGCCTAATAGCCCTGAAGCCAGTGAAAAATTGTGGGAAAGCCTTCAAAAACTGGCCCCCTTACAGCCTGATTTTGTGAGCGTGACCTACGGCGCAGGCGGTTCCACCCGTGAACGCACCCACGACACAGTGGCCAAAATCCTGCAAGAAACAACGCTTAAACCCGCGGCTCACTTGACGTGTGTGGGTTCGAGCAAGGCGGATATTCACGCCATTTTAGCACGTTATAAAACCTTAGGGGTGGCGCATATTGTGGCCTTACGAGGCGACATCCCCAAGGGGCAATCCCCTCAAGATGCCCTAAAAGACTACCAACACGCCTGCGATTTGATTCGAGACATCCATGAGGTTGGCGGGTTTGACGTTTCTGTGGCGGGCTACCCCGAAGGGCATCCTGAAGCGGTGGATTTGTCGGTGGATATTGATTTTCTCAAGGCCAAGGTGGATTTAGGGGTGCGTTCGATTATGACGCAATTTTTCTTTGAAGCCGAAACTTTCTTGCGTTTTAGGGATTTATGTGAAGCCAAAGGCATTAAAGTGCCTATTTTACCTGGCATTTTACCGATTAGTAACGTCCAGCAAACCTTAAAATTTGCCCAACTTTGTGGCGCACAAGTCCCCAATCGCCTGATTCAGCTATTTGACGGCTTAGATGAAGACCCCGACACCCGACGCCTGATTGCCAGTAGCGAAGCCATTAAGCTTTGTGAAGGTTTGCAGTCAGAAGGGGTGGAGCATTTTCATTTTTACACGCTAAATCGCAGTGATTTGGTGTATGGGATTTGTCACGCGTTAGGGGTGACCCACAAGCATACGCCGTAAAGAACAAACAACGCCACTGAAACCAGAATCAAGGTAAAAGGGTCTTGACTGGGGGTTAAAAGGGCGGCCAACACAATCAGGGCAATAAAACTTTCTCGCCAATACTGCTTTAAGAAGGACTGCTTTAATAACCCCAAGCGCCCAAGCAAAAAGGCCAGTAGGGGCATCTCAAACGTAAGGCTTATGACGCCGAGCATCATGGTACAAAAACTCACATAAGCAAGCAAACTCATTTGAGCCACCGCAATCCCTTCAGAAAATGCAAGCAACACGTGTAAAGCCGTAGGCAACACCAGCACATAACCAAACACCAAGCCTAAAATACCCCCCACCAACGCCAACAGCAAGGCCGGCCACAAAAACGCTTTTTCTTGTTCCTTTAACGCAGGCACGACAAATCGAATCAAATGCCACAGCAATACAGGCGAACTCAGGCTTGTTCCGACGAGCATCATCACTTGAAACACGGCAAACAGGGCATCGGTGGGGGCCAACTGCACAAAAACCGTTGACGCAGGCGCCAGCCTTTGCACACCCAGCAACAGGGGTTTGGCCATGAAATAAGAAGCCCCTACCGCCACGACCCACGCCCCAAGGCTCACCCCTAAGCGCAGGCGTAGTTCTTGCAAGTGAGGCAGGATGCCTTGATTCCAGCGTTTTTTAGCCAATTGCCAAAGGGCTTGCGGCGTTTCCACCGATGCCCAATCGTCTTGCATTGTAGCGTCTTGAGGCTCAAGCGGTTTTAAATCTTCCGCCAACGGCACTTGGTTTGGCGGACGTAAATGGGGCGGAATGGCATCATAGCTCATTAAGGCCTTCCCTTGCCACTAGAGCATTTAAGACTATACAGATGATGCAAAATCAGGCTACCCGTAATCGCCACATTTAACGATTCAACCTCATCCGTCATGGCCACACTGAGCGTTGAAAAGGCCTGCTTCTGCGTTTGGGTTAAACGCAAGCCTTGCCCTTCTTGACCCAACACCACCGCCATGGGATGTTCAGGCAGCCCCCTGAGTTCATGCAAGTACAACGGCGTTTGCTGCCAGTCGTCGCAGGCATCTGCCAAATACGGATGCCACCCCTTCTGGCGTAAGGCTTGTAAGACGTCAAAGGTTGCTTCATGCTGAATAACCTGAATCTGCAAGCGAAATTGCAAGCCTGTAGAAGCGCGAATGACTTTACTGGAATAGGCATCCGCAGCGGGTTCAATAATCAACACGTGCTCAAATCCAAAGGCCACCGCTGTTCTCAACAAAGTGCCTACATTACCTGGATCTTGAAGGCCATCTAACACCAGCAAGGTTTCGGTGGGGGCTTGGGGGCAGGCAAGTGTTTCAAGCGTCACGAACTGGGCAGCGCTTGGCCAGTCAAACACCGCCACAACAGGTGGGGCAGATTCTGTTTCAGCAATGGCTTTTAAAATGGTATTGCTCACCATTTGCCAGGGCTTGCCTGCTGAAAAGCTTTCAGGCGTTAGTACGTCGTTTCTAAAAAAAAAGCGTTTGGCCTGCCACCCCGCTTTTCGGGCTTCTTCAATGGCCTTTTCCCCCACCACCACACAGGCCTTTTCAGCCACGCGATGCTTATGGCGTTGAAGGGCGAGTGCTTCTTTAACGTGTTGGTTTTGCAAACTTTTCACAATTTCAGTAGATGACATGAGTCAAGGGCTCCGTGAGTGGGTGTTGGACTATTATAGCTTAAAAATAGCTTAAAACTAATCTGAAAATCTTATTCATAGTGTTCGACAGATAAAACACTATATAGAAGGCTCTGCAAAAGGGCGTTTTACTCCCTCTCCCTTAGGGAGAGGGTTGGGGTGAGGGATTTGGGATGTTCAGTTATAGCTGGTGTCCCTCCTCCTAACGTAGCCCGCCATCGGCGAGGCGTGCGACCTAAGGGAGGAGGAACAAAGCAAAAAAGACTTTCTCTGTGCCTTCAATACTATAAACAGGAAAAGCCAGAGACCCTAAAAAGCGTTCAGCGTTTTGAAAAATCAAACGTGGTTGATGTCTTCCATGAGTAACTCAATGGCTCTTGCCCCTAAAAAGAGCGTTTCGCTTTGTTCGTCAAGCTCTAAAATGGCTTGAGCCTTCGAGGCTAAACGTTTGACAAGGGCGGTGACATCGGCATCCTGTGCATCGGAAAAATCAAGGGTAATATGGTTTAACATAAGGCAATAGACTCGCTAAAGGGATTGAGTGGATACTTGAATAAAAAGAGACTTGCATATACGAGAGAAGAATCATCTTCGGTGATGCCTTCTTATGTAATTATAAAAACAATCTTAAGGGTGAAATTGCCTTTTCTAAGCTTTTGTTACAAAAAACTTACAAATGCTTCTTTGTGGGCGAAAGGCATCGCGTTCTGTCACTTGTCTTGACGTTCATTTTATGAGATATTGAAGGGATACACAAGCATTCAAACTAGGTAAGGACGTTCTATCGTGACAAGTCAACCCCCTTCAAATGAAGCAATCAATTACAAAGAAAGCTTACGCTTGCCTCAAACCAGCTTTCCCATGCGGGCAGGGGCTTCCACCCGCGAACCCGAAATCCAAGCCTTTTGGGAAGATCACCATATTTATGAAAGCAATCTCGCCACGAAATCCAAGCAAAAGCGGTTCGTTTTGCATGATGGCCCGCCGTATTTGTCTAGCGACAAAATCCATATCGGCACGGCCTTAAATAAAATTTTGAAAGACATTGTGGTGCGTTATAAAACGCTTCAAGGCTTTTACGCCCCTTATGTGCCGGGTTATGACGGCCATGGCCTACCCATTGAAGCCGCGGTAGAAAAGAAAATCAAAGGCGGACGAAAATCCATTACGCCCCTAGAACTGCGTGAAAAATGCCGTGCCTTTGCCACCAATAACCTTAAAGGCCAAGAAGAAAACTTTAAACGCCTAGGGGTAATGGGCCACTGGGATGAGCCGTATGTGACCATTGACGGACATTTTGAAGCCACGCAAATTGAATTATTTGCAGAAATGGTTGAAAAAGGCTATGTGTACAAGGGCCTAAAACCTGTGCATTGGTGCCCGATTAGTGAATCTGCGATGGCGGAAGCGGAAATTGAGTATGAAGACCACGAAAGTCATAGTCTTTACGTGGCCTTTGCCTTGCCGAATCTTGAAAAACGTTACGCAACAGCACTTCCTGCGGAACTGGTGAGTCCGCTGACTGGGGCGTCTTTGGTGATTTGGACGACCACGCCATGGACGATCCCAGCCAACGTGGCCATTGCCGTTCATGAACAGGTGGAATACGCCGTGGTGGAAACACCGAAACACGGCAAAGTCGTGGTGGCGGTGGATTTACTCGCTGCTTTAGGCTCAAAATTTGGCGTGGAAGAGGGTCAAACCTTAACGCCTTTAATCACCTTTAAAGGAAGCGTTTTGCGTGGGCTCGTCGCTAAGCATCCCTTTATTGAACGGGATTCGGTGGTGATTTCAGCGGATTTTGTCACCACAGAAACAGGCACAGGCTTGGTGCATATTGCGGGGGGGCACGGCCCAGATGACTTTTTTGCCGTAAAAGCTTACAACCGCAACGAATTAAAAGAGTCCCCCTTGCCAATTATTTCCCCTGTAGATGGCCAAGGCAAATTTAAAGACGAACACGGCGTGCCTGAAGAAGTCGTCGGCATGTTTTACGAAAAAGCCAACTGGATTCTGCTTGAACGGCTTAAAAAAAGCAACGCCTTGGTGTGGAACGGGACCTTTACGCATAGCTTTCCGCATAGCTGGCGTAGCCATGCCCCTGTGATTTTTAGAGCCACCGAACAATGGTTTATTCAAGTCGATGCCTTTCGCGACACGGCGTTGAGCGAAATTAAGCAAGTGCAGTGGGTGCCCGCGCGTGGAGAATCTCGCATTAGTACAATGGTGGCGAACCGTCCAGAATGGTGTATAAGTCGTCAACGGGTGTGGGGGGTGCCTATTCCCGCGTTTTATTGTGAACAATGTGGCACCGTGCATTTAACGAAAGAAACCACGGCTTGGGTGGCGGAAGTCTTTCATGAGCAAACCAGCGACGCGTGGGCTCGCTATGACGCCGAAACGTTCTTAAAGGGACGCTTGACCTGTACAAACTGCGGGCATCACACCTTCAAAAAAGAAGAAGATGTGATGGATGTATGGTTTGATTCAGGCGTGAGCCACACGGCGGTGGTGGAAGCGCGTCATGAAGAGCTGGGGCATTTGCCGGTGGATCTGTACCTTGAAGGCAGCGATCAGCATCGTGGGTGGTTTCAGTCGTCTTTATTAACCAGTGTCATGCTTTCAGGCAAAGCGCCTTATAAGGCCGTCTTGACGCATGGCTTTGTGTTGGACGAAAACGGCCGAAAAATGAGTAAATCGCTCGGCAATGTGATTGACCCCAATGTGGTGATGCGTGAATACGGCGCAGACGTCTTACGCTTGTGGGTGGCATCGGTGGACTACACCAACGATGTGAAGATCGGCGGTGGCACACTTAAGCAACTCAGCGATATTTACCGTAAAATTCGTAATACGTGTCGCTTTTTAATCGGCAATTTAAATGGATTCAACCCCCAAGTCGACACCGTGCCTTACGCCCACCTAAGTGCGCTGGACACTTACGTGTTGCACCGTTTAAGCCTCGTAACGGAAGCCTTGGAACAGGCCTTTGAACGTTATGAGTTTCACCGTTTTTATCAACTGTTGCAAAATCTTTGTGTGGTGGAACTTTCTTCGCTTTACTTTGACGTGGTGAAAGACGTCTTGTATTGCGATCGTGAAAAAGACGCGCGGCGTCTGGCGGTTCAAACCGTGTTGTTTCATATTTTAAGCACCTTAAGTCGCGTCATTATTCCTGTAATGCCCCACATGGCGGAAGACATTTGGAGCCATTGGCCTGAGGCTCAAAAGCCCAATTTTGACCTTAAAGAAGGCGTGCCTCCATCCATTTTGCTGGCCCCTTGGCCGCAGTTACCCGCTGAATGGCGATTAGAGCCTAGTCAGGCCCATTCCTTTGAAGCCTTGTTGATGTTGCGTGAAAGCGTCAATGCGGGGCTTGAACACGCCCGTTCGCAAGAAGAAATTGGCTCTTCTTTAGAAGCGAATGTGTTGATTCAACCCTTGGCCGCGTCGTGGAACTTTTTGAATCAGTTGAATCCAGAAGTGTTAGAGCTGTTGTTTTTGGTTTCAGGGGTGGAGATTTTACCCGCTCAAGGCGCCGGTGATTTGTACACCAGTCACGCCGTGTTGGCCGAAGAAGAAATCGACGGGGAATACAAGGTGACGATTGTGCGCGCCGTTGGGGACAAGTGCCAACGATGCTGGCAGTACAAGGAAACCGTCGGGGCGTATGTGGATCATCCGCATCTTTGCACCCGATGCCATACGGCTGTGGTCGCTTAATTTTTTGTGTTTTCTAGTTCCTTTTATAGCTGGTTGTCGTCATAGACCTTTGGACGCACAAACCGCCATAATGGCGGTCTACATGTTAGCTTGTCTATAAATGGGGGATTACTCATCACCTCTAAAGGCGGCTCAAGGGGGGGAGGGTCTTGGTCGCCCCCCTTCCGTCGAAAAAGTCTCTGACTTTTTCTCTTGGGAAAGAAAACCGTTGGTTTCCTCTCCTATAGGGCAGATTTAATACTTTTCTTTAAGTAACAAGGACACTGTATTATTCGCCAAAAATTTGTTTGAATAATTTCCTAAATCCTTCGGAATCTCTGCGGATTTCTTCTCGGAGATCCCGCGAAGCTTGTACGAGGACTCTCCAATCCAAAGTGGCTTCTCGATATTCCTGAACCAGCTCTTCTAGACTGTCTAAATATTTTACGCGTGTTTCCTCTTTATTACGGAAGATCCAGTCATAATGGTTCCTTAGTTGAGCTTCACTTATAATCCCTCTATTACTATTAAACACGATTACTAGAAAGGGATGTACTAGAGCAGATAGTTCACTTAGCTCTCTCTTATAGCGAATAGCTAGCGTATTTCTCTCTTGAGCATTTGTAGAACGTTCAAGGGATCTTATATTTCTAGCTAACTCTCTATATTGTATTCCCATGTTTTCTACTGTTTTCGTACTTACTCCCTGACGCTGACTGGATACAGAGGGGGGCATTACTTTACTAAAGTTACTTTGGGGGGGGGGTAACAGACCTTAACATGATAAACGGTTCCTTTCTATTGAAACACTTACTTAATAAATTTACACGAAACACATTCTTTTTGAACGTGCCTGGTTGCAAAAAACAACGTCAAACTTTTTTTGTGCTAGTACAAAAGGTCTCTGACGTCACCAGCGACAACTGGGCATCTCAGGACCCTCACCCCAACCCTCTCCCAAAGGGAGAGGGGGCAAATCCAGCTTGCCGACGGCGCACTAAATGCGAGGCTTCCGAGACATTTTGCGGACGGCAGGAACAAAGATAGGGCGAGGAGGTGGGGATTCAGGGGGGATTTTCAAGGGGGGACGAAGGGGAGGAGAAACGCAATGCGTCCTTCCCCGTCCCCCCTTGAACCGCCTTTAGAGGTGTTGGAGACCTTTGGCGGAGCAAAGGTCTCTGACGACCGACCAGCTATAAATGAGAACCAAAATCTAAAAAACACTATACACGAGTTGCGATCGCCTCATGGAGCCTTTCCGCCACCAACGACGAGACTCCCAACACACGCTGTAAATCATCTACGCTAGCGGATTGAATCTTCGCCCACGTGCCAAATGCATTAAGAAGCTTTTGCTTGCGTTTTTCACCCACGCCAGCCACAGCATCCAACGGATGCTTTAACGCCTGCTTGCCCCGCAATTGGCGGTGGTAGGTAATGGCAAAGCGATGGGCTTCGTCTCGAATGCGTTGCACCACTTGCAAGGCAGGCGCCGAATGCGGTATCACCACAGGGTAGTCTTCCCCAGCGATGAAAATCTCTTCAAAGCGCTTGGCAAGAGATACCATGGGGATGCCCTGCCAGCCTTGCTCGTGGATGGCTCGTAAGGCGGCGTTCAGCTGTCCTTTCCCTCCGTCAATAATGATTAAATCAGGTCTCGCCCAATCGTCACGATGCGTGCTTCGACGGGTAATGACTTCGTGCATGGAAATAAAGTCATCGGGCTTGCCTTCGGCAGATTGAATTTTAAAGCGTCGGTACTCGTCTTTGGCAGGCACGCCGTCGACAAATACCGTCATGCTGGCGACCGTTTGGCTCCCTTGAAAGTGAGAAATATCGTAGCATTCCATGCGTCTAGGGAAAATCGGTAAACGCAAGCGTTCTTGTAAATCCAACAAAGCCTTGGTCGGATCATTCCTCAACTTCGACGCTTCATAGAGTTGAGCTTGTTCCAACCCACTTTGGGCGTTGACTTGCGCCAGCTTTAACAGGTCAAACTTGCCCCCCTTCTGCGGATGCACCAGCACCACCTTTTTTTGACGCACATGGCTCAACCAATCCATCACCACATCGGCTTCTTGAATGGGGTGTTCTACAATCACCTCATCTGGCAAATCATCGGCTTCTAAACGCCTGTAATACTGCAATAAAAAGCTATTATAGACTTCTTCTGCGTATTCCCCAAACCGCAAGGGAATCACAAAAGGCTTGGAGGCCACAACCTTGCCGTAGCGAATCACCAGCACTTGCACAGACGCTTGAAAGGCATCGCACGCAAGGGCAATGACGTCTTGATGCTTGCTCATGTCTTCAGAAACAATCACCTGTTTCTGCCCAATACGTTCGACCGCTTCAAGGCGTTCAAGCAAGGCTTTCGCCCGTTCGTATTGCATGACTTCGCTGGCTTTTTGTATTTCTTGCTTGAGCTTCACTTCTAAATCATGGGTTTTGCCTTTAAGCACCAGTACGGCTTGTTGAACAATGTCCCGATACGCTTGTGGAGACACCAAGCCTTGGCAAGGCCCTGCACATAGCCCAAGCGTATAGTTCATGCAAGGTCTGTCCCGAAACAAGGGGGTGGGGCGCTTACGAAGTGGAAAGTGCTTTTGCAGGAATTTTAACAAGGCAAACAGTTCAGACGTGTTCGTGTAAGGGCCAAAAAAGCGGGTATTTTTGCCTTTGTGATGCGTGGGCTTTTTGGTGGAACGTGCCACAAAAAGACGGGGGTAGTCGTCATCGCTAATGCCGATCCAGGGGAATCGTTTATCGTCTTTGAGCAGGATGTTGTACTTCGGTTGATGTTGTTTGACCAAGCTGTCTTCTAAAATCAGGGCTTCGACTTCGGTATTGGTGACGATGTAATTGAACTGCTTAATCAGGGGAATCATCATCTTGGTTTTGGGGCTGTGGCCGCCGTTTTTGTTGAAGTAACTTTTAAGACGATTTTTCAGCACTTTGGCCTTGCCAATGTAAAGCACTTTCCCTTCTGAATCCAGCATGCGATACACCCCCGGTTTAGCGGGGATGTTCTTGAGTTCGCGTTTCCAGTCAAAGGGGGGGAGGGGCGTTGTCATTTCTTTATTATAAGCGAATACAATTAAAAAAACTGTGATTTAAGCTTGAGTCGAAAATGAAGTATTTCCAAATGTTACAAGTGCTTAAAAAACTAGCACAGTTCAATGCGTGGCCAGTGTTTATGCGAATATAGTAGTTGTGTTTGTTTTTCGTTAGTTCGTGTGAATGATTCAGTGTTCAGAAAGGAATGTATGATGTCGTTAAATCCCTCTAGCTTGGTGAGTACCCCCGTGAATAACCCTTCGGTTTATGTCCCCTTAAATCAGCGAAATAAGCAGAAAATCGAAGTCCCTGAAGATCCTCAAGACGCCTTGGCCTTGGTGGAAGATCTTTACAATCAGGCATCCGCTCCCACGGAAGAACAAAAGGCCACGGCTCCTTATAATAAAATCGTTCGGAATGATGGTGCGATTTATCTTAGTCCTAATGGTCTTCCGCACCCTACTTTTGTTGACGTTGACGGATCTTTTTGTGAAACTATGGACAATAATGAGTTAAGCACTTCTGAAGTGGAAGGACCTTCTTTTTTAATTGATACAAACGGTAAAGTACAGGTAATCCCTCGGGAGTACCTACTACCTGGAGTTTCAGGGATTCAAGAACAAGCCACGGATCCTAAAATTATTGAAGAAGTGCAAACCCTCATGGCGCAAGCCAAACCCCAAGAAGAAATCCCTGAACGTTCCCTTGAAGTGGGTTATGTGAAATTCCCGGGTGGTTCTCTACAAATACGCAAAAAGGAACTCGATGGAACAGATAAAGTGTATACTATAGAACCAGATGGTACTGTGCTGCTTTCTGTCGAGAAGTATAAAAATGCTCCTCCTTTTGGTGGTATGACTAACTTTCAACAAATTATTAAACCGGGGGAATTGCCTGTTTTAAAAGAAGGCGAAGAACGCCCTGTAGGTCAGGCCCTAAGCGAAGCGCCTGTTGAAGAAGACGCCCCACCCCCCACCAATGGAAAACGACTTGATTTACAAGCGTAGTCTGCGTAACATCTGTCAATGACTAAAAAACCCTAACGTTTTGTAACAAAACGTGGGGTTTTTGGTCTAAAGTGCCGAAGCCTTCTTTTATACGAAGGACCTCATGCCATTTAGGGGGGTGTTTCGTGTGGGCGGTTATTTCGCCATGTGGATCTATTTCAAGCCTTTACGTTCACAGAAAGCGCTTGAAAAAAGCGCCTGTTTACTCACGTAATTTCAAAAGAGAAGGAAATGTTTCAATGACTATTTTAAAAGACATTCAAGTATCGAGCCTTTGCCTACTATTGGCTTTAGGCATGAACGGAACCTCGGCGTTTGCTGAAGGCGGGGGAGGACAATACCAAGCCCAGCATCAACAAATGCAACAACAACGTGAAGCCATGAGGGCTCAAATGCAGCAGCAAAAGGCTCAATGGGAACAGCAAAAACAAGCGGGGCAAGCCCAGCGTCAACAAATGCAGCAACAGCATGAAGCGATGAAGGCGCAACTGGAACAGCAACGTACCGTTCGACAGGCCGAAATGCAAGCCAAACAACAAGAAAGACACGCCCAATTCGCCCAACGCCAACAAGAATTGCAAGCGCGACAACAGCAATTTCAACAAAAAAGCCAAGAGCATCAAGCCAAGCTCAATGAAATGCAAGCCAAACTCGCCCAGCGCCAACAACAAATGCAAGCCCGTCAACAATCGCCTCATTAGGCAAAACCTTGCTCGTTTCGTGGATCTTTCTTCTTTTAAAGAGAAGAAAGATCCTTTTTTGAAGCAATGGGTTACAGTTTGTAACAATACTTAAAGTTTTGAATGCAACTTACCGATACAGAATAAGAGTTCTAGGCCTTTTAGAGGCGTTAAGTGGATCCGACACTTCACACACTTTTTTTCAGGGCAATTCTTATAAGGAGCATAGCGAATGAAAGTACCTTTTTCAAAACAAGCATTTACTGTGACCTTGGCGATGACCATTAGTTTAGTTGGACTAAACTTCGTTCATGGAACAGGAACAGTAATAACACTAAAAAATAATAACCGGACTATTCAAAACACAGACTCATTGGACAAATTTCTTAAGAATACGTCGAACCTAGCTAAAACGCCAACTAAGCAAGCAGCTGCAACACCTAAAAAAGTAACAGTGGATGAAGTCTTAACCGCTCAGACTGCAGCCAATACCGCAGCAACAATTAGCAATAATTCAAAAATAACAGCAGATGACGATAAGAAAGCGGCTGCTGCTGCGAAAACGGCTTATGAAACAGCACTAGAAAAGAGTAGTAATGCTTGGCAAGCAGCTGAAGACGCGAAACAGGATGCAGCCGACGCAGAAAACAAACGGATTGCTGCTTTGAATTTATATAATGATCTGTTAAGTGCCTTTAAAGCTGGCTCTGGTGGATCTGGCTCTGGTTCTGGTTATGGCTCTGGCTCTGGCTCTGGTTATGGCTCTGGCTCTGGCTCTGGTTATGGCTCTGGCTCTGGTTATGGCTCTGGCTCTGGTTATGGCTCTGGCTCTGGTTATGGCTCTGGCTCTGGCTCTGGCTCTGGTTATGGCTCTGGCTCTGGTTATGGCTCTGGCTCTGGTTATGGCTCTGGCTCTGGTTATGGCTCTGGCTCTGGTTATGGCTCTGGCTCTGGCTCTGGTTATGGCTCTGGCTCTGGTTATGGCTCTGGCTCTGGTTATGGCTCTGGCTCTGGTGGCTCTGGCTCTGGTGGCTCTGGCTCTGGTGGCTCTGGCTCTGGTGGCTCTGGTATCACGCAGGCTCAACTTACTGCAGCACTGAATGCTTACAATGCAGCTTTGCAAAAAGCTACTGAGGCCAAAGAAACCGCCCAAAGGGCATTAGATGCGTATACTCAGGCCGACACTGATGCCTCAAACGCCCTCACTGCTAAAAATACCGCGGATAAAACAGCACTCAAATCTGCTCAAAAATACGAAAAAGATTTAGCAGAGACTGAATCTAAAGCTTCAACGTATCTTACACTGAATGCATATTACATTGCTCCAGTCGAAAGTAATTCCACTGGAACGACTACTACAGTCGCGGTTAGTGCTACTGCAGGTAGTGGTACTTCTACTGTAATAAGCACACCAAGTATTTTGACAGCTCCTGCAATGACTATAGATGAAACCAGGCTAACTTTTACCACTCAAGTTGTCAGTCTAGACATGAATACAGATCCTAACCTTTCACCAGAGCGCCAACGCGCGGCAAGACTTCAAAACTGCCTATAGGAAACTTGCTCCATTTTTTCAAAGAGAGGGTTATTGCCCTCTCTTTTTTAATCGCGAATCAATTCCTGAACATGCAAAGTATCAATCAAGCGCACTGAACCCAATCGAGCCGCCACAAGCAAGCGACTATGACTGGTTAAAAATGTCTGTGATTCAAAGGTCTCCTCGTCGACGGCTTCCACATAATCCCAAACCAACGCTTTGCCTAAAGGGTACATCGGCTGTAAGGTCTTCCACGAAAGTTCAAACGCTTTTTGCAGATTCAAGGGCAACGTCGTTTGGGCTTGATTCAAGGTATGAAACGCAACCACAAGTCCTTGCATGGTTTCAAATAAGGCCAGTGCCGTTTGACGTTCTTCAGGGGTTTTGAGGTATTGATTACGAGACGACAACGCTAAGCCGTCTAAATCTCTTACTACGGGATGCACCCGCACTTCAACGGGAAAGCCTTCACGTTGAATAAGCGCTTTAATGATCGCCACTTGCTGGGCGTCTTTTTGTCCAAAAACGGCGATTTGAGGGTCTACCACGCTAAATAATCGATGCACCACGGTAACCACTCCGTCAAAATGCCCAACGCGACTTGCCCCGCATAAGCGCTTGGCAATCGATTCTTCGGCGTGATGCGTAATCTTCACACCTTCTGGATACATCACTTCAACAGACGGGGCAAAAATGGCATCCACCTCAGCATTTTGGCAGGCAAGAAAATCCGCTTCAAAGGTGCGTGGGTACTGGTCTAAATCTTCATTGACGCCAAACTGCGTTGGGTTCACAAAAATAGACACCATCACTGCTTGCGAATGCCGTTGGGCTTCTTTAATCAGGGCCAAATGCCCAGCATGTAAGTTACCCATTGTCGGTACCAAGGCTAGTTTTTTAGCTGGCAAGGTTTGCTTCCACTGCCGAAGTTCTTCAAGCGTATGTAACACAAGGGTCATCGTAACATCCTTTTTTTAATGAAAATAGTGACGTTCTTGCTGAATGGTGGTCAGTTTACCATGGCCAGTAATAACGGTGGTTTGCGAATCTAACACATGTAAACGCTGAGTAATAGAACGATAAATCGCGGATTCATCGCCACCCCATAAGTCAGTACGACCAATCCCCCCGTGAAAGAGGGTGTCTCCCGCCACCAAAATCCCATGAGATTCTAAGTGAAAGCAACAAGAACCCGGTGTATGCCCTGGGGTAACAAGCGTTTGATGTGTACCTAAGTCGTCTAAGGCCAAGGGTTGGCCGTCTTCAATAAAATCATCTGGAGGCTGAGTTTTTTCTTGGTGCAGGGGGAATCCAAAAAGCTGGCATTGCGTTTCAAGCATGTTCCACAAGAAGAGATCCTTTTTATGAAGCCATAGGGGGCAACCCGTCGCGTTTCGCAACGCTTCAGAAGCCAAAAAGTGGTCAAAGTGAGCATGGGTATGGTAGACGGCTTTAAGTTTAAGCTTATAGGTGCGGAGCCATTTTAGCAATTCATCCGCATCCCCACCGGGGTCAATGATGATCGCTTCTTTGCTCAGGGAATTGTAAATCAACGTGCAATTACACTTCAAAGGCCCCACAGGCGTTACAAAGACTTGAATATGCCTAGATTGCGTTTCAAGTGGGGTTAATTTTAAGGCCATCACCTCTAAATCCTTTCTTTTGTTATATAGCATAACGGAATTGTAAAAGATTTTCAAACAAATAAAGACAGACTTTTTAAAATATGTTATGATGCCCGTATCCTTAAAATCTGATTGAAGATTTTACCTTTAAAGGAAAAGATGAATTCTATGCCAAGCAGTCCTTTTTTGTTCAAGATTTCTCCCAAAAAAATCGATTTTGTAGGTTTGTTTGCCTTGGTGTTAGCCCTTTTTTGGTTTGTGAGTCTAACGCTGTTAAATGGAACGCATATCTTGTCTTCCCAAGCGGATGAAGACCAAGTCGTGGTGTTTACGGCGCAATGGTGTGCGTCTTGTGTGACTTTAGTGCCGAGTATTCAAGGGGTTTGTTCACGTTTGGGAATCCCCTTTACTAAAATTGATGTGGATGACACTAAGGCAACGGCTCAAGCCCGCGCGTTTGGCTTAATGATCCCTCGTGCGGATTTGCCTCAGGCGTATTACATTCAATCAGGCAAACAAACGTTGGTATTGAACGGTAAGCAATATACCCCCAATCAAGGTAAACAGGTGGATGCCGACATCACCCTTCAGTTGAATCGCTTACGATAGAAAGCCTCCTCCTCCTCTATTTAACAGAGTTTATTTTAGGAAAATAGGTTCGGTTTCGAAAGGTGAACGAAGTCGCCTTAACCGTTACAGGAAACCAGCCATGACACCCTTGATTATTTTATTGACCTATATGTCTTTAGGAATAGGCGCATTTTTCTTGGCAACCGTATTTTTACTAGGGGTCGTATACTTCTTTGCTCCTTCACTGTTGGCTCGTTATCTCTTTGACCTGGCAGGGCTTTTTTATCAAAAACAATACTACAAAACAGCCTTATTTACTTTGGAACTCGTCTTCCAACTCAAGCCCAATTACCCTTCCCTTTTTTTTAGTATAGGGACTATTCAACTAGAATTAGGTTATTTGGAACGGGCCAAAGATTACCTTTACATGGCTTTACTTCAAAACATTGAAGACCCCCTTTGCTTGTATCATTTAGGGGTGTTGGAATATCAATCCGAACGCTATACACTCGCCATTGACCACTGGATCAATGCCATTCAATACCAAGAAAATCCCGAAGCTGACACGTATTATTATTTAGGATTGGCGTATGATGCGTTAAACGAATCTCAAGCGGCTTATGAAATTTTTCAGCAAGGCTTAGAACTAGACCCACAACATCAGGACTTACTTACTTCTATTGCTTATACCTGCTTAGATTTGGGGGATTTTGAGGAGTGCCAAACCTATTTAAACACGCTTTTAGCGTGTGGGGAACTTTCTGCTGAGGGACACTATATAAAGGCGTTACTTTGTGTGGAATTGGGCAAGATGGATGATGCGATGTTTGCGATAGAAGCGTCTTTAAAAGTAGACCCCCACAATGTAGAGGCCCTTAATGCTGCTGGGGTGTTGGCTCTTATGAATAAAGAAGCCGATAAAGCGTTGGCCGTTAGTCGTTTAGAAGAAGCGAGTAAAAGTTATACCAAAGGTCAGGAAGCGGTTTTATATAATCATGCCATTGCCTTGGGTATTTCAGACAACGCCGTGAGGGCTCGTCGAATTTTACGTTCTTTTTCAAAATTAGATGTACAGGGGCCACTCCGTCGAACAGCGACACAAGCGCGTTTGATTTTGCAAAAGCAGAACGTTCTCAATACTATGTAATGGCAGATTCAAGTAACAAGGGACGCAAGCGAGCAACAGCCAGTGGCTGGATGCAGTCTTTCTTTCTTTATTCATCACAAAAAGATTGGCTCCTAGAGTTTTTGAAAGATCGAAGTTCTATTCAGTATTCGCCACTGAATTAAAAACCCTTAACCCAAAGATTTGACCCCACGTTGTGTTTTGGAGATAATACATCTTAGACAAAAAATCACGATCTTCAACCCTGCAAAGGAAACGCCTTATGTCTAATGCCTCTCGCTATTTCTTTACTTCTGAATCTGTGACAGAAGGTCACCCCGACAAAATCTGCGATCAAATTTCTGATGCTGTTTTAGACGCCTGCTTAAGCCAAGATCCGTTGGCTCGTGTGGCATGTGAAACTGTAGTGAATACAGGGCTGGTGTTGGTTACAGGTGAAATTACGTCGTCCTGCTATGTGGATATTGCCAGTGTGGCGCGAAAAGTAATTGTCGATATTGGCTATGTGGGAGCTGAAGCAGGTGGGTTTGATGGCCAGACTTGTGGGGTGTTGGTCAGTATCGACGAGCAATCTCGAGACATCGCAGGCGGTGTGGACAACGCCCTTGAAGTGCGTCACAAAACCTTAAGTGACCAAGAAATTGACCGCATTGGAGCAGGCGATCAAGGCATTATGTTTGGTTATGCCAGTAATGAAACGAAAAACTTCATGCCTGTGGCGATTGATATTGCTCATGCCTTAGTCAAGCAGTTGGCGAAAGTCCGTAAAGACGGCACGCTCCCTTACTTGAGACCAGACGGCAAGTCACAAGTCACCATTGAATATGAAAACGGCGTGGCCAAACGTGTCGAAACCGTGGTAATTTCCACCCAGCACGCTGCTGAAATCGAAGGTGTTTCAGACAATACCGCCCTTCAACGTCGTATTTTTGACGACGTGCGTCGCTACGTTATTTTCCCAGTATTTGAAGCCTTTGACATTAAGCCTGATGCTGAGACCAAGTATTTCATCAACCCAAGTGGACGCTTCGTCATTGGTGGGCCTCAAGGGGATTCGGGTTTGACGGGTCGTAAAATTATTGTAGACACCTACGGAGGCGCATCGCGTCACGGAGGCGGAGCCTTTTCAGGGAAAGACCCCACCAAAGTGGATCGTTCCGCTGCCTATGCAGCACGCTATGTGGCGAAAAATCTTGTTGCTGCGGGATTGGCCGACAAAGCCGAAGTGCAGTTAAGCTATGCCATTGGGGTGGCACATCCCACGTCTATTTTTGTGGACAGCTTCGGCACGGTGAAACAAGGGCTTAGCGATACGGACTTGTCTGAACTCGTCAATGAAGTCTTTGATTTGCGTCCTGCGGCGATTATCCAAAAATTTGAACTAACGCGTTTACCTGCCTTGCGTGGGGGGCGCTTCTATCAAAATTTGGCCGCCTACGGTCACATTGGCCGCAGTGATTTAGACGTGCCTTGGGAAGCTTTAGATGCCGTCTCTACCCTTCAAGCCCTTGCCAAGGCACGAGTCAAAGAAGTGGTGGCCAACTCGTGAAAGGTTTTTGGGTTGACCCAAGTTGAGTTTACCTCATAAAATCTCCGAGATCTTTTGCTCTAAAATCGTTTGCTTGGTGTATGCTTTAAATAACCGCTTAGGTCTTGTTATTTTAGTTGCCGTTCTATACAAAGTGGTTTAAAGTCTATTTGTAAGCGTGTATGCCACAACGTGTGAAGACCGTGTCCTTTGGAACATAACTATGTCTCATCGTCCCTTATTTGAAATAGCTGAATCCCCTTTATATAATGAATACCTTATGCTGGGTGTTCATTACACAACGGCGACTTTAGACATTCGTGAATCCTTCAATTTTCAAGAACATGAAGTGGCTCAAGTGATTCATGAACTCACGCAAGACGCCCAAGCTTCAGGCATTCGTTCATTGGCGGTATTAACCACCTGCAATCGGGTTGAATTGTATGCCGTTTGCTCGAATCTTTCGCACGCTCAACTTTCATTAAAACATTATTTGATTGAACAAAAAGGGGTAGAGCCCAGCCTGTTTAAAAGCGACGCCGTTCAAGTTTTACAAGGTAAAGCGGTTGCTCGGCATTTGTATCGCGTGGCCTGTGGGCTAGACAGCCTTATTCTAGGGGAAGGTCAGATTCTAAGCCAAGTGAAAGCGGCCGTTGAACTCGCTCAATCTGCCCATAGCTTAGAAAATCCTATGCAAAAAAACTTACGTGTGCTTTTTTACGAAGCGGTTCAAGTGGGTAAAAAAGTGCGAAGCAAAACAGGCATTGCCAGTCGAGATTCCAGCGTGAGTAAAGCCACGCTGGATTTAGCCTTGATGCATCACCCCGATTTGTTTGAAAAAAACATCGTGGTGGTGGGGGGAGGAAAAATGGCGTGTTTAATTTTAGAACGCTTGAATGAAGCCTTGCCTTTAGAAGCACGTCAGCAGGTGAAGTTATTAAATCGAAGCCAAGAACGCTTAAGTGAACTCAGCGAACGTTTTTCTTTTAATGGGGTGACTTGGGAAAAAACCCCTGAAGTACTGGCGCTAGCGGATGTTGTGTTTGTGGCCACAGGCGCCCCGCACCTGCTCTTTTTTGTGGAACAATTTAATCATCATTCAACCCCCTTGAGTATTTATGATATTTCAGTGCCTCGCAATGTTTGCCCCGATGTAGCACAAACGCATCCACATATTAAAGTCTTTGACACCGATGCCTTGGTGGGTATGTCGAGTTTTGATCCTCAAAAAGAAGCGCGTTTGCGTCGTACCGCTGAAGAAATGATTGAAAAAGCCTTAGAACACTTACCCAGTTGCCTCAACAAAGTAGCCTGTGAAGCAGAACTCAAGCAATTACGAGATTTTGTAGAAAGCCTTCATTTGGACTACATGGAACAGCACCCGTTAGACTTAAGCGATTTAACTCCAGAAGAACGGCAAGAAGCGTTGTTTGAGTGGAGTCAAGGCTTGATGCAACGGCTTTTACATAGTCCTAGTAGGGTGATTAACCAAGGCCTTTTCCAATCCCAAGAGTTGCAGATTTTACGAGATTTATTTCAACCCTTACCGTATTCACGGGAACCGTTGGTGTTGCGTTCACTACCTGAAGCGTCGCAGGCCTTTAATAGTAAAGTTTCTTCTTCTTATTCTAACGAACTGGGCAGGACTTTCCATAAAATGAGTTCATAAATAACCATAGGTGCTTACATGGGAACGTCATCACAACGTATTTTAAAAGTCGGTACTCGAGACAGCCCCCTTGCCATGCAACAAACCCAGCAGGTGATTCAATTACTTTTGCAAGAAAAAGCATTCGCAGACGTGCAGTTTGAAATCGTGGCCCTAAAGGCCTTGGGTGATCTTCACTTGAAAGACTCTCTTTCTGATTTGGGTCTTCAAACAGGGAATTACGGCGTTTTTGTCAAAGAACTGGAACAAGGTTTACTACGTGGGGAAATTGATTTTGCCGTGCATAGCTTGAAGGACATGCCTTCGTGTTTGCCTGAAGGCTTAGTGGTAAGACCTTTTGCATTGCGAGAAGATGTACGAGATGCCTTTATTGCGGCGGATGGCGTGACCCACTTTCAAGAGTTGCCCCCAAATAGTGTGGTGGGCACCAGCGCCGTTCGTCGAGTGGCTCAACTCAAGAAGATGCGGCCTGACTTGGTGTATCAAAACATTCGGGGCAATGTGCAAACCCGTTTTCGTAAACTTGAAGAAGAAGGCTATGATGCGACCATTTTAGCCGTGGCGGGTTTGAATCGTTTGGGTTTGGCGGAAAAAATCACCCATGTTTTCTGCCCTGAACGTGAACTAATCCCTGCTGTAGGGCAAGGCGTTTTGGGGCTGGAGTTTCATAGGGAACATCCCTTTGCTCAACAACTTTCAACCATAAAAAAGAATGAGACCCTAGACGCCTGCGTTTTTGCCGAACGAGAACTCATGCGTTTACTAGAAGGCGGTTGCCAACTACCGTTGGGAGCCTATGCCAAGCCTAAGCAGAACCAAACAGGTTTTACGTTTTTTGTGCAACTCTTGAATGCAGATGCTTCTTTAGAAGTGTCTCGACAGGTAGAGTTTCGCACCTTTAATCAAACGGAAATCCAAAAAGACATTGAATCTTTGGTGGAAAACATGTTACGTAGTGGTGCTCAGGCGATTCGGAACAGCCTTCATATAGTGTACGACAGATAGAAAATACACCTTTGGGAGGGGGTGAATCCCCCTGAAAATCGTCACAATAACAGAGAGAGAAAAAACCGTGAGGGACGATTCAAATGAACCCAATGGCCTTAAACGCTTCGCGCGTCATGCTGGTGGCTTTGCTACTGAATACCTTGTTCAATACCGCCTGCCCACTTCAGGCGGAATCCTTATTTTTACCAAATACCCAAGGCATGCACCCAAGATCCAATGCCCCTCGCATGTTATACAGCCCCCCCCGCCCCCAGCAAGTAGGGGATTTAGTCACCATTAAAGTGGAAGAGTCGACCAAGAGTCAAAACAAAAACACCATTCAAATTCAAAAAGATTCCACCTTTGAAGAAAATACATCAACAGTGGTAAGCAACGCCGCCAGCACCTTAGCCAATACGTTTGGCCTAGGAGGCTTGGCTAAATTCGCACAGCTTCCTAATCTAGGGGGCATTGCCAACAACAACACCACCAATAGCCAAGGCACCGCAACCCAAAACCAATCGTTTAATGACACCTTTACCTGCCAAGTCATGCAAGTGTTGCCCAACGGTAACCTGATGGTTCAGGGGCGTAAAACGATGGCCTTTTCTAAAGAAAAAACGGATGTTTATGTGACAGGCATTGTAAACCCTTATTTCTTAAACAGTGAAAATGAAATTTCTTCACACAAAGTGGCCAATATGCAAATTGTGGTTGCAGGGCAAGGCATTATTAGTCGTTCTCAAAACGACAGTATCTTTTCTAAAATTATGAGCAAATTCCAATAATACCCCCCACTCTACATCGAGGCGTTTGCCTCAAGGAAATCTAACACCATGCGTTCTATCTCTTCCCTGTTCATCAACGTGTTTCGTTCACTGGTTTGTTTATTCAGTGTCAGTGTTTTTGTACTGAATGGTATAAGCACTTCAGCATGGTTGCCTCACGCACACGCCAAAACAAGCATCAGCCTTAAAAATTTGGTGCGTATTAAAGATGTTCGCATGAACCAAGTGGTGGGCTACGGGTTAGTGGTGGGTTTAAATGGCACGGGCGACAGTTCTGTTGCCACTCGCACGGCTCAATGGAATATGCTCAATAACTTAGGGGGAAGAGTCAATAATCCCAATGACTTACAAGGTTCTAATGCCGCTCAAGTCATGATCATCGCCAAGATTCCTCCCTTTGCAAAGATGGGTGACACCATTGATGTCACCCTTTCGGCCATCGGTAAAGTCAAAAGCTTAGAAGGGGGCGTGTTGATTTCATCCCAACTGCTTGCCCCCAACGGTGAAGTCATCGCTGTGGCTCAAGGCCCTGTTTCTACAGGGGGATCTTCCGTCTCTTCTGGGGGATCTTCCAAGCAAACGGCGATCACCACCAGTGCCAGAATTCCGAATGGGGCCATTATTGAGCGAGAAATAAACACGCAAGTGGGCGATTCCACAGGCCTTACCTTGGTACTGAACCGTACCGATTACACCTTGGCCAATCGTATTGCGTCCAAAATCAATACCAGTTTATGCCCTGCTGTGGCCTTGGATGGTTCTTCCATTCGCGTAGAACTCCCCACCCGTTACTTGAATAATCGGGTCGCCTTTGTGTCTGTTTTAGAACAACTCACGGTGGATGTCCCGAATGACAATGCCAAAGTCGTTGTCAATGAACGTACGGGTACCGTCGTAATTGGCAGCAGTGTAAGGCTTTTACCTGCGGCGGTGGCTCATGGAGGCATCACCGTCACCATTCAAAGCACCACAGAAGCCGTACAACCCAACGCGTTAGGCGGGGGCAATACGGCGTTAGTAACGAATGACAAGGTGGACATTACCAAAGAAAAAGGAAGCCTAATTGAACTGGGGGCCAATAATACCTTGCATGACTTAGTCACCGCCTTAAACGCCATAGGCGTCACCCCAAGTGACTTGATTTCGATTTTGCAAGCCCTAAAAGCAGCAGGATCCCTAGAAGCGGAGCTGGAGATTATATAACCCTATGGATTTATCTTCCTTTGCGATGCCTAACATAGCCTTACCCCCTACGGAATTACCAGCGTATAAGTTTCAAAAAAACACCACGCTTACCCCTGAAAGCGCCCCTGAAAAAACGGAGCTCGCCAAGCCTTTTGCAGAACGCCTGAAAGACTTACGCGCCAGTTTTTTAGAACCCCAAACCCCTAAACAAAAAGAACTCAAGCAAGCTGCTCAACAGTTTGAAGGGGTATTTATTCAGCAATTACTTGAAGCCATGGAAGCAACCGTGGATCGTGAAGAGGGTTTTTTAAGTGGCGGCGAAGGCGAAAAAACCTTCCGAGGCATGTTGAATCAAGAAACCGCCACCAACATTAGCAAGCAAGCCGGCCAAGGCTTTGGCTTGGCTGAATCAATCTATCAGCAGTCGGTTTTATTGTACGATGTGCAGTAGTTCTTGAAGTTGTCAACAATTGTAACAATTTAAAAGGATTTTGTAACAGTTCGTGACTCTACTTGACTACTTGAGGTATTCTAGAAGATACTCTGATGCAATGTTTTTTCTATTAAAAAGCCTCTTTTTTGTAGGTTTTTTATGCAGAATTACAAACCCTCCTTTTGGGGAGGGTTTTTTTTTGAGGACTTTTTGACTTAATGGGCTGGGTGCAACTGTTTTGTAGAAGACATTAGGCTTAAGATGAATGCCCTTTTGCCTTGTCGTATTTGGATCGTTCGCTCGGATTGCCTAAGGCTTCCCATACTATTTTTAGTCTAGCCAAGCCTTTAGAATCTCCTTGGGCTTGAAGTCCCTGTTTCATAGTTTCATATGCCGTTTTTAGTTGATTCTGAGTGGCACCCGGCTGGAGACCCAACACTCCATAGTAACAAGTCGACCCCCCTGTAGGTTGAGAGGGCACCCCTTCCAAGCGTGCTAAGAAATAACCTACACCATCCTTAATAAATGCTTGTACTTCACTTGCGCTTGGTATTGGTTCTGGATTTGATTATCCCGATTGTCCTGTTTTAGATTTGACCAAAGAATATATTTTGTCAAACCAATAGTCTAAAGCTTCGGCGGATAGTGTTTGCTCATTTTTTCTTTTTTGAAGAAATATCCTAATTAATTCTTGAACTTCGTCTGATTCTGGCTTTAATGAAAAATCTATTACACCCTCTTTCTTCAACTCCTTTAGATCCCTTAAAAAATCAGTCAAACTATACAGAAAACCATGTATTTTTCCCATGTTAAACAGAAAAATCCAAGGATTCTTTATTGCTATAGATGTAAGAAAAGAATCCATGTTCCTAGTGTATGTAGCTGGTATAGGTTCTCCCGCTATCTTCTCTATCAACTCCCAATTATCGCAAACTAACGTTTCCAATAGCTTACCAAGCTTAGTTGACCTTTGTGTCCCCACACGTTGGGTGTTGGGGGGTGAAGCAAGGCGAGTGGCCTCAATCACACCATCTTTACTGGGGGGGGGTAAAGCAAGTACTGTTAGTATAGTTAAGAGGACTTAGTCGACTGATTTGCATGGGGATGCTCCTAAATAATTTCATAAAATCAAAACACATGTGCTTGCTTGAACAGGCGTTGAAGCACGTATAGTTCTATAAAACACCCTGAAGCTAAAAACCGTCGGGGGCATCTTGGTTTTTTACAAAACGTTACAAAAGGCGAATCTCTCCTGAAGCTACTTGCCAAGAACTCAAGCTCGTCTTTTTTTCAGCCAGCAGGCTATGAAAGTGATGGTGCGTGTCCACATAAGGCGTGGTTAAAAACACCTGAGAGGTTTGCGGAAAAATATGGAGCAATTGCCTTTGCCGATCCGCATCCAATTCAGCCATAATATCATCTAGTAAAATAATCGGTGATTTGCCTAAGCTATTTTCTAGCATCGCCAGTTCAGCGAGTTTCAAGGCGATGACCACACTACGTTGTTGCCCTTGACTGGCGTAAGTGGTGACATCCACCTTTTGAGCATTTTCCACAAAGTGAATGCCAATATCATCCCGATGCACCCCCCATGCCACGCTTTGCCGACGCAATTCTTGAGGCATGATTTCTCTTAAATGCAACAGGCACGCTTGTATCCACTCACGTTCATTGACTGTTTCTAGCAAGGTTAGGGCATCTGGCCAATTATGCACCGTATAGCTTACGGTTGGGGTGCCGTCATGCCCTTGACTCAATGCCTGATACAGCCTAGGCAAGTGCGTTTGCAAGATTCGAAGCGTTTCAAGGCGTTCGCTTAAAATACGCCAAGCCACAGTCGCCAATTGCTGATTCAAGACGTCCAACAAATGGACTTGTTCGCTTTGTGGACTGGGAAAATCCATTTGCTTGAGCAAGGCACTTTTTTCACTCAAGGTTTTCTTCCACACTTGAAGATATTCCAAATGCAAGGGCAACCGTTGCACGGTGGCCAAATCCACCCATCGCCGACGACTTTGGGGCATGCCCCTTACGATTTCTAAATCCGACAAATAAAAGGACACACTTGGCAAACGCCCAATCATTTCACTTCGAGATTTACAACGCTGTGAATCAATCAAGAATTGTGTCTTCCACTTTTGACTCACAAAGCCTGTGGGCGAAGTCACTTTGTCGGGTTGAAAGCGTGCTTCTAAAGAAAGTCCCCCTGCCAAATGTAGGGCCACACGAGAGCCCTGCCCCAAAAAGGGGTCCTCCACCGAAGGGTCTAACAATCCCCCGCGCGCGTGGCGAATGAGTTCGGTGTCTCGACTACTACGGTTAGAACGCCCGTGGGAAAGATAGTAAATGGCTTCTAATAGGTTAGATTTCCCTTGGCCGTTCTGCCCCACAATAAGATTGATTTGATTTAAACCATTCCACTGTACTTGGGTAAAATTGCGAAACTGCCATAATTCTAGCCGTTCAATATAAAGCATCAGGCGGATTCACCATGCAAGTAGGGGAGGCCTCTCGCCATGCGTTGCAAGCCTAAGCCCACCCCAAATACGAGCGACCCTTCTAACATCATTAGGGTGCCTGTAAAAATGCTTGGGAAGAGGGCTTCTTGCTTCATTAAACCAATGCTTAGTCCAATCAACATTACAAAAGCACTGATCGAGACAAACTTAAAGCCCCCTGCGTAAGGGTAGCCGTAAAACTGCCCAGCAAATATAAAGTGAGTCATGGTTTGAATCATAAAGTAAATGCTTAGCGCCACGCGAACGTCTAAAAAAGAATCCTGCGGATACACTGTGAGCAACGTGCCAATTACAAGTGTCAACACGGCAGACGCCAAACTGGGTAAAAAGCCCGGTAATTCGCGAGTTTGAAAACTACGGACGCCTTTCATCATGCTGGCAATCATCAGCAACGCCCCTACGATTTCTCTAAAAAAAGTTTCACCCAACAGGGCAGGAAGTATCAGAGAAGCCATGCCTAAGCTAAACAAGACCAAGCCTTCCGTATAAAAAAAGGGCCAGCTTTTTTCAAGCGTTTCATCCACGATGGCCTCTTCAGGCACAGAAGGCGCCTTTTGCTGAAGGGGTTCTTGTTGTTCTGGCGTGCTTTGATCTTCAGGCATTTTAGGCATTGAAACACCAGAGACCCCTGTGGCTTCAACGAAACGCCGATGACCTTCAGGCGGGAAGACGACTTTTGAAAAAGGAGGTGGAAACTGAGTCATACAAAACTCCTTATTTATAAGAATACACCCTAGTATAGCATAAGTTGGCCACATTCAACGGTGACTTCAGGAACAATAGGCGCCACACTTCGTGGGCAGAACAACGGTTCTAGCATTTTTTTAAAACGGCTAGGTTTAATGCTTATAAGTTTTACTTTAAATTTTTTGTAGGATGCTATTATGAATGCCCTCCCTTCCGATCCCAATCACTCAGTGCCTTCAAAGGTCACTTCAGCACAGCAAAAGGGGGCAGGGGCAGCTCCTCCCTTGGCTCATCACACGAAAGCGTCTGCTCGTGTTTCAAGCCCTTCAAAGCCAAACGATCATTTTGTTCGCCAACAGGCTTCAGGTAAACCCCATGAAGCCAAGAAACCGTTTAATCCCTGGAAGTGGATCGTATTGACACCCATCATTGCCGCGGTTGTGCTTCCTGTCGTTGCAGTAGGGGCGGCAGGAGCTTGGTTTATGCACACCCCTTCGACATTGGACAAATCCTTCACGCCCGAAAAACTGAGCAAAATGTTAGAAGCCTACAGACGAAACGAAAAGGTGGAAATCCCCAAAGGATTGCGCTTCCCCAACTATAAAGGCACAAACGTATTTGCCTTTCTTCAGCAGGGATTTTTTGGAGTTGTAAACGCTTACCGTTTTTTACCGCAAGACAATAAATGGGAAGTGCTGAAATATGTTGCCAGCCCTAAAGGAATTAAAGACCTCAATAAACTACGCCAATTCGGTTTGAATCTGTTTTCAGAAAACAATCCGGGAGATTTAAGTTTTGTGGCCACCGTTTTAGCCAAAGGTGGCACGATGACGACAAAATGGGGTCAGGGTTATGCAGATTTCGTTAAAAGGCTTATGATGGGATTACATTCTCAAATTTTAGCACAAGAAACAGCCATTGCCAATAAAAAAATACCTGAAGAGGGACTAAAAGAAGCGATAAAAGAACTTGAAAGTAACAAGAAGGAATTTTATAAGTTCCGTAAAATATACAAGGATCTTTCTGTACTGCAAAGTCAAGAAGTGCAGTTGACCAAGAAACAAGAACAACATTTTACCCACCTCTATAATCAAACTATTGACGCCTATAATGCTCAACATCCAAACAAACCTCTTAAAAAATTACCTTTAAGTCAATTAAAGTTAGATGCTGCTTCCACCGCCGTTGTGGTTTTGCAGGACGATGTGGCCTTTAAGCTACCATCTGCAGATGCACGCGCCGCCAACGCGGCCGCCAATTTTGAACTCATGGTGCATCTCAATGCCATTAAGCATGCAGGCTTTTCTATTGGACGTGGTAAAGGTGCTGAACATATGGATAAAGACGCCATTGTCAAAGAATCCACGGAACAAGCGGGGGCTATTTTACAAGGGTGCGATTTTTATAATGAACTCTTAGGCCTGCAAGCCAAGCGCGCGGCTCAGAAAAAAGTGGGCATTGTGGAAGGATTGGCGCCTGAACCGTACCTATTTAAAAACATCAAGGGTGTGGATGGACACGAGTATGGAGTCGTTGTAATGGAAAAAATAGAAGGCCCAGGTAACCTGGGGAAGGTTTCCTTACAAGCCATTATGTCGGATCATCCCTTTGATACGACTTCTAAAGAATGGACGTTGTACAATCAATTTATGCAAGAAGATGCTTACGCCACTATTGTTCATCACTTGCTGTCACAAGTTCGTTCGACAGATGGACATAGCGGTAACTTTATGTTGAAAGCGACACCCGTTACCACAGGTAAAAATGGCGGAGCCATCCCCATTGATTTAGCAGAATATATTGAACTTCCTGAAGAAGGCATGAGAAAACTCGCGCGTTTATTCATCAGTTGCCTGAAAACAGGGGCCATTGAAGATCTTGAGATGAGGCATCAAGCGCGTCAAGAAGCCTTGCAACGCTTAGAAGCCTTATTCAAAAATGGAAATAACATTAAACAATCACAAAAAATCGATCTCTTAAAAGAAATAGAAGCTTCTCCTGTTAATATCTTAAACATTCTCTATAGAGAACGCAAGGTTGGTTCTAAAGGGGTTCAAATTTCAGAAATGATTGATCTTCCCTTAGATCCTTTTCGGGTCAGACAATCGGAGCAGAAATTTGACTCTTTCATCCGTAACGTAGAAATTTACGAATCGAGTTTAGATCCTGCAAGCGAAGCGGCAAAGGCTTCACGCAAAGCAAAAAGAAAGGCTGCCGAGCACGCTCTTAGACTCATGGAAAATTATGCAGGAGAGAGGATTCCCGATTATGAAAGATCGACTCATCTTGGCTACTTAAGTCGAAATCTTTTGCATACCCATGGCACGGATCGAGAAAAAACTTTAGAATCTCTGAAGACGTTGCTTGACCATTATAAAGGAAATGCAAAAGAACTTGAAAAACAAATTGCCCAGTACGACGAAAATTAACGCTAGCGAGTCGTTTGTTTCGTCCACGTTTCACACCATTGGCACAGCTTCATCACCTATGGTTTCTTCTTAGGTGAGTCCGCTTCACTTAGCATCTTAGACAACGGCGTTGTTTGAGGCACCCGCCGACGCGAAAAGCCCGCAAGAAATCCATTCAGACGAGCTTGAGCCAGTTGTCTCGCATGTTGAAGGGCATTCGGGGTAGGCACTAAATGTGTGGATTGCGTATTGCGGAAGGTATTTTCAAAGGCAGTACGCGCCAATCCCGCAGAAGTGACGCCCGAAAAAGCCATAAAGGCAATATCCGACAAGTAAGCCACATAACGAGGGACAAGGCCAACATCGCTGACTACAGCGGTTAAAGCACTCACTAAAGCCCCAAGGCTACCTGTACCCACTAGCGTTGCGTTGAATCGAGGGGTAATGGCGTGATCCAACTTCAAACCTGTTGGATGAATATGTAAGGGATTACCGCCACCTTCCCTCCAGATAATCGGCAAGAACATCAGATTGGCGAGTTGAGGAATAATGGAAGACACATTGGCCACCAGTTTCACGGTGCTAGAAGGTTGTTTGGCAAATGGATCTTCTGCTTGGCGCGTTGATTGTGACGAACTGGCCTGATTCGAAGTGTTCGCATGGCTTGTGTGTTTAAAAACCACTTTTTTAGAACCTTCTGTAAGCATGGCCGCAGAAAGCATGAGTAAAGGAATGACAGAGCCAATCGCCAACACGTAAGACGGCGCGTTCGGCGTGGTAATAAGCGTACCTTTTACGAACTCTCGACGGGTTGTAGGCATCAGGGCATCGTGGGCAAAGCGCCAGTCGGTGGCCATTTTCCCGACCATCCAGCCCAACTGTTTGGCTCCTGCAAAGCTTGACGCCACAAAAGAAGGAACCGCGTATTTAATCGAATCGGGCAGAGAAGCTTTTGTAAAGGCGGGGCACCATTGATCCATTAAAGAAAAATAGGTTTTGTAGTATTTATTACGCGCCAAAGAAGCCATACACCCTGGGTGAGCCATATGCATAAAGCCTTTATAATCTTTTCCGGTGGCTTCAGGCATAATTTCAAAAAGCTTACGCCCTTGTTTAAGACTTGCTTTATACTGTTGGTAATGTTCTTTCGCTTCAGGAGACATCGCCCGCAGATAATCAGGATGAGGAAACTCTTTAAAACTATTCCACTTAGATCCTCTCACCGCTTTGTCAAACATGTTATCCGCCTCGCGTTTCGACATTTGCGAGACGTTGACTTGATCCATATGCGATTGACTTAAGGCGGATCCGCCCATGTACAGGGACGTCCCTGCCACAAACAAGGGCAAACGCGCCATAGATGGCACAAAACAAGACGCCAAGTTGACTAAGCTCCCCAGCACGGTAAAGGGCTGAGGCACGAAATCTAAAACAGGGGCCCGTAACACCGCAACCAAGTTTTGGGTAAAAATACCCGCATTGGCAATGGCTAAGGCATAACGCCCCAGTGTTTTTAAATCACTTTCTTTTTGAGAATGGGCGGGAAGCGCTTGAATCGAGGGTTGAGACTTCTTTTTATCTTCAGGGGACTGCGAAGACGCGACAGAAGAGGGATTAGATGCCGTGACTACGGAAGGGGGCTTTGAAAATGGGTTACCCGACTTAGTTGTGGTCTTTAGAGGCGAAGAAGAAGACGCAGAAGGTGAGATGTGACTAAGCATGGGCCAACTCCTTCTGAGTAGAGATGTTTTGGGCTTGAGAGGCTGTTGAAGATGCCCCGTTTTTATCACGAAGCTTCTCGGCAGGGGCAAAGGCGTCTTTTGTCAATGGGCTTGTCACCTTGTGGATGGGGGGGGCCGTTGTGGCATCCTTTTGGGAACGGGCATGTTCTTTTAATTGGAAGTAGGTGACCCCTACCCCAACGGCGCCACCAAGTGCAGCGAGTACCCCCCCTGCCTCAGCGGATTTCATGGCAAAGGCGGGCAAGTTTAATAACATGCGATGGATGGGATGATATACATTACGTTGTAGGGCCTTACCTGTACGATCCAGAATTTCATGGGCTTTGGGGCGGAATTGATCGAGGGAGTATCCCATGTGGAAAGGCATCCCCATGGAAAAGGCTTCTCGGTTTTCAAAACCGGGAATAAGATCTAAGAAGGCATCTGCCAAGTGACTGTTTTTTAAGAAACGTAGGAGGGGATTGATTTCGTCGAAGGCAATGCCTTTGGCAAGGGCATCTCTCATGTGTTTATGGCCCACATCATCCGCATACAGAATGTTGGGTTTAATGGCATCGGTGAAGACTTTTTTGGCCAATTCACGGTATTCTTGTTCGGTAAAGAGTTTATTGGGCTCATAACCAAAGGCCTCTAAGACTTGTTCATGCCCATGCCCAATTAGCTGGAGACCTGTCTTGGGGGTCTGCTCATTGATTTTTTGGGTAATCGCTTTAAGTGTAGCTTCAAAGTCTTTACTCTTAACATCTAAGTTTCTTCGTTTTACTTCAGCTTCAATCCGTTGGTTTCTTAAGGCTTTTAAGTTTTCAAGCCCGCCCTTTTGATTTTGCCCCACCACGTGGTAGCGTAAGGGTTGAGCCAAGCATTGTTGCTTAACCAGTGCTTTGGCTTTTTTAATAAACGCTTCATCAAAGCCATGTTGGCGTAAAATCTTGGCTTCCGCATTTATTTTTTTGGTAGAATCCTCGTCAAAGTTTAACACTTGAATCATCTTGTTAAATAATTTGACATCGTCAATCATCCCTCGAACCACTTCACTGCTGTTGAAGGGCCGTAATAAGGCTAAGTCAATAATGGTACCCATATCGCTACCCGTACTGTCGCCTGCCATATGAATGCGTCGAGAAAAGTTCAGGATATTATTCACGGCGCCTTGTTTGTCAATGCCTTGACCCAAGGTCGATTCGGTATAAGAACCTGTCGGATCCCTTAAAAAGGTAAAGCCGTATTTTTCAGCAAGTGTTTGGGTTAGTTTTTCAAACGTCTCATAGGTGAGGTCACCGCTTGAATTGTTCATCATATTAAACAAGGCTTGTTTTTGGTTGCCCAACTCGTATTCTAATTCAGGCGCGGATGACTTGATTTTCATCATAATCATCTTAAATTTTGCAAGCGCTGCTTTAACTTCAGGGTCTTCTGCAGCCTTCAAGAAACGGTTGTACATATCGGCCTTGCCCGATTCTAACACCGCCGTTCTTGGGTCATCCTTTTTAAAACCATGGGAAACCTTCTCTTGCTGTTCCGCGACTCTTTCCCAGGTGTCATACACCCCTTGCAAATGAGCCGTAATGGTATGCACCGTCACGCAGCCAAAATCCACGGTGTTAATTTCTTTTAAAAGTGCTTCAATGTCTTCTTTCTTTAGGTTGCGTTTTTGTTGCAAGCGTTCAATTTCAGCCAAGAACTTTTTACCCATGGGAACAATGCCTTCAGGGGGCAAGCCATCTGGCCTTTCGGCTAAGGATTGCTTGGTATACTTTTCAATGGCCTTCCTTCGTTCTTCAGCAAGCATGGTTTGACCATCTGCTTCACCGCTTGCGGTTTTAACCGCTTCTAAACGAGGCAAGTCAAAAAACGCGTAATCTTCTTTTGTTAAGGCGCGTGTGCGACGCGCAATAACGTCTAAAACTTTAGAAAACTGCCCATGGTTGGGGTGTCGCGTGTCGACATCCAAGTCATTAAGCATCGTCAAGGCATCAATCAGCAGTCGATCCTTTTCCGCCACCCAAGAAAAAGGCATCGCAAAGGCAGGTTTACCAATGGCTTTACCTTCGTTATTAGGCATACGCAAATCGACCAAATTCACCCACTTGGCTCGCTCACGCGGGTCTTTCGCGTCCCATTTTCTGCGGTCAAATCCCTGTTGTGCTTGAATCCACCGTAATTCTTGTGGACTTAATTTTTCGGCACGGTGATTAAGGTAATCCGTCACCAGTTCTTTGTCATAAAGCGTGTAGTTACCCTTAAACTCCACCACACGGGGTAAAATATCGCCTTGACTGAGTTCGTTAATTAAGTTTCGCAGGGCGGGAATTTCAAAGGTGTCCGAATAACCGAGTTCAATCGTTTCTAAGGGGTGATACATCTGCTCGTTTCGAAGCACCGTCCCTGAATAGCCGTTCACGTCAAACAGGTATTGTAAAGGAAGATCAG
>JBIKTR010000020.1:0-24315 GCA_044348005.1 Vampirovibrionales bacterium | reverse complement strand
CCATTCAATTACCCCCCCCCCCCCCGCTCCAAGAGTAGCACAAGCAGCCCCTGCTTCTCAGAAGCTTGATGAAAAAGAGATTAAAGGTCGTATCAGAAGTACTTTAAACGCTTTTATTAAAAATAAAAGTGATACAGAAGTAACTTTCCCAGCGGAGGTAGAGAACGGTTCAGCTGTTATTGTTACCAAAAAGGGTAATGGTTTTTATATCACTTCTTATGGTTGTGAGCCCATATACTTAGAGAATCAGCAAAGATACCTAAAGTATCAGCAAACCGTTATCAATCTTATTTATAACAAGGTTACATCAAACAAAAAGAACCAATTTTCAAAACCTTCTCAGCCCCCTACACCTAAAGAATGCCCAAGTAAATTCGAGGTTTACGCCTAAAACAAGGCTAAAGCTGGGAAGGTGAATAAGGCATCGCGTCATTCGGTGGCTTGCTCAGCATCCCCGCTTCTTAAAACGCCCCTGAACAAACAGGGGCGTTTGATTATTGAAGGCTTGTCGATTTTCTTTTTTGGCGTACAATAAAACATATCGCCGTTTCTCGAAAGGGGATTGATTCAGATGATGAGCTTGAAAAACTGGTTTGAACAACGCCGTAAACAATCCACGGCCCATTTAGATGCCGAGGGCATGAACCGTGTTGAAGACGCTCAATACGCCAAAATATGGACGCAATGCGTCAGTTGCCAAGTGCAACTCACCAAAATAGATCTCAGGGCCAATTTAAACGTCTGCCCCAAATGTGGCTACCATCACCGTATTTCAGCCAAACGACGCATCAAACAACTCACCGATGCCTTCTATGAAATCGATGCCCAACTCTCCCCGCTAGATCCCCTGCACTTTAGCGACACAGAAGCCTACACCGTGCGTCAAGCAGACGCAGAGCGAAAATCTAAGCTAAAAGATGCCGTCATTACAGGCATTGCCCAAACAGGCAAAGCCATTTACGCCCTAGCCGTCATGGATTTTGGCTACATGGGCGGTTCCATGGGTTCTGTGGTGGGCGAAAAAATCACCCGCGCCGCTGAAAAAAGCTTGGCCTACAACCTGCCGTTGCTCGTTGTCACCGCTTCAGGCGGGGCCAGAATGCAAGAAGGCATGTTTTCCTTAATGCAAATGGTCAAAACATCGGCCATATTAGGGCGTTTGCATGAAAAAGGCTTGCTGTACATGACTCTGCTGACTGAACCCACTTACGGCGGGGTCACCGCCAGTTACGGCACGTTAGGAGACTTAATTCTGGCCGAAGAAGGCGCTAGAATCGGGTTTGCGGGGCGTCGTGTGATTGAACAAACCATTCGCCAAAAATTGCCCGCGGACTTTCAAACCGCCAGTTACTTGCAAGATTATGGCCAAGTCGACATGGTACTTCATCGTCATGACTTGCGCCAAACCTTAGAACGCTTGATTTTATTGCATCAAGCCAGTAGTCAACAGTACCCTAAAAAAGAAGCGTTACTGCTTTTTAACCATGAACCTGTCATGGTTTCCTAATGAGGTTTTATCGTTTACGGAGTTTCTAAACCATGACCCCCACCAAAGAAAAGGCGTCCCCCAAAATTCAATCCTTAGATTTTGAAAAACCCATTCTTCAGCTCAAAAAGCAAATTGCGGATCTTGAAAAAGAAGCCAGCCCAAACATGAACAAAAATTGCCAAGCCTTACGCCAGCAATTAGAAGCCATGGAAACGCAGCTGTACGATCAATTAACACCAGCGCAAAAACTGCAAATTGCTCGGCACCCTCAGCGACCCAACACCCTTGAAGTGATACAAGGGCTTTCGCCAGAAACGTGGTTTGAACTGCACGGAGACCGCATGGGCAAAGACGATCGCGCCATTGTGGGCGGCATTATTGAACTTCAAGGCAAGCCTGTGATGATTCTTGGCACGCAAAAAGGCCGTAGCATGAAGGAAAATTTGGTGCATAATTTCGGGATGGCCAACCCCGAAGGCTATCGCAAAGCCTTGCGTTTATTTCAACATGCCGAAAAGTTCAAAATGCCCGTTATTACGCTGATTGACACCCCTGGGGCCTACCCCGGTATTGAAGGCGAACAACACGCCGTGGGCCATGCCATTGCCCTCAACATTCGTGAAATGTCTCGCTTAAATGTGCCGATTATTTCAATCGTAATGGGCGAAGCCTCTAGCGGAGGCGCCCTAGGCATCGGTATTTCAAACCATATTTACATGCTTGAACATGCCCAATACACCGTGATTTCCCCCGAAGGTTGTGCGTCTATTTTATGGCGAGACGCCAGCTTTGCCACCACGGCCGCAGAAGCCCTCAAAATCACCGCGCAAGATTTGTTTCGCTTTGGCATTTGTGACGCCGTGATTGAAGAGCCTCGTGGGGGGGCGCATTACGACCCCCAAGCCACCATTTCAGCCATTGCAGAACGCCTTGAACTGGGCTTAAACGAACTCAATGGCCTAGATGTTGAAACGCTTAAAGAACAGCGTTTTCAAAAATATCGCCAAATTGGCGCGGTGGCCAACGGCTAATCAGCCGTTCAATGCCCCCACTTTTGATGCCAACGAAAGAAAAACGAAAGAAAAACGAAAGAAAACAGACGCCTTTCTTTCGTCAAACGAAAGAAAATAAAGAAACGAAAGAAAATGCCCCAAACGAAAGAAATAACGAAAGAAATAACGAAAGAAAACTAAAGAAAAATAAATAAAGCTAAAAAAACTAAAGAAAACGAAAACGAGACTAAAGAAATAAACCAAAACCAAAAAGGCCCCCCATGAACGCCCCGTACCGACGCATTTTGGCCATTGAATCGAGTTGTGACGACACCGCCTGTGCAATCGTGCAAGACGGTCGCCGTGTGTTGGCTTCCGTGATTGATAGCCAGTTTGACGTGCATGCCCGCTACGGGGGCGTGATTCCTGAATTGGCGGCCCGTTCGCACCTGCATGGGGTCAACGCCGTTGTAGCAGAAGCCTTGCAACAAGCGGGTTTGAGCCTTTTTGATATGGATGCCATTGCCAGCACCCTTGGCCCCGGACTGCTCGGTTCCCTGTTGGTGGGGGCCAACACCGCCAAAACCCTTTCCCTGATTGCGAATAAGCCGTTTTTGGGGGTGAATCACCTCAATGCTCATGTGGCGTCTAATTACTTGGAAAGCGACTTAGAACCGCCATTCATAGGGCTTTTGGTGAGTGGGGGGCATACGCAATTGTTGCAGGTAAACGCCTACGACGACATTTGTATAGTAGGAGAAACGCTGGATGACGCGGTGGGTGAAGTCTACGACAAGTTGGCGCGAGAAATGGGCTTGGGATTCCCTGGGGGGGCGGTGTTAGACAAACTGGCGCAACAGGGCGATTCCACGGCGTTTCGCTTGCCTATTGCGCGCACCCAATCGCCGTATGACTTTAGCTTTTCGGGGCTAAAAACCGCCGTGTTAAGCCTATGGCGCAAGCAAGCTCAGCCGTATTTGTCCACCCAAACACCTGTACCGCTTCAGCTGGTGCAGGATATTTCCGCGTCGTTTCAAGCCACCGTCGTGAAAACCCTGATGCGTAAATTGGGTCAATTGTCCGAAGAAACAGGCGTCAAAACCCTCACACTGGCGGGAGGCGTTTCCGCCAATAGCGCCTTGCGACAAGCGTTTTTAGACTTAGAAGCCGAAGGCTTTAAGGTTCACATACCCGCGATGCGTTTTTGTACCGACAACGCGGCGATGGTGGGAGCGTCCGCCTATTTCAACCCACTTAGTGAAAACCAGCTCAACATCGATGTGTTTTCACGGTAGTCGTAATTTATGTCTTGAAAGCGATATTTTTAAAATCCACTGTTTTTTGAACTTCTCTCTTCGTTTCTAGCTGGTCGGTCGTCAGAGACCTTTGCTCCGCCAAAGGTCTCCGACACCTCTAAAGGCGGTTTAAGGAGGGGGAAAGAGAAGGAAGTTGTTGCGGCTCTCCTTCTCTTCCCCCCTCCTTAAAAATCCTCCCCCCATCTCATCCTCTTCGCTTGCTCCACTTATTCCTGTGGGACGTCCGCAAAATCGCTCGGGGGTCGCAGTGCGCTCACCCGCTCGGATTTAGTGCTAGGACGCCTGCTCGTGCAACGATGTACACATCTCACCTTATTATTTTAAAATAGCGACAAACCCTACTTTTTCGGCACACACGCTTCTGGGCTTTCACGACAAATCTTCGCCCGAAACGGCGAGCGGGGGGCCAGACTTAAATGCTGGCGCCATGCCGTTTGCATGCCTCGTTCTTCCCCCAAGGCGTTGTAAAACAAGCCTAACAAAAACCACGCATCCGCATGGGGGGGGTTGTAGGCGACATAATCCACCAACGTCTTGAGCCGAACCTTGGCTTGATCGTCTGAACTGTAAACCCTCACCAAGTTTTCATAATACACCGCATTCATCGGATGCAACCGTATCGCCGTTTGAAAGCTCGCTGCTGCCAAAGCGGGTTGCTTCATCGCCACATAATTTAAGCCCAAATTATTATACCAGCTTGCGGTGGCGGTTCCCACAGGGCAGTAGCCAATGGCCTTGGTGTACGCTTCATAGGCTTTAAGATAGTCCCCTTCATCGTGAAAGGTATCGCCCTTGCGAGCCTCTTCTTGCGCAAGACTAGCATACCACTGGGGCGAAAGCTTGGTATATGCCTCCGCAGGGAGCAGGGGCAAGCATACTATCCACAAAAAGACTACGATGACAAGGATTTTAAGAAAACGTATGAGACGTTTGCTTAAAACAGATTGGATGCAAAAAAAAAGGACCACAATGAGCAAAAATATATCCATTAGACGTTCGCCGAAAATTCGTGGGACGCAAACTTAATCGGCGCATCCTCTCCCAAATGGGCCATGCCTCGCTTGAGGTGCTGGCAGGATGAACAGGCACCACAATGCAAGTCCCCATTGCCGTAACAGCTCCAAATATGTTGAAGCGGGGCGTGTAAACGCATGCCGCGGCGCACAATATCCACCTTACGAAGATCCCCCACAGGGGCAAAGACCTTGACGCCTGTTAAGGTCGAACGCTTGAGGCTTTTGTTTAACACATGCCAAAACTCTTCGCCATTATCGGGGAATCCCGCTTCTGCTTCGTCTAAGTTCGCTCCAAATGCAACGCCAGACGCTCCTAAGCTTTCGGCGATGCTCGCTGCGATGTTAAGCATCACACCGTTACGGTTCGGCACCCACACATCTGATATATGTGTAGCGGTACCTTTAAATTCGGCGGTGTATCCTTCAGGAACGAGGGCTTTAAGCCAATCCAACTTAATGATTTGTAAAGGCAAGGCATAATGCAAAGCGATATTACGAACGGCTTTGAGTTCTTTGTTCCACGAACGTTGGCCGTAATCAAAGGCAATGCAGCGCAAGACTTCTTTGGTGGGGTCGTTCATCAGCGTGGCAAGCGTCACCGTGGAATCGAGTCCGCCTGAAAGTAGAACCAACACAGGTTGTTTAGGCATGGGGAAATGGGCCTCGTTTTGCGAGCGTAAAGGAAACTTTCGATTTATTGTATCATAAACGTTTGAACGATAAAACCGTTACAATGGCGCGCTTTGATAATTTCAGTTGTGCATGATACTATAAAGAAGAAGCAGTCAACCTAAAAGGCAACTCCTCCATGGGTGATGAAGACAAATCCTTTGAAGCGTCCCAGCAAAAAATTCAGCGCCTCAGAGAATCAGGGCAGGTCATTAAAAGCCGAGACCTTTCTGCAGGCGTTTTTTTGGCTATTATGTTTATTTTGCTCTTGGCGTTGTCTCCCTTTGTGTTTCGGGCCGTTTCAGAAATGTTCGTGGTGTTTTTTGATCTCATTCCCCAAAAACATTTAGAAGACATGGGCCCGATGTTCTTGATTCTTCATTCCATTAAAGGGGTGGTGCTACCGAGCTTGCCGTTTTTGGGCTTGGCATTTATGATTGCCTTTTTTGCGGATTTTTTGCAAGTAGGCCCCTTGTTTGCGTTAAAATCCATTACCCCAAAGCTTGACAAACTCAACCCCGTCAACGGGCTAAAGGGCATATTTTCAAAACGAACGGTGATTGAACTGTTTAAAAACTTGCTGAAAATCGGCATTCTGTTTTACATGGGCTATAACTCTTTTATGAAGCACTTGCCTGAAATGATTAACAGCATGCATAGTGACACCCCCATGGTGATTCTGTTTTTGGTGGGGCGTATTCTTCAAGATTTTATTTTTCTGGCCATTTTGTTTTTTATTATTATTGGTTTGGGGGACTACTTGTACCAGCGCACCAAGTTTTTAAACGACCAAAAAATGTCTCTTAAAGAAGTGAAAGACGAATACAAACAAACCGAAGGCGACCCGATGGTCAAGCACATGCTCAAGCAAAAACGTATGCAAATGATGATGCAACGCCAGCTTGAAGCCGTGCCGACGGCGGATGTGATTACGACCAATCCCATTCATGTGGCGGTGGCGTTGAAGTACAAGCCCAAGGAAATGGATGCCCCACTTGTGGTGGCCAAAGGCGCCGAACACTTTGCTGAACGCATTAAAGCGGTGGCCAAAGAACATGGTATTCCCATTGTTGAAAATCCCGTGTTGGCTCGAACGCTGTATCGCGTGGTGGATGTTAATCAAGATATTCCGCCTGATTTGTACCAAGCTGTTGCTGAAATTTTGATGTTTGCGTGGCAAATGAAGGGTGAAAATCCCTTAGAAAAAGCCACCGAAACCCAAGAAGTTTAATTGTCCTCTCTTTTGGACTCCATCACTTAGGGCAATCTTCACATAAAAGCAACAAGTGCCTATTCGTGGCATGTTACACTATAGTATCCGAAAGAAGTATCCGCTAGATGAAACGGTCTATGGTCTCTTCGTGGTTGCGACGATTTTTTTGCTTGGTTATGTACGTCTGTGTACACGCCCGCACAAAAAAATCTAGGCTCCTAGAATAGCCTCATCGCCTGTTTCATCTTTCGTACACTATAGAACTAGCGTATTTGCATTGCCTTTCTAATGAAGAGAACCCCCTTGCTATGTTAGAATCATCGTCCTATTCAAAAACAGGTTCGCCTCGTGTGTGGGCGGTGGTGTTGGCTCGTGCGGGTTCACAACGCTTGCCCAACAAGGCCATGCTTCCCTTGTCTCAGCGCCCCATGGCATCGTGGTATTTTGACGCCCTTGAACACGCTGAAGGTCTGGAACGTCGCTTTTTATTTAGTGATGATGACGCCTTATTGAATCTGGTGCAAGACTCCCACCCCCAGATTGAACTGCCCCCCTTTAAGAGGCCTCTTTCCGTGAGTGAAGCGCATACATCGAGCTTTGAAAGCTTGGCGTATTTTTTACACACGTGGCAGTCGCACACCTATGAAGCACTGCCAGACTGGGTGATGCTCTGCCAATGCACCAGCCCCTTGGTACAAGCCGAAGATTTTAACGCCGCCTTAGCGGAACTTCACACCCATAGCCCAACGCTTCATTCAACGGGCTTATTAAGTGTTTCCGCGCCAAACAAGCCCCTTTCCTGGCTGTTGAAGAAAACACAAGGCCACGTGAATCCCGCCCCCATGCGCTGGCATACGAGCGAAGAAAGCACTTACGTGACCCCCAACGGCGCCTTTTACATTGTGCCGACTTCTGCCCTTCTTCAAAAACCAGTGGGCTTTAGTTTGTGGGATTTAGACACGGTTTTGGCGTATGAAATGCCATGGCATCGTTCCATTGATATTGACACGGCCACTGATTTTCAAGTGGCTGAAGCACTGTTAAACGCGCAGCTTAACACGACGGTTTCCGCCCCTCACGAATCAACGCTTAAAGAATCCATCGAGGCTTCTAGGCCAATAACAGCGCGCAAGCGATTGAATCCCTTAAAATGTTTAAAACATCCCGAACGCTTCACAGAATCCTAAAGAAAGAACCCATAAGGCAAACTCATTCATGACTTTTTTAGAACTCAATTTAAACGCCCTATTTCAAGATGCCAAAGGCTTTAACGCAAATTCTGCGAAACACATTCGCAATCATACGCAAAAAGCGTCCACCGAACAAATACACATTTATGAAACCAACGTCAAAGATTTAACGGTGTTATACAACGACAAAATCCCCTTACATAGTATGGAAGGGGCCGTTGCTGAAGCGGAAGCACTGGTTACAGAACAAGTCTGTTACGGCAAGCATTCCATGAACATCGTGTTTGGCTTGGGGTTGGGCTATGTATTGAAGCCTTTAGTGAGGGCCTTGAGATCAAAAAATAGTCAAGCGAAAGTCATTATTTACGAAAACAACCTTGACTTACTTCACTTCACGTTAAGCCATATTAATTTAGCGGAAGAACTGGCGAATGATAGCATTCTGCTGTTTACGGATGCTGAACCGTTATGGCAATACGTGGAAACGCACCTGGTGCAAGGCGACGGCATTGGATTGATGATGCTTGCTGGCATGGCAAACGCCTTTGGTGAAACACTTAAGCCTGTGATTGCAAAGCTCAAGCTCCATGCGGACAACGCCGTACGTAACGCCAAGCTTCTGCAAGGGCGTAGCCGTTTATGGACGGATGTCTTTCTCGAAAATACGACCCATTTACCCACCATGCATTCTGTGACGCACTTACGAAACGCCTTTGAAGGAAAAACCGCGCTCATGTGCGGTGCAGGGCCTTCGTTGAATGATGTGTTGCCCCACATCCATGCCGTGCGAAACAAACTGGTGATATGTTGTGTAAGCGGGGCGGTTAAAGCCTTTAAAAAGCACGGCATCACACCTGATTTTGTGTTTGGTATGGATTATTACGGTCCTGCCAAACAAATGGACGGCTTGGAAGATCCCATGGCAGACAGCCACATTATTACAGGCCCTAGTTCGGACACCTTTATGTTGAGCCAAGCGTGTAAAAGCCGTTGGGCGGCGTCTTTGAAATATAACGATCAATACACCACGTACCTGAATCACATGTTTAACGAAAAAACGCAGGAATATCACACTGGCGGAACCGTGGCGTTTTACATGTTTTTGGTGGCCGTGGATTTGGGCTTTCGCACCATGATACTCGCAGGGCAAGATTTGGCCTTACGCGGTATGCAAGTGTACGCCACCGGTGAAGAAGTCGAAATCAGTGGAAACTACCTCGTTTCAAAAGCACTCAACAACCGCGCCACTGAACTGCATTATGTAGAAGATTGGCACGGCAACCGCATTATGACCCAAGAAGATTACCGTCATTTTAAGTACCATTTCGACACCATTCAAAGCAAAATCCGTGTCATTTATCCCGATTTTAACGTGTACAACTGTTCGGTAGGGGGGGCGAAGATAAACGGCATGGAAAATCTGCCGATTGAAGAATTGTTGCCTCGCTTGAACTTGCAAGAACGCGTGGATGTGGATGCTCTGGTAGAAGCAGGGGTTCATGCGTCTGAAGCACAAAGCAGTGCTCAAGCCAAGGCAGAACGCCTACATGAAGCGCTAAAGTCGCTTCAACAACACACGGAAAAAACCATTCAAGAAGCGAAAACCGCGATTGAAAAGCTTGAAACGCTTAAAATCCTCAAGTCCAACTCATGGACGGAAGCCTCTGAACGCTATTCTGACGCCTTCAATCGCTTTTCAGAAACCTTGGAAGCGGAACCGTTGTTGAATGATACCTTTTATCACGAACAGCTGGTGATTTACCAAGCCTACAATGATTTTGCAGAAACAGAAGCGGAACATCGGCAAAACTTTTCGGTGGACGCTCAATACCTTAAAAGTATGGTGAAGCTGTTGCAGGAGGCAATTTTGCCCCCTGTGGAAGGAGCGATCGAGAAGCTAGAAGATCGCTACGACTTGATTAAAGATGAAGATCTAACGTTTAGCATTAAAACAGGGTGGTAGAGTTTACTAGACCCTAGTTTTTCAATCGCCAGTTGTTGTCGTCATGATTTGCAAAACACATTTTTACCCATCCCCCCTTGTTATTTCGCATGGATGCGGTAAAGTAAGTCTAGCAACTATTCCCCCCTCGTGAACGCTTAGCTGTTGCGGTAAAAACGTCGCAGTAGCAAGACGCTTGAATCACAAGCGTTTAACGGCTTCATTCATTGCAACACTTTCATTAAACACTGGAGATTTAGAACAACATGGTTCGTATTCGCTTAAAACGCCTTGGACGCAAAAAAAGTCCTTTTTACAGAATCGTCGTCATGAACAAGCGGGATCGTCGTAACGGTCGCCCCATTGAAGAATTGGGTTACTACAACCCGATGTCCAAAGAATTAAAGCTCAACAAAGAAGCGCTCAATGCGTGGATCGCCAAAGGCGCCCAGCCTTCTGAAACGGTGGCTTACTTAGCGACGTTAGCACCTGAAGATGGTTCTTTAATTCAATTGCCTAAAAAAGCGAAAAAAGAACACTTGGGCGAAGCCAACCAAGTGAAAGAAAAGGTGGCGGAAGAAGTTGCTGTTGAAGAAGCGGTTCTTGAAGACGTGGTTGCTGAAGAAGAAGCAACGGAAGCTGAAGTTGCTGAAGTGATTGAAGAAGTTGAAACGGCTGAAGCGGTGGCCGAAGAAGCCCAAGCCGAAGTGGTTGAAGAATCGGTGGCTGAAGCGGAAGCGGAAGTCGCTGAAGGGGTTGAAGAAGCGGCGGCTGAAGCCGTTGCCGAAGAAGTCGCCAAAGAAGAAACGCCGACAGACGCTTAGTCTTTCTTTCAAAAAACGTAAAGAGAGGGTTGAAAAACCCTCTCTTTTTTAAAATACCCAAAAAGGGGCGTGACTGCTCACGCCCCCGCTCCTTGAAGGAGCCTTTAAATTTTCTACAACACTTAAGCGTCTTCTAGGGCTTCTTGTTCGCTACCAAACACACGAACCGCTTTATTAACGCCTGTTAAGTTAAATAGCTTGTTTACATACCCTTGTGCTTGGCAAACGGCAAATTTACCCCCTGCTTCTGCTAAGGCACGTTGGCCGTAAAGAATCACACCCAAGCCTGCAGAATCCATGAAGTTGACCGTTTCAAGATTTAACAACACTTCGTTATGGCCGTTAATACTGTTGTTTATGGCCTGTTTGAATTCGTCGATAAAGCGGTGGTCAAAACTTTCAATGTTTACATCAATCACATTGACGTTCTTTTCTTGGCGGGTGTTATAAAGTTCGTTATGAGTACTCATCATGGTTGGGGAATCTCCTCAGTGGGTATTCTAATTAAAAGGAATCTAATAAAAAACGTAAAAGACGCGGGAAAACGTACTTGTATTAACACTATAAGAGATGAACAACAAGGAAGGTAAGGTATTTACTTCAGAAATACATCGACTAGTGGGGGAAGCGGTTACAATACCAAACCATACACCAAAAAGGGACGCCTTCGCTCAGGCATCTCTTTTTGGTGTAAAAACGAACCGTACTTTTGATCTTACGCAGGGGTGACCAAAAACTCAACGTTTAAGACTTCTCTTGAAACGGCGTGGATTTGAACTTGGTGGGCTTTAGCCGTTACGCCAAGGCCTTCTAATGTAAACACGTCATGGCCTTTTAAATACGCTTGACGAAACGCATGAGCAGACAACTGAATGGATTTCGCTTCAACGTTCTTTCCGTAAATGGTTGCAGGAGTCAAGCCGGCCGCACGCAATTGGCGTGGGTTACGGCTCGTATCCCGCTCTTGGGCTTCAATGGTAAATGCCGTCATGGGGTCATTTCCTTTCTTCTTTTTTCCGCAAGGGTGTAGAGCCTAATACTGTAGATTTTCATCCACTTTGGTTATTATGATTCAAACATATTTTTTTTCAAGCGCATGAGGTTCTTTACAAGAACGACTTCCCGTCTGTTACAAGAAGTCCTTGCATTTGGGCTTTGTTTTCGTCATAGTAAACTCACTAGCTTCTGATTCCCTTGGAACAATTCCCCCTTGAAGCGTTCATTCCCTTACGGTGGTGCTAGTCTACATTGGGTGTGGGGCGTGTCTTGCGGAAAGATTCCACAGAAAAAAGGAAACCCTTATGTCTATTACTTTAAAACGTAAAAAAGAATTGACCATTGAATTTGGCCAAGACGAAAAAAACACGGGCGCCACTGAAGTTCAGATTGCCGTGTTAAGCGAACGGATTCGTAATTTAACGGCACATTTGAAAGAAAATCACAAGGATTATGCCACCCGTCGTGGGTTGTTGATGCTGGTGGGTAAGCGGCGTCGTTTATTGAAGTACTTTGCTGCAGAACATACGGCAGAACAGTATAAAGCCTTAATCGATCGTCTCAACATTCGTAAATAAATGTGGGCGTGTTTAAAAATGTGAAGGGTAAGCTTTAAACGCCTACCTTTTTTACTTTGTAGCCTCTATATAGACTTTTAAAGTGTTTTTTCAAGCGTAGGCTCCTAGAATAGCCTAACACGCGATTCATTCCTTTAAAGGGTATAATCCGCTCTTTACTTTAAAAGTTAGTTTGATTTATAATCGTGAAAGATGTCACTGGCATCCCCGTTTTATTTTTTGGAGAATACCCTTATGTCAAAAATTGGAATTAATGGCTTCGGTCGCATTGGACGCATGACCTTTCGTGCGCTTTTACAAAACCCCAACGTGGATTTAGATGTGGTGGCCATTAACGATTTAACTTCTACCGATATGTTGGCGTACTTATTAAAATACGATTCCACACACGGTATTTTAGACGCTGAAGTGTCTCACGACGCGCAAAACATCATCGTCAACGGCAAGGCCATTCGTGTTTACAGCGAACGCAACCCTGCGGAAATTCCTTGGTCTACCGCGGGTGTTGATATTGTGCTTGAATGTACGGGATTCTTCACCGATGCCAAAAAAGCACAGGCTCATATTGAAGCAGGTGCCAAAAAAGTCATCATTTCCGCCCCTGCTAGCAATGAAGATGGCACCTTTGCCGTCGGCATTAACCACACCACTTATGATGCCAACATTCACCATATTATTTCAAACGCCAGTTGCACCACCAACTGCTTGGCCCCAGTAGCCAAAGTTTTGCATGAAACCTTTGGTATTGAAAAAGGTTTGATGACCACAATTCACAGCTACACGGGCGATCAACGTTTGATTGATGCCCCTCACAGCGACCCACGCCGTGCGAGATCCGCCGCCGTCAACATGATTCCTACGTCTACAGGCGCGGCGAAAGCCATTGGCTTGGTTTTGCCTGAGCTTAAAGGCAAATTGGATGGTTTCGCCGTGCGCGTGCCAACCATCGACGTTTCCATTGTCGATTTAACCTTTACCGCCAGCAAACCTGCTAGCGTAGAAGCCATTCACGAAGCGATGTTAAAGGCGGCCAATGGCTCATTAAACGGCGTGTTAGAATACATGCACGATCCGTTAGTGTCCACCGATTTTATTGGCAATGCGCACAGTTCGATTTACGACCCCAGCATGACGAGAGTCTTAGAAGGCAACTTGGTCAAAATCGGTGCGTGGTATGACAACGAAACGGGTTATTCCAACCGCTTGGCTGAACTCACGCAGTACGTGGCTTCAAAATTGCCCGCAACCGCTCACGCTTAACGACCTATATTTTCAAAATATAGTGTTTTAAAGCGTTTTCCATACAGTAGGCTAGACGAGGCGCCTAGATTATTTTGTAAAGGAGTGTAGATAGACCTACATGACTGAACAAAATAATCGTAGCAACAAAGTATAGACACTGTAGAGGAAATTATTGAAAATACTATACCCTTGTAGGGGAGGGTGTATGACCCTCCCCTTTTTTAGAAAGTTGCCCATGACTACTATTCTTGAAGAAATTGTGGCCCACAAACGAAAAGAACTGGCCTTCTGGCAAAACCAAACGTCGATCGACTACTGGCTGGATATAGCCAAGCCCAAGCCTCAGGACGACGCCTTTCGTTTTGAACACGCGTTACGGGAAGGCAAAAACGGCTTGCATCTCATCGGCGAATTGAAGCCGAAGTCGCCCAGTGCGGGCGTGTTGCAAGAAACTCCTGATGTCCCTAAAATCATCGGCGCGTATAACGAAACATGCTCCGCCATATCCGTGTTGACGGATGTTCACTACTTCGGCGGAGGCTTCGACTTGCTCGAAAATGTCAAAACCCTGACGACCAAGCCCGTCTTGTGCAAGGATTTCATCATTGATATTTACCAAGTGTTACTCGCCGTAGCCAGCGGAGCGGACGCCGTATTACTGATTATGAAATGTCTCGATGATTTTGAGTATATCAGCTTGTTTGAAGCCATTCGCAGTTACGGCCTAACCCCAGTGGTGGAAGTGCAGAATGAAGAAGAACTCAAGCGGGCCTGTCTGCCCCATCCTTCGGTGATACTCATCAATAACCGAAATTTGTCTACTTTTGAAATTGACAAAACAACGACGCATCACTTGGCTCCGCGTTGCCCTGCAGAAAGTCTGGTGATTAGCGCAAGTGGGTTTTCATCCCTAGAAGATGCCGCCGAATTTGAAGGCATCGCGAATGCCGTACTAATCGGTACCGCATTGATGCAACGCTTCTAGCTATTGATAAAATCAACCGTACATTCAATAGGGGTAACTTCCCCTGTCACGTGGTTAATGTTAAAATGAAAACGGTCCTCACAATCATTGGCGATATTGGATCCTCCTAAACCACCCAGATTGGGGCCTTCATCGCCGTTGACATCCACATAAAAATCATCGGTTGTACTGGCAGGGTCACTCAACAGACCGTACACCACCATACCATTTTGTAAACGTAGCGCCCCCCCACCAAATGTGGCAACATTGGTCACACTGGGAGGCAAACAAGCGCTTTGACCAAACGCACACACTTGGCTGACTTGCAATTTATTTTGAAGATTGGCCCATCGAACTGTATCGACTAAGAACTGATCCCCTCTTACATTTTCATCATAAAAATGGCCTTCTAAGGATTGCAAAACGACTTGTAATTGTGTTCTTCGACTGTTGTTTTGACCAGCTACCACTACTTTAGGCACAAGAATTGAGGCTATAATTCCAACAGCGACTAGAACCATCAGTAGTTCTACGAGTGTAAATGCGCTTTTGTTAAAAATCATTTTAAATGGGTGCATCAAGAATGAGTTTCCAAACTAATTTGTTTTATTCTATTTGAGGTATCGGTATTTTTACGTTAAACTTTAGGAGTACTTCACACAATGTTGGAAGAATGCTTATGCCTAAAACATCGATTCAAAAAGCCATTCCAGCTTTTGAGCTTAATTCCATGGTTGAAAAAACAGTGGCTTTTGTTACATTAGGGTGTAAAGCCAACGCGCTTGAAAGTTCGGCACTGGCCGAACGGTTTAAGGATTTAGGCTGGCAAGTGCTCAACGAACATCAACCGGCCAGTCTTTATGTGTTTAATACCTGCACCGTGACTGAAAAAGCCGATGCAGAAGCGCGTCGCTTAATTCGCAAGCTTAAACGCCAGAATCCCGCCAGTCGAATTGCCGTTACTGGGTGTTACGCCCAAGTGGCTCCGCTGGTATTTAAAGAAATTGGCGTGGATTTTATTGTCGGCAATAATTTAAAAGAACACTTGGCGGATATTGTGGCCACCCAATTTGCGAATTATTATGCAGACTTAAACGACGGCCCCCTCATTATGGTGGACGAATTTGAAAAAAGCCGCGAGTTGGTCTCTCAAATCGGGAGCTATGCAGGAATTGCTCGCACGCGCGGAAGCATTAAAATACAAGACGGTTGCGACTATAAATGCACCTATTGCATCATTTGGAAGGGGAGAGGCCCCAGTCGTTGCTTGAACGTAGAAGCCGTCACGCAACAGATTCAACACATGGTTAGTGAAGGGTTTAAAGACATTACCATTACAGGAATTAACATTGGTCAGTACCAGCATGAGGGGGTTCATCTCGCAGGGTTGTTACGTCATGTGGTTTCGCAGGTGGAAGGGGATTACCAGTTGCGTTTGTCGTCGTTGGATCCTCTTGAAGTGACGGATGAACTGATGAATACCATGGCGGAATCACGCGGAAAAATTGCCCCCCATGTGCATTTGTCCAGTCAAAGTGCGGAAGACGGGGTTTTAAAAGCCATGGCTCGTCGTCACCATGTGAAAGACTTGATTTATGTGTGTGAGCGTTTGCAAGAATTGATGCCGACGGTTGCGATAGGATCCGATATGATTGTGGGCTTTCCGACGGAAACAGACGAATCTTTTGAAGCCAGTTATAAAGTAATTGAAGCCATTCCCATGCACTATTTGCACGTGTTTCGATATTCACCACGAGCAGGGACGCCTGCGGCGGAGATGCGTCCGCAGGTGCAGGAATCGGTGCGAAAAGAGCGGGCGACTCGGCTGATTGCGTTGGCGGAAGCGAAAAAACGTGCCTTTTATCAGCAATTTGTAGGGCAAACCCTTTCGATGTTGTGTGAAAACACGAAAGAAGACGGGAGCATGGAAGGCATTACAGAAAATTATATTCGGGTGCGCTTGCCTGCGGAAGACGTTCATCAGCATCAACTTTTGGCAAATCAGCGTGTTTCGGTGAAAATAAACGCCGTAGAAACAAGCGAGTTTGTAAGTGCTTCTGTGCTTGGTTTGATTGGAGTTTAAAAGACTAGATTAGTTGGTTTTTCGCAACACACAGACGGTCGGTTGATTGGGCAAAGGGGGTAAAAATTGATGCCGTCGTACCGCCACCCATTCATACGCAGGGCGAGTAATTCCCTTGAACCAAGGGCATCTCAACACCTTCCCCAACCAAGCCCATGGGGCAATGCACTGTTCTAAACACAGCCCCACGGCTTCTTCGGCCTGAAATACGGCGTTTTTTTCCATATCAATCACGTGCATTCGCCGTGTGGTTTCTTCGCTCAATAAAGCAAATGTTGCCAAATAGGCCAGGGCTTCTTCACTATGAACATCCACAAAACGCATTTTAGCAGGATGTTTGAGCCATGTTTTTAAAAACAGCTGACTTCGCTGGCACAAGCCACAGGTGGCGTCGTACAGCACAATAAATCGAACGTTCATGGCGGTGACCTGCTTTACGCTTTGCGTTTAATGTGAGATGGTGAAATACCCAAGTTGTCAAACGAATCGAGCCAAAACGACTCAAGGGCATCTTGCTTACGTTGTAGGCGAACGGGATCCGCATCTTGCACTTCAAGGTAAACACGCACCAAGGGTTCTGTTCCACTTGCACGCACCAACACCCATGAACCATCGGTTAAATAGAGCTTCACGCCGTCTTGCGTGTGAAAATCTGAGATTAAGGCTTGGGCTTCAACGTTTGAACGGGCAACATCCACCACTAAATCAGCCCCCAAGCTACCGCCTTCGCTAAAGAGCGTCAAGGCTTTATTTAAAATCGCGGATTTAAGTTCCGTGTGAATCGACCATTCCGTAAAAATGTAGCGATGCGTGTTCAATGCGTCGACCTTCTTGACAATTTCAGACAACGGCAGGCCTTCTTTAGCCACAAGTTCCGCAATCAATAAGTTGGCGAGTAACCCGTCTTTTTCAGGCACATGATTCAAAATGCTTAGCCCACCACTGCCTTCACCCCCCAGCACCACCTTCGGTTTTTGGGGATCTTTCTCATAGTCTAAAAAGACTTCGGCAATATATTTATAGCCCACAGGGGTTTGAAGCACGGGGGTGTCATACGCCTTCATCATTTCATCCAGCGCGTGGGTGGTCGATTGTGATCGCACCACAATGCCTTTGGCTTTTCGGTGATGCACGAGTAAATACGCCACCAAACGTAAAATCGTATTGGGGTGCAAAAAGTCGCCATGTTCATCCAAAATGCCAAAACGATCGGCATCTCCGTCGTTGGCGGCGCCAAACATTAGGGCGTCAGGCTCTTGAAGCGCCCACGCCTTAATCAGTTGAGACAGTTCCCTTAAGTTTTCAGCCGAAGGTTCAGGTTCACCTGTATAGCCTTTAGGGCGTTCGTCTTCCGTGTGAAGAAGCTTGACGTCTTGCACGCCTAAATCTTCCATGAGCTTCGGGAAGTAGTGCCGACCTGTGGCATACAAAGGGTCATACGCCACATGCAATTGTGCAGCCTTAATCGCGCGAACATCGAGTTCAATTACTTCTTTGAGGTGATCTAAATACGCTTCATAAGGCAACAGATGAAAGATCCGCGGAGTAGGTTCTAGGCCCATGGCTTTTCGGTCTAAAACAAGGTTAAGGGGGTGAGCTTGCAAGGCTTCAAACTGCTTGGTGAGTGAAGAAGGGGCAACAGCCCCGTCATTCGTTAAAAAGTTATAACCCCCGTAGTTCCATGGATTGTGGCTTGCCGTCATTAAAATGGCGCCTGCTGAACCGACGCCATTGCCTGAAATTTCAGCCAAGTGGGCAGCGGTGTAAGCCAACACTGGGGTGGGTACATCGCCTTGCACTTCGTATACGTCTAACCCTTTGGCCAAAAGGGTTTTAATAATAATGGGAATCGCCATTTTTGTTTTTTCGCGGGTGTCTCCGCCCACCAAAACGGGGCGAGCGATCTGTTCAGCCTGCATGGTTTGAATCAAGGCATCCGCAATGGCATGGGTGATTTGTGTCACCACGGCTTCGTTAAAGGCGTCATCGGCGTCATGGCGATAGCCCGATGTGCCAAATTGAAAAACTTTAGAAACAAGAGGACTGGAGTTCATGGGGAAATCCCTTCATCAACGACGCAAAACGGCATCAAGAATAACAGTGGAAGAATAACAGTGTTAGTATAACACGAGCATAACAGAGAGGTTACAACAATTTTTTCGAAAGAAGGCATTGACGAATCATATCGTTTAAATGGTATTAGCCTAGGGCGTTGAGCAAGGGCTTTACATACGGCAAGAAAATGATCGCCACCACGCCATAACTGGCCAGGGCTACCACCAAACACGCCCCCGCAGCGATGTCTTTAATCCGCTTGGCACGCAAGTCAAACTGGCCTAGGGTCAACAAATCCACCAGCCATTCCACCACCGTATTCGCCAATTCCGCAAACAACACAAACCCCGCCATTTGAAGCAAAATCGCCCATTCCGCTAACGTAATTTGAAACAACACCCCCAACGTAATCGCCCCAGCAATTAGGTAACAATCCAAGCGAAAGTTGCGTTCCTGTTCAAAGGCGAACTTTAAGCCTTCCAAGGCAAAGCCCACCGATGCCAAAAACGACGTGGCCCCAAACCCATAATGCGACGCCCCCCCCCTTGATGCCTTAAAAAACGGCGTGCGAAACAAGTGAAATTGCTTCATATAGCGCCGCAGCAATTTGCGCTGTTGCTGGCGTTTGGTTTCTTTTTCATCAAACTCAAAAGAGTCTTCTGCAAAAGGCATGGGCATGTTCCTTACGATTCACCTAAAAAAGGCTTGCATTTCTATTATGTTCGCCATATGCTTAAAGTCAAGTCAACAGGCCTTTGTGCCTTACATAAAGCAAAATGCCGATGTGGCGGAATGGTAGACGCACTCGACTCAAAATCGAGCGGAGAGATCCTTATCAGTTCAAGTCTGATCATCGGTATTTTTTATTTTTGAAGAAGAGCGTGCTTTATTATAGCCAATTCAAAAGACTTTGGTACAATATAGATTGTAATAGTTTGTAGAATGGATAATTTATGTATAGCGTTGATTTTCGTAAGCGTGTGGTAAAACGATTTAAAGAAGGCGAAAAGAAAAGCCACCTGGCTAAACTATTCCGCATTGGGCGAAGTACCCTAGAACGTTGGTGTAATGCAGAAAGCCTAGTCCCCCAAAAAGCAGGACCTAAAAAACCATGGAAACTCAATTTAGAACATCTTCAAGACCATGTCCAAAAAGACCCTGGAGCCTATCACGATGAAAGAGCAAAAGACTTAAAGGTAAGTCCGGCTACAATTAGCTACGGACTTAAACGACTCGGCATCAGCCGTAAAAAAAACGATGCTTTACCAAGAGCGAAATGAAGAACAAAGACTAAAATTTGTCCAGACTCTTGAAAGAAAGAATCCGAAAGACTTGGTTTATGTAGATGAATGTGGGTTTGATACACCTTTAATACGAGCATTTGGCTATTCATTTGTAGGTCAACGGCTCATAGGAGAACACACGGGAAAACGTTTTAACCGTACGTGTCGCCGAGTTCGCTCCGTATTTTTTTACCGCCAATAAACGGCGGGTTGCCTATAATGGCGTCTGCTTCGGGCCATTCGCTAAACAAGGCATCGGCACAAATTAGGTTGTCTTGCAGGTTATTGAGGGGTAAGACGTTTTCATCTAAATGTAATTCATCCACGGCTTTTTTGCGTCCGATTTCAAGGGTCAATTTAGCCAGTTCCACGGCGAAATGGTTGACATCCAACCCAAAAAACTGCTTAGAATTGACGCTACTGTGGGTGTACGCCTCTTCAGGCGTGGGGGTACTCGCCGTGTACGCTTCAATCAAGGTTTTTTCAAGGCGTTTTAGCTCAATAAATGCCATGTACAGGAAGTTTCCGCTTCCGCAAGCAGGATCTAAAATACGGTAGGCTCTTATTTCTTCCAACAAGGCTTTGTACGCTTGGCTTTGTTCGGCTGGGGGCGTTTCGTCCTGCACAAGCATTATTTTTTCTTGCCAGTATTGAATGACGGTGGGCTGTAAAATCTGAAAAATGTCGGCTTCGCTGGTGTAATGCACGCCCCCTGCGTGGCGTTTGCCTTGGCAAATCATACTCGATGCCTTTCTAGGCTCAGGGACCACTTTAATCGCCGCAGAACAATGCGGACGGATTTGCTACGGTATGGAGCTAGAACCCCTCTATGTGGATACCACGATTCGTCGTTGGCAGGACATCAGCGGGCAATCCGCGATTCACCAAGCAACTGGCAAAACGCTTTTAAAAGCATTGATGCCTTCTCGTTTTGTTGATGCTAAAATGGCACTCATGCGTCAAATAAAGAAGGACAAGCCCCCATGACACAAGCCACCGTTACCAATACCGATTATATTCAAGTGGGACAAAATCAAGGCATTATCAAGCTCCACACCGAAGGCGATCGAGAAAAAATCACCTATCACGCCAAAGAAAGCAAAACCTACAACTACAAAGACCCCGAAGAAAAAGTAAGAGCCTCCTATTTCTGCGATCTCATCCTACAATACGGATACGACGCTAAGGACATTTCCCTTGAAGTGAGTATACAAAGTGGGATAAATAAAATTTCTGCGGATATAGTGCTTTATACCAAAGACGGACACCCCTATTTAGTGGTGGAATGCAAGAAGGATAAAATCACCGATTCCGAGTTTAATCAAGCTGTCGAACAATCCTTTAGTTATGCCAATATCTTGGGAGCCAAGTTTACCGCTGTAGTGGCAGGCAATACACGTTCGTTTTATAACGTGGCGGATTATTCAGGGGCAGAACGTGAACATAACATTTTGGCGGATTATTCAGGGGCAGAACGTGAACATAACATTTTGGCGGATATTCCCACGCATTACGGCAAGCCCCCCAAGTACAAGTTTAGCAAGGGCAACCTAGAACCTAAAATCGTGAGCCGTGAAGAACTCATCGCATCCCTTGAAAAATGCCACGACACCATTTGGCAAGGCGGTAAAATCGATCCGACTACTGCATTTGACGAAGTTTCTAAATTGTTGTTTTGTAAACTTCAAGACGAAAAAGATACCAATAAATATGAAGGTAGTATTTATAAGTTTCAAATCGGAACGCATGAATCTCCTACGACAGTCGCCAAGCGAATTAAAGACATCTACAACGAGGCTAAAAAGCAAGATGCCGAAGTCTTTCAAGGCGATATACAGTTGGATGACGCCATTATTTTTCAAGTCGTGGAACACATTCAAGGGATTAACTTTGTCGGCACAGATTTAGACACCAAAGGTGTAGCATTTGAGAGGTTCTTAGGGGATTTTTTCAAGGGGAAAATGGGGCAGTACTTCACCCCAAGAAAAGTGATTGAGTTCACCGTAAAAATGATGTTTGAAGCCATAGTCAAAAATGAATCGGACAGAAAAATTCTGGAACATCCTGATAAGTTTAACGTGCTAGACCCTGCTTGTGGAAGCGGAGGCTTCTTGCTTTACGCCCTAGATGCCGTGCGTAAGTTCGCCGACACTCACATTCAAGATCCTGTAGAACGCCATAAGCATTGGCATAATTTTGCTAAAGAAAACTTATATGGTATTGAAGTTAGCGATAGAATTGCCCGAGTCTGTAAAATGAACATGATTATTCATGATGACGGACATACCAACGTCATTAGCACCAGTTCACTGGACAAAATGGCAGATATTACCCAGTATCACAAGGATTTTAAAGCCGATTACTTTGATATGGTACTCACCAACCCACCCTTTGGAGCGACCATTAAAGGCAGTGAAAAAGGGGATTTATTGGAAAGCTACAAACTAGGCAAAGGCAAGAAAAACCAAAAAACCGAGATTTTATTCATTGAACGGTGCATAAACTTCGTTAAACCGAAAGACGGTTATTTAGCCCTTGTCTTGCCCGACGGCATTTTAACCAACAGTAGCTTGCAATATGTGCGAGACTTCATCATGGAACGATGCCAAATCTTGGCGGTGGTGTCGATTCCTCAATTTGCGTTTAGCCATTATGGGGCAGGCGTGAAATCAAGCGTGGTATTTTTAAGACGCAAAGGTGAAAACGAAACCTTAAAAGACACCCCCATTTTTATGGCAATCGCTGAACGCATCGGCTACGACGCCACAGGTCGAGACGATGCCCACAACGACCTAGACGAGATATTTACGCAGTACCTAGCCTTTAAGGCGAACCCCGCAAATTTTATGTAAGCCCTGATTGGGAAAACCGCATTTTTGTGGTCAATCAGGGCGAAATCGAAAAACGTTTGGATGCTAATTTTTATCTACCATTACACAGACTTAACTTGAATAAAATCAAAAGAAGTTCATATACTTTTACAAGTCTAGAAAATTTATCAATTAACATTATCAATGGTTTAGATACTCGAAACTTTTATGAAGAAGGGAACATTCCTTATATTAGAGTTGCCAACGTTAAGGAAAATTATATCGAGTTATTAAAAATTAAATTTTTAAAAGAAAATCACGATAAAAAACCAATTAAATTAAATGCAAAAACTGACCTTTTAATGACTCGCAAAGGAACTTTTGGTGTGGCTTCCCCTATAAATGCAAGTCATCAAAATGCAGTCATTTCTTCAGAAATTTTCAAAATAACGCTCAATACAGATCTGATTTCACCTAGGTACTGTGCCATATATATCAATACTGATACTGTTCAAAGCTATATTAAAAGCATAGCTACAGGTGCAATAATGGGACACATAAGTCAAGAAGTATTGAAAGAAATTCCTATCATACGCCCGCCAATGGACGTGCAAACCCACATCGTGGAGCTGATGCAAGACGCCCACGCCACCAAACAAAGCAAAGAAGCCGAAGCCACCGCCTTGCGTCAAAGCATTGACGCTTATGTGCTAGAACAACTAGGCATTACCCTACCCACCGTTGAAAAACGCTTGTGCTTCGCCGTTTCAAGCTCGCAGGTTAATAAGCGTTTGGATGTTCATTATAACATTCCCTATCACAAAGTATTGTTTCAAAAATTAAAAGACCTTAACGGCAAAAGAATATCAGAGTTATCTGAACGTATTTTTTCAGGTGTTACGCCGCTTTCAGGAAGTGATGCTTACGTCCAAAAAGGTGAAGGTATTCCCTTTTACCGAAGTGGTGAAATAACTAAGGATGGCTCTGTTCCTAAAGCCCCAAAGCTGTATCTTGATAAAGACGTTCACCACAAAAAAATGAAAGGCTCTAAATTGAAAAAGGACGATGTTCTCATTGCTATTGTAGGTGCAACTATTGGTTCCGTAGGTGTATATCATTTTGCACATGAGGCAAATATCAATCAGGCGATCGCAGGCGTTCGTTTAAAAAAAGAGATTTCTATAAATCCGCAATACTTGTCTGCTTATTTAAAAAGTGAGATAGGGCAAAACGTATTAAATGCTATAAGTCGTCCTGTAGCAAGGGCGAACATTAACCTAGAAGAAGTAGGTGAAATTATAGTCCCCCTCCCACCCCGACCGCTACAGAATGCGATTGCCGAAGAAGTCCAAGCCCGCTTGGCTCGTGCCAAGCAACTTGAAAGCGAAGCCAGCCACGCCCTCGCCTCCGCCAAAGCCGACGTCGAACGCCTTTTATTTGGGGAAGTCTAGTCACGACAGCTAGACCCCCACACACGGCGTTTCTTGAGCGTAAATCCTGCAAAGGATTTCTATGACTGGTTCTTAAAGGAAAGTGGTGGAGGAGAAAACTGATAATATTCTTGCCATACAAGAATAACAGGGAATTTACAGGCAAAATACTCACAAAATAGCGATTATTCGGGAGGACACTTGATTCAGCATCTTTGAAATG